>DUBE01000041.1 GCA_012960475.1 Planctomycetota bacterium
TGGGCGGCCAGCTCGACCTGCCACTGAACCTCTCCTGTGGCTGCAAGGCGCGTCAGGCCTTCATCCGTGGAGAGAGCCAGGATACCGCCGTCTTCCAATGGGGCGAAGAGTTCCACCCTGCTGCGCCCCGGAATCACACGGCTCCAGACGATTTCGCCCCTTCGATCAATGGCCAGGCAGCGCTGAACTCCGTCGGTGGTCAAGAGGATTTCGGAACCAGCCCCGGGTGCGCGCAGGCTTACTCCGGGCAGATGGTCTCCCGTGGCCGCGTCGCCATAACCCAGGGCCAGGAGAGAGGAGGGGATGCCGACCGCTTCGGGGGGGGCGGCTGGCGTGGAAACCTCTCCACAGGTCGTCAGCCCCCAGATCCACAGCAGTCCGAGCAAGCGACTCCAGCGGCTCACTCAAAAACCCAATCGCCAGCCAAAGCGCAAGGTAAAGTCCGCGCCTAGACCCGGCCCGTCCAGGTCCTCATAGACAGGAAAGCCTGCCGCGATTTCCAGGCGGTTGGATCCGACTCCGTGTCCGGGGGTCAAGTCCACCGCAAGGCCTGCAAAAAGATCGATGCGATCGCCTCCCACCCGGCCATTGTCCTCCATGGGGTTTTGAAAGGGGTCCAGTCCTTCCGCCTCACCGCGTACGTCGCTGAAGCCCAACGCCTGGGCACGCAAGCTCATGACCCAGTTGGTCCAGAAACCCCGGGCGATCCAGGCATCCACCATCAGGGAACGCTCACGAGCCCAACCCTGATCGTTCTTGTTGAGGGGCAGGGTTCCAAGGGCTCCCAGCCCCAGGGTCCAGATCCCGCCATCCAGAATCCAGCTGGCCTGGGCCGTCCCCTGCCAGGCGCCGCCGCCCAGTTGCAGACCGTAGGGCAGGAGCACATCCGCTTGTCCCGCCCAGGGCCCCGAGTGATTGTGTTCGCCGGTGGGAGCGAAGAATCCCAAGCCTGCAGTCAAACGGGAGCTCTCCGTTTCCAGCACTCGCATTTCGCTGCCCAGGTGAACGTCCCCGAGGCCCTCGTTGGTGCTGGTGCCACTGTTGGTTCCATCGCTCCAGGTCACCTCGCGATGTTCCAGGGGCAGACTGGCCGCGAGGGTGATGCGATCGTTGAGCCCATAGCGCGCTTCCAGATCCCAGCGGTTCATGCGCGCGTCCTCTACGGTGGTTGCCCAGGTGCTCAGGATCGTGGATGCACCCACTTGCTGGGTGCCATCGCGTAGACCCATGTAGGTCTGTTCATTGAAATCCAGCTTCCAGGCCAACTCGCCCCGGGCCATGATCATTCCTTCCCCGAGGGCTCCAGCGGGTGACAGTGAGTGGGGTTTTCTTCTCTCCAATCCGAAGGGGGTGGCGTCGATGACCGTGAGCGGTGTGTCGGTTTGGGCTACTGCATCTTGGGGCAGCAGCGCAAGCAAGAGGAGAAGAGACATGGCTTGAGCTTAGCAGTCCGAATCTGGGCATACAATCGGGGGCCGGGAAGGAGAGTTCCTTCCCGGCCCCCGATTGGGAAGCTGCTGGGGCCGCAGCCCCAACCCCTCAGATGTCGTCGTGAGAGTGGTCTGAATGCTCGGCGTCTGAGTGGGAGTGGCTTGCCTCGACCTCGTCCGGAGGCATTGCGTAATCGAAGGCTTCAAAAGAGGCAGCAGTGCTGGCCGACTCCCGCGCAGTTAACCATGCAAGGGGCAGAACCATCATCAGCCCTGAGCGGTCAATGAAGCCCGCCAAGCCTGTCAGGTTGACCATCATCGAGGCATCACTTGCCGCTCTGGCGACAAGGTCGTCACCCTCATAGGTGCTCACCTGAAGCCAGGCCTTGGCATCTTGCGCAAGCACCGGGTAGGGGTCGAGCAGCATGCCCGGATCCGGGGAGCCACCCGTACGCAGCCCGTTGGCGGCGGCGGACATCAAGAGGTTCATCCAGGTGTATCCATCAGCAAGTAGAGCAGGGGCGTCGAAGAACTCGACCACCATGGCACTGTCTGAAGCGTTCAGGGCCTGGGCCTGTTCCACGAAGCGCGGGTTGTCCCGCAGACCTGGGGTACCAGAACGAATCTGCCAGACCGCTGCGCGCGTGGCCTGGGGTGAGAGACCAAACACCAACCACTTGTCCATGAGAGCGTACGTGGGCTCCACGGGAATCGGCATGCCGGGGAAGGTCATGGTGTTGAGTTCGACACCGTCAGCGTTGACAGTACTGCGTTGGATGGTCAAGCCGTGCATCTGAGCGTCCTGCCACATTGGCGACATCAATTCGCAGATCTGATCAATGAAGTCATGCATGCCCTGGGCGTTGGTGATTTCCACAATCGCAACGGCCGAGGCCATGGTGCCGCCTCCGGTGCTGTCGGACATGTAGAAGCCCATGGTCTCCCCCAGGTGGGGGAAGAAATCTGCGCGCAGATCGAGGCCCGTCATCTGGGCTAGCAGGGCGAGGGGGTCATCGATGCCTGTGTCTCCTTCGCGGCTTGCTGCCTGCTCCAGTATCGGCGCGACCATGTTGAGGCCCATGTCGACGCTCGCCTCAAGGTTGACTTTCATCAGCACCGCCAATTGGGCATCCGCGGGAATCAGGCCCAGGTCTTGTGCGCTGATGCCGGAGGAGGGCATGGCATTCGCCTCGCGGGCCATGCGTGCTGCGCCCCCTTGAATCAGGGTGGTGTAGGACCGTTCGGCGTCATGACCACCGGCCATGGAGAAGTTGAGCGAACCCAGGCTTGAGCTGAACATTGAGAACATCTCGGCCTCGTCACTCCCCACGGGAGCCATGCTTCCGATCATTTCGTAGAGCTTGCCCAGCTGCATGGACATCTGCCAGTCGGGGCTGATGTCATAGGGCAATGATGGGGCTGCGATGGTCGCTGGCAGGGGGCTGTCGGTGCCCGCCGTGACTACGAACTCGTTGCCGATGGTGCCGATGCCTACCAGCATCGGGATCGGAATCTCCAGGGAATAGAGTCCCGAGGCCATCTGCTCGCCCAAGGGTGCGCCGCTGCCGCGCAACATGCTCATCAGGTATTCGTTGCGGGCGCCAGCTTCCTCTGCGTTCGTGGCGTCGAAACTGAAAGATGCCTGGATGGGGATAGGGCCATCCGGGGATCCGGTGGCGATGCGCAGGG
>DUBE01000042.1 GCA_012960475.1 Planctomycetota bacterium
TTTGCTAACTGCTGAGTATAGAGCGTCACATCACTCAGGAGTTTCTTCTTGACCTTGCGCTCTGCCACATAGGTAGCTTTGGTTTGATTGGATCCACTGGAAGGGACCGGGATGGGGATGGTCAGCATCGCCCCATTGAATGTGCCTCCAAATGACGAACCTGAATCCGACTGCCTGATTGCCCCGGTCAGGTTAGACACCAATTCGAGCATCGGAATGGTCAAGATCACCTGACCGCTAACCTCGACATACTCGTCCGCAAGGCTCGCGTCATTGGCGACCGCCGTTGAAATACGAAATTTGGGCTTGAGTGTGCCCTCGATTTCTGAACCACAGGAGCTGTGGTCAATTCGCTTCAGCCTAACCCACTCTTCGCTAGAGAAGGTCAGCGCGCCAGCGCTGAGAGGAAAATTCAGGTTGTCCTGGGCTTGGAGGCTGAGAAAAATCTGTCCAAAAGCCGAGCCTCCAGTCCCTTCCCAGCCTGAAATATCCGTACCAAAGTACATCCAGAAGGGCATGGTGCCGCTCTGCAGGCCAGGTCCAAAGGTCCGAAAAAGCGGAGTAGGCAAGTCATCCCACGTTGCTTCCCACTCACACCCATCCCCATCAATCTGGGTCTCGGTCGGACTCCCAATGTCCGTCGAGTAGATATCCCCATCAAACCCCTCTGCGCTCTGGGCGATCGCTCGGCCAGTGGATTGGGAAATGAGCAGGAGGGCAAGCGGAAGCGTGAGGCGGTTGAGTTTCTTCATGGTGTGAGTGAGTGAAGGTTTCGTCTCCCTGCCAAGGTCGCGTGAGGGCCGAAGGGGCTGCTCACGGGACACACGCCATTCAATGCACCTGCCCCTTCCAACGATCTGGATTGGTCACCCCTAGATGCACCGTTTGTCGGCCGGGGGCAATGGCCTCGAAGGGGATTGTGGCGGCCCGCTGCTTGCCTACGAAACGCAGAGACACGGGCAACCCTAGGGGCAAGGCCACCCCATTCCATGAAGATCCCGCCGCATACTGAAGCGCACGGAAGGGGTTGTAGGGATCATCTTCATCCCCATCTCCTGTACCGAGCACAACCTCCAAGCGCGTATCTTCCATGGGTGACGCATCGGGCCAAAGAGCGTCCAAGGTGAGCAAGGTAGCGGGATGACTTTTGAGCAATCCGAGATGCTGGGGGACGCTGAATTGAACATCCACCCACTCTTCGAAGGCAACCTCCCCAACGCATCCGATCAAGCGGTGACGCCCCTCTCTCCGCGTGTAGAGGAACCCCGTGACCGGGTTGTCCTCAGCCTGTAGCTCAGCCGCCATCTGGACTTCCCCTTCGCACAAGAGCGCCAGAAAACCCGCTTTCGGCCCGCCATCCGTATTGGAGGCAGGGACCGTGTAGGAGACCACTCCTCGCTTGGATTGCTCCGTTGCCTCGAAGTCGACAACCAAATCGGTGGGCAAGACCACATCACGCACTTGAGATTTGACCGTTGTGTCAAGCATGGGTGACCCCGCTTGGGTCACCATCAGAGTGAACGACCACATTCCAGAAACCGATGTCCAGAGGCGAACCGTACGCCCCATGGGTAGGTCAGTCTTAAAGGTGGCGAGGTACTCCTCTTTGGGCTCCCGCCGGTAGGCAATTGCCCCCGCAATGACCCGAACAGTTCTTGCTTCCACACCCACTTCAGTGAGGTTCATCTGCAATTGGCTCGGGGTGCCCGCGGGACGCAAGATCCCCAGATCCCTCCGCTCCCCAGCCACGGCTGTGCCCAAGGCCTCAAGACAGAAAACAGCCGACCCGGACTTGTCCCACCCTGTGGCGACAAAAGCGTGACGGCCCGACTTGAGCCCGCGCAGATCCGCAAGCCCCGCAAGATCAGTGGTCACCTTCTTGACAGCTCTGGCACTCCCGCTGCTCAATTGAAACGCAGTGACAAGCGCACCGGGCAGCGGACGGCCAAGTTGATCCAGCACCGTCAGGCTCATGCCGCCGCGCAGATCTAAGGTGATCACCAGTTCGCGCACTTCCCCAGGCAAAAGAGCGTCTTCGACTTGAGTGACCTGGCTGTACCCAGGAGCCATGACGGCAAGATCAATGGGCACGCCCGGGGGCAGACCGTCAAAGCACAGGACTCCACCCTGATCCGCTTGCGCAGCCTGTTCAAGGCGAGAGGATGGCAGGATGTCGTCTCCTTGCCCAGAGCCAGTGGCAACTCGCAAAGCCCCCTTCGCTGCGCTCCTTGCCCCCCCCTCGGAATCCACAACCCTCACCACCAAACGTCCCATGGATGGCAGCACAACCCGCTTCGATTTGGCGCCCTCATCGAGCGCGAAGTCCGACGACAGGTGACCCGGCGCCTGCACTCTAACGCGTACAGGTGAAGGCCCTGGGATCAGCGCGCGGCCTCTTGAATCAGTCTTGAGTTCAAAGACACGCCCGGGACCAAGGGACCCCATCCGAGCTCCTGTCACCCTAGCACCCCCTATGGGAGAAGCCTCCCGCCCGGCAACGTTTCCCATCACCAAGAGTTCGATTTCAGAGGTCTCCCCACTGGACCGTGTTTGCGCGAGCGATGCCTCCTGTTCAGGGTTGGGCGATCCTTTGCGCTCGCGGGACAAGACCTCGGGGCCCGATCTCGCGGCATCTAGAGCCCTATCGGGCTCCGCCGCATGATCCGCTTGAAGGAAGACCAAGCTCAATGCGATCAGGACGAATGCAGCAAGCGCAAAGATGAAGGGTTTCATGGGATTGGCGTGAGTGTTGGTCAGTTTGCGGGATACGAAACGGTCAATACCAAGAGCACTCGACGGTGCGGCCCTCGGTGCAGGAACATGGGCCGAAGGATTCAGTCCCATCAAAAACAGGCGTGCCACCGCCTCCCCCACCGCCAGGACCGAAACGTGGAAGGCAGGTACCAACCAGCCTTGCGCCCGCCAGGGAATCATGCAGGAATCCTTCTACCTTGCTTTCGTCTATGATGGGCCAGGCAGACCAACCATCCGCGAGGCAAGAGGCATTTGCTAACTGCTGAGTATAGAGCGTCACATCACTCAGGAGTTTCTTCTTGACCTTGCGCTCTGCCACATAGGTAGCTTTGGTTTGATTGGATCCACTG
>DUBE01000043.1 GCA_012960475.1 Planctomycetota bacterium
GCGGATTCCTCGATGGACTCGTCGCCTGTGTGGACTTCGATCTCGGCGTTGGTGGGAGCTTCGTAGGGGTCAGAGACACCGGTAAAGTTCTTGATCTCGCCGGAGCGCGCCTTGGCGTAGAGGCCCTTGGTGTCACGCTCTTCCACGACGGCCAGGGGGGCTTCCACATAGACCTCGACGAAGGTGGCTTCGCACTGGGCGCGGCACTCGTCGCGGACTTCGGTGTAGGGACTGATGGCAGCGGTGATGGCACAAACGCCGTTACGGGCCAACATGTTGGCCACAAAACCGATGCGCCGGATGTTGGTGTCGCGGTCCTCTTTCGAGAAGCCAAGGCCCTTCGAGAGGTTGGTGCGGACGATATCGCCATCGAGAACCTCGACGGGGGTGCCGCGCTCGACGAGGATCGGAGTGATGTACTCCGCAAGAGTGGATTTGCCGGAACCGGAAAGGCCGGTGAACCAAAGGGTGAAGCCGTTGTTATTCATTGGATTGAAGGTGTTGAAGTGTGTTGAAGTTGGAAGAAGTAGTTGCTGGATCTAACGAATCTTGCCCTCGAGGTAAGGCACCTCGAAGCACTTGTCGTGCATGATCGGGCCGTGTCCGAAGTAGCCCTTCTCGCCGAAGAGCTCACCGTGATCAGCAGTCACGATGATGTGCGTGTTCTTGGGAACCATGTCATAGAGTTCCTCGAAGACCCCGTCGAGATAGCGGACCGTGTCCACCTGACGGGCTCTGAGTTGGTCGAGCTTGTCCTGGTCAAAGAACTGGAAGTCCTCTTTGAACTTCTCGTCGGCCTTGTCCGCCTTGTCGGCGATTTGCGTGGCCATTTTCTTGAAGACGCCGTTGACCCCGCTAATGCGCGGCCACATGGACGAATCCTCATCGGGCTTGGCGTAGGGATAGTGCGTTTCGCCCACATTGAGCATGTAATAGTGCGGCCGAGGGCCATCCAACTTCATGGTGGGCAGCATGGCCCGCATGTCGTTGTGAGTGTCCATCAACTCAAAAGTGTCAAACCCGCGGTTGATACCGGTCTTGGGGTTCAAGACCGGCAGGGACACGCGCGCGTGGGTGTCGTAACCCAACTTGTTCTGCAAGAACTCCGGCAACCAAAGGCCGGGGACCATGGAACCAAAATCGATGTCGGTGTCCTTGGACCCAAGACGGTCGTTGTAGTTGTAAAAATCCTCTTTGTAGTACTCCGACGCGTACACGTTCTCAGGACTCGTATGGGGCAGGAGCCCCGTCAAGAGGTTGTAGTGCGAAGGGGCTGTCCAACCCGCATACGAATAGCGCTTCTCAACCTTGCCGCCCGAGAGCCTGGTAATGATCTTTGGCGCGGCCTCCATGAACGTGTCATAGCGGCACGAATCCAACGTGATCATGATCAGGTTGTTCTCAGCCTGGGGATCGGGCTTACGCACCATCCCCGGCCGCATCATGGGGCGCGGCGGAAGACCCGGCCGAGTACCGGCAGGCTTCTTTTTCTTGAACGCGTCGAACAGTCCCATCAAAGAGTTCCTCAGGCCTTGGCCTTGTAGAAGTCCACCAGGATCTTGGCAGTGGTCTCACGCATGATGCGAGGGTCGGGGTTCTCACCCGCGACCAACTGAGAGCGCACCTTGGTGCCTGAGATGAACACCGAGGTGTTCTCCTTGTTGTCTTCCATCAGGCCGACGCGACCGATCTCCTCAAAGTAGGCGGCAAAGCCCACATTGACGGTTTGAATCGAAAGCCCACCGCCCAGATTCTGAAAGACCTCTTGGGCATCAAAGTCGCCCCAGATCGCAGTCCCGTCGTCGAAGGGCGCGTCCGCGTGCTTGCGCCCAACAATGAAGTGGGTGAAGCCCAGGTTCTGGCGGTAGATAGCGTGCATCACGGCCTCAGCGGGGCCGCCGTAGTACATGCGCATGTCAAGACCCACCAGCTGCAGCTGATCGTTCAGGTTCTGGTTGCTCTCATTCCAAAGCTCTTGGTCCATGTCCCCTTCGCCCAACAGGCGATTGGAGATCAGGGCCTCATAGGTCTCCATGCGGGTGCTTGCGGGCACATCGTCACCCTTGAGCTGGCCCACGAGAGGGTTCAACACGATTCCAGTCTTCTTGCCGGTCTCGCGCAGCAGGGTCTCGGCTCCGTACACCAGGGCGTACTCATGTGCGCGGTGCAAAGGATTGCGGGTCTGGAACGCAACCGACTGCTCCCAGCCCTGCTCGGCCACCAGGGCACGGGTCTGGGCGGGAGACATGACGCGACCGGCAAAGGAGCGGTTGTCCTCAAAAGGCACGAGAGTGATCTCGCCACCCACCAGGGTGCTGCGCTCATCGGAGGTCCAAAGATGCGCGCCCGGGTGATCCATGCGTTCGGTGCGGTAGACAGCCTTGATGAAGGCGGCCTTGTCCCAGGCGAAGGTATCGGACACGGTCAGAGTGCCGATGTTCTTGCCGTTGGCGTTGATCAAAGAAACGCTTGTACCGGGGCTGCAGCTTCCGGCTTCGTCCTCGGTGACGGGCAGGATGATCGGAATGGTCCAGGCCCAGTTCTGACCGTTGCGCTCGATGGCAGCGTTGGCGAGGACGTTGTCGTAATCGGACTTGCCCATGGGGCCACTCAAGGGGCTCAGGGTTCCGTCAGCGATACGATAAAGGGTTGTCTCGTCCACTTCATTGACGTTCACAGTTGTGAGGCCTTCCTGAGCGGCGTTTACGTCAATGCGGCAAACGGGATCGGCGAGGCCGCCGTGGACGGGAGATTGAATGGCAGTAGTGTTCATAGCTGAAGTGATTTGTGGTGGGCGGGTGCCCAGGCAAGGTGTTGCCCAAATAGGGGTGTTTGAAGAAGGGTTGGTTCGAAGTTGTTTGACAGGCCCAGTGAATCCGGGCTGCATGGCCGTGCATGACTGCACAGGAATGGATCTAGAGGTAACCGAGGTTCTTGAGCTTGCGCTTCACATCCGCGAGCTCGTCCTGGGTGAATTCCGGCGGGCCCTGGTCCGCGTTGGCCTCGGCCTCGCCCATCAGATCCCGCAGGACATAGACAACGAAATCCGTGGCGGAATCAAAACCCGACTCGTCCACCACCTGCTGAATGCGGCGGTAGAGGGGCCGGGGGATCTTGATGGTGACTTTGGACTCTCGCATGGCGGTGGGCATGGCCCCATGGGCCCAGGAAACGGACCGGGGGGCGGGAGTGAATTGGGTCGACAGAAACGGGGCGAGACTCAAGGGCACACTCTGATAAGCACCCTCTTGACACTCATATCATACTCTAATTGGAGTGCTAGTGGAGTGCTATAAGAGTGTCATCGGATACCGGAGGCCCTAACCCATTACCAGGCAATAACTTAGGGATATCAGGTTGGCTTGTCCCTGTGCCTGTCTCCCCGGCGAGGGCCCCTGGACGGGGTCCAACTCCAGAGGCTCCACCCTCTCAATCAACGAACCTCCCCCGTAGGGGTTCCCTCAGGTCCCAGGCACCCCCGGGCCGAGGACTTGACTGCGGACTCCCATGCCCCGGCTAAACTCCCGGACACGCCCCTTCAAATCCACCACCGCCCATGAAAGCCCCGATCCTCCTCGCCCTGACCCTTTTCCTGACAGCCTGCGACAGCGGTCCCGTCAACCACAGCGAGGAGGCCTCCAAGGCACTCCAGGCCAGGGACTACGGGGCTGCGGTGAGTCACTTCGACCAGGCCCTTGCGACCCTTGGTCCTGACAGCCCGGAGCGCACCGAAATCGCCCTGGCCCGCTGCGGAGCCCGCGCCCACCAGGACGTGAAAGCCGCCCGAGCCGAATTCCTGGAGATCGCTGGCTCAGAGGACCTGAAGGAAAAGGCCTACAAGAACATGGTGCGCAACCTGTTCAATGCCGGAAGCGACGGGCTGCTCGAAGCGGTCATAGTGGTCGATGCAGGTATCAAGAAATACCCCGACAGTGAGGGCCTGATGGCCTACCTGGAAAAACTCAAAGCCGAAGCGGCCAAAGCGGAAGGCGGCGCCCTGAACAAAGCCCTCCAAGGGCTTGGCTACAGTTGAGCACCGCGCGCGGTTGTTTCTGCCTGAGCGTCACTCAAGGCAAGTCCTGACTCCGGAATCCGATCGCAAGAGGTTCTGCGTCTCGCAGTCCTAGTCTCCACCGAGCAGTCCGCCAAGCATGCCTGCCGGGCCACCGCGACGGGTCTCACCCTTGCCGCCTCGCATGGCAGAACCAATACGACGCGCCAGGCGCGAGAAGGGCATGGTCTGCAACCAGACCTTCCCGGGACCGGTCAGGTGCGCCAGGAACATTCCTTCGCCGCCAAAGATCATGCTCTTGATTCCCTTGACCATGCGAATGTCATAGTCCACAGATGCTTCAAAGGCTGCCAGGCAACCGGTATCCACCCGCAGTGATTCACCGGGGCCCAACGTGCGCTCGATCACATGGCCTCCAGCGTGCATAAATGCCCAGCCGTCGCCCTTGAGGCGTTGCAGGAAGAAACCCTCGCCCCCCAACAACCCAGCGCCCAAGCGCTTGGTGAAAGCCAGAGTGATTTCGATTCCGTGGGCGCTGCACAAGTAGGCATCCCGCTGACAGAGAATCTCACCACTACTCAGATCCAAGGGCACGATACGACCGGGATGGGGTCCTCCATAGGTCACCTCGCGACGGTCATTTGCCTGGTTTGTGAAATTCGAAATAAAGAAGCTCTCACCTGACAGCTTGCGCTTGAGGCCACTCATCAAACCGCCCCCGGTGGAAGTCGCCATCTCGATGCCATCCTCCATCCAGAGCATTGCGCCGGGCTCTGCACGCATACCCTCATTGGGATCGAGAATGATGGTTACTGCCTGAAGATCTTCCCCTTCGATGCGATAGTCAACTTGATCAGCCATAGTACGCGGCATTCTAGCAGATAGACCAAGGGCCGCGAAAAGCGTGGCGGGCAAGGCCGCTGCCCCTAGAGAATTCGGCGGGGAGGCAGGACCAGGTTCGATGCCAGAAGCCCGCACACCAGACTGATCGCAACGAAACCAGTGCGAAAAGCTCCGTCCATGCCCTCCACAACCCCCGATTCCAAAAACGATGTCAGGCTCCGGAACCCGATGGATCCCGGCACAAGTACCAAGATCCCCGGAGTGATCGCTACCAGCGCTGGCCGGTCTGCCGTGCGCGCATAGAAGTTGCCCACCAACCCAACCACTAAAGCCCCCACAAAGGGAGCAATATCCAGACTCAGGTACGACGCACCCAACTCGGAGGCAAGATACCCGGTTGTAGAAGCGGCGAAGATCACTGGCCATTCGCTGGGACGGGCATCAAAGAGGATCGCAAAAGCAATCGGCAGGGGCAGAACCGCCAGCGCTGCAGTCCAAGGAGCGAGGGGCTTGATCTCTGGCACATACAGGGCGCCCGGCATCAACACCTCAAGGAGCTTCCATGCCAGACCAACCCCAAACAGGATCGTGAGAAACACCACCCCCGCCCTCGCCAAACGCGCAGTTCCCGCAACCAGGTGACGTGTGGACAGCTCGATCATGCCCACTGTCAGGGTCAGCCCCGGCAACAACACGATCAAGGCCGCAAGAGTCACCAGGTGCGCATCCATTGCCAGAGCGAAACGCGCCAACAGCATCGCCGCCAGGGCAGCCATGAATGCAGCAATCGGTTCCACCGTGCCGGTGCTGTCCGACCGCTGCCCCAAGGCGCGGCAGGTCAGGTAGACGAACGCTCCCAACAACGCCGACCCGATCATCTCGGCCCAGCCGCCGCCAAAGAGCCGCGCAGCCCCAGCCGAAGCCACCGCAAAAGCCAAGCACACGAGCTTCGCCCCATACCGCGGCCCGCTCTCGGCCACCTGGTCCAGCCGTTCGATTCCCGTCAGAACATCGAGTTGTCCGTGTTCAACCGCTTCCAGGACCTCGTCAAACTCAACCAACTTGCCCAAATTGACTTCACCGGGCTCCGTGCGAGCCATATGTACCCGCTCGTTCCCGCCGCTGCCAAAAGAAGCCATCACCGAAGTGGGAGTCGAGAAGAACCTGGCCTCCACCTCCAGCGATTCCGCCAATTTGCCCAGTACACGCTCCAGGCGGTGGGCCGGGGTGCCATAGGCATTGAGATGCCCGGCGGCGTGCATGAGAAACTCATGCTCACTGCGGTGGCCTGTGTCTTGAGGGGAAGTCGGCTTCATGGGAGGCGAGCCATCATCCCATTCCAATGGTGCCTTGGCCAGCCCGGGAGGCAATACTGGAGTCATGACTGATCCAGACCGCCCCGCCCCCGAAGCCTCTCCTCCCACAGAAAAGCAAACCCCCCTCTGGGCCCACATTGCTGGCTGGTATGGAACCCTGGCGATCCTCTGGGCTTTCTACGCCTCAAGTCACAATCTCCTTGAGCAGGGCACGATCCACCAACTCCTCAATCTGAGCGGCGCCATCGGAGTCGCCACTGTCTGCTGGTATCAACGCACCTGGCCGGCACTTGCTCTGGAAGTCGCCTGGGCCGGCATCGCGGTATCGGCCCTCTGGCACAACATCTAGCCACGCCAACGCGGTTTCACCGCCCACCAGGAAAACAGCACGGCACCGAAGAAGATCAGGTAGTAGGTGTTGAGTGTGTCCTGGGGAATTTCCACAAAGAGAATGTCGTGCAGGAGCGTGCCGATGAAAGATCCATCGGAACCCTCCTGCCCCGCTTTGGCTCGCAGGTCTCCCTCCCAGTGGGTCAAGAAGCAGTACTTCCCGCGCACGGCGTTCTGCACGATGTAGAGCATGACCCCTAGGTGCGTCAGCCGAAAAGCGAGACTGCGCACCCAACGCCAGCCAAGCGGCCAACCCACAAAGACCGCCAGCTGCCCGAAGATGATGAAGGCCACGATCCCCAAGTGGATTCCCGCGACGCAATCTGCAAGAAGTGCGTGATTCACAAGCGTAAGCCTAGCAGCCCAAGCCACGCCCTTACCCCAAGATCTCTGTCAGGTCGCCCCAAGGGGGTACAATCAATCCGTGCTGAGCCCCCTGATCTGCCTTTCCCTCCTGGTGCCTGCTCTCCAGGAGCCCATTCCCCCGCCCACCACCCTGCTGCCCAAGACCGGCGCATGGCAGGCCTGGCTCGACGCCCCGGGAACCACGATCCCCTTCCAATTCGACCTCGTGCGCATTCCCAACGGCTGGCGCGCGTTCCTGAAGAACGGACACGAACGCATTCCCATCGCGGCCCAGCACGATGGCTTCACCCTGCGCCTGCACTGCCAGCCCTACGACAGCTGGATCGTGGCTGAAGTACGCAACGGAGGCGTGCGCCTCGATGGCGAGTGGATCCGAAAACGTGGCAACGGCAAGGAAACCCGCATGCCATTTCACGCCACCCAAGGTGCCGTTCCACGCTTTCCCGGCGCAGGCAAGACCGCCCGCAGCGGCCCCAAAGTGGAAGGCCGCTGGCGCGTGCAGTTCGAATCAAACAAACAACCCGCTGTGGGCATCTTTGTACATGAGCCTCACCGTGTACTCGGCACCTTTTTGACCACCCTGGGGGACTACCGTTACCTGGAGGGAAGCTGGGAAGGGGGCATCCTGCACCTCTCCTGCTTCGACGGAGCCCATGCCTTTCGTTTCGACGCCCAGATGGATGAGAACGGCCGACTGGGGGGCATGTTCTATTCGGGTGACACCTGGTCCGAGGTCTGGACCGCAGAGCTGGACCCACTCGTCGAACTGCCCGATCCCTTCGGCCTGACCAGCCTCAAGCCCGGAGCCGCACTGCAGGACCTGGTCTACACAGCCCTCGACGGCAAACCCGCGCCCCTCAAGGAGCTGCTCAAGCCCAACACCCCCAAGGTCATCGTGATCTTCGGCACCTGGTGTCCCAACTGCACGGACGAAGCAAGACTCCTCACCCGCCTCAGCCCCCAATACAAGCAGCGCGGACTCCAGATCCTGGGCATCGCCTTTGAACACGGAGACGACCAGAAGGGCCAGCTCGCGCGCATACAAAAATGGAAAGCGGCCCTTCAAATCCCCTACCCAGTCATCCTTGGGGGCAGTTCTGGCAAGGCCAAGGCCAGCCAACGCTTCCCGATCATCGACGCGGTCCGCGCCTACCCCACAACCCTCTTCCTCAATTCAGACGGCACCATTGAGGCAATCCACACCGGGTTCACCGGCCCAGCCGCCGGCAAGGAACACGCGAAGCTGGTGGAGTCTTTTGAGCTGCTGATCGAGAAGATCCTGTTGGGCAAGTGAAACCGAGCCCCTCTGTGCATGCAATCCGAGCCCTTCCGCCGAACCTGGTGTATTTGAACCTGATTCCGTACAGCCCACCCCCTGACATGAATCTGACAATGCGATCCCCGGCAGCCTCGTCTGGCCGATGATAAGATGAGAGCATCATGATTCGATCGATCCTGTGCAGTGTGCTTGCCCTGAGCGGTGCCACAACGGAGCTCTGGGTTCCGGAGGTGTCGACACTTCTGGTCCAAGACGACGATCCCATCGAAGTCAACATCGACTGGCTCACGAGCGTCGACTACAGACCGGGGATGAAGCTGCCGGACGAGATCCTGGCTTTGGATGGCAAGCAGGTTCAACTTGTGGGCTACATGGCAATCGGGACTTTGGAAGGGGATGAGTCCTTTGAGTTCGTACCGGAGTCCTGCGAATGTGGACGCTCAAAAGTACAGCACTTCATCGATGTGACCCTGACAGATGATGTGGCGACTTTCACGCCGGGACGCATCACGCTGGTGGGCAAGTTCAGCGTAGGCGAGGTCAAGGAAGACGGCTTCGTTACCAGCCTCTATCGGCTTGAGGTCGAGCGGCTCCCGTGAGGGGTCTTGTGGGTGATCTGCTGCGGCTCTCGTTGACCTTGACTCTGGTGGGAATCATCGGATCCGGGCTCTCGGCTCAGGACAAGGACGCGGACAAGGAAATCGAGCGTCTGTTCACTGCCGCGCTCAATGGGCGCGTAGTGATTCGGCCCCAGGCGGCGAATCGTCTGGTGGCTTTGGGGCAGGCGGGAGAAGCGCGGATCCTGAAAGAGCTGGGTGAAGATGGCTTGGGACTCGCTGCCATGGGACCTGCGATCATTGAGGCGATCGGACTCTGTCGATCAAGCGAGTTGCGCGAAGCTCTTTGGCCGGCTCTGTCGAATGGGGACTTTCCCTGGCGTCCCAGTGTGGCACGAGCACTTGCCGAGCAGCCCCGGGACACGGAGACAGCGGCATTTCAACTGCATCTGGACGATCCCCTGGCAGAGGTGCGCGCGGCCATGACACGGGGCTTCGGCCAGGCCGAGGGTTCCCTTGAAGTCCTTGAAGAAAACTTGCTCGACGGGGACGACCGGGTGCGGCAGGCCGCGGCTCTTGCACTCTTGGACCGTGGACAAAAGGATGTGCTTTGGTATCTGCTGGAAGAGCTGAAGCGAGAGGACAAGTACTTTGAGCGGCCCACGGGAACCTCGGCACGCATCACTGTCTCCCGTGCCTTGAGCAAACGCGGCCTGGATCTGAACGGGTACGACAGCAGGAAGGAGCCAACCACACCATCCAACGCAAAAGCTATCGAACAACTGGAGGAGTCATTGAAGGGAGAACCTCCCCCCATGACCTCCTGGCAGACCGCGGGCGGCCCAATTTCGCTGGAGTGCATTGGACTTGAGCTGCGCTCCTGTCGCGCGGGAGAGTTCTTCCTGCGTTGGACCGATGACGACCGTCTGCTGGTGGGACAGGGCAATCCGGCGGTGGTGAGGCTTCCACCGGGAACGACCAGGAAACTGGTCAGAGGTCTGGCCGCAAGCTATGACGGCCTTGAGGGCAAGCGGTTCTTCGGAGCCCCTGGCTGCGACCTGGAACAGGTGCTTCTGAGGCGCACCCCCTCATCCCACAGCGAAGCCCTGGTGATCGCCAAGGGCCCGGCCCTTGTGCCTGATCTGCGACCCACGCCCCTGACCGAGGGCTATGCGCCCCTGATCGCGACGCTGCCCGATGGAGAATCCACTGACCCGCGCCTCCAGCACCTGCTACGTCGCGTGCGGACAGCTCTGGCGGTGCTGGGCGGAAGTGTGGCGGACCTCCGGCGCTAGGCTTGGAGCCCAAAGAGTAGGATGCTCCCCATGCGAAAGCTCTTTGTATTGGTCTTGTTGGTCGCTCTGTCTTGCAGTCCGCTGTTTTCTCTTCCCGCACAGAACTCCGGCAAGCGCATTCGACTCAAGCCGAGTCCTGCGGCGGCGCGCTGTGGAAGCGCGCTCCAATGGGAGACCGATTTGGACGCTGCCCTTGTCCGGGCTGAAGCTGAGAAGCTCCCGGTCTTTTGGTACCTGCCCACCGTGCGCGGTTCGTTCATGGACCGCAAGGCGGAGATCGACTATGTACAACTGGCGGGGCCTTTTTCCTGGCCACGCACGATTGCATTGATCCAAGACAACTTCGTGCCCCTGCGATTGGTGCCGAGCAGAGACTTATGCAAGCGCTTTGATGTAGAGCGCTACACGTTTGTTGAGCCAGGGTTCTTGATCTTGGATGCGGAAGGCAAGGAGCTGTTTCGAGAGAGCGAAATCACCACCCTGCACCCGGGCTGGTACGCGAGTCGTCTACGCAGCATGGCAGGATTGAAGCCGGGACGCACGGATGGCCTGCCCACCATGATGAACCCGGATATGGGACAGAAGTTCCTGTATGGTTTTCCGGGTATTGCTTCAAACGAAGGATTCCGCGAAGCCTTCGCAAAGCTCTCGGCCAATGAGCAGGCAGAAGCCCTGCACCTCCGTGCTGCAGGAGCCTTTTGGGCGGCTGACGAGGACCTGGCCCGAACCCTATGGACCGAACTGCGGGACGGTTTCCCGGATCACCCTCTGGCCGCCAAGGCCGCCATGGAAATCGAAAGTCATGGGGGCATTGTTCGGGGTCAGGAGGTCTATGGCGAGCTGGATGCGGCTGCGACCAAACCCTCCGGGCACGGCACCCGCGTCGATGAGGGTGCCTATACAGAAGAGCAACTCTGGCAGCGAGGCGTGGACTATCTCTTGAGCATGCAACGCATGGACGGGGGCTGGAAGGACAGCATCTATGATTTTGGTGGTACAGACGGACTGCCCAATGTCCAGGTGGCGGTCAGCGCGATCTGCGCGCGAGCCCTACTGGAACGGGCAACAGTCAAGAAAAACGATCCGCGCCTGGAAGCAGCACTGATCAGAGCCCTGCATTACCTGCTCGACGAAAGCAACCTGAACACCAACGACACTGATGAGTTGATCTGGGCCTACACCTACCGCGCCCAGACCCTCGCCCGCTGGCTGGACCTTCGGCCCCAGGATGCAGAAAGGCTGCGCCCATCCCTGCAGCTGATTGGCGAGCGCCTGCTTGAGATCCAACGCGATGACGGCAGCTGGTCCCACGAGTACTCAAACCCCTTTGTCACCGCCGAAGGATTGATCGCACTGGACTGCATCAGAGATCGTCACATCGAGGTAGCGGGCCTTGAGAGAGCAGCACACAGGGGAGTCAGCGCTCTCTTGCGTTGCCGCACGGATGAAGGTGCCTATACCTATGGCAATGTACGCGCAGGGCGCAAGGCCCGGGCTTCCATCGAAGGAGGAGTAGGGCGCATTCCTCTTGGAGAGTTGGCTTTGAACCTGTGGGATGCAAAGGAGGCCCGATCCTTGGAAGAGGCGGTGGCGGCCTCTTTGAAACACGAGAAACACTTACTGCAGGCCCAAAAGTACGACGACCACACGCGCGCTTTCGCCTATGGCGGGTTCTTCTTCTGGTACGACCTGCACGCACGCACGGAAGCCATGCTGGCCGCCAACAAGCGGCGTATGAAGGTGGTTCTTGGGGTCCAAAGGGAACAGATTATTCGATTGGCCGAGATCGACGGGGCCTTCATCGACTCCCACGAAATCGGGCGCTGCTACGGCACCGGCATGGCCCTCTGGTGCCTGGCCCTTTGCAGCGAGAAGTAACCACCAAGAGCGCGCGATAGCGCCAGATTGGCTCTATTCACTGAGTTCGATACTGGTGGCCTGCATGGTGTAGCAACCAGCGGCATAGCCCGTACCATCATCGAGCCCTTCGATGTGAATGATGCCGCGCACAAGGATCGGCAGTTGAACGAAATACTCCGCGCCCTCTCCATTCATCTTCACATCTATCCATGCGTCGGGTTCCGGAGCGCCACCAAAGCAACAAGCCAGCATGTCGCCCACCAGCATGAAGTTGAGCACGCGCTCGCCTTCCCATTCGAGCGGAATCATGAAGCCTTCGATAATCACTTCCTGACCGTCAAGTTCCGCTATGTACGTCGGAAAGGCCTTCTCTTCCTCGCTGTAGGACTCTGGGTAGAGCAGGGCGTCCACAAGATCGTCGACTCTCTCGTCGGGAAGACGCAGATCGTTCCAGGTCACCAACGGCAGGCCGGTTTCCTTGTCGACGCGTTGTTTGGGCTTGCTGCTCTCGGCTTGAGTTGCGGCAGGGGAGAAACCCTCCCCTTCGACACCCGCTGAAATGCCATCAAGCGCCCCATCCAACCGCCCCCCGGCGAAGGGCAGATCTTGGGGGCCCTGTTCCCCTTCTCCACCGCAAGCGGCGAGGATCAGGCAACAAAAAACCCCAGGTGCGTGCTTCACTGGTTCCACTATTCAGGCACAGGGCACTCGATGCCCACATCAGTCAATGTACTGCCCAGCAGAGAAACCTGGGCCAGCTTGCCGGACAAGCTTTCACGGCCCTTCAAGCGTTCATCAACGAGGCCAAACTCCGAGGTGTCCCCCACGGATTCACCCGTAAGACCACTGGCCCGCGCAGCCAGCTCAAAGATCTCGTCCTTACAAACAAGAGTCATGGAGGCCAGATCGGATCGCAGGGATTTTTCCGCGCAGCTATCGAACAGGAAGAGGGTCAGTTCCCCCTGTTCCCCGTCCAAGACCACCTCGATGATTGCAGTCCCATCGGCAATGGGAACCAGCGCCCCCCCGTGGGGCGCCACATGTTCATGGCCGACTTCCCCATGGGCCGCCTCGCCAGTCCCGTGATCGTGATCATGATCGTGGGCGTCACCGCCGCAGGATCCCAACAAAAAGTAAAGGGGCAGACTCAGGACAAGATCGATTCGTTGCATCTCTATAGACTTCCGGAAAGGGTGCTGGCCACATCCGTGGCATAAGCCTTGCGAGCAGGCAGGATGCCCGCAATCGCGCCCACCACCAACATGGCGATAGGGGTTAGTACCAACGCAGAGTGCCATTCAAAGGTATCGAGCACAACGCCTGTACGCTCGCGAATGATCGACGCGGCCACGACCATGATCGCGCCGTAGACCAAATATCCAAGCAACGACCCCAATACCGAAATCGTCATGGCCTCCAACACGATGGCCGAGAATACCGTACGCCTCCTGGCACCGAGGGCACGCAGGATCGCGAACTCACGCCGCCGCTCGTTCATGGTGTTGTAGATACTGGAGAGCAAGCCGCCGCCCGCCACAACCACCACCAGATAGGCCACCAATTCCAGAATGCGGTTGACCCAACCGAGGCGCTCGAACAACTGAGCCACCACATTGGCGATGGGCCAGGCCAATGTTGCCACCTTGCCCTGGCGATTGATCCGGTTCTCCATTCGTAGCCCGTGGATTTGCGCCTTGAACTTGAGCATGACCGCGGAGACCTCCTTGTGCTCGTCAGGGATGGTGGCCCCGGCTTCAGCTTCAAAGTTCTCACCCGTACCGCGCAGAATGTGACCACCCATGCGAAAGATGCCCTCGATGGGAATCCAGATCACCCGGTCCGATGGAGAGTTGGTGGGCTCGAGCACGCCACTGACCACGTAGCGCTCATCATGCTGCACAGCAGAGAACTCCAACACCCCATGGGAGGGCTGAAAAGTATCGCCCCGTTTCAGGCCGCTGATGCGCGCCGCTTCAGAACCAACCACGGCCTGGCGCAGGGTCTCATCAAAGGGTTCGCCATGGCCGACAAACTCGAACTTCTGGCCCTTGACGTACTCGAACTTGGTGAAGATCTCACTCGTCGTTCCCACGATTCGCAGGCCGCGGTAGTTGTCGCCTACCGCATAGGGAATCGCCAGTTCCACGGTGCTGTCTTCGCTGACCTCTTTGTAAAGGGTCCAGGGAATGTTGCCCGGGGAAGTTTCCAGGTGAAACACGGTGTTCAGTACGAGCTGAGTCGCGCTGCCGCGCGCTCCCAGAACCGCATCAAAGCCAACAGGCCCCCCGGCAAAGGCCGCACGGGATTGGGCCGCCACCGCAAAGACCGCCATCACCAGCCCGCTGGCCAAGGCCGCAGACACCACGGTCACAGTAGTCGACAGCGCATGCTTGCGCAGAGAGCGACGCACGATCAACAGCAAGGCGCGCAAGCTCTTCATGGAGCCACCGCCTTGACGGTCCGATTGAGCACAGCAAAGTCCTCTTGCCGGTCGAAGGCAGCCAGCACAGTGGGATCATGGCTGACGAGCAACAGAGCCGCGCCCTGCTTACGGCACAGACTGCACAACAACTCCAGAGCTTCCTGCGCGTGAGTCGAATCCAAGTTTCCCGTGGGCTCATCTGCCAACACCATGCGCGGACGCCCAGCCAGGGCCCGAGCGAGGGCCACGCGCTGCTGCTGCCCAACGGACAACTGGTGCGGCCGGTGCTGCAGACGGTGCCCGAGTCCCAGGGTCTCAAGCAGTTCCCTAGCCAGACCGGGATCTCCACCGGAACCGAAGGCTGCCCCCAGGGTCACATTCTCAAGGGCACTGTAGGCGCCCAGGAGGTGAAAGGACTGAAACACATAACCCAGCTCCCGGGCGCGATACTGATCGCGCCGGGACTCACTGAGATGGGTGATCTCATTCCCATCGAAGCAGACCCTACCGCTGTCCGCTGTCAGGATTCCGGCCACGATGTGCAGGAAAGTGGTCTTGCCAGAGCCGCTGGAGCCCTTGATCGCCACCTGTTCGCCCGAGGCAAGTGCAAAGCGGTCGATGGACAGGACCCGCTGCACCTCACCCTCGGGAGAGATATAGTCCTTGACCAGGTTTTCCACTTGCAGAAGTTCCATCAGGGCAAGATACGGTGTCAGCGATCCCTCAGCAGGCTCCAATTGAAATTGTGATGCACAAAGTGCCCCGCCGTGGGAGAACTACAGGTGCGGCCCAGGATCCTCGACCGAGTACTTGGACAGCTCTTTGGTCAGATAATCAAAGGTTTCGTCCACCGAGTCCGTGACCAGGAACAAGTCCAAGTCACTGGCACTGATAGTGCCGAACTCCACAAGGGCCTCGAAGTTGATCACCTTGTTCCAGAACTCCTTGCCGAAGAGCACAATGGGCATGCGTTTCTTGATCTTGCCGGTCTGCACGAGAGTCAGGATCTCCATGAACTCATCCAGGGTTCCGAAGCCACCAGGCATGACCACCACTGCTTTCGCCAGGTAGCTGAACCAGAACTTGCGCATGAAGAAGTAATGAAACTCAATTGACAGTCGACGGGTGATGTAGGGGTTGTCGTGCTGCTCGAAGGGCAAGGAGATGTTCAGCCCGATATTTTCACCCTTGGCGTCCGAAGCTCCGCGGTTTGCGGCTTCCATGATGCCAGGCCCTCCGCCGGAACAAATCACAAAGCGTCGATCGGAGCCCTCAAGGTTCTTGGACCAGTGAGTCAGTCGCTCGGCCAGATCCCGCGTAGCCGCATAATACTTGGTATTGCGCAGCACGCGCTCAGCGGCCACCACATCCCCGCCTTCAGCCTTGGCCTCGGCCAGGTCCTTTTCCGCGTCCTCCTGGGAGCGCAAACGGGCGCTGCCAAAGATGATGATCGTGTCCTGGATCCCGAATTCGCGAAATCGGGATTCGGGCTCGATGTACTCGGATAAGATGCGCAGAGAACGAGCATCCGTGGAGCTCATGAACTCTTCATTATTGTATGCCTTGACGGCTCTGTATCGGCTTTGACCCATGGGAGAGCACATGGAACCTCAAGAGCAGGCCACGCGCCAACACCAGAATCGAAGAATCGGGTCAGAAGAGCAAAAGATCCGCCGCATCCAGGCTCCCATCGCAGGATTGTCCTGTCAGGCCTGTGCCCAGACCGCAAAGAACTTGCTGCAGGATGTCCCCGGAGTTGAAGCCGCGAGGGTCAGTTTCGGCGCCCGATCCTTGAGTCTGGATTTGCTGCCCGAGGCAACGATCGAGGCTATCAACAAGGCCCTGGCCCGGGGCGGCTATGAGATTCCAGCGGGTGCCCTGAGCGAGGATGATGCGGATAGCGCAACTGCCTTCGCACAAAAAATGGAAGACAACGAGCGCAGCCGTGTGGCGCGCGGGGCGTGGATCGCAGGCGCCTCTGCTCTTCTGACCATTGGGCTCTCCTGGTATCACATCCATGGAGCTTGGATGCTCATAAGCGCAGGAGCCGGTGTCTTTGTTGGTGGCCAACGCATCCTGTCCGACGGGCTGCGCGCTGCGCGTCTTCGTGCACCGGACATGAACACCCTGGTAGGCATCGGAGCCCTGGCGTCCTTTGGCGCAGCGGTGATAGAGGTTCTCTCCCCCAACCTGCTTGGCGGCGCCGGGCATCACGCCCATGCGGGCCCCATGATCTTGGCTTTTGTGCTGCTAGGGCGTGTACTGGAATCACGCGCAAGAGCACGAACAGGCAATGCGCTGGCGATGATGATGAAGCTCGCGCCAACTGTGGCCCATGTGACCCAGGAAGATGAAGTCAAAGACATAGACCTCAAGGAATTGAAACCCGGTATGCACATACTCGTGCGCCCCGGGGAGCGTGTCCCCGTGGACGGAGTTGTGTTGATCGGCACATCGGCATTGGACGAATCCCTGCTCACGGGCGAGCCCCTACCTCAGGAACGAGGCCCTGGCGAGCGCGTGCACGCGGGCGCAATCAACGGCACCGGTGCTCTGACGGTGATCACAGAGGGAGTGGGTGCAGAATCCGCCCTGGGACGGATCACCCGAGCAATGCGTGAAGCCCAGGCATCGCGCGCTGATTCACAGCGACTGGCGGATCGCGCCAGTGCATTCTTTGTGCCAGCGGTATTGCTGATTTCGCTGGTAACGCTCGTTGGCTGGTTGCTGGGCGGCGCGCCACTGGGCGATTCCCTCGGACGCGCCATCAGCGTTGTGGTCATCGCGTGTCCCTGTGCCTTGGGCCTGGCAACTCCCATGGCGGTGGTCGCGGCATCAGGCCGAGGGGCGCGGGCGGGAGTCCTCGTGCGCCAGGCCTCAGCCTTGGAGCGGCTGTGCGCGGCCGAGGTGATTGTGCTCGACAAGACCGGCACCTTGACCCTGGGAGAACCGGAACTCGGATCCCTCGTACCCGTCGATCCCAAAGCCAATGAAAAAGGCCTCTTGGCCCGCGCCGCGTCCGTTGAACAGAACAGCGAACAACCCCTGGCCCAGGCATTTGTGCGCGCCGCTCGGGAACAGGGCTTGCCGATCTTGCCCAGCGACCAGTTCGTAGCGGAGCCCGGCCTGGGAGTCAGCGCCCTCGTAACTGGCCGCCGAGTATGGATTGGCAGTCCCAAAGCCACAATTCAGCGCGGTCACAAAGCCGCCTGGGTCAATGAACTCTGCGAGCCCCTGCGCGCCATCGGCAGCACCCCGGTGATGATGGAGGAAGACGGCACACTGGTGGCCACCATCGGCCTGACTGACCGGCCACGAAAGGAAGCACCCGAGGTACTGGCCGCTCTGGAAGACCAAGGCCTGCAGGTGCAAATCGCCTCCGGCGACGACCCGGCGGCGGTAGGCGCCTTGCTCAAAGCTCTCGACCTGGAACGAATTCCCTTTGAAGGCTCCGCATCCCCCGAGCGCAAGGCCAACTTGCTCATCGAACTCGGCGCCGAGGGCCGAGGCACGATCATGGTAGGTGACGGCATCAACGATGCCCCAGCCCTGGCCGCCGCCAGCGTGGGTGTGGCCATGGGCGGCGGTGCTGATGTGGCGCTTGAGTCCGCAGATCTGGCCCTCATGTCCTCTGACCTCTCGGGTCTCTTGCGCGCCCTGCGCCTTTCACGCCTGACAAGGCGCACGATCATTCAAAACCTGGGCTGGGCCTTCATCTACAACCTGTTAGGTCTGCCCATCGCAGCCGGCCTCCTTACGGTCTTCGGCGGTCCCGATCTGCCACCACCATTCGCCGCCGCTGCCATGGCCATGAGCAGCATCTGTGTCGTGCTCAACAGCCTGCGGCTTGGACGGGCAAATCTGGATGACTGAGCCTAGCGGCTTCCCACAACTTGCGCGGCCTGCCATCCAGGTCGTCCGCTGATCGCACCGCCTGGATGGATGCCGGCGGATCCAAGATACAGTCCATCAATCGGCGTGGCGTGGCGCGAGAGGGTCATGGAAGGGCGCATGGGCCCGAGTTGGTCAAGAGAGAGTTCCCCGTGCATCTCATGGCCTCCCTCAAGATCAAACTCTTCAGCGATGTCGGCGGGGGTCAGAATGCGGGTAACTCTTGCGATTCCGCGAATGTTGGGGACATAGGGCTCAAGAGCAGCAAGTGTGAGCTCGCCCAGTTCTTGGCGGCGTTCGTCGCTCCAGCCCCCTTGCAACTCGATCGTCGCGCACCGAATCAAGATCGATGCTTCCTCTTCAGTCTGGTGGATGTCGAGTGGTAGCTGAGTAGGCATACGACGGTGCTTGACATGATCGAAAGCACGTTCGAGGTCGAGAGGATGTTCGGCAACAAGGCAGCGCTTGGGCCGCAAGCCTGGGCGGCAGGCGTAATCAATCGGCTCTGCGAGCTGCAAGCTGACCCTGGCGAGAGTCCCACGCAGGCGTAGATTGGCCATCTGACCCGCTTCTCGAATGGGCAAGTGCTCAGATTCAACCAACTCAAGCAAAGTACGCCTGGGGCCAATACAGGAGAGCACACGATCCGCAAGGAGAGATTCACCTCCCTCAATGGTCACGCCCTTCGCCCGACCTTGACTGACTTGAATGCGACTGACCCGGCAAGAAGGTCTCAGCTCAACCCCAGAGTTCTCACATGCCGCGACCAGAGCCGTGACCAGGCTGGAGGCGCCACCCACAACTTCTTGACCTGACTGGGCTTCGCCCAGCAGCAAGGTTGCCGTGGATGAAGGGGAACGCGGTCCCATCCAGGTGCCGTGCAATGCCCGAGCAGAAAGAGCTGCGCGCAGAAGTGGGCTTTGGAAGTGCTCGGAGAGAGTGTCATCCACACACGCGGGTCCGATCCTCAGGCACTCATGAATATCAGTCTTGCCCATTCGCCGAAAAGCAAGCCCACGGCGCATGAGAGGCAGCAAGGGTCCGGTGGTACTGATATCAGGAGCGACAGAATCAAGTTGTGATGCCGCAAAGGGCAACACGCGCTTCAAGAACGCGCACCAGTTGGTGTAGGCCTCGGCGTCTGTGCCCAATTCTTCGGCAGCTTGGACGGGATCTCGATGCAGCAAGAGCCCAGGACCTTCGCGAGAGGGCACAAAGACAGGCGCGGGATCGGTAAACTCAAGTCCGTGAGAGGCGAGGTCCAGAGCCTTGGCGATGTTCGGAGAAAAACTGTCCGTATCGTGCAGTAGCCCGGCGGCCACGCCACCGAAACTCCCGCGGCCCTCCAGCAGCGTCACCCCATGGCCCTGCCGCGCCAAGGAGGCCGCGGCAACCAGCCCGTTGTGGCCGCCCCCAATGACGATCACAGTCATCAGACCGCTCCCGCCCTGAGCATTTCCTTCGCCGCCAACGCGCCCGGCGAAGCCATGATCCCTCCGCCGGGGTGAGCGCCCGAAGAAGCCAACCACAAGCCATCAATAGGTGTGCGGTAACGGGCCCAGCCCGCCACCGGGCGCTGGAACAGGAGCTGCTCCAAACCGAGCTCACCATGAAAGATGTTGCCCTCGGTGATTCCGATCTCCTGCTCGATGTCCCAAGGCGACAGGACCTGCCGATGCAAAATGTCCTCCTTGAGCGTCGGCATGTACTCGGCCAGGGTGTCCACCACCGCATCTCCAAAGGCCTCACGATGATCGGGCCAGGACTCGGGACCACTTGCCAGATCGTAGGGCGCATACTGAACAAAGCAGGACATCACGTGCTTGCCCGGCGGGGCCATGCCCGGATCGAGCAAAGAGGGAAAGACCACATTGATGAACGGGCGTTGACTGAACGCGCCGTACTTGGCTTCGTCATAGGCGGTCTCCAGGTACTCCGTGGAAGGGGCGATGGCCACATCCCCACGCACATGGGGACCGATGCCCGGACGCTGGACGAATTCTGGAAAGCGATCGAGAGCCAGGTTCACTTTCCCCGAGCTACCACGGTTCTTGTAATTCTCAAGACTCGCTGCAAAATCGGCAGGCAGGTTCTCTTTGCCAACAAAACGCAGGAAGGTCAGGCTGGGATCACACCCGCTGACCACCGAACGAGCCGCGATCTCATCCCCGTTCTCCAAGATCACCCCCGTGGCGCGCCCGTTCTTGAGACGGATGTTGGCAATGGGCGCGTTGCAACGAATTTCAGCGCCGAATTCCAGGGCACTGGCAGCGATCGCATCGCTGACTGCACCGGTTCCTCCGATAGGAAAGCCCCAGGCCCGGGAACTACCGTCGATCTCGCCCATGTAATGGTGCAAAAGCACATAGGCCGTGCCCGGCGAGTTGACCCCCAACATGGTGCCAATAATCCCCGAACAGGACATGGGGGCGATCAGCTGATCGGACTCAAAGAATTCGCGCAGGAAATCCACGCCGCCCATGGTGGTCAGCTTGAGCTGCAAAGCGACCAGATCATCACCCAAGGCGCGGAAACGATCAGCAGCGCGTTTGAACTGCCACAGGTCTCTAGGGCGAAGCGATGTGGGATCAGGCGCAAGCTCATCGATGAAGGGTTTGGCAAAACGCGCCAGCTTGCCCATCAGCTTGCCGAACTCCGGGTAATTGTCCGCGTCCCGGGGAGATAGACGACGGATCTCTTGCCGATTCTGATCCGGATCCGGCCACCGGCAAAGGCCTGGGTTGTCGAGTTGCGGAGTGTAGGAACATTCCAGAGGAACGATGCGCAGACCGTGACGGCTCAAATTCAGGTCACGGATGATCCAAGGGCGCAGCAAGCTAACCACATAGGAACAGACCGAGTACTTGAAGCCGGGATAGAGTTCCTCGGTCACAGCCGCGCCTCCGACCAGGTGTCGACGCTCGAGCACGAGCACTTTTCGCCCGGACCGGGCCAGGTAGGCTGCCGCGGTCAACCCATTGTGCCCGCCGCCCACCACAATCGCGTCGTAGGGGTTGGAATCTGCACCTTTGGCGCTCATCGGGACGCCCCCTTGGGTGCAGCCTTGGGTGTGAAGGTCTTGCGCTCAGGATCAAAGAACGGTCGCTCCACCACGGTCCCCGTGATCGTCCTTCGTTCGAACTCGACCGTGTACTCGACGCTGAGCCTTGTGCCCAGATCCGCGTACTTGCGATGCACCTGGGCCAGCACCAGATAACGCTTGAGGGTCGGGGACCAACTGCTCGAAGTGGCCTGGCCCACGGGCTTCTCAGTTGCACCTCCCTCTGAATAGACCGGCACCGCGTTGCGACAAGCCAGTGGGCTCAGGTGCGGTGGCAAGCCGTACTCTTCGTGCAGCGCTTCGATCTCGGCCCAGTCGAGTTCCAACCCCACCAGCCCCCACTTGGGGCCCTGCTCCTGTTCCTGCACAAGAGCCTCCCGCCCAATCCAACCAACGCGCTCCAAGTTCACCGTCCAGCCCAGCCCCGCGTCCTCTGGCGTGGACTTGCGCGCCTCGATCAGACAATGCTGCGCCGAAATGTAGTCCACTCCCTGCATCACAAAGCCCGCTTCGATTCGCGCCACATCAAGAGCATCGAGCCCAATGGGCTCCAAGTAATGAGGCTTGCCCGCCACCAACAAGGCGTCGTAAACCGTCAGCGCATCCTCGCAAGCGATCCAGATCTCATAACCCAAGTCGCCCGTATAGCCTGTGCGAGAAATCCAACCGTTGACCCCGGCGATGCTCCCAGCTGCAACACCAAAAAATCGCATGGCGTCGAGATCCACTTCGGTAACCACCTGCAGAATCTCGCGCGAGAGCGGCCCCTGCAAAGCCAAGGCCGCCAGCCTGTCGGTGCAATCCTCGATCTCGACCTGATACCCACGACTGTGACGTTCGAACCATCCCAACCAGGCCTCCGAAGAGGTCACGCGAAATGTTTCAGGATCAAGACAGGCCACGGTGCCATCATCGAGCAGCTTGCCATCCCCATCGCACATGCAACCATAGGCCACCCGACCAGGCTTGAGACGCGTGATGTCTCGTGTCCAGATGCGCGCCAGGTAACGAGCCGCATCAGCACCCGTAACCATGTACTTGGCCAGAGGGCTCAAGTCGAGCAAACCCGCGCTGTGCCGAATCGCAAAGTACTCGCGCTCGGAATGAGCATCGAAGTTGCACGGCGCCGCGTACCCCGCCCACTCTTTCCAGGCCACGCTGGTCATCAGGTCGGCGGTGCGTTCGAACAGTGCAGTCTTTCTGGGCATCGTTCGGAAATGCTAAAATTGCAGCCTCTCAGAATCCAGACCCACTTGCGGGGATGGTCATGAACAGCGAAAAGTTCCTGCCCCCACACAACTGGCACAATGGGGAAGTGCGAGTCTCACCCATTCAAACCGCTACCTTTCTGATCCTTGCCGCCGCCTTGGGCTTGCTTGCCTGCGGGCCCGGCGAGAGTACCAGGGAAGGTCGTCAAGAAGGCTGGGTACCGGGCCTGGAGGGAGCCTGGTCAAGCCCCCATCCCGACGCCGCAGACTCGCTCGCCATCGAGGGCATCGGCTATGGGGGTGGCAGCGAAGAGACGAATGGGGCGAGCGGGGTCCGGATACTGATGGCAGACCAGGTGCTGGCAGCCCCGCGACTCTACACCTCGGGACATGGACCTGAAGCGATTCTGATTTCTCTCAGTGGTAGGGTGCTTCATCGCTGGCACTGCGACTGGCGTTCCCTTCAAGATGTACCTGCCCTGGACGGGCCCACGCAAAACACCTTTCGGCGGGCGCTGCTCTTGCCCCAGGGAGACCTGCTGGCGATCTTCGGGGGCCGTGGCCTGGTGCGCATGGATCTGGAGGCTAAACCTCGCTGGATCTACACAGAGCGTGCACATCACGACCTGACCCTGGACGAACAGGGACGGCTTTGGACCCTCATCCGCAAGGAGACCATCGAACCCCGCCTCGGACACTCATCACCCATCGTCGATGACTTCATCGTGCAGGTGGATCTGGAGAGTGGCCGGGAACTGCATCGTGTTTCCGTGCTGGAAGCGCTGCTGCAGTCCCCAGCAGCCAAGCTGGTGCGCGAGGCCAGAGTCAATCAGGGCGACTTTCTGCACACCAACACGCTTGAGATCTTGAGCTCCAAGAAGGCCGCGCTGCACCCCAGCTGGAAACCGGGCCAAGCCTTGATATGCCTGCGGGAACTCGATGCCCTGGCGGTGGTGGATCTGGAAGCCGAGCGCGTGGTCTGGCACAGGGCCAGAGCTGGCGTGGCCCCCCACGAACCGGAGACCACTCCGGCGGGAACCCTGCTGCTGTTCGACAACCACGGCAACCAAGGAGCCTCTGTGGTGCGTGAGTTCACGCTGCCCGAGTTCAAACAAATCTGGAGTCACAAGGGCCAACCCCCGGATCAGTTCTTCAGCCGTTTCTGCGGAGCCGCCCATCGCCTCAGCAATGGGAACACACTGATCGTGGAGAGCAACCGCGGCCTGGCCTTTGAATTGGATCCCGACGGGAACAGGGTCTGGGAATTCGCAAACCCCGAACGGGCAGGAAAAGGGGACCGCTGGATCGCAGCGATCTTCGACCTATTTCCCATTCCCGGGAAATCACCCGAAGCCGACCTGAGTTGGCTGCCCGAGTAGGGTGGTCCTAGAATGCGTCTGAATCCTTCCGACGCTGAATCTTGTCCTTGGCCTTGCTGAACAGATCGTCCAGGTCCTTCTCACGGCTCTGCTCGCGATCCAGGGCCTCATTGAAACTGTCTCCACTGCGGCCCTTGCGGTCTGAGACCCGCCCCACAGCCGATTCCCAGCGACCCTCGTCCAGAATGGGCTTACCGGTTTCGTCGAGTTGGGCAGGGGGAGCGTGGCGCAGAACCTTCTGAGTTCGCACGTCTACCAGAAGCTGGGCCTCGCAACAGGGGCAGGAGACCTCTATTTGTTTTGTGTCCATGGAAATCGCTATTTAGACATTGAATGATACGAAACCAGATAAGCGCTCTAATTGCAGACAAATACTGGAAAAACCGGTCGTTCATTCCCTATGAAGGTGGTGAGAGGAGAGCCCCAAACCATGAGAGAAGAACAGATTCCTGCAATCTTACCGCCCAATTGGTACCACCGACCGGGTGCGCGGTACGACCGAGCCCTGGGGCGCGTGCTTTGGGTGGGTCTGGCACTGGTACTGCTTTTCGCGATCTGAGGGTTACCAGGCGTTCCTGGCCCCCAAACTAGTCTCGCAAACGCTCCATGCGCGCCCTGTAACGGCGTCCCAGACGGGTGTGCCGATTGTCATCGTGATCCACACGCCTACCATCAATGTAGAGGTCCGTCACCCGTGATGTGATCTCCAGAAGGTGTCCCTCAGTCACAATCACATCAGCTCGCTTACCCGTATCCAAAGACCCAAGTTGAGCATCGAGCCCCAACATGCGTGCCGGATAGAGAGTCACGGCTCGCACGGCTTCGATTGAGGGCAAGCCAAATGAGGCTGCGGTGGCCGCATGGAAAGGCAAGTTGCGTTCGTTGTCAGAATCCGCCGTGCAGATCGCCACGGTGATACCCGCACGGGTCATTACCGCAGCATTGGCAAACACAGCGTCATAGGGGTCGCGACGGGCGCGAGGAATGTTCCAGACTCCGCCGATCACGACCGAGGTTCCACTGGCGGCAATTCGACCCGCAACCTTCCAGCCCTCGCGCACTCCATAGAGCACGACCTTGAGGTCCATGTCAGCGGCAAAGTGCAATGCGTCAAGAATCGTCTGGGCATCTTCCGCGTGCAAAGCGATCGTCTTCTCGCTCCGGGCAAATGGCACCATGGCTGCCAGACGCGGATCAATCTCGGGGGCTGTGGTTCCGCTGCTGCTGGCAAGATCTGCCAAGCGGCCGTACTCGCGAGCATCTTCAATCAGCTCCTTGAGCTTCTTGATTTGCGCGCTCTCGTCGTAGCCCTTGGCCTTGGACTCCTCCACGGGCGGAGCCAAAATCAGGCGACCAGAAGTGTGGCAGTCATCGCCCCCACGCATGTGCTCGCAGAGGTCCGTATGCACATGACCATCGTCCTGGGTGAAAGCGCCAGAGGCCCCATGATCGTGACCCTCGTGGGGGCCACGGCGCCCGCTGCTGCGACGCGGGAAGCGCAGGTGCAGCATGTCACGATCCAAGGTCAGAAGCTCTTCCCAGGTATCCCCATCCAAGTCGATCACAGCGCTTTGACCACTGATGGGACCGCTACCCGAAGGCGTGGGCTGGGCACGAGTGATGCCATTCCAGCGGCTGATGCCCAAGTGGGCGGAATCTGCGTTGAGGGATGCAGACACGCGCAGGTCGGGCTGGTTGCCTCCGATCTCTGCGGCATCGTTGGTAGCCTGCACCGCGCCGATCTCGTGCAATCCCAGCAAGCTGCCCATGGAGATCATTCCTGGCCAAAGATGCTTTCCGCTCATGTCGATCACTTCGGTGCCCTCTGGCAAATCCAGATCCGTGCCCACCCCCAGAATGATTCCGTTCTGAATCAAGAGCGTAGCGCCCTCGATAGCGGGAGCAGAAATCGGATGCACCGTACCGCCCACGAACGCCTTGGGCCGCGCGTCTCCGCTGCTAGCCTGGGCAACCCTGGCAAAAACCTCTTCGTCCGAGCCCTCGGGATAGGCTGCCACATTGGCGCTAGCTTTGAGAGGACTCGCATCCAGTCCAAAGCCATCTAGGCGCGTGAACTCCACAACTCCATCCACCATGGTCCACTGCACGCGGCTCAAACTAGAAAGTGGGTCGCCGTTCAGCAGAGTCAGGTCCGCATCCTTGCCAACCTCAATTGACCCGATGCGATCCCCCAGACCCAACTGACGGGCGGGGCTCAAAGTCACCAACTGCAGAGCAGTGACTCGATCCATGTTTCCATAGCGCACGCTCTTGGCAGCCTCGGCATACAAGCGACGAACCATCTCTCCTGAGTCTGAATTGATCGAGGTCAATACCCCAGCGTCGTGCATGATCGATGCAGCTTGAGGAATCGCGTCATAGGCTTCGACCTTGTAGGACCACCAATCCGAAAAGGCGCTGGCGCCCACATTGGCCTCGGCCAACTCCACCGCAACCTTGTAGCCTTCCAGCACGTGCTGCAGGGTCTTGATTGTGATGCCATAGGCTTCGCAGGCGCGCACCAGCATCAAGATCTCATCCGCTCGATAGCAGTGACTGTGCACATCCACATCCCCGGCGAGAATGCCCGCCAGAGTTTCCAGACGCAGGTCCCGACGAGGCGCGAGGGATTCCCTGCCCGCGGCCAATGCCGCTTCATGGTCGGCCCACTCCTGGGCATAGAGCTTGGCCCGGGAAAAAGCCCGGTAGTAGATCGATTCCACGCCCAATCGCGTGGCGGGAAAACGTCCGTCTCCACCCCAATTGGAGCGCTTGGGGTTTTCCCCCAGGGCAAACTTGATGCCCTGCCTCGCGCCCTTGAATAGCAACTCATCGGCATTGTTGGCGTGCCAGCGCAGCTTGATCACTGCGTCGCGCCCACCGATAGCGTTGGCGGACCCATGCAGCAGGCGCGCAGTAGTCACACCTCCGGCGAGGGCCCGATAGATGGTGATGTCGTCACAGTCCACCGAATCGCGGATGGTGACCTCGGCAGTGATCGAGAGAGTGCCCTCGTTGATACCGCGCTCAATGGCCATGTGGGAGTGGCAGTCCACAACGCCGGGCGCGAGGTGCATGCCCTTGGCGTTGATCACCGTAGCCCCCTCGGGAGCAGAGATAAAAGAGTCCACTTCAGCAATCACGCCGTCACGCACAAGTACATCACCCACGAAGGCTGGACCGGTGGCGGTGTGAATCGTCGCGCCTTGGATCAGACAGACCGAACCCGCCTCGAAGCTGGGCTTGCGCTGCTCGTCGGTTTCAAAGGGATGCTCAGCCTGTGGCAGGGCACAAGTCAGAGGGGCAAGAGAAAGCAGTAAGCAGGTAAACATCAGTGAATCCTCCGATCGGGAATGCGGGCGGCTTGAAAAGAGCTCTCTTGTTGCTGCCCACCCAGGTCCAGGGTAGAGCTACCGGCGAAGGTCCCGTCGTCCCATTCACCTTCCATCTGCACAATCACAGTGAGTGGACCCACTTGAAATTCAATTTCGATCTCAACTTGATCGCCATGAACCGAGCCGGTCACCGTGCCTTTCAACTCGCTGCCGTCCATGGGGTTGATGGCGTCGGCACTGCCCTTGATCGAACCGTCTTCGTCCATGATCAGGTTCAGCTCCATGGGATCATCTTCCTCATCTTCCCCATCGTCGGCATCGGTGACTGCCCAGCGACCGGTCAGGTCTACGCCTTCGGCAGGTGGCTCCCCGCTGGAAGTTTTGACTTCGAACTCCAGTAGATGGCCGTCGATGATTGCATAGCGCACTGCGGCGTCTTCGGTCAGGGGTGGTGCACTCCAAAGGCAGAGATTTGCAGGGGAGCCCGGGGCCAGTCCGCCGAGATGCTGCTCGCCCCCCACCAAGGCTGCGGCGGTCGTTCCGAGACTGGCCAGGGCCACATCCCGGGAGAGACCGTTCTCCACCAATTCGGTCACACGCTTGAGCAGTTGCTTGGCGCCGTCACCACCACTGCCAAAAGCAATGACGACTCCCGCTTCACTCAGACGAATAGCGCTGTCGCGCATCTCTTCCCAGCGCAGGCGCTTGTCTAGCTGATACCCAACGGGCTCCTCATATTCCCAGTTGGGGGAGGGTGTCTCGGGCTCAGGCTCCTGGGACTCCTCCTTCTTGGATTCCTTACCCTCGTCCTCGTCCTCGTCCTCGTCCTCGCGGGGATCATCCACTTCTTCTGGCCAATCGAGGGTCAAGATCACAGCCGTTCCGCTGGCCTTGAGCTGCTCAGCCATCTTCCAGGCCTCCCGTCCACCCACGATCACGATTTTCAGGCCAAACTCATCCGCAAGTTTCAACCAACGGTGTACATCCCGCGCACTCTCCGCCGCACAAGCCATGGTCTGCCGTCCATCAAGCAGAGGCCAGGCTGCTTCCAGATTTGGATCATGGGGTGGTCGGGGGCCCGAGTTGTTCAATCCATGAGCTTGCAGCAAGTCACGATGACGCTCAGCGTCATAGAAGAACTGACGCAACTGGGCGTGATAGCCCATCAAGGTCGAGGGATAGCCGCTGCCGCTGGCACGAAAGGCAGCATGCTGAAATACCGGCGTGGTCAAGACCTGATCCCGAGCTGCGACCCCACGCGCCAACAACAAACAGCTCTGGCCCGCCAACAACTCACCAGCTGGCGCGGCCACAAGAGAACTGAAACCCGATTCAGGCCAGAGCCTGGCCTTGTTCTCATCGAGGCTCACGGCCGAAGACGCCAGCCAGGAGGGGTCGATCCCCTTGCGGTTGGCACGCCGCATTTCGATGCGCACGCCAGCGCCCGTGTCCAGGGGTTGATCCTGATCGGTGATGATCGTGTGCTCACCCAGTCCCGCCTCCGCGCTAGCGTCCATGAACGCCGCCGCCGCGTGCAGGCCCTCGCCCTCCAAAGATATGTAGCCTGCGGGCAGGTCCTCACTTGCGGCCTGAATTTTCACGATCTGCCCATCGCGCAACAACAGTGTGAAGTTTCCTTGGCGACCCTCCACCGTGACATCTTTGATGGCAAGAGGCGTCGGATTGCGGGCCGGTGATTGGGCAGCGGTGGCGGCGGTCAGAAACAGGGCGGCCAGGGCAGCCCAAGGAAGCGTGCAGTCAAGAAGAGACCGCCGGGGAGAAGAGTAGGTCATGCTGAAGGAAAGAGGCTATCGGGGAGCGCCCATTGTGCCCTCAAGCCACGGTTTCCACAGTCCCTCAGGCCGTCTATCACGCAAGGGTTTTGCATGAACTGCCGCGTGGACTCACAAACCCCGTCGCCAGCGGGGCACAAAACGGGCGCTGCTGGGATGGGCCAGGGTCTCATCGAGAATCCCAAGCAGGGCCTGTTTGTCCTTGGGCAGCACTCCAGCCAGGGTCAAGGTGTTGCTGGCGTGGTTGGAGCGAAAGATCGTCGCCTCACATTCCAGACCTAGGATCAACTCGCGCAACTCGGCGGCAAGTTCCACCGGATTGAGCTCATCCACCTCGCCCCGGGCGTCCTGATCACCAAGGGGCGTACCCTCCACTGGGATCATCACCAAAGTCGAGAGGAAACGCGGCTGGATGGCGTTGACCACCCGCGCGGACTCCCGCGCATGGTCCTGAGAGAGCTGACGCCCACCTGCGCCCAGGAGGATCATGGTTGACAGCACAACGCCCGCCTCGTGGGCCTTGTTGGCCACGCGAATCATTTCTTCTGCATCCACTCCTTTTGCGAGATCGCTGAGGACCTGATCGTGGCCCGACTCGATACCCAGGTAGTACTGGGTCAGGCCCTTTTCCCGCAACATGGTCATCTCTTCCACGCTTCGAATCGCCAGGGATTGGGGCGAGGCGTAACAGGAGATCCGGCGCAGATCCGGAAAAGCCTCACGCAGGACATCACAGAGTTCGGCGAGAAAACGCGCCTTGGCCACCAGAGCATCTCCATCTGCCAGAAACACTTTGTGCACGGGTCCCATGGACTGACGCGCCCACTCGATCTCTGCCAGCAGTTCGTCCATGGGACGCACCCGAAACCGCTTCTCCCGGTACATTGCGCAGAAAGTGCACTGGTTGTAGGAGCAGCCGATGGTGGCCTGCAGGATCAGACTGTTGGCCTCAGACGGGGGTCTGAAGAGGGTTCCTTCGTAGGCAATCACAGGTGTCCCATGATACTGACCGAGAGACTCGCCTGCAGGACTCCCCCTAAAGGATAGGATCCACGGGCTTCAATCAAGCACAGAGAAACAGCCATGCCCACACCCGAAGAAGTCTACACCGAACTACGTCAAGTCTTCGACCCTGAGATCCCGGTCAACATTGTCGACCTTGGCCTGATTTACGATGTCAAGGTGTCAGACGCCCAGGATGTGCTGATCACCATGACCCTGACCTCCCAATCCTGCCCCGAGGCGCGCACGATCCCGGAGGTCATGAAGCGCCGGGTAAACGGCATGGCCAAGGTCACAGGAACCGAGGTCGAAATCGTGTGGGAGCCGGTCTGGGGTCCGCACCTGATCTCTGAGGAAGGCCGCAAGACCCTCGGAATTGACGAGGAATCTGAAGAAGAGTAGTAGCTGCCGCTGCTACGCCTACTGGATCACGTCCATGCCCTCTGGCAGATCCGGCTTGGGCGCCTCCGGGTTGGTACGCAACTCCTGTTTCCAAGAGAGCAGGCGCGCTTGTGCCCCAGATTTTTCCGCCTCAGCGATCAAGTCCAGGGCACCCTGCTTGTCGCCCTTTTCTTCGGCTATCGCGGACTGACGCTGATAGAAAATCGAAAGGCTGGTATGGGCGAAGGGGTCTTCTCCATCAATCTCGGTAATCTCCTTGCCCACCGTGATTGCATCTTCGAGCCGCCCTTGGTGCATCAAGGTCATGGCCAAACCGTGCATGGCCTCGGTCCACTTGGGCTGAACCTCGAGGGCTTGTCGATAGGCCTCCTCGGCCGCAGGGTGATCCCCCTCACCAAAAAGGGTCATGCCCCTCATGTAATGCTCATTGGCTGTATCGCTCATAGACTCATCCAGAGACTCAATGCTACATCACCGGTTCTATGCCCAGAGCCGCGAAGCCCTTGGACTCAAAGGTGGTGCGGAACAAGTCGCGCAATTTGTCAGCCGCCGTGTCATAAGCCTCCTTGTCCGCCCATGAGTTCCTGGGGTTCAGGATCGAGCTGTCCACCTCTGGACAGGACCTGGGCATCTTGAGGTTGAAGACCGGATGCAGATCGTACTCAGCGCCTTTCTGATGCAGGTCCCCACGCAGGGCGGCATTCAACAGGGCACGAGTGTCCTTGATGGAAATCCTCTTGCCCACTCCATAGGCGCCTCCGCCCCAACCGGTGTTGAGCAGAATGCAACGGGCATGGTGCTTGTCCATTTTCTCAGCCAGCTTGCGCGCATAAACACTGGGCTGATGGGGCATGAAGGGCGCGCCAAAGCATGAGGAAAAGGCCGCCTTGGGCTCAGTCACGCCCACCTCGGTACCCGCCAGCTTGGCCGTGAAGCCCATGATGAAGTGGTACATGACCTCCTTGGGGTCCAGAATCGACACTGGTGGCAATACGCCAAAAGCGTCAGCAGTAAGCAACACGATGGTCTCGGGATGGGAGCCCCTGGCGCCTTCGGCAACGTTCGGGTTGCAGGAAAGGGGGTAGCTGAAACGTGTGTTCTCGGTGATCGAGTCGTCGCTCAGATCCAGATCCTGGGGATCAGTGTCCTGCATGGGTTTACCGGGCAGGCAGGGCACATTCTCGATCACCGTACCGGCCATGGAAAGGGCAGCAGCGATCACGGGCTCAGCTTCCTTGTTCAGATCGACCAGTTTGGCGTAACAGCCGTCTTCGAGATTCGAAATGCCACTATCCGTCCAGGCAGTCTCATCATCCCCGACCAGCTCACGATCGGGGTCGGCTGAAAGAGTCGTCTTGCCGGTGCCTGACAAGCCAAAGAGGATCGCCGCATCGCCCCGCGGGCCCACATTGGCGGAACAGTGCATGGACATGTGGCCCTGTTCAGGCAGGAGCCAGTTCATCACGGTGAACATGGCCTTCTTGTTGACCCCGCAGTAATCCGCTCGACCAAAGACCAGGCAAATCTGGTTCTTGATGTCCATGATCGCACCTCGCGCACTAAGAGTTCCGTCGCGCTCGGGGTCCGCGTGAAAACTGGGTGCGTTCAGAAGAGTCCAGCGCTTACCGTCCTCATCAGCCACGCCATCGATCCCTTTGGGGAACATGTTGTGCACAAACATGGCGTGGCTGGCGTATTCACCAACCCAGCGGTAGGGCACGGCATATTCCGGATCGGAACCGCAGTACAGATCTTGCACATGCAAGACCGCGTTATTCTGATTGAGGTGCTCACCAACGCGTGCGACCAGGGCCTCGAACTTTGCGGGATCGAACTTTTGGAAGTCATTCTTCCACCAAATTCGCTCCTCGAGCTCGGGGTGTGCCACGGCAAAAGTGTCCTTGACCGGACGCCCCGTACATGAGGGGTCGGTGTAGAACACCAACGGCCCATCCTTGCCGAGCTTGGTGGAAAACGCCTTCTGCTGATCATCGGGACCGTCAGGGGTCACGCGGCCGCGATCATTGGCAATGGCGTCGTCGAACAGTGTGTCCTTGTCGAGGCCATACTTATAGGTTACTGCGTGTAACCCAAACAGACTCTTGAGATCCTCTTGGTAACCCATGGTTTCATCATCAAACAGACCGAACGGGGTTCGAAGCAGGCCCCGCTGAAGCATCAGGCGCAACAGGGTAAACGCCCCCTCGCCAGGGGGCAACCCAGAACACAAGACAGGGGTCAGGAGTGGCTCGCACCAAGGCGCTGACGGTACCAATCAAGGGTGGTTTCGAGGCCCTGGGCCCAGGAAACCCGGGAGGTCCAGCCCAAGAGTTGGCGGGCCCGAGTCGGGTCCGCCTGGCTGTGGAGCACGTCACCAGCCCTGACAGGCCCGAAAGCGGGGTCGATTGCGCAACCCAGCAACTCTCCCATGGCCCGGTAGAGTTCAATCAAGCTGATGCGGTCACCGCCTCCCACGTTGATCACCGAGCCCGCAGGAGAATCTCCCTCCAGTGCCGCGCAGATCGCATCGATCACATTGGACACAAAGGTGAAATCCCGAGTTTGGGACCCGTCCCCAAAAATCGTCGGCTGATGGCCCTCGATCAGAGCCTTGGCGAAAATCGCGATCACCCCGGTGTAGGGCGAGTCATCCGCTTGACGAGGACCAAAGACATTGAAGAAGCGCAGACTGGTTGTGTGCATCCCATAGCATTCAGCCCAAACGCGCATCAGGTGTTCACCAGCGAGTTTTCCAGAGGCGTAGGGAGAGAGGGGCCTGGGCATGAGGTCTTCTCTCAAGGGCAGCTCTGTGTGATCCCCATAGGCCGCCGAGGAAGCGGCGAAGACAACCCGCTTTATGCCAGCAAGACGCGCGCTATCAAGAATGTTCTGGGTGCCGTCCACATTGATGCGATAGCTCATGCGTGGATCTTCGATGCTGCGCGGCACAGAAACTTGGGCAGCAAGGTGCACGACCCAATCAAGCCCCTGCATGGAATTGGGCACTTTTATGGGATCGGTAATACAGGACTCGATGATCTCGACCTGCTTCCCTGAGCCAAGGTCCCCACAATCAAGACCTTCCAGATTTTCGAGCTTTCCAGAAGAAAAGTCATCGATCACACGCACGGTATGGCCCTTTGAAACCAAATGCTCCACAAGATGAGAGCCAATAAAGCCGGCGCCGCCGGTAACTAGGGCAAGGGACATGCTGGAGAGAGTCTGCTGGAATGGACCTGCTGAAAATCCGACGGTGTTCTTCAACAGTGGCGGTTCACAATACCGCTTCGGAGGGCTTGTTCTTCCCCCAAGCCTGGGAATTCAACTCCTAGGGATAGAGCGCCGCATACAGCCTCAGCCGATACGCACGGCCCGCACCGCATCCACGCGCAAGGTGCGCCAAACCGGGTAGAGAGCGGAAACAAGGGCCACACACACGCAACCGCCAAGCCCCAGCCAGACCCAGATCCCGGGGCCCACATGGGGCAGATCCAAACCTACCAGCCTCTGCAGGGATTCCACCACCACAGGCGTCATGCCCCAGCCCAGGGCCACCCCCAGCACGCCGCCCACCAGACCCACAATCAGGGCCTCAAGCAACACCATCCCCGCTAGCTGCCCGCTGCTGGTGCCCAGAGCCTTGAGCACTCCCAGTTCCTTGGACCTCTCCAGGGCCGCCAGCAGTTGACCATTCAAGACCCCAAGTCCGGCAAGACAGGCGGTCAAGGCCAGCAACACATCAAAGAGCACAAAATCCCGCCCGATGTCCTCTTGGTGACTTTGAAGAACCTGCTCGCCGGACCTGAACTCGATGTCCTGGGGTCCACCATGAAAGTCAAACACCGCGGCTTCCACAATCCCATGATCAACACCTGCCCCCAAGCGCACCGCCACCTGCTCCACCGTGTCGGTCGAATGGCAGTAGTAACGCTCAAGGTAATGATCAGCGATCAACCCGTACATGCGCTCGTCGGGAAAGGGGTAGTGTCCATAGGCATCGCTGATGGCAATGATGGTGAATTCTTCTACCTGCCCGTCCGCGCGTTCGAGGGGCACAATGGTCCCCAGCTCATAGGAAAGGTCCATCGCCAAGCGCCGCGAAACCACCATGCCCTTTTGTTGGTCGAGTTTCTCCAACAGTGTCGGGTCTTCAGCACAAGGTCCATAATCGGCCAGTTCTGCCACAGCGACGCCCTGCACCAGGAACGGTGTGTGAACTCCCGTGCCTCCTTTCTCAAGTCCGATCACTCCGGGGTACTGATGCAAGTGCTGCGCAAAATCAGCAAACACCGTAGGCGGCATGCCGGTGACCCAGATTTTCTCCATCACAGCCTCCGAAGCCCACTGATCCACCTCGCCCTCAAGACTGGCAGTCATGCCCTTGAGCCCCACCAGACCCGCAGTGACCAAGGCCAAGGCAGAGATAGAGACCCCAATCCGTGCTGGGGCCGCACGCATGGCCTTGGCGGTCAAGCGCCCGGCCAGGGGCCAGAGATGGGTGAAAGGCCTGGTAATCGTCGCGCAGACCCCTGTCAGCAGCTTTGGCACGATCAGGGACAGGATCACGATCAACGAGAGGATCCCCACAGCTCCCAACAGGGTGAAGAGCAGCTCGGCGGTCAATTCCCCCACAACCGGCACCACCACGAAGTAAAGGCTGGGCAGAACCAGAGCCAGCAGGAGGGCGTAGAGCAGATGGAACCCAACGGTCGAGCGATTCTTTAGGGACAACTGATCCCCTCGCAACGCCGCCATCGTATTCGCACCGCGTAGAGCAAGAAGCGGATATATCGAACCCACCAGCGCAATCAGGACTCCGATGCCGGCCAGAGGCAGGACCACCTCCCAGGGAATCTCGAACACATTTATATGCTTGCCGGTTCCAAGAGTGGTAATGCCCAAACTCAAGAGCCCCTTGGCAAGGCCAATCCCCCCGAGAATCCCCAGCCCGGCTCCTGCCCCCGCGAGCAGCACCGCCTCCAGCAAGAACACGCGCCCGATCTGCCCACGGGTTGCACCCAAAGCATGTAGGGTCCCTACCTCTTTCATGCGTTCAGTCAGGGACAGAGACAAGGTGTGGAAGATCACATACATGCCCAACACCAAAGCCAACAGGCCCGCCATGCGTACGCCGGTGCGAAAAGCGCGTTCGTCCGCCGCCTGACCCAAGATCGCCGCCTTGCTGACCACAAATGCATAGGACGAAGCGATGTTGGCCTTGAGTCGTTCCGTGTCGACGGTTTGATCCCGGTTGGCCCAGATCAGGGGTTGCACGTGCACACCAGCATAGATCTCGCGGCCGTTTTGGTAGTCCACCAGGACCACCATGCCTCCGGAGCGCCGCCCGATCTGCTCGCGGGCCAGGATACCCACCACCTTGTAATCCCACTGCGCCGGCACATCCGCATGGGTGCGTTTCTTGACCAACTTGCCATCTTCACAGACAAACTTGCTGGGACGCCGGGGCCGGGCCAACCAGATCTCGTCGCCCAGAGCGAGTTCAAAACGCTCGGCGACGCCCTCGCCAACCAGGACCTCGCGGCTGCCATCGGTGGCCAGATCCCGGCCCTCACCCAATGAGTAGACCCCAAGGTCCGGCGCGTGCTGAGCCTCAAGAGCAATCAGACGAGCCCATTCGCGGTTTTGGGGGGTGTCCGGAGCCTCGCTGCTGAGCGGCTCGGCGCGCACAGACGCATCGTTCTGAAAGTAGCGCGCCATCAAGGACACTCCTTCCACCTTGTACAAGTCCTCACGATCAGTCTGGCCTGCAGGCAGACGCAGCTGAATGTCCGGGACCGCGCGATCCGCCGCAGGTCCGCTGAGCCCGATGATCGTGTTGAAGTCCAGCACAACCACACCCACTACCGTGGCCACTCCTAGAGCAATACCCAGGGTCGAGAACAGAGTGCGCCCGGGCCGAGAAGACAGACCACGCCAGGCAAGGGTGCGAGCCAACCCCATCAGATACTCAGGTCCTTGAGCGCCTCGTGGATCTCATCAACGGTAAGGCCGGGCCCTCGGAGCTCCGCATCCTGAGCCAACTCCCCATCCACCAGGAACAGCACACGATCTGCAAAGGCCGCGTCCCGCGGATTGTGGGTCACTAACAGGACGCTACGCCCATCTTCGTCGCAACAACCGCGCAGGATCTCCATCACCTCGGCTCCCGCCTTTTGGGACAAGTTGCCCGTGGGCTCATCGCACAGAAGCAGAGGTTGATTGCCCATCAGCGCGCGAGCGATAGAGGTGCGTTGCATCTCGCCCCCAGAGAGTTGGTGGGGCAAGGCTTCAAGGCGAGCGGCGAGTCCCAGGCGTTCGGCCAGGGTTGTCACCCTCGTGCGGGCTGCGGCGGCCAAACCGTGGCCAGCGATGGCCACCGGCAGAGCGATGTTCTCCTGCACGCTCAAGTTGGGCATCAGGTTGAAGAACTGAAACACATAGCCCACCTGCTCGCGTCGCTGCAGGGTGCGTCGCCTTTCTGATAATTGGGCGAGATCCTGCCCCGCCAACTGAACTGTCCCCGCGGACGGCTTGTCCAGCCCGCTGAGCAAGTGCAACAAGGTAGACTTGCCTGAGCCACTGGGTCCCATGACGCAGACGAACTCCCCAGACTGAACGCTGAAGGATATCTCGCGCAGGATGGGAACGCGCTCGCTCCCTTGGCCATGGAACTTATAAACGCCTTGGGCTTCGACTGCTACGGGCATGGGGAGATGCTAACGCATCAAACCCCTAGTCCAACGACACCTCTGAAGAATGCACCGGCAGACACATCTCGTCGTCGCAGACCTGAAAATGCATGGAAACCTTGAGCCCTGGCGCCGATGCCCCTAGCAAACGCACTTCGCAGGTGAACTGCGCTTGATCTACATACCAACTGACCCGCGGGTTGTTGAAGTCAGGAACCGATACGGAACTGCACTTCCAGGAGCTCACTTGCTCGACCCCAACAGGCAAGGTCAAGGCGGGATGCACCGCCGTGTACTCGCTTTCTCTGGGCAATTCAGCGTAGACATGCCACCCAGCGTCGATGGTCAGACTGGCCTCAATAGAAAGGCGCTTGGGGTCCCCCTCAATGGGAGTCGAAACCACTTTGAGGATCGTGGGGCCAAACTCCTGCGTACCTTGACGTTGACTGCCAGCTTCTAGAATAGAGGCGTCTGTCTTCTTGCCTGGAGCAACCCCCAAGCAAAGCCAAACCCAACCATGCGTGACCGACTTCTTGCGATCAAAGCTCGACCAGGTCTTGGCAACGGGACTGAGAGCTTTGCGCGCGGCACCCATGGCATCGATCACCTCTTGTGGAATGCCGCCAGACTTCCCCACATATTTGTTGCGCTCCTTGACCGCAGCGGAATAGTCGTCATTCAAACGATCGTAAGTTGGCTTGAGTGCGCGCTTCTCGGCCTTCTGTTCCTCAGTCAAGGGAGGTAGTTGCCTATAGAGCCACTGCACATCACCAATCAAAAGGTCCAGTTGGCCATCATTGTTCCAATCCGTGACGCTGACCTTGGTACGCAACCCCGGTGCCACGGGCCCGTCCTCCTCAGAACGCTCTTCAAAGGGAGCCTCAGCCACCAAGACCTGTTGTTCCCCGTAAATTGGATGGTCGTTCTGACCCAAGTTGCGGTACCAGTATGCACCGCCATGCTCGGAGCCCACGAGCAAATCCTGTACCCCATCCCCGTTCCAGTCCGCGTGATGAGCGTTTGAGCCCTTGACCTTCTTCCCTGACGCTGTGCGCAGGGGAGTGGGCTTCACGGCCCAGAGGGGCGCTTGCCTGGTACCCTCATTGACCACCAACTGAACTCCGCTCATGCGCGTGCCAATGACCAGATCCAAGTCACCATCACCGTCATAGTCCACTGCCTCGGGGGTCACAGACATGCCCACTTCCAGGGGGTCTCCCTCGCGATTCAGCAAGAAGCGCCCCTGGGCAAAGGTCATCCCTCCGGCTCCCTCAAACAGGTAGATCTCACCGGTGTAGGAACCGGAAAGGATGTCCAAGTCGCCATCACCATCGTAGTCCACAAACTGTGGAACAAAGGAGATGCATCAGGTGGTAGGGATGCTGGCAAACTCCTTTCCCGCGCGCAGGTATTCGAAATCTCTGTACTCGGGGGCACTGTTCGTCCCCAGGTTGCGGTAGATGCGCAGCTTGCCCTCGGCAAAACCGGAGCTCCACTTCTTGCGCACGCCTTCGGGCAACCTCTCAGGGGGGAACTTGCCCCTGCCAAACTCCCCCACCAACAGATCTTGTCGGCCATCCCCATCAAAATCCATCATCAGGGGCGCCGCGTGCCCAACAGTCACATCGATCGGTGTATCCCCGCCGAAAATCCGCACCGGAGGAGCCAACCTTGGCGAAGTGTCTGCCGGCTCATCCTGTGGAAGAGGTGACAGGGAGAGTGCGGCGAGAGAGGCCCAGATGAGGTTCAGCATGCATCGCATACTACCAAGATCTGAAACACCCCCCCAGCCAGGGCCCCAGGAGCAGGTTCCTGGACAAAAGGAAGGCGGGGACCTGATTGCCCAGGTCCCCGCCATCTCCTTCTTCTGACTTCTTCTCTTCCCGGTATCCCTGGGGGTCTCACTCCCCGGTCCGACTCAGGTCTCTCCTTCGATACTCGGCTTTGTCATCCAGCCATACGAACTGGATGACACAGGTAAGAGCCAGAGGAAGGCCTGTCCCGAACTGAGATTCTGCAAGAATGAAGAACTCCCGCTCCCAAGGGCCTTGTGCAGGGGTTCCAGGGCCAAAAATGAGACACGACCCTTCAATAGGGGGATTCTGGCGAGCGAGCACAGCATGACCCCCTGAAATGAGGATGGGCCCGCCGGTCCCCACCAGCGGGCCCCGATCGACTCCATTCGGAGTCAGGATCCCCAGCGCAGCCTTGCGGCTACGGAGAACTCAGCCGGAGAGGCCAAAATCCCGAACGGGGAAAGAGGAAGAAACCTCGATCAGTCCTCAGAAGCCCCAAGAGGGGTCCTTGGAGCAAGAGCTCTTCCAGCACAGGCCCGATCTGACCAACGCCTGAGCAATGATCAAGGAACCCCCTGCCCCAGACGGCAAGGGCCCTCTCCAACGGAAGCGGGCCTCCCCAAAGGAAGGCCCGCCGCCAGGATGGATTCGTCGTGATGATCGTCGCCACTTGTGCGACACCTCTCTTAGCGGCATCCCGCCAAGAACCGAACATCACATTCTTGAAGAGTGTCTCAACTGAAGATTCCAGAGCGCTGAGTCTTACGGATCTCGGACTCGTCGGCCCAGATGATCTCGCCAGACTCAATGTTGACACACTGCAAGACCAGCTGGAAGTAGACGTCTTTGGTTTTGATACCGGCGGTCTCAAGGGAGCGGCGCTTGATCTTGGTGATGTCCCGCAGAGACCCGAAGACCACCACGTCCGCACCGAGTTGCTTGCCGAAGGCCTTGGCCTGAGCAGGGTCGACTCTGCCCGAGCCCTGCTGAAAGCGAACCTGCTGTTCAATTTCACCTTGACCCTGATGTTCGGCCACGATCCGGAACTTTCCGGTGCCCACCAATTGAGCGGTCATCTTGTCGCGCAATCCGCCCAGATCGATGTGCTCGCCGGTCAGGTTCTGAAAGCCGCCCATATACACAACAATGCGCTTGTCTCCGTCCTTGCCAGGGTGATCAAGGAAGGCCAGTTGGGTGGCGTCTCCCAAACTATCGGTCATTTCCGTGGCAAAGGTCTGGAGGTCAGTGGAACCCCAGTCTGCATTGACGGTCTCAGTGGCAGAAGCATCGCCATAGCCCGTCGAACCACAGCTAGCGAAAGTAAAGATGGATAGGATCAGAAGTGTTTTCATGGTTTGGACTCCGTAAGGGTTCAAGGAATTGGGTCTTGCCGGACTTGTGAGTTGACCTGCTGGCCTCCCACTTGTCGGGCGTGAATGTCACGGTTCATGGTTCGCGCAAAGACGAACATGGTCTCGCCAGGATCAAGATGCACGCGCCCAAGATCGGCCAGGCCACCACCAGGAACCTCTACAGCAAGGCTGTGTTCGCCGCTGGGCACGAATATTCGGGCAGCAGCCCAGGATCCTGGCAGGGTGCTCCAGCAACGCAGGTCAGCGCGCTCGGTAGCCATATTGAACAAATCTCCGATGATGGCTCCAGTCACGCCGATCTCATCGTCAAGCTCTTGACGCAACTCTCGCTTGATCACAGTGCGCACCAGTGAGCGTGCGACCAGCCAGGCGGTGCGATCCTTGAGACTCTCCGAAGCGAGACGCTCAATATCCTCTAGCTGAGTGCTGCGAACCGCATTCTCGGACACATGCAGCGTGATCGGTGAAGCAGTATGCCGGCTGTATACGATCTCAGGTAACACGACAACCAGGAGCCCGTCATCGGTGCCCACCGTCAACCGCGCCTCTCTCTTGGTGGGTCCCATACCCAGGCCGGCAATCAGGATCACCCGTGCACTTCCATCGGGAACGGGGCTGACCGTTCCAAACTTGGCTTCCCATTGAGCCGTGGCCTCAGCCAGGCCAAGGGAGCGGGAAAGGCGCACCAAGGACGGACCATGCAGTGACTCCGCGACCCCCAACTTGGCTAAGGCCTTGTAGTCGATATAGGCTTCATCAAGCTGACCGGTGAGCTCGTGTCCAATTGCCGATAGAAAGGTCGCCAGACCTCCAGCACGATAATCGCTGCCGTGGAAACGCTCCTCGGCGGCAAGCAGACGATTTGAGCGGCGCACCTCGACCATCATGTCTTCCACATTACCGAGGCCAAGGTAGGCCAACCCCCAAAGCGCATGCAGCATGACCCGCTCGTAGCCTTCGCCGACATAGTCGCTGAGTTCCTCACTCAAGGCCCAGGTGGACAAGCCTCTGCCGAGAGCGTTCGGATCCACAAGAGCGGCCTCTTCCAGGCTCCGCACCTTGTCAAAGGCCCGCTCAAAGTAGACCAAGGCGGTATCGAAGCGACCGTCGGTCAACGCCACCAGGCCAGCCTCGGTCCCGGACAGAAAGGCCGAGTGGGTGTTGTCCTTCTCAGCAAAAGTGATCTCTGCAGCGACGAAGTTGGCCTCCCGAAAATCCCTCAGGGCCGCTCCCGTACGGTCCGAATAGGTCGCACAGGAGGCAAGCAGCAGGGCGAGGAGCGCTGCGGACCTGTATCTGATAGGGGTCATGGTGTCTTCTAGAAGGGACTTGAAGAGGGCCTGCAGGGATTCTGGGGGACCAGGATCAGGGCAGTTACAAGGACCATGCCAACCTCGGGGAGCCCATGCGTTGGAAGGTCACGATTATTGAGTCGATTGTAACCGGAAGGAACAGGGAACGAGGTTCGGGCCTTCGCACAGCGGGGTCCCTCGCTAGAATGAGGCGCTGCCATGCGACAAGTCTCCGCGAAAAGCCGTGCCAAAGGCCAAAAGACCACCATGATGGATCAATTCCAGGCGGCCAAGCGTGAACAGCCGGATGCTCTGTTGTTCTTCCGCATGGGAGACTTCTATGAACTCTTTGGGACAGACGCAGAAATCGCCTCCCGAGAACTTGGCATAACCCTGACCTCGCGCTCAAAGGGCACCAAGGACGCTCTGGCCATGGCAGGAATGCCAATCAAAGCCCACGAAGCGTACCTCATGAAGCTGGTCTCCAAGGGCTTCAAGGTGGCGATCTGCGAGCAGATGGAAGACCCCAAGACAGTCAAGGGAATCGTCAAGCGCAGCATCGTAAGAGTGGTCACGCCTGGCACGATCACCGAAGAGAACGCCCTCGACGCCCGAACCAGCAACTACCTCGCTTGTGTTTCGGCACAAAGTGAAGGGCTGGGTCTGGTCTGGACCGACATCTCCACTGGACGCTTCATGGCAGAAGAGATCCCAGTGGATGTCCTGGAAGATGAACTGATCCGCATCAGTCCCGCAGAATTGGTAATGGCCGAAGGCTTGATCGATCAGTTTCCCGAAGTCTCTGCGATCATCGACCGCGTACAAGGGTCCAGCACAACGGAACGCCCTCCTTGGCGCTTCGAAAGCGGCGCGGCGATGCGTGCCTGCCAGGAGCACTTCAAGGTCAAGACGTTGGAAGGGTTTGGATTTGAAGATGACTCTCCGGCGATCCCGGCGGCAGGGGCACTGATCGAGTACCTGAACGAAACTCAGCGCGGATCTTGCGAGCACATCTTGAAACTTGAGCGGATCGAGAACGGATCGCACCTGATTCTGGACGCAGCCACCCGAACTACCTTGGAATTGGTCATCACCCAACGTGACGCACGCCGAGAAGGCACGCTGTTGGAAGCCATTGACCGCACCCTGACCTCCATGGGCAGTCGCCTGCTGCGGGACTGGGTGCTCTCGCCCCTACGGGAAGTCGATGCCATCACTGCGCGCCAGATGGGCCTGGAAGAATTCGTCGAGCAACCCTTCCTGCGAGAAGAAGTGCGCGACCTGTTGGGCGATGTTCTGGATGTGGAACGTCTCGTGGCCAAGCTGGCAACGGGGCGCGCCAACGCCCGAGATCTTCTGGCTCTGGCCCGTTCTCTGGCGGTGGTGCAGCCCCTGCGCAAGATCCTGGACCGGGTCTATTCAAAAACCCTGGGCGACTTGCACACGGCCCTCGATCCGATCGAGACCGAAGTTCAACGCGTACTGGATTCTCTGACGGACAATCCCCCGCATGGCCTTCGTGAGGGCGGATTGATCCGCAAGGGAGTCAACACCGAGCTCGACCAACTGCTCTGTGATGCGGGGGATGGAAAAGCTTGGATGGCGCGTTTCCAGAACGAGGAAGCCGAGCGCTCAGGACTGCCAGGTCTCAAGATCGGGTACACCAGCGTCTTTGGCTATTACATCGAAATCCCCCGGGCTCAGGCCAAGAACGCGCCGGTCAACTACACCCGCAAGCAGACTCTCAAGAATGCCGAGCGCTTCATCACTCCGGAGTTGAAGGAATACGAGGAGAGGGTGCTGGGCGCGGAGGAACGTTCCCATGCCCTGGAGGAGAAGCTCTTCGGAGAACTCCGCGATTCCATGAGCACGGTCATCCCACGAATCCTGACCACAGCCCACGCTCTGGCCAAAATCGATGTGCTGGCTGGCCTTGCCCAGACCGCCGCGGAGCAGCACTACGTCAGACCAACCATCGACAACGGTGAGAGTATCGTCATCCGGGATGGCCGGCATCCCGTGATCGAACAACACTTGGACGGAGAACCCTTCGTCCCAAACGACACCAGCCTCAACCGTGGCAACTGCTCCCTGGGGCTGATCACCGGTCCCAACATGTCGGGCAAGAGTACCTACATCCGACAGACCGCACTGATCGTCTTGCTGGCCCAGATCGGGTCCTTTGTGCCAGCGGCCAAAGCACGGGTTGGCGTGGTGGACCGCATCTTCACCAGGCTGGGTTCTGCCGATGACCTGTCCCGAGGCGCGTCCACATTCATGGTCGAGATGGTGGAGATCGCCAACATCATAAACAACGCCACCCCACGCAGCCTGGTGGTACTCGACGAGGTGGGGCGCGGAACCAGCACCTATGACGGACTCGCTCTGGCCTGGGCAATTGTGGAACACTTGTCCCAAGAGCTACAAGCACGGACACTCTTTGCCACCCACTACCACCAGTTGACCTCCCTGGCAGATTCCATAACAGGCGTTCACAACCTGAATGTTTCCGTGCGCGAGTGGGGCGAAGAAATCGTCTTTCTGCACAAGATCGTAGAGGGCGGCACGGATCGCTCCTACGGGATCCATGTAGCGCGACTGGCCGGAGTACCCGCTCTGCTTGTGGACCGTGCGCGAGACATCCTTCGCCAATTGGAAGCGGGTTCCGGTGAGAGACCAAGAGTAACCTCTCCCCGGAACGGAGCCACAACGGAACCGGGGTCCCAGTTGGGCCTGTTCGATTTGGAACCAAGTCCCGTAGAGATTGCTATCAGGAAGCTCGATCTGGACGAGTTGTCTCCGATTGATGCGCTCTTGGAGTTGCGAGGGTTGAAGGATCTTCTCTAGGGTGGTGCGAACCATGAACTCGTCTCCTTTCCATCTGGTCCTCGGTCTGGCTCTCCTGCACTTGGTTGCCGGTTGCGGCGATGAGCACTCAACACTCCCTGATCCCAGCGACGCCACCATGGCGCCCGATGTGCTCGACCCAGCGGTTCAAGTTGTGATTCAAAAACGCCTCGAAGCCATCAAGAGGGATCCTGGATCCGCCACAGCCCAGCGCAGCCTCGGACTTGCTTTTGAGGCGAACGGCGCCTGGCCCTGGGCAATTGGAGCCTACCGCCGGACCCTGGCCCTCAATCCCGATGATCATGCAGCGCGGTTGCATCTAGCCATCTGCCTTGCCAATGCAGGCGAGGATGTCGAGCATGTGGAACAACTTGAGCGTGTAGTCAAGGCCATGCCGACGATGGCCGCGGGGCTCAATCTTCTTGGCCTGGGCTACCTGAATGCGGGACGATTCCAAGAAGCACAGGCTAAATTCCTTGCCCTGCGCTCCCTGTTCCCTGATCTCGCCCTGGGGCACCTGGGCATGGGACAGGTGCTGCTGGAAAAGGATGAGGCAAAGGAAGCACTCAAGCACCTGCGTAGGGCTCACGACTTGGCTCCTGACGATTTGTTCGTTGGATTCGTGCTGGGTCAGTGCCTGGCAGATATTGGACATAACACCGAAGCGCTGCCCTACCTGAGTCGCGCCAATGATCCGGTACGCCCCCATCTTGCAGACACCTTGACCAAAGAACTCGGTGGCTATGGTGTTAGCCTCACCGCCATGCTCGCACAGGCGAGCAGACACCTGGGAACTGGCAACCGTATCACCGCCCTCTCAATCCTTGAGCACCTAGAGGACGACTACCCTGATGACCTGGCAGTCCTGAACAACTTGGGGGCAGTCTACATTCAGGTTGGCCAGGACGAGGAAGCCCTACGAGTGCTGCATCACTTGCTGACGGTCAAACCCGATCACCACAAAGCTTGGTTCAACATTTCAAGCATCCACTACGACCGTGGCGTAGCCCTCCTGAGCACAGACCGAGCTGCTGCGCAGCCCCATCTGGGCAAAGCCCTTGCCGCAGCAGACAAAGCCGTGACCCATGGTAGGCATGTGGCCAAAATGCACAACCAACGGGGTAATACCTTGATGGCGCTCAACAACCCAGAAGAAGCCATCGCAGAATACCACGAAGCCATTCGTCTGGGCAGCACGGATGAAACGGTCTACCTCAAATGCTCCCAATTGAGCTTCATGCAGGGACATCGATCGGAGGGGTTTGAGGTGCTCATGAAGGCTGCCCAGACACATCCGGAGTGGTTCGAGGTGCGCATCCAGATTGTCCCCTACTATGTTGGCCGCCAGGACAGTATAGGCGCGCGCAGCCTGATGGCCGAAATCAAGAACCTGGCGCCAGAAGATCCACGCCTGACGAACATCCTCAACCTGATCGTTGAAAGTGGGCTCTGAATCTACGCGCCACGCTTATTGACGGTCCGGAGCAATCCTCCCTGTCAAATCAGGCTTCAGGTCACAGCCACGCAGTGTGTCAGCAATCAGAGGTCCTGCCCCTACAAAGCATGCCCAAAGCATCAAGTTTTGATGCCGAATTCCCGATTTCAAGGGCTGCTGGCTTGCTTTCGGGGTCATCCACCTAGGGCACCCTCAACCTTCAACGGTAAGCTGTTCCAACGTGCGCGTTCCCCATCTCCTCTTTCTCTTCGTCACACTGCTGGCCGGCTGCAACGATGAGAGTCAGCCACCCGGGCCCATGGGCTCCAGCACGCCTGGAGAATCCGCGGCTCGCACAACTCCGGGCGAACTCGACGAACACTCCGCACAGGAAGAAGCGCTCGATCCGGCCGTTCAAGAAGTCATCGAAAGACGTCAGCGTGCAGTCGAGCGTAACCCCTCCACTTCGACAACCCACCGTAGTCTTGGCCTGGCCTATCAAGCAAATGGCGCCTGGACACGAGCCATCGCCGCCTTTCGCAAGACCTTGGAGCTGAACTCAGAGGACCACGCAGCCCGCTTGCACCTGGCAGTTTGTCTTTCGCTGGCTGGCGGGAGTCAGGAGAGCATTCAGCATCTTGAGCGCGTTGTGAAGGCTCAGCCTGATGGACCCGCAGCGCTCTACCGCCTGGGAGTCGGCTACCTCAAGGCAGGACGCTTTTCCGAAGCACGCAAGCGCTTTCTCGCGGTCAGCACTCTCATGCCTGATAATCCACATGGACATCTGGGCCTTGGCGAGGTGGCTATGGAGGATGGCAATGCGAAGGCCGCCCTGGTCCACTTGGAAAAAGCTCGCACGACTGGAAGGGGCAATGAGTTTGTGGACTTTGCCCTGGGTCAGTGCCTTGCCGAACTCGGCCGGGAAATGGAAGCCATGCCCCTGCTGAGCCAGGGCGCAGATGCAGCCCGTCCCCAGATAGGAGACAGTCTGAGTCAGGAAATGAGCCGCTATGGGGTCAGCCGCTCGGCGCTCCTGGGGCGGGCTGCTGACCTGCACCAGACAGGGGATCCAACCGCCGCCATGGGGATCTTGGAACGCCTTGCCAAGGACTACCCAGAGGACTTGGTGGTCCTCAACAACCTCGCGGCGGCCTACATGGCCCTGAATCGAGAAGGTCCCGCTTTGGCGACTCTGAACCATGTGCTCGAGATCAAGTCGACTCAACACTCAGCCTGGTTCAACATATCCAGTATCCACTTTGACCGTGCGATAGCAATAATGGGGAGCGACCCGCAAGCCGCGCAATCCCATCTATTCAAGGCACTGGCTGCGGCCGACAATGCGGTACGCCATGGGGGGCACCTGGCACGCATGCACACCATGCGAGGCAAGGTGCTGATGATGATGAATAGCCGCTCGGAAGCCATCGCAGAACTGGGTGAGTCAATCCGCCTGGGCACCAACAATGAAGATGTCTACCTGAACAGCGCCAAGCTGATGATCGCAACCCAACGCCACGAGGAAGCCTTCAGGCTCCTGCTCGGGGCCCTGCAGAAACACGCAGATTGGGTCGAAGTACGCTTCCTCTGCATGCCGTTCTTCATCAATCAGAAAGACACGATCAATGCACGTCGGCTTCTGCATGAAATCACCAACCTCGCCCCCAAGGACAAGCGCCTGCCAGCGCTGCGCGCTCTACTTACACGAAACGGTCTCTGAAACCCATGCACTCTTCTCAGCTGATCTGCAGCCTTGTGGCTGCACTCTACTTCACAAGCTGCTCCGATTCCCCCGCCCCGACGCCGGACCCCCAACCGATCTGGTTCGAGGAAGTCCGTGAGGCATCCGGAATCGATTTTGTACACAGTCTGGGATCCAAGCAACGATTCTGGATACCGGAAGTCACCGGCAGCGGTCTGGCGCTCTTCGATGCGGATGGTGATCAGGACCTGGATCTGTTCCTTGTCCAAGGGGCTGACCTGATCGGCGAAGGGGAGCCCGCCAGCAGCGATGAGTTGTGGCTCAATAATGGGGACGGCACATTCACGAACGCAACCGAAGCCGCCGGCATCTCTGAGTCCAGCTTTGGCATGGGCTGCGCAGTTGGCGACTACGATGGGGACGGAGATCTGGACCTTTATGTAACCAACATGGGCCCGAATGTCCTCCTGCGCAATCGAGGGGACGCCACTTTCGAAGATGTCGCCCTGGAGGCGGGGGTCGCCCACAACTCCTGGGGAACCAGCGCAGCCTTTCTGGACTATGACGGGGACGGGGACTTGGATCTCTTCGTGACCAACTATCTGCGCTGGAACAGCGACAGCGAAGTGCCCTGCAAGAGCAAGCTCGGCTCTCCGGACTACTGCCACCCAAACAATTACGATGCACCGGATGCGGACGCCCTCTTTGAGAACCAGGGGGACGGCACGTTTCGCGACGTCAGTACGTCCTCGGGCGTTGCGGAGGTATTCGGCAATGGACTGGGCATAGCCTGGGGAGACATGACCGGCGATGGCTTGATCGACATCTATGTGGCCAATGACGGCATGGCCAATCAACTATGGGTCAATCTAGGCAAGGGCAAGTTTCAAGATCGCGCCCTCCTGAAGGGCTGCGCCCTCTCTGGCGAAGGCAAGGCTGAAGCAGGCATGGGAGTGATCTTCGAAGATCTCAACGGAGACCTGAAACCCGATCTCTTCGTGACCCACCTGCGCGCTGAAACCAATACGTTCTACAGCAGCGGAAGTCGGCGGTTTTCCGACGACACACGCAAGACCGGCACGGCACAAGCCAGCACTCTGGTGACTGGCTTCGGCACAGGCGCAGCGGACTTTGATCAGGATGGCGTGCTCGACATTTATGTGACCAACGGTCGCGTGGGGGATGCCATGCCACGTTTCTCGAATGAACGGCCCCTGGCTGAGCCCGACCAGGTATTTGTGGGAACAGGAGGTGGAGTGTTTAAAGAACTGCAGCCCCGCGGAGGCATTGCAGAAGACTTCTTCTCCGTGGGTCGCGGAATGGCCCTGGGCGACATCGACGGAGACGGAGACATCGATGTGGTGCTGCAAGACAACTCTGCCAGCGTGCGCATCCTGCGCAATGTAGCCCCCAAGAAAGGAAGCTGGGTCATGTGCGATGTGCGCGAGGCCAATGGCATTCAGGCCCTTGGGGCGAGGGTCGAGCTGACCCAAGGGGACCTTGTACAAACACGCCAGGTGCAAAGCGCCTACAGCTACTGCTCCAGCGGTGACCCAAGAGTGCACTTTGGCTTGGGGTCTGGTAGCGGACCTCTTCAGCTGGAAATCACCTGGCTGGATGGAACCCAAGAGCACTTCAACGGGTTGGCGGCGGAACAGGTCCACCAACTCGTACGCGGCCAAGGGCAATAGGCCCGAGGTCGGCGAAGCCGACCGGGTTTTGGGGGCGAGAAGGCGCTATCCTTGAAGCCTGCCATGAGTGACTTCCCCCTCGACCTTCCTCTGCGCCCCCGTCGCAACCGCAAGTCTCCCGGCGTACGCGCCCTGGTCCGCGAGACGCGACTGGCGCCCGAGCAACTCATCCTGCCGCTCTTCCTGCACGAAAGCTCAAGCGATCAGGAACTGGAATCCATGCCCGGTTGCACGCGCTGGGGCCTTGACGGAATGATGCGCGAAGCGGAAGCCGCCCTTGAAGTGGGGATCAAAGCGGTGGTTCTCTTCCCCAAGGTCGAGGAGCAGGACAAGTCTCGCACAGGTGAAGGGGCCATTGACGACCAAGGGCTGATCCCCAATGCCTTACGCCGTTTGAAGAAGGAGCTCCCTGAACTGGTGCTGATCACAGACGTGGCCCTCGACCCATACAGCAGCGATGGACACGACGGCATCTTGGACAATGACGGGCGCATCCTGAACGACGAGACCGTCAACGTACTGGTACAACAAGCCCTGATGCAGGCAGCCGCGGGAGCCGACATTATTTCACCCAGCGACATGATGGACGGCAGGATAGGCGCAATTCGCGACGGCCTCGACTGCGCCGGTCACACAGACATTTCGATCCTTGCCTACACCGCCAAGTATGCCTCTGCGTTCTATGGTCCCTTTCGGGGTGCGCTGGATTCAGCGCCGAAGAACGGAGACAAGAAGACCTACCAGATGGACCCCGCAAATGCCCGCGAGGCCCTGCGCGAGCTGGCCTTGGACGAAATGGAAGGAGCCGACATAGTCATGGTCAAACCTGCAGGACCATACTTGGATGTGATCGTGCACCTGCGCGAAGGCACAACCTTGCCGATTGCCGCTTACCAGGTGTCTGGCGAGTACCTGGCGCTCAAAGCTGCCTCGGCTGGTGGCTGGCTGGATGAAAGAGACTCGGTCTTGGAGAGCTTGACCGGTATTGCCCGAGCCGGAGCCGACATGATCCTGACCTATTTCGCCAAAGACGCTGCGCGTTGGCTACGCGAAGGTCGTTAGAACGGCCTAGGTATGGGAACCCTTCTGATCCCCGACCATATTGTGACCCGGGCGGGGTTACAGACCGGTCAGGCTCTGCTCATCGAAAGCGGAATGATCGCCCGGCTGGGGCCAGTCGCTGATCTTCAGGGTCCTGGAAATGAAGAAGTCCGGCTACCCGACCAGACTCTCGCCCCTGGACTGGTGGATCTGCAGGTCAACGGAGGAGGTGGCTGCCTCTTGAACGACAAGCCGACTCTAGAGGGCGTACGCTCTCTTGTTGCTGCACACCAACAATCTGGCAGTACGACCATCCTGCCCACGCTAATTTCCTGCGACCTGCCGACCATGGTCCAAGCACGGGAAGCCGTGGAAGCAGGCTTGGAACAGAACCTCCCAGGTCTGGCGGGCTTGCACTTGGAGGGTCCCTTCCTTGATCAATCAAAGCGCGGCGCTCACGCGGCCAAGTCCCTGCGCGCGCCAGCCACCGAGGACATGCAACTCTTGGAGCAAGCAAGCCAAGGGGTCTTGCTCTTGACCCTGGCTGCTAGTCATGCAAGCGATGACTTTTGTACGCGCATGACACAAGCGGGAGTCGTGCTGTCCCTTGGCCACAGCGCAGCCAGCGCCGATGAAGCAAACGCCGCCTTCGACCGGGGCGTACGCCTGGTCACCCACCTCTACAACGCCATGTCCCCCCTGGCCCATAGAGATCCTGGGCTGGTGGGCGCTGCATTGGCTGACAAACGGGTCACGGTTGGCCTGATCGCGGATGGTCAACATGTACACCCCACCGCCCTGCGCGCAGCCTGGCAAGCAAAAGGGGAAGAACGCTTCCTGTGCGTCAGTGATGCTATCGGGCTTGCGGGTACGGACCTGCAAGAAGCGCAGCTCGCCGGACAAACCGTACGAATCGAAGGCGGCCGCTGCGTCAACCAGGAGGGACGACTAGCGGGATCCGCAATCGTACTCAGCGACAGTTTGCCCATACTGGTGAATCAAGTGGGGCTGACCCTGCCCCAAGCGCTAAGCGCCTGCGCCACGGTGCCAGCAAGGGTGCTGGGCCTCAGCGATCGAGGCACAATTCACCCTGACCTGCGTGCGGACTTGATCGCCCTGGATCAAGATCTTGCGGTCAAGTCTGTGTGGGTCGCGGGGCAGCGACTAAGTTAGTCGCCCCCGGTCCACTCACTCGCTGGACTCTTCAGAATCGCCGACCGCCTGGGCTTTCTTGTCGGCCTTTTTCTTGCCCGTCTTCTTCTTACTGGCTTTCTTCTTGACGGTTTTCTTCTTCTTGGCCTTCTTCTTTGCTTTCTTGGGCTTCTTCTTGCGCCCCTTGCGTTCCTTGGCTGCGGCAAGCAAATCCAGGGCCCGGTCCAAAGGAAAGTCCTTGGGCTCACCCGCTTCCTTCGGCAAGGACCCGTTGTCCTCGCCGTCGGTCACATAGGGGCCATAACGACCGTCCAAGATCCTGAGTTCCACACCGTCGAGTTCCTTGACTTCTCCATAGGTATGCAGAACTTTGGGCTGCTGTCTGCCGCGAGCCGTGCGGGGCTCGGCCAAGAGTTGCAAGGCACGGCTTAGATCGATTTCTAACACGCTGTCTGTGTCTTTCAGACTGCGAGAATCCTTCAAGCGGGTAACGTAGGGTCCATAACGGCCGAGGCGCGCCACAACATCCTCTCCAGCCTCATCCTTGCCCAGGGTTCGTGGCAGAGACAGCAAGCGCAAGGCCAGCGGCAAGTCCACGTCCTCCACCTTCATGTCCTTCAGCAGGGAGACCATCTTGGGCTTCTCCTTGCTGCCTTCCTCCTGATCCCCGAGACGCACATAGGGGCCAAAGCGGCCGGACTTCAGATAGACCGGCAGTTTGCTCTCAGGGTCGATACCAATGGGCTCGTCGCCAAGAGCCTTGTCTTCGATCAGTTTCAAGGCCACAGGTACGGTGAGTTCATCGGGGCAAACACCGTCTGGGATCGATGCGGACATCTCACCGCACTGCACATAGGGACCAAACTTCCCAACTCGAGCGACAACGCTCTCGCCCTCATCGTTGACCCCAAGAGGAATCGTATTGATCTCTCTGGCATCAACGGTTTCCATGACATTTTCAAGCAACTGCTTGAGGCCCGGACGACCATTTCCAAAGTAGAAAGACTTGAGATAGGGCACTCGCTTGGCTTCGCCCCTGGAAATCGCATCCAGTTGGTCTTCGAGATCCCGAGTGAATTTGAGGTCAATCAGTTCTTTGAAGCTCTCCTCCATGAGCCTGACCACTGCAAAAGCCGTGAAAGTAGGTACCAGAGCGGTGCTTTTCTTGAAGACATAACCACGGTTCTGGATCGTATCGATGATTGAAGCGTAGGTAGAAGGACGACCGATACCCTCTTCCTCCATGTACTTGACCAGGCTGGCTTCGGTCAAACGCGCCGGCGGCGTAGTGTGGTGCTCTTCAGCGGCGAGAGCGTCCAACCCTAGTGCCTGGCCGACCTCGACAGGGGGCAAGACCGTCTCTTTGTCGCTCAACGCAGCGCTTGGATCATCCGTGCCTTCCACATAGGCACGCAGAAAACCCGGCTGATCCCAGACGGTGCCGGTAGCTTGGAATACCACATCAGTATTGTCTTTCACCTGGCCGCCTACCCTCAGGGTCATGCGACGTCCGACGGCGTCCTTCATCTGACTGGCCAGGGTCCTCTTCCAGATCAACTCATAGAGCCGCGCCTCATCGCCACCAAGCTTGCTCTTGACTGCGTCAGGATGGGGAGGGGGGTCACCGGCGGGACGGATGGCTTCGTGCGCCTCTTGAGCATTCTTGACCTTGCCCTTGTAGGTGCGCAGCTTGTCCGGCAGGAACTCCGCGCCAAAGGCCTCAGTGATGCGGGCCCGTGTCTGCTCAATTGCCAAATCGCTCAACGTGACCGAATCGGTCCGCATGTATGTGATGAAACCGTTCTCGTAGAGCTTTTGAGCTGCACGCATGGTTCGACGAGCGTCAAAGCCGAGCTTGCGGCTGCCTTCCTGCTGCAGTGTGGAAGTAATGAACGGCGCGGCAGGCTTGCGCGAAACCGGCTTTTCGTCAGCCGACTGTATCTCGAACTTGGAAGAGCCCAACTGACTCTCCAAGTCCTTCGCACCTTCGGCGGAAAGCAAAGCAACCTTGCCCTTGGCATCCTCTGTCAACTGCCCCGTGTCCGGGTCAAAGTCCCTGCCAGCAGCAACTCGTTTGCCATCGATACTATTGAGTTTGGCGGAGAAGGCACCTGAACCGGCGCTGAAGGTCGCACTCAAGTCCCAGAATTCCGCTGAGCAGAATTTCATGCGGTCGCGCTCTCGCTCCACTACCATGCGCACCGCTATGGATTGAACACGCCCCGCGGAGAGCCTTGGCTTGATTTTTCGCCACAGAATTGGCGAGACCTCGTAGCCATAGATTCTGTCAAGCACGCGTCGAGTTTCCTGGGCATCCACAAGAGAGGTGTCGAGCTCACGGGTCTGGGAAAGGGCCTCGTTGATCGCGCTCTTGGTGATCTCGTGAAACACCATCCGCTTGAAAGGCACCTTGGGTTTGAGCAACTCCAAGAGGTGCCAGGATATCGCCTCGCCCTCGCGGTCTTCATCAGTAGCCAGCAGCAGCAAGTCCACTTCCTTGAGCTTCTTCTTCAAGTCAGCAATACGCTTCTTGGCATCACCACGCACCACATAGAGAGGCTCAAACTCCTCGTCGACCTTTACGCCCAAGCTGGCCCATTTCTCGCCCTTGTACTTGGCGGGAATCTCATCCGCCCCATGAGGCAGGTCCCGCACGTGACCCACCGAGGACTCCACCGTGTACTTGTCCGGTAGCCCCTTGAGGAAGTTCCGCAGGGTCTTTGCCTTGGTGGGTGATTCGACAATTACAAGAATTCTTGACATGGTGTTGCAGCCTCGGACTCCCAGCATCGGGCTGAGGGCGCGGATTCTAGGGGGACTCTAAGCATGTGGGTCAAGCCGGTGCGCGGAAACGGCACGCTGAAGACCATCTCGACGAGGACACAACCTCATGAGGCGTAAGGACTTAGAAGGAATCCAGAATTCTTGAGGCGGAGCCGCCGCAAAAGCCGACCTGGGGGGCCCCCCCGTCCCGGCCCCCTCTCCCACCTGCTGCTGGAGACTTCCTTCCCCGTGGGCACCATATATAAGGGCCGGGCTGCGGATCAGCTCCTCACGGCAGCTCGTTCAGCCCTGCTCTTGGCAGAGGCTTCATGCATGCTGCGCAGGATGCTCTTGCGGGCCGTGCGGTGAGCCGGCATGTGCCCGAGGAGTTCGACCATCTTGTCCGCCACGATGGGCCAGGCTGCCACCTCCCGGGCCCACAGATGAGCTGCCTCTTCCATGGCTGCCACCCGCTTGGGATCACTACACAGCTCGGCCATGGCTGCAGCCAAGAGAGGCACCTCGCCTTCCCCAATCGACACGCGCTTGACCGCCTCATCTGGAAACTCTGCCCATTCAGGCAGGTCCGAGATTATCAACGCCCGGCCAACCCCCAACGCACGAGCCGCACCCCCGCTTGTTCCCAAGGAAGAGGGACCTCGCAAGTGCACGCAGAAGTCCGCAGCCTGCATCCAACGTAAGGCATCATTCTCTTCCACCCAGCCGGTGATTGTCACCAGATCCCCGATGCCTAGCTCTCCGATCAGCGCCTCCACATCACATGATTCCGTCTTCAGAGCTCCGGCCAATACGAGTTGGGGCTTGTCCTGCCCAGCGGGTACCTGTTGCAGGATCTGGGCAAATGCCCGCAGCAAGGGTTCGGGGCGTTTGTGTTCTTGAATCGCTCCAAAACTCACAATCAAATGTCCGGGCCTCGCCCAATCCAGGGCCTTGCGCGCCGCAGCCCGCTCCCCGTTGTCTGTGGCCTGGGGTTGAACCCCATGGGGAATCACTCCGATTGGTGTGGCGGCATTGCGGTCAAGAGTAATTCGTCGGCCGACCTCGGTAGAGTGCACAAAGAAGCTATCAGCCCAACGAACAATGGGCCTCTGAAATGGAAGTAGAAACCGCGCATCAGAAAGCTGGGGACCAGTCAGGGGCAGGAGGGCCGCGGCAGCAATATCAAGGGACTGCCACGCTCCGTCTACATGCACACTGGCCGAGCGCACAAACACTCCGAGCTCACGCAAGTCGCTCACAACTGGCTTGCGCCCGCGAACCTCAAGAGCAAGCTCTGGCTGCGCCTTGGGATCAAGGCCCAGGGTCTGATCCCCATCCGAAGGTCCCGTCAGGGACAAGACCTCGATCGCCCCCTGGGTGACGGTCAAACGATGGCCCCTGGGCAGGTGCAGCCCAAGTCTCAGCTTCTCGGTTCCAGCCAAGACGCGTAAGCCCGCACGTCCGGCTGCCCAACGGCCGTCCTTCTCAAAGGCATGCCAACCATGCAACAACGCCCCCGCAGTCCCTGCTCCAACGGAATCAGCCCCGCGCTTGCGAGCAGCGAGAGCCTCACGCCAGATCCCCCGTTGCCTCATACCACCGCAGCGCATGGCAGCGAGTTGACCGCGCCAGCCTCCGCGCTCAAGTTGGGGATAAGCAGCGGTCATCAGATCAAATAGAACCCAATCGTGCAAAGTCACTACGCCGCCCAAACGACGCAGAGCAGGAATCATGAATGCGTGGGATCGTTCATTGCCAACCTGAAAGAGAATGCGCTCAGCACTCTTGGGCGTCAGCTTGGCAATGGGCTGGGCTTCAAAACCACACCAGCTCTTGTCGCCGGAATCATCCGGCAGGAAAGGCAGCAAGGTGACGCGCTCTCCCAAGAACTTACCCAGGGTCTGGGTGTAGTCGCCAATCCCCGAAGGTTGGGACTCGGACGTGGTAACCAGCGCGAGTCGCATGAATATTCAACAGGTGGTCAGAATCTCTATACCGTCATTGCCCACATACATGGAGTGTTCGGTCTGAGCGACCATCACACCGTCTTCCTCCACCAAGGGAGGGTAACGCACGAGCGAACCCTGGCGCGCGAGCTTGGCAAAGGTCTCTTCAACAGCCTCGGCAGGGAAGTTCGTGAAGTACCGACGTGCGAAGGGCAGACCACGCCAGGATTGAATTGCGCGCAAAACACCCTTGTCGAGACCCTTGGCACGCATAGGCGGACGAGACATCATGAAGACCTCGGCCTTGCCCTTCTCATGGATATAGCCTCGACCCGTACTCGCGAAGGGTTCGATGGCAATTACAGATCCCACGGAAATGCGACCACCGCCGCGCTCCCCGTAGTTGGGAATCTGGGGCGCTGTATGCACCTTCCAGCGAGCAAGACCGTGCCCTGTCAGATTGCGCACGGGCTCGAAACCTGCAGCATTGATCGTACGTTCTACTGCAGCGCCGATTTCCCCAGCCCTGATACCGGGTTCCATAGCTGCAATGGCCGCCGTCAAGGCATCAGAAGATGCTTTGAGCAGGGGTGCCCAACGACCATCGCTGGATAGATCCACCGAACAGGCGGTGTCCCCGATGTAGCCGTCCACATGCACACCAACATCAACCTTGACACAGTCGCCTTCCTCATAGGAGGTCTCGTCATTGGGGGGCGAACAGTAGTGCGCGGCGATGGAATTTCGCGAGGACTGGGCGGGAAAGGCGGGCGCGGCCCCTGCCTGTGCGATGCGCTCTTCAATGCCCTCAAGCACATCGCGCATCAAGACCCCAGGCTTGATTGACTCGCGTGCCCACTCGCGGCACTCGGCTGCGATGCGGCCAGCTCGCCGGTGACACTCCAAGGCGTAGGTCTCCATGGACTGATTGTACCCCCCAGAGGCACGTCTCCTGGGACCAGGCCTCTCTCAAAATGGGGCACAACCCCAGTTCCTACAAGCCGGAAGGGAACTGGAACTGCGCACGACCGAAAACTCAAAGGTGAAGCAACTCCACATGATTGGCCGCCTGCTGCTCGCCAGCACCCTTCTCACGGGCTGCGTAACGGAGCTGGAGTCCAGGCCCTTTCACGGAGACGGGGCACTGATCCAAAGGGCCGAGGTCACTCAAGTCTGGCACGCGCACTGCTCTGGGGAGTGGGTGGCCATCGCCCGCCAGTATCTTCTTCAAACGGGAAACTCCCACGTGGTAGTACAGAACCGCTGGGGCCAGGACCTCGGTCTGGTGGATTCCCTGGGACGGGCCTGGCTTTATCGCGCGCATCAGGAGCCCGCCTGGGTGGGTTCGGGAACCGTGCTGCAGGGAATCAGCTGGATCCTCGACTGCGGCCCAATCGAATTGGTCCCTGGACCGGACTAGTTTCCAATAAGCAATATCCTAAGCGCCCGAAGACAGGCTTCCTGTACGCCTGAGGGGGCCTTCGGCCTTCCCTGGCTCTCCACTGGGGTCCCCAAGACCTTTTTTCCGCCCCACAAGACCGCCGGGCCACGGAATCGACTCACAGGCCCGGTTCCCCTCAATCCAGGAGCGCAGATGGCCGACACACTTCCTGTAAGCACTCCCAGTGCACATCTTCCCGCACCTGGACCCCCAAGATGATCAAGCTTGAAATAGGCGAACGAGTCGGTTCCTACCGCATTGTGGACTTCATTGCCCGCGGCGGATTCGCCCTGGTATATCGCGCTGAGGACGAGAACGGCGAACAGGTAGCACTCAAGATCGGCGATGTGGCCGGCGGCGGCAGGTATGTGACCCGCTTCCTGGAGATTACTGATGCGCGCCAGCCGGAAGGAATCAGCCCGGACGAAACCCCCGGCGAGGCAATCTTTTTCCGCCAGGACGGCGTACGCATCGACTTCTTGGATGTGCATGAAATCGACGACCTGATCAAAGCCGAGAGCAAGATCTTGCGCGAATGCAAGAGCCCCAACGTGGTCAAGGTGCGCGAATGCTTGAAACACGAAGGCCGCCCGGTGCTGGTCATGGACTTTGTACGTGGCAAGACGCTGCGCGAAAAAGTGCGCGCCCTTGAAGGCATCCGCTTGAACTGGTTCCTGACCGCTGTGCGCTCGTTGAAGCGCCTCAAGGCCAAGGGCAGCCTGCCCTTCCACGGGGATCTCAAGCCTGAGAATATCCTTATCAAGCCCTCCGGCTCAGTGGTCATGATCGACCCTGCCCTGCGCGGAGACGAGCGCGATGTGATCACCACAACGCCACACTACAATCCGCTGCTCCTGCGGGACTCCAAAGCGGATGTGATGGGTATCGGCGTGATGCTCTACGAGATTCTGACAGGTGTCCTACCCTTCGAAGAAGTCCCCTGGTCCTTCGCGGGCCGTGAGCAAGGTGGCGAAGTAGAGCGCTTGTCTCTGAGCTACTTCCTTTCCTACACCCCGCCCAAGGACCTCAATCCAAACACCCCTGAGCCCCTTGCTCAGATCGTGTTCCGCTGCCTGACAGTCGTGGAATACGGACTCGACGAACTAGAAGCCGATCTGGTGGACTTCCTGCGAAAGGAATGACACTACCGCCCCCCGGCACCTTCAAGGACCCCCGCTGACACAAGTTAGCGGGGGTCCTTGTCACTGGTAGGTCACCGACCCGCTCACTTCTCTGCCGGTTGCCATAAATCTCCACGACAAGATCCCCGTCCTGTAACAACAAGGGTACGGGACAGAGCCTGACCGCTGCTGACCAACTGACCCCCACGGAACAACAGTCGGGCATCGGCATCAGACCAACTGGCTCGCTGAGCGAGCAAGTGCCCCTGCTCCGGATCGATCAGAACCACCAGGGCTTCCCTTATAGCTGCCATGGGAAGCTTGCCGTCAGGAGGCAGCAGATGGCTCATGGATTGATCACAGGTTCTCAGAAGAGATGCCCCGGCTTCCACCGAAAACAAGCGCACGCCATGGGTCATGCCCCAAAGGGTCATGTATTCTCCCGAGCGATCAAAGGTCGGGAGCATGGAACTCGGATTTCCACCATCTTCTTCAAGTGACCAGGCCAGCGCCCATTCATCACGCACCCGCCAGAGGTAGGTCACAGCCCAGTCTCCGGTAGTAGCCGCAAGTCTCTTGCCATCTGGTGACAGACGTAAAACCCGCAATTCGCCGCCGAAAACGAAATCACCTGGACAATCCAGCACATTTCGTTGTTTAAGTTCCGGACCATCAAGGACCAACAGACTGACCTTCGGGTTTAAAGAGCCGAAGGGGCTTCCACATCCAATGGCAACCCAACTGCCAGTTGGCTCGACCAAGAGACTGGCGCCCCTCTGCTCAGGGGGCAAACTTACGGTGCTGATTGTTCCACGCCTGATCATTGTCACCTGCGCCTCTTGATCTAGCAGCAGGATGAGCGAACCGTCGCCCACAAGAGCTGCATCGATTACCGGCCCCAATGAAAGGTCCTCGGGAAGCTTGCCTGTTCCCGGAATCCAGAGGTGCGCTCCAGACCCCTCTGGCCTGATCCTGCCCGGACCCAGCCTGAACTCACGAGTTCCATGCAAGATTACAGCTCGTCCATCACCTGAGAGAGTTGCGCCATCCCCGCAGGGTTCATCTCCCACTGGGCTTAGATCCTTCAGGTCGTAAAGCAGAGCTCGACCGGTACGAGTCTCACAAAGAACCCGGTTGCCTCCGGCACTGGCCAAGCGCAAACCAGATCCCAGGGTCACGTTCTTTTGCATTTGCAAGGTACGCGGATCCAATAACTCCAAGAGCCCATCCGCATGAGCGCACCAAAGAAGTCCGTCAAGTGTGCGGCCAATATTGATGGGCTTGGAGACACTTGGCCAGATGGCCGTATCCTTGCCGTCTCCGCGCAAGGTCAATCGCCTCGCAAGCCCTCGCTGATCTACCCAGGCGAAGGCATCGTCATTGGGGTCATCTGGATCCCCGCGACTGATCTGAGCAAAATCCCCATGAAGCCTGAAATCAAAGGCCCGCAGGGGACGCTGATTCCTTCGCCAGAGTTCCTCTCCACTGTCGAGGTCAATGGCGCGCGTATGTTCATGATCGCCAAGCAGCAGCACACCCGATTGAGAATCCAGCCACGCAAACTGATCGGTGGGATATTCCTTCACGGAACTCAAGTCTGACAGCCGCAGGCTCTGTGCCTGATTGTGATTGACCAGCAGCAGGAGATCGCGTTCGGGATCGACCCCTACCAGGCTTGCCTGCTCGATTACTTTCCCTCGCGCCACGATCTTGCCCTGTGCAAGGTCAAGCAACAGGGCCTCGCTGTTCTCCTTGCGACTCACGAGGGCCACAGCCTGGTCGCCGCTCGATACGACGCGAATATGAGGATTCGTCCCAAGATCAACTTGATGGCTCACTTCCCCTTGCGGCTTTGTCCATGTGTGCAACCGGCCGCCTTCCAGCCACACTAGGACCTCGCCATGCGGATCCATGTGGCAGGTCGACCCAAGGCGCGTACCGCGGGACTTGAAGAGCACCTCAAAGGAATCCCCGTCCAACAATTGAAGTTGATCATGAGTTACCTGCAAGACTCTTGCCAGATTGTCAGAGACAACTGTGCGGCAATAACCCTGTTTGATCATCGCCGGGTACCCCTTGATCCGCTCGCCCGTCACAGCGTCATGCAGTTCAAGCTGACCGGTGGAACTGGCAAACAAGCAACGTGTGCCAGAGTGGTTAAACCAGGAGGCGCTCCTTCCAGGCGCTCGAGAAATCCCTACTGGCTCGCCAGACTGCACATCAAACAGCCAATTGCCTTGTGCTGCCCTCTGCCCATCCGGCGAGAGACTGATCAGGCTGGCTCGCGGAGGTGGGGCATGCAGAAGAGGGGCCGGCTCCTGCTGTGAACACGCCAATATCAAGATTGCTATCAAGTGCATTGCAATAGCTGCTGATATCAGTTTACAACTGAATGTTCAATGTTGTGCGGTTCACCAGGAGATCCGTGTCGAATAGCAGCCTACAGCATCCTTCCAATGTGATGCTCACAGATCCAATGGATTGCCACAAGCCCTTCGGGAACAGCGGACAACTGCCAGGGAATTGAACCTGTCTCAAAGTGTGACAACCTTGAGGAGGCCAGTGCACAGCAACGCACTTCCACGGCGATGGGCTCCCACAATGAGACGGAGCACCTCTCTCAGAACGGCGGTTCTTTGCCGGATGACTTAGCTTCAGGTTGTCCTCTCATCCTGCTAGTCCAAGCGCAACGCTCTTCGCTAATGATTCTCTTCCGCTCTTCTTTTCTAGATTCTATTCTTCTGCCCGCCGCGACAGCTCTTCTGCTCAGTAGCTTCTGCGGCGCACAGACCGAACTTCATTGCCTCGTCGGCAACACCCTGGGGGACACCCACGGTTGGTCCGTCTCTGGCGTTGGAGATGTAAATGGTGACGGCCACGACGATGTTGTGGTGGGGGCACCTGGAGTGGGCACTGGCAGCATGGACTGGACAGGGGCCGCGATAGTCTATTCCGGTCTTACTGGCATCCCACTCCTGACGATCGGGGGCGAAGCATCCATGGATTTCTTTGGCTTCTCGGTTGCTGGTCCCGGTGACCTCAATGGTGACGGCATACCGGACATAGCGGTAGGTGCTTACCGCTGCGATGCTGGCGCGGTGGACGCTGGCAAGGTTTCGGTTTATTCGGGATCGAATGGAGCCCTGCTCTATCAAGTAAGTGGCGATGCTGCTGGAGACCAACTGGGGCACGACCTCACCAGCTTGGGAGACGTAAACGGCGACGGCATCAGCGACCTCGCGATTGGTGTGCCCGGTTCAGATTCCAATGGAAACGATGCGGGGCTTGTTCGAGTGATTTCTGGAACGAATGGCACCGTTCTTTTTGATGTACCGGGCAATCACGCCAACGCACGGCTTGGCTTTGGCATCGGCGCTGCAAAAGATGTCAACGGAGATGGAGTGCCCGACCTGATTGCAGGTGCTCCCTTCGAGTTGAATGGCACCGATACTCCTGGTGCCGCCCATGTCTTCTCGGGTACCGACGGCGCCCTTCTCATAAGTCTGACCTTCGACGAAGATGGCGCCCAGTACGGGTTCTCAGTGGCAGGCCTGGGCGACCTGACCGGCGATGGTCGAAGCGAGTTGATTGTAGGTGCCCCCAAATCAAAAAACGAACGCGGCGAGGCCTTTGTCTACAACGGAGCCAATGGCTCCGAGATGTACGCCTTCGAAGGGGAATCCAACCTGAACTGGCTAGGAGACGCGGTGGGCACACCAGGCGATGTGAACGGCGATGGAGTGCCCGACATTATCTTTTCGTCAATCCGCAACTACACCAATGGCCTGGTCGCTGGCAAAGTCACTATCCACTCGGGTGCCAACGGTACCGAGTTGATGGTATACCACGGAGAAGTGGGCTCCTACACCGGAGAATCAGTAGCGGCTTGCGGCGATACAAACGGTGATGGTGTAGACGACTTTATCGTGGGTAGTCGGCGTGGCGCAGGCAATCATGGCACCGCCCTGATCATGACCCTGGCTGGATGCACAGCCCCTACAACCTATTGCGACCCTCTTCCTAACTCGACCGGCGTTCCCGCTTCGATCAGCTGGGAAGGCTCTACAAGTATTGGTGCCGGCAATTTTGTCCTCAAAGCTGACGACGGGCCAATTGGACAAGCGGGAATCTTCTTCTACGGTCATGGTCAGGCGACTAACCCGTTTGGGGGGGGGATCGTCTGCATTGATGGCGCTGCGGGTCTTTGGCGAGTCACACCGGCTCTTGTCTTCGGTGCCGGAGGAGGCTGTGACCACGCGCTGGACTTCAGCAACCCTCCCGCTCCCGGTGGCCTGATCCAGCCGGGGTCCAGTTGGAACTTCCAATTCTGGTACCGCGATCCAGCCAGCGGAAACGGCTTCAACTTCACCGATGCCCTCAGCGTGAATTTCTGTCCTTGAGAACAGAACTCATAACTGAATGCGCTTGATTGTCTGGCCCTCAGGAAGTTCCAGATCAAACGAGACCACTCGCCCTCCATCCAAGGAAATACTGACCCGTCCTTGCATCGGGGGCAGGCCGTCCAAGATCATCGGACTGCTCGAGAAACTCCTGGTCTGATCCAAGACTCGCGGAGAAAATCGCAGGAGCCCGGATTCTGTCCATTCCCCCGTGAGGCGAACCTCCGCATGGCCCATGGGTGAACCGCTCTTCCCCAAAACCTTCAGCACCAGCACCGCCCCGAGTTGGAGGTCGAAATCCGCCTGCAAGCCACCCTCGATCATTTCACCATCAGACCGCAAGAACCCAACATCCCGGGTCTGCCAGCGCCAAGACCCGCCACCGGCTCGCAACCGGTAGGACGCTTGTGTGGCGGGGGGAGCTTCGAAGCGAAAAGAGCCGTACTCATCGGTTTGAACCTCGTGCGATACTCCGCTTGACGGCCCTGTTACCGACAGTTGCACCGTGTGATTCCCAATGGGCTGTCCCTCGTGGTCAAGCACCCGTCCCTCGATCAAGCCTCCAGGCTGATCGCCACGAACCGCCGCGATCATCTGGCTGGAGTTCGAGAGGTTGATCGCCACAAGCAAGGGCAGAGTCAACATCATGAAGGCAAACAATGTGACGAATGCACGCCGGGGGAGAGAGCCCCGCTGTTTGGTTTCGGGTTCGAAGTCCGCTGGAAGCGGTGCCATGACCTGTCAGGCCTTGGCGGCTCTGCCTACTTCAAGTCGACGCTCGGCCAAGAGGTCCGCTGCGTCGTGAGTTGGAACGTCCTCTGTGCGAGCGATCTCGAAGACCTGAGCCAGATTGTGCCGAATGCTCTCGATACGTTCCATGGCAGTGGATTCGTCATAGCCGCCGGGCAGCATTTCAACGGCCACATTGATAATGCCGCCAGCATTGATCACATAGTCGGGCGCGTACAGGATGCCCCGGTCCTTGAGCATTTGACCATGGCGAGCTTCTGCCAGCTGATTGTTAGCGCAGCCAGCCACGACCTTGCAGGCCAGCTTGGGAATGGTCACATCGTTCAAAGTCGCCCCGCGGGCACAGGGGGCGTAGACGTCACAAGGAACTGCCTCATGACCCTCGTCGTGAACCGACCTGAAGCCGTGTTCCTGAATCATGGTATTCACGCGTTCTTCGTTGATGTCACAGATTATGACCTCAGCGCCACGTTTACTTAGGTACTCAGCTAGTCGCCCACCAACCGCACCAATGCCTTGAATCAGGACCGTGCGCCCTTTGCAGTCAGGAGATCCAAAGGCTTCTTGCAGAGTCGCTTCGATGCCGACCAGACAGCCATAGGCTGTGTAGGGACTGGGATTACCTGAGCTCCCCGCCTCGCGGGCAAGGCCGGTGACCCACCTGGTCTCCTGTTGCACTACTTCCAGATCCGCAATACGAATGTTCATGTCCTCGGCGGTTATGTAGGACCCGCCAAGCGAATCAACAAAACGCCCCATGGCCAGGAAGAGTGCCTCGGGCTTGATTGCAGGATCGCCAATGATCACCGACTTGCCGCCACCCAGCCCCGTGTCCGCCACGGCTGACTTGTAGGTCATGCCGCGGGACAGACGCAAGACATCGATCAGGGCTTCATCCTCACTGGCATAGGGCAGCATGCGCATACCGCCCAGGGCCGGACCAAGGGTCGTGTCGTGCACTGCAATCAGAGCGTGCAGACCGGAGTCCTTGTCACGACAGCGCACGACCTTCTCATAGCCGTCCACGGAGAGCTCGGTGATGTCCATGGCCTACAGGATAACTGACATGCGCCTCCCGGTCGAGCGGGCAGGGGTAGCTATAGCACTCGCTTATAGGGAAGATGGCCATCAAATGCCATTCAAAGGTGCCCCCTGGTGCCCCCAAGGGTAGGTCCGGGGCCGCCCCCGATTCTCAAGATTCGGCACTGTTGCTCGGCAACTTCCCGCAGGGTCGTAGGTCATCTGGCTGCACCATGGAACTAGGCCCATGTGATCTATGGGTTGGGGGTACAGCTGAGCCACTGACCCGGACCACCGGGGACCTGTGAACTACTCTTCGATGGACCCGCGGGAGAGCGCACACCAATCCTCTCGCTACAGGATCCATGCCCGAGAGAATCAGGCGTTATCCTCATCCCTCCCGTGGACACCTCCAACTCAAGCGCCAGCCAGCCCCAGGACCTGGCCTTCAAGCACGAACCGCGAGTGGTGTTCTGTTGTCTTTGGACCACAGGTATGGAGCCAGGGCAAGATCATCTTGTGCGGATCCTGGCGCTGGCACGGCGCGGGAACTGTTGGGAGAGCCTGGACCGTCTGGTGGTGGGCGAGGATCCGCAAGCAAGTGCAGCCCGAGCAAAGACCTTTGGTATTGAACAACTGGTCGAACCTCTGCCACCAGCAGAGGCCCTGATGGAATTGCAGGAGTTCATAGGGGACTCGACAGCCATGACGCCGGAAGGATCGACCCTGGAACGCTGGCTGGAATGGAGCTCGAAGAAGACAACGGTATGCGCAACGAGCGTCGCAGAGTTCGCTGCTCTACTGACTCCCGGGCGCCATGCCAGCGGCAGCACTGAAATGATCCGGATGCTCTTGCCCGAGGGAGTGACCAAGTCCACGGACAAGACCACGCCCGCCGAGTTGATCTACGCCCTGGGTAGCTTGATGAAGTTGTTGCACAGCTCTTCCTCCCACGCCTTGCAACTGGCGGCGAGTGGTTATGCACTGGCCCTTGACCGCCTGAGAGTCAGCGATCCGGGGGGATCCAGGCGACTGCAGTTGGCCTTGAGCATGGCAGAACATCCAAGCACATGGAATCTGAAGCCCCCCGGATGCGACACCCCGGTACCTGACCTGCAAGATGGTCTCTTGAGCCAATCCGTCGCAAAGAACCTTGGAATGGGGGTCTTGGGAGAGGGAGCGCTTCCTCGCTGGCATGCGGAAGCCTGCCGATTGGAGGAATCTGACCCGCTTCCCCCTCGCCCGCCCGATGAGCGTCCCCTGAATGAGGCCGAGCTCAAGCTTGTCGATGACCTCTTCCAAGTGCACCTGCCCGCGTGCCTTGCTGAGGAGCACAAGATCGACCCATCGCTCTGCCGAAGATCATCCCAGCACGAGGTCGCCCGGGCTGTGGCGGAGATGTTCGGCACAAGAAAACTTCTGCTCATCCACGCTCCCACAGGAACCGGCAAGACCCTGGCGTATCTCCTGCCTGCCATGATCTGGGCGCGGGCCAATGGCATGCGTGTGGGACTCGCAACCTACACGCGAGCGCTCCAAGAACAGGCCATGGACCAGGAAGTCCCGCGCGCCCTGGCCGCTCTGACACGAGCAGGGGACCCGGGTTCCTGCTCGGTCAGCCTGCTCAAGGGACGCAACAACTACATGTGCTGGCGCGCTCTGGAGCAACTGGAACCCGAGCCTGACGACGATCCCGAACGCTGGTTGGCCTGGACCACGCTGGCCCTCTTCGGATTGACCGACCTGTCCGGAGACCTGGACCGCTTTCCAAAACGGGCACCCGTACGGCTGGGATCGGTCCGAGAGTACCGTCGCGCCCTGCAGCGTCTACTGAGCAACGTACGAGCTCAGACCGGCTGCTGCAGGGGCAAGCACGCAGAACGCACCTGCGCCGCCCAAGTGGCTCGACGACGAGCCGAGCGCAGCAATGTGATCATCATGAATCATTCCCTGATGCTGACTTCTCCAGAGTTCGTGCAGACAGCGATATTTGATGAGTGCGAGCACCTGCATGATAGCGCAGCCAGCGCATGGGAACATCGCATCGACTTCCCCACAGCCCGCGCTCATCTGAACCGTCTGCACGGTGACCGCCGGCCTGGGATCTTGGACCACCTGCGAAGCCGCACCCTGAACTCTTCTACTATCGGACTTGATCTTGAAGCAGCCTGCGCATCCGCAGCAAAGGCTGGAAACTGCCTGATCTGGTTGGAAGAAGAAGCTACCCGCTACACCAGATGGCGAGGCAAGGAGCTGTCCCAGCGCGGCGTACAGGAGGCTCACTCGCTGTTGCATGAGTACCTCGCAAACCAGGACTCGCAACTGGTTGAGGCCCGTACCGATCTGATGGAGGCCCTGCTGAACCTAGATTCATCCTGCGCGCTGCTGGCGGAGCGTCTGGCCGAGGCGGACCTGCCCGGTTCAGAGCGCTCCAAACGCCAACTGGAAGTGTCACGAGGAGATCTGAATACCCTGCGCAGTTCCCTTGGGGACTGGCTCCCAATGCACGACGATGCCATCGCCCTCGACAACAAGTGGTGGTACGAAGTGGAGACTGGCCCCGCGGGGGAATCGGTCCTGGTGGCAACACCCCTCCTGCCCCATGAGCTTCTGGGTGCGGAGTACTACCCGAACCTGAACAGCGCCGCATTTCTGTCAGCGACCACGAGACAACGTGGTTCCTTTGATGGGGCTCTACGCTTCTTGGGCCTGCATTTTGTATCCCAACCACAGGAGAATGAGGGCTGGACCCCACGCACGGTGGAAACCTCTGCTGCGCCCGAGGTCTTCGACTACCACCAGGTATTCGTAGGCTTGATGCGCGATGCACCGGATGTCCATGACAAGCAACGCTTCTTGGACTATGCGTCTCAACTGATCGAGTTCCTGACGGACCGCACGCGTGGACGAACCCTGGTCCTCTTCACAAGCCTGGCGGACTGCCGACAAGTCGGGGAAGCCCTTCAGGCATCCTTCGAAGAGCGCCACCTTCCCCTTTGGTATCAAGGCATGCCGGGAATGGACAAGGAAGAATTGGCGACCCTCTTTCGGGAACGCACCAACTCGGTGCTGCTGGGGGTTGACACCTTCTGGTACGGGGCTGACTTCCCAGGCGAGACTCTTGAGTACCTGATCCTGGCGCGCCTGCCCTACGGGGTGCCCGATGCCTTCCACCACGCCCAATGCGCCCTGATGGGTTCGGGAGTCCAGCGCGAGGCAATCTACATGCCCCGGGCCCTTGCCAAGTTCCGCCAGGGCTTTGGGCGTCTGATGCGCAGGACCACGGACCGGGGTTGCGTGCTGATTCTGGACAAGCGCATCACCAGCTCACGCCACCGGGCGTTCCTCAAGGATCTACCCCTCGCTGGCTTTCAAGATGACGATGGAGCCCGCATTCAGCAGGGCGAAACCAGCCGCATCCTGAAAGCCGCCTTTGAGCACATGGGGCTGACCGACCACCTTCAGCGAAGTGGGCAAGGCATGGACTTCACGCCCCCTGGGACGCAGGCATTGATCATGCCCACCCCTGCACCCCATACGGTTCCTCCGTCCTCGCCCAGACCCGGGAAAGCCGACAGGCCTGATCCCAGCCCTCTGACAATCGATCCCGAGGACATTCCCTGGTAGTTCTCCCGAACCCGGCGATTCCTCAACCAGAACAAAAAGGACCGGGACCTTGAAGGGCTCAGATGCGAAGATCCCCCCGTGAAGATCCTCTTCCTTGCCCAACGCGTACCTTTCCCGCCAAACCGGGGAGACAAGATCACCACCTGGCGATTGGTGGAACGATTGGCTCGTAAGCATGAGGTCACAATCATTGCCTTCGCACACGATGAAGCAGACATGCAAGGCGCCGCAGCTCTCAAGGCCAAGGGCTTTGAGACGGTTACCGTGCCACTTGATGTACGTCAAAAAAAGATCGGGGCGCTGCCCAAGCTTCTTGCCCAGACGCCTATGACCTTGGCGGTATTCGGTTCAAAGCAAATGCAACGTGAAGTGGAACAGCACATGCAGCAGATGGACGCGGCCTATGCCTATTCTTCTTCCATGGGGGCCTTCCTCTTGCAGCAAGACAAGCCCTGGGTGATGCACTTCGCCGAACTGGACTCCGATAAGTGGCTGCAATACGCAGATCGCCATCGTTGGCCCTTATCCGCCATCTACAAGCGTGAATGGCGCCTGCTGGAGAAATTTGAAACCAGAGTTGCAGACGCCACCACACAAAATGTGTTCTGTACTCCCCTTGAAGAGCAGATTTTTCAAGATCGCATCCCCGGCCGCAATTCCATGGTGCTGCGCAACGGAGTGGATCTCGAACACTTCAAACCCAGGCCGTCAGAAGCGCAACCCGAACACATGGTCTTCACTGGGGTAATGGACTATTACCCGAACATCGACGGCTGCAAGCATTTTGTGCGCGAAGTCCTACCAAGAGTGCGCAGCGAATTTCCCCAGGCACGCTTTACCATCGTCGGCTCACGACCCACGAAGGAGGTCCTGCGCCTGGGCAAAGCCGACGGAATTGAGGTCACGGGCTTCGTGGACTCAACCGCCGATTGGATGGCCCGAGCAACAATTGGCGTAGCCCCCCTGCGCGTCGCTCGGGGTATCCAGAACAAGGTCCTGGAGGCCATGGCCATGGGTTTGCCAGTCGTGGGCACGACGTCCGCAACCCAGGGGGTGGGAGCCGTGCACGGACGACACTATCTGGTGGCGGACAGAGCGGAGGAACAGGGCCACGCGATTCGCGGACTCCTACGCGATCAGGCGGCACGAGAGCGCGTCGGCCAGGCGGCACGCAAGTTTGTAGAACAGCACCATGACTGGGAATCCGTCTTCGCTCCCCTTGACGATCTCTTTTAGAGCATTCACTACGACGGTTCGCAGCCTCACTACAATGACGCCATGACACACCAAGCCATACAAGCGCTATTCGACGAATGGGCCGCCAGCGGCCGTGCGGATGAAATGGAACCCCGGCATGAAAATGTGGCCCAGCAAGTAATCGCTGCCATGAACATCCGGCCCGGCATGCAGTCATTGGACTTGGGCTGCGGTACCGGTTGGGCAGCGCGCCTCCTCGGCAAGGTTGCGCCGGGAGCAACGGCTGTGGGGATTGACTGCAGCCCAGCCATGGTCAAGCGGGCCGAAGAGTTGCATGACCTCACCAGCCGTGCGCGCTATGTGGTCAGCCAGATAGAACAGATCGACTTCAAGGATGGTCGCTTTGATCGGGTCTTTTCCATGGAGGCGATCAGCTATGCGCCAGATATTGAACTCATACTCCAAGAGGCCTTCCGCCTCACCAAAGTTGGCGGCGAGGCCCACTTCCTGGTGGGGCGCTACACTGAATGCGCGCCCTCGGAAAATTGGGCAGAAATAATAGGCCTGCCCATGGCCTGGCTCTCGGAAGAAGAATGGTGCTCGGCCATGACCACCGCTGGATTCGCAGAGGTAAAATCTCAACGAGTGCGTGACTCTCGCGGTCCCGGGGAAGAGGTATCGTTCACCCCTGACGAATCCACCCCCGACTGGGAAACCCACCTTGAGATTCACGAGGCGGGGTACCTGTGGCTCAAGGGACAGCACGCCTGATGACCCCCTGAACCGGTCTGACCAACCCGCTATCTTTCTGAACACTCCAGCCCCCTGCACCATGCTACTGCACTCCTCCAACACCGCGGCCCTGATTGAAGAGGGCACAGCCCTGGCTGACATGATCCGCGGCTGGATCTCCCCCGACTCGATCCTGCTTAGTGTGAATCTGCTGATTGAAAACTGGCAGTGGCTCGGCTTGTTGATCCTGCTGACAGTGGCCATGATCCTTGAGCGCATTATCAGCGTAGTCCTGCGCAAACTCGCCAAGGACATCAGCGAGAGAAACGGGCTGAGGCAAGACGCTACCTACCTGAAAAAGTTCGTACGCCCTTTCGGAATCCTCGTGACTTGGTGGAGTTTCCTGGCCTTCTACCCAGTGCTCGACATAGACAACGAGACCTTCTCGAGCATCCTGGATGTGGGCGGTGGTTTGGTCATCGCCTTTGCCGGGATATTGGCCGCCTGGCGCTTCGTCGATGTCTTGTGTGATTTCCTGCGTGCACGCGCCGCTCTGTCCGAAAACAAGTTCGACGATATGCTTGTGCCCCTGCTGCGCAGGACCCTCAAGATCTTCGTGGTCCTGATCGCCGTGGCATACTTTTCATCGCGTGTGACGGAGGACTTCTACAAGGTCATCGCAGGCCTTTCGATAGGTAGTGCCGTCCTGCTGTTTGCTTTCAAGGACAGCCTGGAAAATGTCTTTGGCACCTTCACGGTTCTGATGGATCAGCCCTTCCAGCTAGGGGACTGGATCACGGTGGGGTCAGTTGACGGAACAGTCGAGAAAGTGGGCTTTCGCTCCACCCGAGTCCGCACCTTCTACAATTCAGTCATCACGGTTCCTAACCGAGAGTTCATCAGCGCCACTGTAGACAACCTGGGCGCCCGGCGTTACCGACGCATCAAAGCGACTCTCGGCCTGACCTACGATACGCCCCCTGAAAAAGTCGAAGCCTTCTGTGAAGGGGTCCGTGAGCTCATTCGCGGGCACCCCTACACGCGTAAGGATTACTATCATGTTTATTTCAACGGCTTTGGTGCATCGTCCCTAGACATACTCTTGTACTGCTTCGTTCAAGTACCCGACTGGTCCGTGGAGCTTCGCGAGAAGCACCGCTTGTACGCAGATATCCTGCGCCTCGCGGAGCAACTAGGCGTACAGTTCGCCTTCCCCACCACCAGCGTGCATGTGGTCAAGCCCGAAGACCTTGAACACCCCAATCGGCCCGACAGCACTCGCGCAGGCACGGAACTTGGTAAGCAACTAGGTCACGCCATCACACAACAGACCCTTGCCCCCTTCGCTGGCGAGCTCCCGGGTCCCGTGGTGTTTGGTCAACCAAGAGATCCCAAGATTGCCCCCGGTGGCGGGACCGGTGACGGCGATGGAGACGGCTAGGGGCCAGTCGCATCCAGAGAACCTTGCTGCAAAATCAACTGCACAGAGGCTCAAAGCAGGAATAGGGACTGCGCACGGGTAGCGCAGCGATGAATCCTCTACGAAACATGGGAAAACTCGTAACCTTTTGGGTGTATTGGGTTTCGGACAAACGAGTTGTGGGGCCCCCCTGCGAGAAAGGACAGACCTGATTCGATTCAGCTGATGACCTCCCTCGCCCCCCTCGCTGTACCTCCAATCCACTAGCACCTATCAAGGTCCACAACCCATGAAAGCACACCTCACTCTCCTTCTGGCATGTTCGATCATAGCAACAGCTAGCGCTCAGACGATTCATCATGTAGACGCCTCGGCCGCCCCGGGAGGCAATGGACATTCCTGGTCCCAAGCCTTTGCAACTCTCGACCACGCGCTGGACGCAGCCTTCAATGGCGATCAGGTCTGGGTAGCCGCTGGCAGCTACAAGCCCCGGCATCGAACCGTTGCTAATGATCCTCGATCGGTAACCTTTTCTCCTCGTAACGGTGTCCAAATGTATGGAGGCTTTGCCGGTGACGAGGCCACATTGGACGCCCGCGCTGGACTGTTTGCAGAGACTATTCTAGAGGGCGAAATCGGCCATCCGAGCACGATCAACGATAACGCGCGGCACGTGGTACGCCTGGATGGTAATGGGTTCTTCCACACCTTCGATGGCTTCTGCGTCCAGAATGCCAATGCTGATGGCAGCCAGCAAAACGGAACGGGCGGTGGAATCTTTGTCCAACTGGGCAGCAAGCAGATTCGGAACTGCATTTTTCGCAGAAACCGCGCGGTGCGCGGAGGCGCGTTGTATGTAGAGGCCAGCATTTGCAGGATCCAAAACTGCCTGTTTGAGGAAAACCTGGCCTTTCGCGGCGGTGGGCTGTTTGCGACCATGCAAGTGCAGGTGGCCAACTGTGTCTTCCGCAGAAACGGCGCCTTCAATACAGGTGGGGCGATCCTGTTGACCCAGGGAGTTGACTATTCCTCCGGTCTGCCACGGTCAATCTTTCAAAACTGCCTCTTCTACAGCAATCGAGCGCGAACGGGTGGTGCGGTATTCTTGTCAGCAGGCGGCGTTACCAATACTCCTGGCAAAGCGGTGTTTACAGGCTGCACCCTGGTGGCTAATTTTGCCGCAATTCGGGGTGGCGCCATCGCCACTCCTCCCGATTTCCTGCAACAATGTGATTGCCGGGTCTGGAACTCAATCCTTTGGAACAACGAAGCGCCAGAAGGACCCCAATACAACGGCAATGCAAACCACATAGAGGTCTTGTACAGCGACTTCCAGGGCGGCTGGCCTGGTACTGGCAACATCGACAGCCCGCCGCGCTTCAAGAACGCTCTGGGACACGACTACGAGTTGCGGTTCCTTTCCCCCTGCATCGATTCTGGCAGCAACCCACACATTATGTTTGATTTCTGTGATCTGGATAACGATGACGTCTTCAATGAAGCCACACCCATCGACCTTCTGGGCAACCCCCGTCGTGACGATGACCCCACCATTCCAGACACCGGTGCGGGCAACGCTCCCATCACGGACATGGGTGCCTATGAACGCGTAAGCGGCAGCGACGGCTAACCCGCGACGGCCAGCAAGTCCATGCTCGACCTTGCCCAGGAGAGCAGGGGCGAGAAGAAGAGCCCGAACCACACGGTCAGGAAAGCCATAATGCCCAGGAACGCCGCCATGGGCATTTGGGGGCTGGCTTGGGTTCATCCGAGTCCTCAAGGAACAGCACGCGGACCACACGCGGACGATTCCACCGCACCAGATACGGGAGAGGGCTACTCCCCCATCACCGACATGGGAGCCTTCGAGGTCGCCGGCAGCGACTAGGGGCGAGGAATACCTTCGACTGTCGCATGAAGCCGATCGGAAAGCTTCTTCAACTCCTAAGCGAGCCAAGCACGCATCACACGGCCGGAGACATCGGTCAGGCGATAGTCGCGGCCTTGGAAGCGAAAGGTCATGCGCTTGTGCTCGACGCCTAGGAGGTGAAGCATCGTCGCGTGCAAATCGTGGACATGAACGGGGTCCTGGACCGCGGCGTAGCCCAGCTCGTCCGTCTCCCCGTATGAGATTCCACCTTGAACGCCACCGCCTGCCATCCAGCAAGAGAAGCCCTTGATGTGGTGGTCTCGCCCGTCCCCTTGGCCCATAGGGGTCCGTCCGAACTCGCCTCCCCAGAGGACCAAGGTGTCTTCGAGCATACCGCGCCGGTCGAGGTCGGTGAGGAGCGCACCCGTGGCTTGGTCGACTTCCTTAGCTGTGATCTCCATGCTTCGCTTCACGCCGCCATGGTGGTCCCAGCCGCGGTGGTAGAGCTGGATGAAGCGCACTCCTCGCTCTGCGAGCCTGCGCGCCAAGAGGCAGTTTGCGGCGTAGGTCCCGTCGCCGCCGCGGGTGCCATAGAGCTCGAAGGTTTCCTCGGTCTCGCCCGAAAGATCGACAAGATCCGGCACGCTTGTCTGCATGCGGTAGGCGAGCTCGTACTGGGCGAGGCGCGTTTCAATCTCCGGGTCCGGGGCGCGCTCGTTCTCCTGAGCGTTCAGGCGTGCAACCGCGTCTACGAGGCGACGCTGTCCCTCGAGCGCCCCCGCATCGGGGCTCGAGACGTAGTGGACGGGCTCGCCCTGGCTCTTCAAGTGGACGCCCTGGTGTCGACCAGGCAAGAACCCTGCGCTCCACTGACGCGCTGCAATAGGCTGGCTCTGGCCACCCTTGCCTACCGAAGTCAAGACGACATAGCCCGGGAGGTCCTCGGTATCGACGCCCAGGCCCCAGGTCGTCCAGGAACCCATGCTCGGTCTGCCTGAAAGGCCCGAGCCCGTGTTCATCATCGTGTGAGCTGGGTCGTGGTTGATGTCATCCGTATGCATCGAGCGCACGATGCAAAGCTTGTCCGCGTGCCCGCCGATCTTCGGGAAGAGCGTGCAGATGTGCTGGCCGGATTCGCCGTAGTGAGCGAAGGGGTGCTGGGGGCCGAAGCACTTAAGCGCCGCGCCTTGGAGCTGGGCAATCTGCTGTCCCTTCGTGAAAGACTCAGGCATGGGCTCGCCGTGCAGCCGAGCGAGCTCTGGCTTGTAATCGAACGTCTCAAGGTGTGACGGGCCGCCCGCCATGCAGAGGTGGATCACGCGTCGCGCACGCGGCAGGTGGTGCGGCGAGCCAAGGGTCCCGCCGGAGGGCACCACGGCGTCGCGCCCGATGATCGAGGAGAGCGCCCCAGTGAGGACGCCTGCGCCAGCTTGACCGAAGAATCCGCGGCGGGTGATGAAGTTGGCGGGGTTCATCAGCTCCTCGTCACCGTCTCGTGGAGGTTCAGGACTAGGCGCGCGACCTGGGTCCAGGCAGCCAGCTCGGCAGTCGCGAGGTCGGCGGGAACAGGACGCTCCCCTTTTGAGAGGAGGGCGCTAGCTGCCGCGTCGTCAGCAGAGAAGCGCGCGCGCTCGTCGGCGAGGAGGGAGAGGGCCTCCATGAGCTCTCCTTCGCTCGCGGGCCGCGCAAGCACACGCTGCCAGATATGATGCACACCTTGCTCGTCGGACTCGTGGGGGAAAGGTCGCGCCGGCTCCTCGGCGAGGGTGCGGGCCGCCTCGACGAAGGCCGGGTCGTTCAGGAGAACGAGCGCTTGCTGTGGCGTGTTCGAGCGGTTGCGTCGAGCGCACGACTCCTCGCGCGTGGGAGCGTCGAAGGCGTCCATGGCCGGGTGGAGGAATGTGCGGCACCAAAAGGTGTAGAGCCCGCGCCGATAGAGGTCGTCGCCGTGCTTCCAAGTGCGCATAGGAAAGTTAAGCTCACGCCAGTGGCCTGCTGGCTGGTAAGGCTTCACGCTCTTGCCTCCGATGGTCGAGGTCAGGAGGCCGCTCGCGGCCAACGCACCATCACGCAAGAACTCGGCGTCATGGCGCCACCGCCCCTGACGGGCGAGGAGCTCGTTATAGGGGTCACGATCACTGAGGTCAGCGCGAACTCTGGAGCGCTGGCGGTAGGTGTTCGAGACAACGATAGTGCGTACGAGGTGTTTCACATTCCAACCGCTCTCGATGAACTCCGCGCTGAGCCAATCGAGCAGCTCTGGGTGGGTCGGACGCGCCCCCTGGTTCCCGAGATCGTCTGGGGTACGCACGATGCCCTCGCCGAAGAGGATCTTCCAAATCCGATTGGTGAAGGCGCGGGCGACGAGCGGGTTAGCATCCGAGACGGCCCAGCGCGCAAGATCCAAGCGGTCGGCGCGCTGCGCGCCCAAGAGCTCACCCTGGGGAAGGAAAGCCGGGACTCCCGGGAGGACGACCTCGCCGCTCTCGTCCATCCAGTTCCCGCGCGGCAGGACCTTCACTTCGCGCGGCTCGACGGAGACCGTGGCGAGCATTTCCGGCAGGGACTCCTCGAAGGACTTGTGCGCGACCTCTGCCTCGGCGATCGCGCTGCGCGTCGCGCCCAGGCTCGGCGATATCCCCCGGTAGTGGGCACGAAGGAGCTGGACCTGCTCTTCCGTCCGAGCTTCGGAGTTGGCGAGTACGGCGTCTCGGATGGAGCCTAGGGCGCTTCCGAAGACAAGTGAGGGGGTGTCTGTCTCAACGCCCGCCTCGTCCCAGTGAACGAACCCGCCAAACTGGGTGAAGGCCATCCCGTCGACTGAGCCTCCGGGCCCAAGCCCAACGAGGGCTGGGTCGACCTCAAGCCGCACCCACTCACCGGTGACAGGGAGCACGCCCATTTGCCTGTGCGCGTCAGTGTCGGTGCCGGCTCCGCCGAAGCTGATCTTGTCCTCCCCCCAGACGGCGCGATGATCCCACTTGCCGTCGGCGTGGAACTGGAGCATCACCTGCTTGGGTGGGTTCGTAGGGTCCAGATGAACCCAGGCATAGAAGCGGTCGCCCTCAGTAAGCGCGATACGCTTCTTCGCGACGTGAAAGAAATGTTGAACTGTCCCGCTGCCTGTCTGCTTGCGCGAGCTCTCGCCAGAGCGCACAGGTGCGCCGTCCGTCTCTCCGACGAAGGTCCAAGTGCCTTCCGTCTTGCCCCCGTTGGATTGGGCGTCGTCCACCCAAGCAACGGAGTTGCGGACGCCGTCGCCCGCCTCAGAGGCTGCCCCTAACTCCCAAGCGGCTTGCTCTTGAGCGAGCGCAGGATCTTCTCGGTCGAGCTCACCCTTCAGGCGTTCGACCGTCACGGCGAGGCCGGTAAGCTCAATCTCCTCTTCAGGGGAGGCGACCCTCATCTGGGGCGGGACGGCACCGACTCCTGCGAAGACGCCAACCTCGTCGATGTCTGCGAAGTAGGCAGAGAGCCGGTAGAAGTCCTTCGTCGCGTAGGGGTCAAACTTGTGGTCGTGACACTCTGCGCACCCCACCGTCGAGCCGAGCCAGACGGTGGAAAAGTTGCGCACACGGTCGGCTGCGTACTTGAGGAGGTACTCCTTCGCTTGTGAGCCGCCCTCAAAGGTGACCATGTTTAGCCGATTGTAGCCCGCCGCCACCTTGTCGGACATCGTGGGCTCATCGAAGAGATCGCCGCCAAGCTGCTCGAGGGTGAACTCATTGAAAGGCTTGTTCTCATTGAAGGAGCGGATCACATAGTCTCGATAAGGCCACATGCGCCACTCCTGATCACCGTGGTATCCGACGGTGTCTGCGTAGCGCACGAGGTCGAGCCAGTGCTGGGTCATGCGCTCGCCATAGTGTGGAGAGCCGAGGAGCTCGTCGATATAAGCGGCTTCGTCGAACGATCCACGAACGAAGTCCGCGACAGCGTCAGGGTCTGCGGGGAGGCCGGTGAGATCAACGGAGAGTCGGCGCGCGAAGGTACGCGTGTCTGCGGGCGGCGAAGGCGCTATACCCTCGGCTTCGAGGCGAGCGAGCACAAAGCGGTCGATGGGGTTCCGCACCCACGCCTCGTCGTGAACTGCGGGGGGCTCGGGGCGCGTCGGTCTACTCCATGCCCAGTGCCCCTCGTACTCTGCCCCCTCGGAGATCCAGCGCCTGACCGTCTCGATCTCTTCTGCCTCTAGGCTGTGCCTGAACTCAGCGGGCGGCATCCTGAACTCGGGGTCCTCGGCAGTGATACGCAAGAAGAGCTCACTCTTTGAGGGCTCGCCGGGAGTGATCACATAGACCCCGTCCCGCAGCGAGAAAAGCCCTTCTTCGCGGTCGAGGCGCAACTTGACCTTGCGCTTGTTCGAGTCCGGCCCGTGACACTCGAAGCAGTTGTCCGAGAGAAGCGGGCGCACATCGCGGTCGAAGCTCACCGGGGGGTCCCCGGCGGGCGTCATGGAGAAGAGGAGGAGGAGTGCGTGAGAGGCTACCATTGGAGAACTCCGAGCCCTCATGATAGCGACCGAACACCGGAGCGCCGCCACGCCTACGAGATCCATGAGGATGGAGCCGACTTTGAACGTCCGGACTAGGCCTCCGCCGCCATAGCCATAGCCATAGGACCCTCTCGCTAGGTGAGCAAGTCCATCCCGGACCGCGCCAGATCAAGTAGAGGCGTAAAGAACAGCCCAAACCAAACTGTCAAGAAGGCCATCAGGCACAGAAAGACCGCCATTGGCACTTGAGGCTCTGGTCTTGGCTCATCCGAATCTTCCAGGAACAGAACACGGACCACGCGCATGTAATAGTACAGGCTGATCACCGAGTTAAGTCCCAGGCAGACCGCCAGCCAGCCCAGTTGTAGGCCCTCCGCCGGACCCATCGCAGCATAGAGCAACTGCAACTTGCCGGTGAAGCCTACCATAGGAGGAATTCCAGTGAGGCTCACAAGGAAGATCACCATGGGAACGGTGATCATCGGCGCCTTGGGGCCCATCCCACGCAGGGATTCGAGCGTCTCGCGCCCAGTCACCCCACTGAAGTACAGCAGGAACCCGAATGCACCCAGGTTCATGAAATAGTAAGCCGCAAGATAGAACAGCGAAGCCTCCATCCCGGCCTGGTTCATGGCTGCGACGCCCACGAGCACATAGCCCGCGTGAGCTACGGACGAGTAAGCCAACATACGCTTGAGACTCGTCTGACGTAGAGCGGCCAGATTGCCCAGAGTCATGGTAGCGGCGGCCACGAGAGCCAGCACCATGCCTATCTCATTACGGTAGGCAGCCACCATCTCACCCACATCCGGGGCCACGAAGAGCACGCCGAAGAATCGCATCAAGGCTCCAAAGCCACCAGCCTTAGAGGCCACCGCCAAGAAAGTCGTCACCGGAGTCGGCGAGCCCTCGTATACATCCGGTGCCCAGAAATGGAAGGGCGCAGAAGAGATCTTGAAGGAGAACCCGCCCAAAATCAGGATCATGGCCAAAGCGACCATGCCCGGACTTTGCTCCAGGGCCACGGCCAGGCTACGGGCCACGCCCTCACCCACGGGATCTATAGCCAACGCACCGGACATAACCCGCATGTCCAAGGTCCCCGTGACCGCATACAGCAGGCTAATACCAAAGACCATCACCCCAGCTGACAGACCACCGAAGACCACGTACTTCATGGCCGCTTCCGCCGAGCGCTTCTCGCCCTTGTGAAAACCCGCAAGGCTGTAGCTGGCAAGACTGGCCAGCTCAAGGCCCAGAACCAACAACAACAGGTTGTAGGTCCCGACCATGAAGAAGATGCCGATCGCAGCAGACAACAGCAGGAAGTAGTACTCACCGATACGGTGACGGCGCTCACGCCTGTCGAGCATTACGAAGACGATGCAGACCCCCGTAGCCGCGGAGGTAAAGAGCTTGAAGAAGCCGCCAAAGTTGTCGATCGAGACCAGACCAAAGGCAGTCCCCTGAGTTCCGTGAGCACTGACCAGCTGCAAAGCCGCCGCGCCCAGGCCCACCAAACCGATGGCGCCCAAACGCCAGGAGTCCCGCTCTTTCCAGATGAGGTCCATCATCAGGACGACGAGCGCCGTGGTCACGAGGGTGAGCTCGGGACTCAGCAGGCTAAGGCCTTGCAGGTGAAGATCTTGTAGAGCGAACATCGCGTGTAAAACGAATTGAAGAGAGTCAGCCGGCGAAAGTCAGGATCTGCATCAAGTCAGCAACGCTGACCTCCATCCAATCAAGGACGAACCAGGGGAAGATGCCAAGCACGATGCACAGGATCAGCAGGGGTGCCAAACTAAAGACCTCACGGGCTGAAATGTCCTTGAAGTCCTGGTACTTCTCATTGAGAGTTCCGAGGAACACTCGCTGCAGCGCCCACAGAATGTAGGCCGCGGTCATCACAATGCCAATGGTGGCGATCAGAGTCAGCCACTGGAACGGCCCCCACATCCAGCCGGAAGCAATCGCCTCGTCGGTCCAACCCACCTGGGATTGGAACGCACCGACCATGGTCAGAGCCTCAGACACAAAGCCCGCCATCCCAGGCAAGCCCAGAGAGGCGAAGAAGGCGATGGTTGCCAACGCCCAATAACGGGGCATTGGCTGAGCCAAGCCTCCAAAAGCATTCAGATCCCGGTGATGGGCCCTGTCATAGACCACACCGACCACGAGGAAGCAGGCGGCTGAGCTGATGCCGTGGGTGAACATCTGCAAGGCCGCGCCATTCATGCCCCACTCGGTCAAGGCCGCCATGCCCAGAAGCACGAATCCCATGTGACTGACCGAGCTATAGGCCACCATCTTCTTGAAGTCTGTCTGGCCCAGGGCCACATAAGCCCCATAGACGATGGCAATCACCCCGAGAACTCCCAACACATAGGCGAAATGATGGAAAGCGTCGGGCACGATGGGGAAGCAGCCCCGCAGGAGGCCATAACCCCCGAGTTTGAGCAGAATACCCGCCAGGATCACTGAGATCGGCGTAGGTGCCTGCACGTGGGCGTCCGGAAGCCAGGTGTGAAAAGGAAAAGCCGGGATCTTGATCGCGAAAGCGATAAAGAGGAACCAGAACACCCAGGTAGTGAAGCTCATGCCCAAGAGCGCGGGGCCGGTGAAGCCCCCCGCCTTACCGATAGCCACCAATTCGGGGATCGAGAAGGTGCCCGTGTCCAGGCGCAGCGCGATCACTGCGATCAGCATCAACACGGAGCCGGCCAGGGTATACAGAAAGAACTTGATCGCAGCGTACTCGCGCTGGGGACCGCCCCAGATGCCAATCAAGAAGTACATGGGCAGCAACATGACCTCCCAGTACACGTAGAACAGGAAGAAGTCCAAGCTGACAAACACGCCCAGCACTCCCAGCTCCAACAGCAACAACAGCACAAAGTACGACTTGGACAATCGCGGAACGGTCTCGCTGGCTGGCACGGCAACGAAGAACAGGATCGTGGTCAGCCACAGCAGGGGCATGGACAAGCCATCCACCCCCACGGAGTAGTTGATGCCAAGAACCTTGATCCATTCAAAGTGCTGAACCATTTGATAGCCGCTGACCGTCTTGTCAAAGGTACCGAAGTACATTTGCGTGGCCAGGACCAGAGGAATGAAGGTGAAGAGCCCCGTCGCGATTTTGATGGCGCGCAGGTTGGACGCCGGAAGCATCAGGACCACACACATGCCGATCAGCGGCAGGAAGGTGAGCCAGCTCAGCAGAGTCGAGGCGTTTTCAGGGTTGAGATTGAGTAGGTCCATGGCTATCGACCTTGGAGGGGGATGCTCAGGGGTAAACGGAAATCAGGTCAAGATGTGGAAGGCCGCCAGAAGAAGCGCCCCGCCCACTGCAAAGGAGATGTACTGTTGAATGCGACCGGTTTGAAGCAAGCGCACCACCGATCCAAGTGCTTGGGTTGTGTTGGCCAGCCAATTGACCGCCCCATCAACGATGTGCTTGTCAATCCAGGCGCAAAGGGTGCCCAGGCCTCGACCCAAGCGGCCAACTCCCAAGACTGTGCCATCGACGATATTCTCATCAATCCACGTTTGACCCTTGGCGAGGCCCATGGTCCCGCGGACAACCGTGGCGTTGACGACTTCGTCGATGTAGTACTTGTCGCGCACAGCCTCGTAGACCAGCCCCAGCTTGCCCGTGATACGCGCAGGATCGAGCTTCTTCAAACCATAGATCCAAAGAGCAGCAAAGAAGCCCAGAGCCAGCACCGTCATGGAGACACCAATGGCCCAAATGTGCCCGGTTTTTTCAGCGTGCTCACCCACAGCAACCATGTTCATCTGAGTCAGATCCAGCGAACCGCCGCGCGAGGTGACATACATGTTCTGCCACTCGACCAGGTTTGTAAACCAAGTGCCGTTGATGGAGAGAGGATCCCCCGCCAGCCAGAAATGACCGCCAAAGAGGCCCAGGGACGCGAGCCCCAGTAGCGCTCCGGTCATGGGCCAGGGGGACTCGTGAGCGTGCTCGTGAAGGTGATGGTCCCGCGGCTCCCCAAAGAAGGTCAGGAATATCAAACGGAACATGTAGAAGGTGGTCAACATAGCCGCCAGGGGCAGGGCCACCAGGGCAAATACATTCCCCCCGCGCCACTGGGTCAAGGTGGAATCGATCACAGAGGCAATGATCCGGTCCTTGGAATAGTAGCCCGAGAAGAGCGGCATGCCGGCAATCGCCAACGTACAGATCAGCATGCACAGGAAGGTCAGGGGCATCTTCTTACGCAACCCTCCCATCTTCTGCATGTTCTGCTCGTGGTGACAACCATGAATGACAGAACCGGCCGAGAGGAACAGGCAAGCCTTGAAGAAGGCGTGCGTCACCATGTGGAAGAGCCCCGCCACGAGGCCTAGCCCACCGGTACCAATAGCCGCCACCATGAATCCCAGCTGACTGATAGTGGAATAGGCCAGCACTCCCTTGATGTCGTTCACGGTACAACCGATGGTCGCTGCAAAGAGCGCGGTAAAGGCACCCACCGCAATTACGACCTGCAGGACTTCGGGAGACATCATGGGGAACATGCGTCCCAACAAGAACACGCCGGCCGCAACCATGGTCGCCGCATGGATCATGGCGGACACGGGGGTCGGACCTTCCATGGCGTCGGGCAGCCAGATGTGCAAGGGAAACTGCGCGGACTTGCCAACAGTGCCGCCAAAAGTAAAGAGCCCCGCAACCGTCATCCACATGGGATAGTCCCCATGGTTGGCTTCCACAATCTGCCCACCCATGGTCCAAAGATCCGCGAAGCGGAAGCTGGAGAGCGCGCGCTCGCCTTCGATCAGGCCCTGCTCAAGCAGTTGGTTGTACTCCCTCGGCAGGAGGAAATAGAACATGGCCATGCCAAAAAAGAGGCAGGTGTCCCCGACCCGCGTGGTCAGGAAAGCCTTCTTGCAAGCTGCCGCCGCATGGGTGATGCGGGGGCTATCCGGGTCGTGCGCAAAGTGGCCAATGAGCAAGTAGCTCATGAAGCCCATCAGTTCCCAGAACACAAACAGGAACAGGATGTTGTCGCTCAGAATCAACCCCAGCATGGCGAAGGTGAAGAGCGAGATATTGGCGAAGAAAATGTGATAGCGCCGATCCCCATGCATGTACGCGCTGGAGAAGAGGTGCACCAGGAACGAAACCACCCCCACAACCATCAACATGGACGCGGCCAGCCCGTCATATAGCAGGCCCGCAATCAGATTCTGATCACCGGGCACATTGGAGGTGTTGTACAGCCAGCGGAAAACCGGCCCGCCGGGAGTGCGGGCCGACTCATTCCAGAAGGGCCCAGAGCCCGTGTGCCCCATCGCGTGCACAAAGAACATGTAGACGGTGATGCACATCACCACAAACATACTCCCCACCAGCATCCAGTCGCCCTTGCGGGGCAGGCTACGGCCAACGAAGATCTGGACTACGTATCCCAACAGGGGGATCAGTAGCACTGACAACAGCAGCGTATAGTCGTTCGGGGTGAGAGTGTTCATTGCGGCTAGTCGCGCAGCATGTCCGCATCGCTGGGACGGACGCTTTGGAACAGGTGGAAGACGTTGAGAACGATCGCCAAGGCGACCGCTGCTTCAGCCGCCGCGAGAATGATCACGAAGATCGCAAACATGCGCCCTTCGACGCCTCCGTTGCCAAACCGATTGCAAGCAACAAAGTTGATGTTGGCAGCGTTCAGGATCATCTCGATGCCCATCAGGACATAGAGGATGTTACGGCGGCTGATGATGCAGACGATTCCCAGGACAAAAAGCATCCCTGCAACGCCCATATAAGCTTCGACGCCCATCAGGCAGCCTCCTCAGGTTCGAAGTCGGCGGTACGGCGCCGCGCAATGTAGACCGCAGCCACGAGAGCAACGGTCAACAAGAACGCTGCCAGCTCAAAAGCCACCACGTATTGTTCTGGATGCAAGAACGCCATGCCCACGGATATATCCTGACTGGTCATCTCAGCCAATTCCTCGGCCGGAACCACTGCAAGAGACTCGGTAGCGTCTGTGACGTGTTTCCAAACCAGGCCAGAACCACCAATCACAAATACCATGGCGCCAGCAATGCGCGCCAGGCTCCGCTCTTCAAGGTCTGGCGGCGTGAGCATCACACCAAAGAGAATCAGAGCCAGGATACCGCCCACATAAATCAAGATCTGGGCCATAGCCAGGAAGTCGCTGCCCAAGAGAAGGAACAAGCCAGCGACACCCATGAAAGTAGCCATCAAGGAGAATGCGCTGCGCACCACTGATCGCTCCCATATACACATCAGGGCACCGGCGATGGTGAAGGACGAGAAGAACGCGAAGGCCAGACCCTCAGCCCCGTGGGACACAAGGCCATAGCCCAGAGACCAAAGTAGTGCCAGGGTCAAGAGGCCGTAGAAGGCGCGCTGCTGATGGAGGATGCTCATCAGACCTCACCACCTCCATCGCTGCCGGAGCCCTTCTCACCGTCATTCTCATCCGCAGCCTTTTCCGCCGCCTTGGCCGCCTTGGCGGCCTCCTTGATCTTCTTCTTCTCCTCTGCTTCGCGCATGCGCACCCGCGCATCCACAGCCATACCCTTGAAGGACAGAAGGTCGTAGTTCAGCTCGCTGCGGTCCTCGACCACCAGGGCAAACTCGGTTCCCATGTGAATGCAGTCCTTGGGGCAGGGATAAACGCACAACTCGCAGAACATGCACTTCTGGTAGTCCAGCGTAAAGGAGACCCACTCGAGCTCCTTGCCATGCCGAATCGCGTCCATCTCGATGCAATCGATGGGACAGGCCCGAGCACAAGCCAGGCAGTCGATGCATTTCTCTTGCTCCAAATAGTGAATGCCGCGATAACGATCAGGAATCGGCAGGCGCTGATCGGGGTATTGCACAGTTATCGGCTTGCGGAGCAGATACTTACCCGTGATACGCATGCCGATCATGGTCGACTTCAGAGTATCCCAGATGTCTTGGAAGTATCGGTTTACACGAACCATGTCAGGAGAAGATCAGGTGTTGCAGCGCCTCCCAACAGGCGGCGCCTAGGACACAGAACAGGGCCAGAGGTGTGAGGTACTTGTACCCCATGGTCATCACTTGATCGATACGCACGCGGGGCAGAGTCCAGCGCATCCACATCATGAGGAAGATTCCCACAAAACCCTTGATCATCACCGTGCCGAAGCAAACCACGCTGAACAGCAGCGAGGTCTCTTCCACACCAGATGCTCTCAGGGCACCGGTCAGGGGACTCTCAAAGCCACCGAACCAGAAAAACGCAGCAAGCACACTCATGAGCAGCATGGCGGCGTACTCCTCAAAAAAGAAGAACGACCAGCGAATGCCGGAGTACTCGGTCATGAAACCAGCCACCAGTTCGGACTCGGCTTCGGGCAAGTCAAAAGGCGCGCGCTTGGTCTCGGCAAGTGCAGCGATCCAGTAGATCATGAAGGCCGGAATCAAGAAGGGGTTGGTGAAGATCGCCCACTTCATACCAAACCAGCCGGACTGCATGGCGCTGGCTTCGTTCAGGCTGAAGGTCCCAAGCACAAAGAGGGGTGCTAGCAAGGACAGACCGAGGGGAATCTCATAGGCCACTACTTGAGCCGCCTCGCGCATGGCGCCGTAGAGCGACCACTTGGAGTTGGATGCCCAACCAGCCATGACCACCCCGATAGTGGTAGTGGAGGACAAGGCCAGAATCGCAAACACGCCCAAGTCCATGCGGCCGAACCACCAGTCATAGGAAAGGGGCATGGCCACCATAGCGCCAAAGATGGAACCCAACACGATCGCCGGAGCAATCCAAAACAGGGTCCTGTCTGCCTCGTTGGGAATTGTGTCCTCCTTGAGCAGCAACTTGACACCGTCAGCAATGGACTGGGCCCATCCGTGCCACCCGCCTGCATACATGGGACCGGTACGGCACTGAATATGGCCAGAGACCTTGCGCTCGAGCCACACGCAGAACATGACGAGCACGGACATCACTGCAAGGAAAATCGACATGCCTATCACGACGCCGCCCAGGGTGATCACCCAACCGGGGACCCACTCGGGCAAGGGCAGCCATTCAAGAATGCGCACAAAGACATTGCTGCCCGGATGAACCGCATGGCTCAAGGCCTGCTGTGCTTGCTCTTGGATCATCGGTCCGTCTCCCCGACTACGATGTCCGTGGACCCGATGATCGCCACTGAGTCAGCCAGCAGGGTTCCAACCATCAGCTCTTCGATCACGGACAAGTTGGTGAAGGAGGGCCCTCGTACGCGGCAACGCACGGCAATTTTGCCCCCGTCAGAATGAACATAGTGACCGAGTTCCCCGCGAGGGTTTTCGATGCCCACATAGGCCTCGCCCGGGGGCACCTTGAGGACCTTTGGAACATCGCCGATGATCGGCCCATCCTCGATCACCTCCAAACACCAGCGCACAAGCTTGATGGACTCCATCATCTCCTGCACACGCACAGAGAAACGGTCCCAACAATCCCCAAGCTCGCCCTTCTCCCCTTCGCCCAAGGGCACATCAAACGCACCCGCCTCATGGGCTTCCCCGTAGGCCATATAAGGCATGTCCCGGCGCAAATCGAAGTCCACTCCGCTGCCACGCAACATGGGGCCAGTCAGGCCAAAGTCGATTGCCATGTCTTTGGGAATTACGCCCACATGAGCGGTCCGCTTGATGAAGATGTGATTCAACGCCAAGAGATCGCGGTACTCCTTCCACTTCTCCTCAAACACGTCGCAGAAGTGACCAACCTCGGTCAACCAACCCGGTGGCGCGTCATTGAACACGCCACCGATGCGGATGTAAGAGTAGGTCAGGCGTGCGCCGCAGATCTTCTCGAACAGGGACTGAATCCACTCACGCTCACGAAAAGCGTAGAGGAAAGGCGTGATCGCACCGATGTCCAAACCATAGGTGCCATAGGCCACCAGGTGCGAGGCAATACGATTGAGCTCCACACAAATCGTACGCAACATGGTCGCACGACGAGGAACCTCGAAGCCTGGCATCAAGGCTTCAACAGCCATGCTGTAGCCCAGGTTGTTGTTCATCGCCGCCAAGTAGTCGTAGCGATCGGTGTAGGGCAGGTACTGCAGCCACTCCACGTTTTCGCCGATTTTTTCGGCGCACCTATGCAAGTATCCCAAGTGCGCTTGAGCGCCAGTGACCAGCTCACCGTCGCAGCGAATCAAGACGCGCATCACCCCGTGGGTAGCGGGGTGCTGGGGTCCCATGTTGACCTCAAGATCCGACGTTTTTACGTCAAAGAAGAACTCCTCTTCACCGCTGGGAAGGGTGCGTCGCTCTTCCGTGCTGTAAGAAGGCTCATGGGCCTTCAAGGCTTGATCTGAAGTAGAATTACTCACAAGAGATGCCGTGGTACTCGGTGGGGAATTCGTAATCCTTGCGCAAGGGATAGCCATCCCAGTCATCGGGCAGAAGAATCTTGCGGGGATCGGGATGCCCCTCGAAAGTGATGCCAAACATTTCGGAACACTCGCGCTCATGCCAGTCCGCAGCACGGTAAACCGCAGTGGCGGAGGGCATGCTCAAGGCGCTCTTGGGCAAGCAGGCCTTGATCGCCAAACGGTGACGATGCTTCAAGGAGAGCAACTGGATCAAGACCCAAAGGTCCTCCCCATCTGCCGCAGGATCCGCAGCGGTCAAGTCGATCAGAAGGTCGAACCGCAGCAGGGGCATATCCCGGCAGGCGGTGAGTAGCGGGACGATCCCAGCGGGATCGACCATGAGAAACGGCAGGCCTGAACGACCTTGGTCCTTCTCCTTCTTGTTGGACGGCCGCGGCTCATCACAGCCCAACAGGCCTGCTACGCCGGCGGCCGTCAGGGTGTCGTGGATCGCTTGGAGTTCCATGCTAATGTTTCTGGTGAATGCCTGAGCAATCAGATGGTGTGGGCCGGGCGACGGATAACCGGGGTGCGTTTGATTTTCTGCTGGAGCTTCATCAAGCCCTCCAGAAGGGCTTCCGGCCGCGGTGGACAACCGGCGATGTAGACGTCCACAGGAATGATGCGGTCAACCCCCTTCATCACGTTGTACCCGTACTTGAAGTAAGGCCCTCCACCGGTGGCACAGGCGCCCATGGCGATCACGTACTTGGGAAAGGGCATCTGGTCATAAAGACGCTTGACCCGTTCGCCCATCTTGTAGTTCACCGTTCCCGCCACGATCATCAGATCAGCCTGACGAGGTGAGGCGCGGAAAGCTCCGGCTCCAAAGCGGTCCAGGTCATGGTGCGCGGCCCCCACCGCCATCATTTCAATGGCGCAGCAAGCCAGCCCAAAGGTCATGGGCCAGATGCTGTTCAGTCGAGCCCAGTTGAGCAACCAGTCGACCTTGGTGGTCAGGACGTTGTCGTCCAGAGACTCTTCAAGTAAACCCATGTGTGTTCCTGTTGTCTTTGCGGGCCCTAGGCGGCGTCCTCATCGGAGTCTGGATCTGATCCATCAGAATCCCCGTCGTTCTCTTCAAGCGTGGTCAAGTCCGGAATGGAAGTTGCCTCCCGCTTGCCCATTGGCACGTAGGCCTCCTTCGACCAGGTAAGGATCCAGTCCAGGTCGCCCTTGGCCCAAACCGCCACCAATCCGAAGAAGAGGATGGTCACGAACATGAATCCCTTGGCCAAAGCCCAGAGGCCTATCTCTGGATTCTCGAAGGCACGGTTCAAGACCATGGCCCAAGGAAAAAGAAAGGCGATCTCCACGGCAAAGATCACATAGATCAAGGCCACCGTGTAGTAACGAATGTCGAACTGAACCCACGAATCACCGATGGTCTCTTCGCCACACTCGTAGGTCTCAAGCCCTTCCGTACCCTTTCGCTTGGGACGAATCAGTGAACCTATTGCCAGATTGACGAGGACAAACAGGAAGCCGACCACAAGGAAGACCAGAACATTCAGATAGTCGAAATGCATGACCGGTTCAGGCTGGGGTTTGTGGGGATCGGGGGTTTGGGCTCAGCGCTGCTACGGGCCGCTTCCCCTTGAGACACAGGGGGTTGTGGCACATTGTCGCACCGCGCTGGCGTGTTAGCGCGCCGCTCTTTGTCGTGGGAATGAAGGCGGAGTTCCGACTCAGACTCAACGGGGATTGGAGAACTCGCGCGAGAGTCTAGAGAGGTGCCCCTGAACGGTCAAGCCGAGGCGCTCTTTCGGGTTCAGTTGTTGCCCATTTCTCGCCAACTGAAACCACCGGACTCCAGGGAGAGTCCTCCTGGCGGGAGCCCAAGGAGTCTTCCAATATGACCGCCACCCCCTCTGACCAATGAACAAACACGCGCCCGATACCCAGGGCCCAAGCCAGAGCGCCCTGGGCGCACCTCTTGAGATCGAACCCCAGATTCCCGCCCTCAAGCAAGCACCCCCAGGCGGGGCTGCAGGCCTCGCCCTGCCCGCAGTCCTGGCTGCCGCAGGGGTCCATATGGGTCTTCCCGCCCTGCTCTCCCTGGCCTCATTCGGAAGCACAGAGGAATTGTTCTGGACCACGGCATGGCTAGAGTGCATACGAGATACGGGATGGCGGTCCACTCTTGGGATCTTCTTGATCATAGTGGCGCTACGCAGATGACGGAATGTGCAACCTAGGGATAACCCCAATAGACGAAATCTGCTTCCTGAGCTATCATATCAGCCACTGTTGGCTTCTACATACCGTCGTACACCCAACCTAGCCAGGCCCCAGACCGGCCTTTCCGCCCGCACGGAGCATTCGATCACATGACCACTACAGCTACCGTCGCACCCATTGTCTACGGGCCATTCACCACCCAGCGCCTGACCAGAACCCTGGCCATTGACCTGTGCGCTGCCCGCAATCACATGGTTGTCTCTTCTGACAGCACTCTGCCCCGCTCTTCGCTGGTGGTGACCACCGTCGCCACACGAATGATCGAACTCTCCAAAGCAGGAGAGAAAGTCAAGAGCGTGGTAGTCATCGGCTCGAGCGCCGATCCCACCGAACACCCGAACCTACGCGAAGCCACCGAGAACTTTCGCACCCTTTGCAACAAGTGGTTCCCGCGGGCCAAGCTTTACCTTCAAAGCAACTGCGCCAACATCGGATCTCACGATGTGCGTGCAGCTCTCTCGATCTACGACCGCGTCCTGGCCCGTTTTGAATGGGGCACCGCCAAGACCTTCACCGCCTTGACCGGTGGCAAATCCCAGGACCTCGCGGTGCTGGTCAAGGATCTGCACTACTACGACAACCTGATTGTCATGGCCAGCATCTACCGCGGTAGCCAGGACAACTCCAAGAGCAATGAGGTCAAGGCCTGGATCAAACGTCTGGCTGAGATCAAACCCACCTCAGTTCAAATCCTGAAGGGCTTGCCCTACAACCCGAAGGAACGCAAGCTGCGCGCCGCCCCCACCAGTGTGATCAGCAAGATCGTCGAGCAGATTGGGGAAGAAACCGGCTTGGCTGTCACGGTGCATGAAGACGAACTCTTGATGCGATAGAGCCATAGCGAAAACGCTCCAATAGCCCCACCCAAATTCCCCCGCGCGGGAGCTTTCAGTGCACTGAAAGCTCCCGCGCGTCTTGGTTTCTGAGCATCCACAGGACCGACGAACACCCCACCGGGAACACCCTGGAACCCGGTCCACCTAAATCGAGCAAGACCCCTTCCTGCGGTGCCGATAACCACCTAGGAGGGAAGGCAAGGGGTCTTCCCAATCCCTACCCGGTACTCCTCATGATCCTGATCCTGATCGCCTCCCTCAGCGCCTCCCCCGTCCACCAGCCTTCACTCGCGGACCCCGGCAGACTGCAGGCCCCGGGCAGCAACTTTCGCTACGACTACATTGACATCGGCACAGGGCGCGAGGACAAAAGCGGCCTCAATGTGGAGGCCGATATTCTGCAATTCAACGCTTCACTAGAACTCAACGATACCTGGTTCACCCGTTTTGGCTACGGGATGAACTCAGCCGAAATACTCACGACCAAGATAGATCAAACCACTCTTCAAGTGGGCCTGGGGCTACACTCGATGATGGCCAGGCAGATCGACCTCTACGGAGTGGTGTCATATGTGGACTACGACTTGGAAACTACGGACAGTGGCGTGGATCAAAACACCCCCGGCATCGACGGCATCAGCTACACAATCGGCGCACGAATGCACACTTCGTCTTGGCTCGAACTCGATATCAACTACACGATAATTGAAGTTGACGACCTGGACTCTGACCCGCGCATCGGCCTGACGGCCTTGATCGGGGTCTCTTCCGCAGTCTCCCTAGGGGCCACCTATAGCACCAGTGACGACAGCGATATTCTGGGCATAGGTCTACGCATCTATTTTTGAGTCCGTCAGGTGCCGGTCACCTCTTGTCACCATTCTCAACGATGAGCACCGCACAGCTAAGGCCATGCGAACGAGACCATCTGAAGACTACTCCCCTCCTGTGCCCACCAGCAGACGCACCAAGGCATCTATGTCGATCACGCTGGGAACATCTGGATTATTGGAATTGAGGGTTATGGATTGAAAGATCAGGTTTTCAGCTGCGTCACGTGCTTGCAGTATGCGGCCACCGACGGTGTCAAGTGCTTCGTTCTTCAACTTGTCGCGCAGAGCATCGGCCTTGGTGACGGCAAGATTGCCATCGGCCACCAGCACCTCGTATTCCGCGTCTACTGTGGCGCGTACGCGCAAGTCGTACTCGTTTGATTCACCGAGCACTTGAGCGACCTTGACCTTGTTGTTTGAAGACGATTCTTGGAGCTGCTTGTCCCAGGTAGCGACTAGCTTCTTGACTTGCGCTTCGGTCAGTTTTTCGATCCTACCGGTCTTAGCCAGAGCCTCTTCCACCTTCTGCAAGCTCTCTTCAAGCAAGGCCAACTGCTGCTTGAGCTGACGATCCTGCAGTTTGCGCTCATAGGTCTCGGGAAAGCGCACTGCCCGGATCATGAGACGGTCAGGCATGATGTGAAACTTTCGAAGGGCCTCGATCAACACCGGCATGGTGTCGGTGGCACGCTGCAGGCGGGTTTCGGTTTGCACAAAGTCCTCTGGCGAGAGCTGAGCCAGTTCCTCGCGCAGGACACTCTGCACCGTTGAAACCACGCGGTCGCGGTAAGAAGTCTGCAGACCCTCGGCAACCAGTAGATTGGCCTCGCCTTCGATGATGTGGTAGGTCACGGTCACATCGATGGCCGCGGTATTGTTGTCCTTGGTACGGATATCAAGAGGCGGTCTACGTTGAGAGTTTTCTGCGCCAACCACAAACATCCCGCGGCCGGACCGGTGGGAATCAGTGCTACTGAAAGTCAAGAAGTGTGAGCGTCGATCGAGGCGGTGCCACTTGTGCACGCCTATAACTCCCAGATGCAGCCCGGGCTCGAAGTCAATGGTTTCCACTCCCGAACCCCAAGCATTTGCGCGCACTCCGATCTCACCGGGATTGATCTTGATGGTCAAGCCCGAGGACAGAATAGCCGTCAGAATGGCTAGAATAATAAGGCCCATGAAGAGCTTGTGAGGTTTCATTGGTTGCCTCCTGCACGACCTGCGGACAGGCTCGTCGCACTTGCTTCGCGTAAGTCGGTGTGTTCAAGCCGTTTTGGCTCAGGGTCTCGGCTGTAAGGCACGAGCGTAAAAGTAATATTCTTGAGCTTCTCGATCAGGGCCGCACGCACCACCACTTCACCGCGCTCCTCAAGCGCGGTTGCCTGGGCCAGAATACCTTCGGCCTCCTTGGTGTACTTGGCGGTCATACCCCGGGCGCTCTGCACAAGTTGGGCATTCATCGCCTTGGCATCAAATTCCCGACTGACGACATAGGCATCCGCATCTTTTTGAATCTTGATCTGGGTCTGCTCGGCGTTGAGTAGCTCCTTGGTCAGGCTTCCCTGCAAGCTCTCCCACTCGATCTCCTTCTCCTTGGTGGCTCCTGCCAACAAGCGTGCCCGCTCGTTCACGAGGCGCTTTTCCTCTTCGCGCAGCTTCTCGACTTCTTGATCTGCTTCCTTACGGTCTTCGATGGCCTGCTCATAGGCCGGATCGAAACGCGGCTTGGGACAGATCACCTGAATCAGTTGCAAACCGTGTTCTTCGAGCATCAAGCTCAAGCGCTCTTCACTTGCGATTCGTGCAGCTTGATAAATGGTAGGGTCGGCCACTTCCACGGCGGAATACTTGCCAAACTCGTCCCGCAGGACCGAGCGAGCAAAAGCGCGAATCCATTCTCGTTTGAATCCATCCCCTGGGCCCGAGTCATCCAACAGTGTCCCTGCACTTCCCGGCAGGATCGAATACTGAATCTCCAAGTCATCAAAGGAGAAGTTCGATCCGTCTTTGGCACGCACTGTAAGAAAAGGAACATGGTTGGTTCCCAGCGCCCGATCCCCAGCCATCAAGAACTTCTGCGGCGTACGATCAAGCTTGAACACATCCTCGATAAAGGGAATATAGATCTGATAACCCGGATTGGTGATCACTGTACGATTGCCGGTGATGTAGTTGATCTTGACGGCAACTTGTTCAGCCGTAATGTTGGTAACGCCCAACTTGCCCATGGAGCCGAGCATGACCAAGATGATCACGACAAGCCCAACCCCTATAGCAAGGACCAACCGGGGACCGTTGATAGTCAGTGTTGGGCCTCCGGGGTGAAGCTCAAAAGTCTTGCCGCCGGAGGGTGGATCGTCGTCGATTGTCTGCATGGATATCTCCTGAGTGGTGAAGGGCTGGGATGCTACCCTATTGGTACCCCGAGTTGATGAGGGCCTACGCAATGCCCCTGAAGCTATTCACTCGGGTACCCTGGGATCTCCATGCGAACCTCCATCTTGATTCTCCTGGGCTTTCTGGTGCTGTGCATGGTGGGTTTCTACCTGCTCAGTTCATCCAACAACCCGAAGCCGCCTCCCCAGATGGAGTTGGGAGTCGAGGGCAAATCCAGGGCTGCTGCAGATGAGGCATACACCCCTGCACCCGTAGAGCCCACGCCCAAAATCATTCTGCGGGGCGAGGCGCTGGCTGATGACTCAGCCCACGCCATCTCTGTGATCGATGCCGAGACCGACCAACTAATTCCCGGTGCAGAGATATTTGTGGTGGACCTGCCAGAAGAAAGTCGCTCCCGCTGGCTCTATCGCAAAGAACCCACGCGGGAATGTCTGGAGATGGTGATCAATGAGGGCTTGCGCTCGATCTCAAATCCCCTCGGCCAGGCCTGGATTGCGCAACCCACAGGCCTTGGCATCGTCGTAGCCCGCACCGCTTCCCACTTCGGTGTAGAACTGCTCAATGAAAAAGAGCAGCCTTGGCAGGTCAAGCTTCGCCCCGATCCAAGCTGGACGGTATCGGTGAAGGACTCACGTGGCGAGCCATTAGTCGACCTCCCCATGAGGTTGATGGGAGTCTCCAAGAAAGAGGGGGGGAAATACGAATACGAACGAATCAACACAGATGACGAGGGGAAAATCCGACTCTTCCATCTGAATACCATGATGGCCCGTTGGAAACGCAATCAACTCCTTATTGAGCCAGTAGCGCTCCTGAGAGAGCCCGTTTCAATTCAGTTCGATCCAAACAACCCGCGACCCTTGACCATACACCTGCCAAACCTAGGCAGGACTGAAGTCAAGCTGAAGATGGTCAACGGCGAACCTCTGCAGCAATACCCTCTCAGAAATGTACGAGTCACCATCCACTTGGAGGGGAGGCAGGAAACGCACGGCGGCCTGGTAATCCGGCCGGACGCCACTGAGCACTACACAGCATTCGTCGAAACCTTCCAAACCGTGTATGGGGCCTTGAAACTCAGGGGCCATGGTGAAAATAGAGCGGCTGCCGAAGGGACGGGTCCCGGGCCCACCAAGCCTGGCGAGAAAACCGATCTTCACCTGCAGATGACGGGTAAAGCCCTGTTCCTCCGCATGAGGATCATGCAAGCGCCCGACAATCCCGTAGCAAACAAGATTATCCACATCCGGCAACGCTCCTTGAACTACCAGGGATACGGATCTCGGACTAATCGGACCCCAAGAGAAATCACAACCAACGCCAATGGCGTGTTGTTCGTTCCATCCAAGCTACCAAAGAACGAACAGGTCTCGACTCTGACCCTGCGTGCACCCTCAATACCAGGCCGTGAGGCCATTACGCATATTCCTCCGAACCCAACTAGATCTTTGATCGACCTGGGGGACATCTGGCTAGAAAAGATGCCCATTCTCCTAGCCGGCCGAATTGTGAACACGGAGGGCAAACCATTTGCCTCCGCCGCCCTCGAAATCCAATGCCAGCCCCTAGAGGAGGATCGCCCCACACTTGACGCCAGGGTGAAGGAACATATCCAAGTCCATGGATCAAACTCCATAGACCATCTGCGTGAGGCGTGGGAGAGAGACAGTCTCGATAACAGCTACAAGCTTGGCCCGGGCTTCAAACTCAAGCCCGATGAATCAGGTAGGTTCTCGGTAACATCTGCCGAACGGATAGCTTCGGTGCGGGCACGTGCATCCTACGAAGGGAAGGTGGCGGGAGAATGGCAGGTATTTCCCCCAGGCACAAGAGGGGTCGAGATCACCTTGGAGTCGCCGGCAAGCCTGTCTGGTTCAATCCTCCTGCCCAAGGGGCTGCCAAGTAGTCGGCTTGGACTATCTATCAAACACAGCGGAAAAGAATCCTCGGAAAGCACCCGGAGTCTCAAGCTGACCCAAGAGGGAGATGTGGCGTACTGGAAAGCACATAAGCTACTCCCAGGAACTTGGACCATTTCAATCACCCTATTGAATGCGTTCAGCTGGACGCCTCTAGTCACTCCGATCAAGGTAACACTGACCGCAGGAGAAAAGCATGAATTGCCACAAGTCAACCTGGCCGACAAGGTCAGTCTTGTCAATGTCAGTGTGCTCGACGAATCCGGCGCACCAGTAGAAGGCGCCTTGGGAACTCATAACTACCCCGATAGCGTTGACATAAACATCACTGATGGCAAGGCATCCTTCCTCATACGCAGGCAAACCGATACAGCCTGGTTTGGAGCCAAAGGCTACGTGGCCCAGTCCTTGAAGAACCCCAAAGATGGAGACTCGGTGATCCTCAAGAGGGGTTTCCAGGTACGAATACGACTCACCAACCCCGAAGTCCTTGATGCCACCGACCTCCCCCTTACAGCACAATTGAATGGGTGGGTGGGTGACCATTGGGTGCGCCATCAAATTCTACAAGGAACGCGCGAAGAGTTTGACAAGAATGGAGAGGTCACGGTGAGGACATCCAAACACGGGCGCCTCTCCCTGAGCACGGTTCTGGGCAAGAAGTCCAATGTTAAATGCACTCCTGAGGAACTCCACATCAAAGAGCAGAGCACAGTCCAGGAATTCTCGGTAACCCTGGATCCGCAAAGCACCCAGGGATTAATTCTGAAACTCAATGATCGTTGACCCATCAGAATCATGGCGGGAACTCTCGTACGGACACTCCTACAGACTAAGCTGTATCCGTCCACACCCGGACCCAAAGAATGAAAGCTCCTGACCCCAACACGCCCCTGCTGGAAGTCAGGAATCTAACCCACTCGTTTGGGGAGCGTCTTGCAGTCAAGGACTTGTCGTTTCAAGTGTTCCCCGGACAGGTTGTGGGCTTGCTCGGTCCCAACGGCGCAGGCAAGACCACAACCGTGCGAGCTCTTTGCGGCCTACTGGCCCCCGACAAGGGAGAGATTCTCGTGGACGGAGTAAATCTGGCCGATGATCCCCTCGAAGCCAAGCGGCGGCTGGCTTTGATCCCAGATGGAGCGCCCCTCTATCCGAACTTGAGTCTGCGGCAGCACTTGGACCTTACGACCGGATTACGCGGGATTGAGCTTGGAGTTCAGGCCCAAGACCTGATCGATGGGCTGGCCCTGGGGGGTCGCGAGAACGAACCCATTGGTGGGTTTTCCCGGGGCATGCGCCAGCGAGCGGCATTGGTGCTGGCCCTCTCCGCGAACGCGCCTCTGCTGATTTTGGACGAGCCCTTGACCGGACTCGATGCACCAGGAACCGCCCTGATAAAAGAGGTCCTGCGTCAATGGGCCAATCACGGGGGCGCGGTGCTCTACACCTCACACCTCTTGGATGTGGTCGAGCGAGTTTGCGACTCCATGTTGATCCTCTCCGAAGGATCCCTGGTTGCCGAAGGAGACCTGGCAAGCTTGACCTCTGCTGCTGGAGGTGGGGGGACCTTGGAGGAGGTCTTCGCCGCCCTCGCCCACAGCGAAGACCCGGTCCTGGCCGCAAAGAAATTGCTCAGGTCCATTGGACGCGGTGCCATCCAAGAGAAGCGCTAGGACCGAGCGGGCGCCAGCGCTCAACTGCGCGGCACCACCGGAATCGGCTTCATGTCCTTGTCCACCGCAACCATGGTCACCATGGCCTCGGTAACATATTGCATGTCAGCCCCTCCGAACCTGCGCTGAGCCCAGACATCCACCCGCACGGTGATCGAGGTGCGCCCCACGCGCTCCGTCTTGGCGTAGAAAGAAACCAGATCCCCCACATAGACCGGCGCCTTGAAGTCGATCTTGTCCATTGACACCGTCACCACACTGCCTGTGTGGTTTTCGGAGGCTCCAATCGCAGCGGCCAGGTCAACCTCGGACAAGATCACACCGCCAAAAATCGTACCCACGGCGTTGGTGTCCCGGGGCAACATCAGACGACGAATGGAAGGACAGGATTCCGGGGGATTAGGGGAAGATTCAGTCATGGGTTGCTCTTCAGTCGATGGGACAGACAGCCCAGTCTCGGACTTTCTGCTGCAGAAGCGCTAGCTGCCCCTTGAAAAAATGGTCTGCGCCCCTGATTTCCTCAACGGAGATGTGCCCTGCCAAGCCCGGGAACTGATCCACCAAGTCCCGCCGCGTGCCGAATTCATCCTCGTCCGCCATCAACACAAGAGTCGGTGACTGGACTGCGGCGAGAAAAGGGCAAGCAAAAGCCCGCACGGGCAAAGCCACCAGCAGGAGCCGCTTGAGCTCTCGCCTCTGACTTCCCATACGGCAGGCCGCACGAGCCCCAAAGGAAAAACCTCCAGCCCAGAGGGGCAGACCCGGGCGTTGTTCGCCCAAGAAATCCAATGCCGCACCAAGATCCTCATCAGCTCCTGTGGAGTCGTCGCCGGGTCCTGTCCCAGCAACCTTTCCCGCGCTGCGCCCCACGCCTCGAAAATTGAAGCGCAACACACTCACCCCCGCCTCTTGCAAGCCGCGTGCCGCACGATAGACCACACTGTTGTGCATGCTTCCCCCGTAACCGGGATGGGGGTGACAAAAAACCATGGCCGCACGAGCAGAAGTGGACGGATCCCACAGAACCCCCTCGAGCCGCCCCTCGGGTCCTTCAAAATCCAGGTGCATAAGATGACCATAGCGACCCCGGCCCCAAGAGCTCGCTGGAATGTGCCCCTACGATGCTAGGATCAAAAAGTTCATGGAACCCATCAGCGCAAAGCACCCCGGCCGCGTCCGGCTTCTTGCCCAGGCCCGCTTCAGTCAATCCCTGCCCGAAGGCGGTTGGCTGCCGGTGGCGGGAATTTTGATCCACGGTGGACTTCTGACGATCTGTGCCTTGATCTTGGGCGGCCAATTGATGCCGGAGTTATTCGGGGCGTTGACCCTGGGCCTTTCCGGAATTCTATGCGGCGTGGCGCTCCTGGGAGACCTCGCTCCCCTTCTCGCCCGCGATCACGCTGATGACTGGATTGAATCCCAACCAAGCACGCCGACCGATCACGCTCGCGCGCGTACCCTGGTATTGACTGTGGTGCTCGGCTCACTTGGAGCGGGGGGCATGATCCCTGTCGCCTTGCTCGGACCAGAAGGTCTCGCAACCTGGATGCTGCCCATTCTAGGTGCACTACAAGCTCTGGCCATCGCCACAGGCTTACTGCTCATCGAACGCTTCGCTGGCCGCCATGGAGCAGGGCTCTTGATTGGCTTGCAAACCCTGTTGTTGGCCCTGCTATTCGCCGGCTCGTTTCTGGTGTTGGATCGCTTGCCGCAGTTGGCGGCGATGACCGAGATCCCCGGGTACTGGCACATGTTCCCATCCATTGGTCTCGGCGGCCTCCTCGGGGACGCGCCCAACTGGATCTTCGCAGCGCCAGTCTTGGTCCTGGCGCTCGCCCTGCCCTTCGTACCGGCTTCCAAGGCAGAACTACCGCACAGCACGGACACTCCCCTGGCGCGCTTGCTGGCCCCAATAGCGCGCGTGATCGAAAAAGTGTTCCTGGCTCCGGCCCAAAGGGCCCCCTTCCGCTTCATCCAAGCGGCTTTGCCAGCCGAACGGGACTTCGCCATTCGCGCCTGGCCCCTGGGCATCGCGCCCCTGGCCCTGTTGGGCATAGGCGCAGATCCCAGCACGCTCCATGGCCGGGGGCTCTTTGCTCTGGTCGCATTTGCACCCGCAGCCTACCTGCCCGTGTTCCTGATGTTCGTGCCCACCACGCGCACGCCTGGGGCCCGATGGATCTTGGACTCGGCGCCTCTGCACCCTCATCACGAAGCGATCGCAGGTCGCTGGGCCGTTGCCCTACGAGTGGTTCTGCCCCTGCAAGCGGTGATTGGTCTAGCCCTCTTCACGGCGCTGCCCGGCACACAAGTTCTGGCGTGGTGCCTGGCGTCGCTCTTGTCCGCGGGCTTGGTCTTGACCATGAGTTGGCACTCCAACGTAAGCTTCGCGCCCCTTTCCAGCGAAGCAGTTGACTTGGGAGGCGCCTTTGAAGGAGGAGGCGGGACCCTCTTGATCAACGCCTTGATGGTGGGGGCCATCGCGCTCGGGGTCTGGCATTGGAACCCCTTGCCGGTCACAGTCTTGGTAGCCCTCTTGATTTTCCTGGCGATAGCACGAAGGCTCGCCTTTCACTCGGTTCCGTAACGCCTAGCGCTTGCTCTCCAGAAACAAACGCAGATCTTCGGGCAGGGGACTTGCCACTCGAATGCGTTCTCCACTTTGGGGATGGTTGAAACTGATTGCATGGTGATGTAGAGCATGCCGCGGGAGTTCGAGCAACTCGTGGTCCTCTTGGCTCAACCCTTCCTCCGCTGCGCGAATGAACAGCTGCTCGTCAACGCCGTAGAGTTTGTCCCCCACAAGCGGCATGCCGATTGAGGCCAAGTGCAATCGAATCTGATGCTGCCGTCCGGTGAAGAGCCGACACTCCAACAGGGAATAGGGCCCGACCTGCTCCAGGATGCGCCAGTCCGTGCGCGACTTGAGGCCGTCCTCTGCCACCGTCATCTTGATTCGCACAGAGCTCGCGTGGGACTCGCGAATAGGCCGCCTGATCGAGCCCTTCTCCCCTGGAACCGGTCCGCGCACGATCGCCAGATACAACTTTTCATTGCTGCCCTCTTCAAACTGCCGACGCAAATCCAAATGGGAACTGGACTGCAAACCAGCCAGCACGATGCCACTGGTTTCGCGATCGAGCCGATGAGCCAAACGCGGCAGGCCCCTGCTGGAACTCGATCGATCCACATAGTGAGCATGAATCCGTTGGATCAAGGTGTCGTTCACATGACGGCCACTGGGATGCACGGCAACCCCCGCAGGCTTTTCCACCAGCAGAACATGTTCATCCTCGTGCAGGATCTGGAGAGCAGTCAACGGCCCCACGGGCGCTGGGATGCGTAGGTCCGAAGGGATCTCCACACGCACTTGGGTCCCGTGCCGCAGATGCCGCCCGGGGCGCCGCTCGATGGCCCAGGTACCACTACCCTCAGGAACGCCAGGCATGGAGGGATCGAGGGACACAAAGCCATCCTTGATCAACTTCTGAATCGAAGAACGCGAACGCCAGGTCAAGTGAGCGCTGAGGAACTGGTCCAAGCGCATGTTCAGCTCTTCCTTGGGCAGACGAAAGAAACTCCCGTCCACTTGCAGCAAGACCTGTTCAAGGGGCCGGTTGAGGTCACGATCTTTAGGCAAGAGTCCCACGGTGACCTAAAGGATAACGAAGCGCCCCGACGACCGCGCGATCCTGCCCTTGGAAGCGCCAGAGGCCGCTTGATCGTGCGATCAAGCGGCCTCTGGCGTAGTAGGGTTCCCGTTCTGCTGAATCAGCTGCGACGACGACGAATCCGACGATTCGGGTCATTCTTGCGGGTTGCTTTCTGAATGGTACGCAAGCGCTCCCGACGCTCACGACGGCGCTCATCAGAACGCTTTTCGTGGAAGGAATTGGCCTTGGCGGCCTTAAAAATACCCCCGAAGTTGCACTGGCGCTTGAAACGGCGCAGGGCAGCCTCGAGAGACTCGTTGGATCGAACGGTGACCTTGATCACGATGGGCTTCGCTTGAATGGGGGTACAGAGGTGCTCACCGATCCCAGCGGGGATCGATGCGGGCGAGCAAGATAGCGATCAGCGGGGGATTCCGCCATGATTCGCCCTGGAAAAGGTGCCCAAAGGCTGCCATTCTTCGATTGTGTCGCAGCGCCCCAACTCCTCCAGCCCCTCCCCGGGGGACCAAACAAGCGCTCTGCAGGGGGTCGTGGAGCGGGTCACCTACCACGATGAGGACTCCCTCTACACGGTACTGAGGGTGCTGCCAGAGAGCGGTTTCTCGCCCTCTGGAGGTACTGGGAGTCTGTTCGCCCCGACCCGGGTAACCGCCGTAGGACGCATGTTGGAGCCCTTGGAGGGCCAACGGGTACGCTTGGAAGGTACCTGGGGCCGCCATTCCACCCACGGGGATCAGTTTGAGTTCAACTCAAACCTGCCTCTGGATCCGGGGGATGAGGAAGGGCTCATACGCTACCTGTCCTCCAAGGCTTTTGAGGGCATCGGCGAGACTATCGCCCAGCGCATCGTCGAGAAACTGGGCACGGGAACCCTGGACATTATTCGCGATCACCCGGAATCTCTGGAAGCGGTCAGCGGCCTGCGGGCCAGCGTGCGCAAGCGCCTGGTGGCCGCGGTGCTGGCTCGCCACGCCCAACACCAGACCGCAGCATTCCTGATGGGCCTGGGTCTGGGACCGGTACGAACCCAGACGATCATGACGACCCTGGGAAGCAACTGCGAAAGCCAGGTACGCGAAGATCCCTACGTGTTGATCAGCGTGCGTGGTATGGCATTCAGGTCCACAGACAAGGTGGCCCTTGAGTTGGGTCTGGAGCTCGACGATCCACGCCGATTGGTGGCTGGCATTGAGCAAAGCCTCAAGCAAGCTGCCGATAACGGCCACTGCTTGTTGCGTCAAGGGGACCTCATGACAGCTGCCCATGACCTACTCGGAAGCAAGGCAACGAACGAGGGTCTGGAGTCCGCGCTACAGGACCTGATTCGACAAGATCGCGCCTGGATCGATCGCTCCCTCTTGCCGGACGAAGAAGCAAACCACGCGCTGCACCCGGTTTACCTGCCCTACCTGGGAACATCCGAGCGTGAGCTGGCCAAGAACATCGGGCGCTTGTTGAAGGTGGGCAAGGTGGAGGCCCTGGCTAGCAGGGACCAGGTACAGGAACTGGAGAAACGCACTGGGATCGAGTTGCACGAAGATCAGCGGGCGGCGGTTTTGGGGCTCTTGGCCTCGCCAGTGGCGCTGCTTACGGGAGGCCCAGGAGTGGGCAAGACCACCATCATGCGATGGATCGCAGATCTTGCCACCGCTGCGGGCTACGAGGTCAAACTCGCCTCACCCACAGGCCGAGCAGCAAAACGTCTCAGCGAGGCAACACAGCGACCCGCATCAACCATTCATCGCCTGCTCAAGGTGCAGCCCCCGGACGGATTCGAGCACAACGCCCGCAAACCCCTGGAGGCGGGCCTCGTGCTAGTGGACGAGATCTCCATGCTCGATGTGGTCCTGGCCCACCATCTGGTCTCTGCCATCGCCGCCCCCACGCGCCTGATCCTGGTGGGGGACCCCGATCAGCTGCCTTCGGTGGGTGCGGGCAACGTGCTGGCGGACCTCTTGGCATCCGAAGTGATTCCCACCCATCGCCTGACCCAGGTCTTTCGCCAGGATGAACAGAGCCTGATCGTCTCCAACGCCCACCGGGTTCTGGCAGGGGAAATGCCTGAACTTCCCGGCCCTAGCGAACGTCAGGCGAGCTTCTACTTCTTCCGCGCCGAAGATCCTGCCAAGATCGCCGACCTCTTGATCGAAGTAGTGTCCAAGCGCATCCCCGATAAGTTTGGTTTGGACTGGACCGAGGATGTACAGGTGATCGCTCCCATGTACAAAGGAGATGCAGGAGTGGATGCCCTGAACGACCGCTTACGCGATGCTGCAAACTACGGAGGTCGTGAAGTCGAGCGCAACGGTCACATCTGGCGCACTGGTGATCGCGTGATTCAAACCCGCAACGACTACGAGAAGAACGTGTTCAATGGAGATATGGGGCGCATCAGTCAAGTCTCCCCCGATGGAGTAATAACGGTCAAGTTCTCCGATCAAACCCAATCCTACTCCAAGGGTGAACTCAACGACCTGCGTCCCGCCTTTGCTATCACCGTGCACCGCAGTCAGGGTGGAGAATATCCCTGCGTGGTGATGCCGCTTGTACGTGGCCATCGCATCATGCTCCAACGCAACCTGCTCTACACAGCCATCACCCGCGCCAAGCAATTGGTGGTACTGGTGGGTTCTGAGGTTGCCCTGCGTTGGGCGGTGGAAACCGCCGACCAGGCCCAACGCATGAGCATGCTCAAGGAACGCCTGATCGAGGCTCGCGAATAGCTCTTGAACCCCGAATCCCAAAAGTCCCAGAGCCGCCCAGCTTGCGCTGACCGGCTCCGAGGTTGCGTTACAGTTGGTTCGAAAGTGTCGCTCAAACCCCCAGAACTGAGGGCCAATCGACCGAACGAGGCTATTTCTAGGTAGCTCAGGCCAGAGTGGCAAGTACAAAGCGATAGGATTCTCACCTGAATTTGCGCTAAATTGGCCGTAGGGCCTCGAAATCAGCGTTTCTTGGGTGGCGCCGGAGGGAAGTACTCGCGTCCTTCGAGGCCCTCGGGCAGACAGCGCATTCCTTCACTGGCCCCCTCATCCGAGTGCGCGTTGCGATATCCCTCGCCATAACCTGCTTGCTTCATCAGGGCAGTCGCAGCGTTACGCAGGTGCTTGGGAACCGGTTCAGCTATAGTCTGCTCCACATCCCGCTCAGCCTGAGAGAGGGCCAGATAGACCGAGTTGTCCTTGCGCGTACGAGCGAGATAGACCGCCGCCTGGGCCAGGGCGAGCTTGGCCTCGGGATAGCCCAAACGGTGAAAGGCGTCCCCCGCGTCCAAAGCAATGCGCAGGGCAAAGGGGTCCGCCAGGCCGATGTCCTCGGTAGCAGCGCGAATCAAACGCCGAGCAATGAAGTTGCCATCCTCGCCGGCACTCATCATGCGCGTGACCCAGTAGAGGGTCGCGTCTTGATCGCTGTTGCGAATGGACTTGTGCAGTGCGCTGATCAAGTTGTAATGCTCTTCCCCGCCCTTGTCGTAGAGCACAAGTTTGCGCTGCAGGGCTTCTTCCACCAATTCAAGAGTCAGCTCGCCCCCCTCGGTCTGCAAGGCGGCGCATGTCTCAAGAGCGGTCAGGGCCCGACGTGCGTCTCCATCTGTACCATGGGCAATACGCTCAAGGACTTGTGATTCTGCACTCCAATTACCTGCAAGGCCTTGTGGCTCGACTAGCGCACGTTCAAGCACCAACACGATCTGCTCGGGACTCAAAGGTTCCAGCAAGAGCGCGCGACAGCGGGAAAGGAGCGCACCGTTGACCTCGAAGGAGGGATTTTCGGTTGTGGCTCCAACAAGCAAGATGTCCCCGCGTTCCACATGAGGCAAGAATGCGTCCTGCTGGGCCTTGTTGAAGCGATGGATCTCGTCAACAAACACCAGGGTGCTCTTGCCCGTGCGTGCCTTTTCATCCCGCGCTTCGCCCATCAGGATTCGGATCTCCTTGATGCCGGAAAGCACTGCCGAGTAGGCCACAAAGGAGAGGCCAGAAGCGCCAGCAATCAAGCGCGCCAGAGTGGTTTTGCCCACGCCGGGAGGGCCCCAGAGGATCAAGCTCTGGGTCAGGTCACCCCTCAGGGCACGTGAGAGAATCTTGCCCTCGTTGACCAGATGTACCTGGCCCACGAACTCAATCAGAGACCGCGGACGCATGCGATCTGCAAGCGGCGCGTCAGCCGCAGCGTGCGCGAGGGGATCAAGGCCGGGTACCTGCTCTTCGAAAAGGCTGCTCATTGTCCCGAAACCCTCCCTGCGGCAAAAAGCAAGAGCGCCCCCGCCACGGTCACATTGAGAGACTCCACCTGACCGGCCATGGGAATCGTGACCTGTTCAAAGTCGGCGCAACACTCAGGCGGGCCACTTGTTTCGCCACTGACCCAAAGGGCTCGTGGCCCGGACCAGCTGAAGTCCTTGAAGGACTGACCCTCGCGCGTCGCCGCAATGACCGACTTCCATCCAAGCGAGGCAAGCGTCTCAGCCACCTCCTTTGACCCAACTCCGCACACCACCGGCAAGCGCAGCAAGCTGCCCATGGACCCGCGCAGGGCCCGGGAATTCCAGGGGCTTACGCCCCCTTCAGCATGCACCAGGGCCCGCGCTCCCGCCGCTTCGGCGGCCCTGGCCAGAGCGCCCAAATTGCCCGGATCCGCGATCCCGCAGGTGACCAGCAAGAGATCTTGGGGGCCAGGCTGCAAGGAACTGAGTTCCACCGCCGGAGGAGGGGTTGCCAGGGCAACTACGCCAGGAGAAGACAGAATGCCTCCGATCCCATCAAGCAACCCTCCCTTGACCCAGCGCATGAGCTCAGGATCAGCACCCGCATCCAGCAGGGGGTGAGGATCTGTACGCTCATCGAGCAAGATGACCTCAAAGCCTGCCCGGGCCCCAAGCGCGTCGGTGACCAAGTGCAAGCCCTCCAGCAGCAAGGTGTTCTTTTCCTTGCCAGCCGCAATCCCACGTACCCGCTTGAGGGTCGGATTCTGCCGGGATTCAATCAGTTCAGGGGAAGAGCACATGGATTGGACCGACCGCGGTCCTTTGCGGCTATTCTAGCCCCAATGCAGGAGCAAGTGTCACCTCCATGAGCAGCGCCAATCGAGGACGGGTGATCCAGGTAGACGCCAAGCAAGTGATCGTGAATCTGGGCGGCACGGTGCAACCGGCGGCCCTGCGCGGCGGCTTGTTCGAGGATCTGGGCCGTTCCAAGAACCCGGTGGCTGTGGGCGACTGGGTGGAGATCGACGAGGACGTGGAAGGGACCGTGGTACAAACCGTCCTGCCCAGACAGAACTACCTCGGACGTATCGCCTCTTCCCATGACCCCCGAGAACAGGTTCTCGTGGCCAATGTGGACCAGTTGCTGATCATCAGTTCCCTACGCCAGCCCAGTTTCTCTTCCAACCGCACCGATCGCATCCTGGCCGCCTGTGAGTGGCAGGAGATCCCCGCTACTTTGGTCTTGAACAAGATCGACCTGATCATGAGGGAAGAAATCGATGGCATTCTCAAGACCTATGCCTCTGTTCCAATCCCGGTACTACCCACCAGCGCGGTCAGCGGCGAGGGACTGGAAGAACTCCGCACCCTCTTGAAAGACAAGGTCAGCGTGCTCTACGGACCATCTGGTGCTGGCAAGTCCACGCTGTTGAACAAGATTCAGCCGGACCTCAACCTGCGCGAAGGGCGCATCAGCAAGTACTGGAAGCAAGGTCGCCACACCACCACTCACTCCAGACTGCATCCCCTGGAAATAGGAGGCTATGTGGTGGATACACCTGGAATCAGGGCCTTTCGCCTGTTTGATGTGTCCGCCCGGGAGTTGCGTGACCTGTTCCCTGACATTCACCGCATCTCCAGCGGATGCCAGTTCCCCGACTGCAGTCATGATCACGAGCCGGGCTGCGCCCTTGACGATGCCCTCGAAACCGGACTTTTGGCTCCTAGCCGTTGGGCAAGCTACCTGGAGATGCTGGACGAGTTGGGCGCAGATCCCAAGGACTCAGCTGAGAACTAGCGATTCCTGCTCAATTGAAATCGTAGACGTAAGACAAACGCGTCTTGTTCAAGATCACATAGGGCAGCTCGAGCAATTGCTTGAGTTCGTGATCTTCTTCATGCTTGAAGCCCCGCACCTTGGGATCGCGCATCACAAAGAACCGGGAAGTGGCCCTGTCGTTGAGTTCGTAGGCCCGCGGACGAATTCGTCCAGCAAGTTCCACGTTCAGGTTACCTGTATAGAAGAGGCGCACGCGCTCGAGTTGTGCTTCCTGTTCCTTGGCCATGGTCGCTGCGACCCCATCTCCCGCCTCGTCCAGATATTCGTGCGCCAACAGAACCTCATCGAGGTTCATGTGCAGCAGGGGCGTCTGAATGCGCTCGCGCGAAACCAAATCGATCAGAGTCACATCCCGCAGGCGCAAAAAGGACTTGCGGTGTCCGTCAAGCAACCGAGAAAGCCGCGTGTACTTGTTCTCCACCGTTCCCTTGACCAAGAAGCAATCGGTCAGGAAGAGATCGGTAGTAAGGGTCAGCATGGTGGTTCGATTGATGATGGATTGGTGGCCGTGGTCAGTCCGCGCAGGTCGCCCACCAGATACAGGGATCCGGTCACCAGGACCCACCCTCCAGCAGCGGCCCGAGCAGAGGCCCGGTGCAGCGCATCCCGTGACGAGCGGTACTCCTTGGCCTCAAAGCCCTGCTCCCTTGCCATTTCGGTCAGGAGGGCCGCATCGAGGTGAATTCCACTCTGCACGGTTGTGCAATAAAGGCTATCGACATGCCTGCGGAGGGCCTTGAGGATGGACACGTGGTCCTTGTCTCTTGCCAGACTCAGCACCACCTGAGGTGCCTCAGGGAGGTTTTCTGAGGTTGAGAGCTCCCTCAGAACACGCTCAAGACTGCTGGCCACATGAGCCCCATCAAAGACCACAGGCACCCCGTCAGGGCCCCAGCGTCGCTCCATACGGCCCGGGAGACCCGCTGCGGCAACCGCTGCAGGGGTCAAGAGGACCCCAGAGATCGGCTCGTTTCCAGACCCTGTCATTCCGCGCTTTCCAAGGGCCGTCAAGGCTGCAGCCGCCAAGGCGATGTTGCTGGCGCCGATAGTCGCCAAGGGCTCAACATGCACAATCGGCACGCCCAGCTCACGGGCCCGCATTGCAATGACATGCCCTGGATCATCCTCCGAGCCACGATCAGGGAGGCCGCAGACAAGTGTCTGCCCCGCGCGCAAGATCCCCGCCTTCTCAGCAGCAATTGCAGCGCGGGTCGATCCCAGTACAGCGGTGTGCTCCAAGTCAATGTTGGTCAGGATCGCCAGTTCCGCCTCGATTACATTTGTAGAGTCCAGACGACCACCAAGCCCAACCTCAACTACGGCCCAGGCAACCTGAGCAGCCCGTAATGCGTGAAAGCCAGCAACGGTGAAGAGATCAAACCAGCTCGCGTGCCTGGCGGCGGTTCCGTCGGCCTCGGCCTCATCCCGAGCGGACAGGGCGGCGTCAATCCCAGCAGCAAGCAACTCCTCGGAAATCCTCTCGCCATTGCAGCAGACTCTCTCAGTAATGAACTCCACATGCGGAGATGTATAGAGACCGACAGAATAGCCCGCGCCCTGCAAGCCTCTGGCCACCAGGGAAGCCACGGAACCCTTACCTTTGGTGCCAGCCACATGCACGCTGCGGAAAGAACGCTGCGGGTGTCCCAGGCGCGCACAAAGGTCTCTGCAGGGTCCCAGATCGACACGCATGTCCGCCCGGTCTCGTTTCTCCCAATCAATCCTCTGGTCCAGTAGGGCTTGAGATCGCTTGAGAGCGGGGCTAATCCTTGTATCAGGGCTCATTCTGGGACAACGTAATCCTCGACAGTGACGTCTTCGCCAAGATTACCGATCCTAATAGATGGACGATACGAGCCAAAGCCCGGAAACCCCATGCTAGAAGCCTTCCACCGAATCAAAGTATTCCCCTTCCAAGTGTTGGGTCGGAATACGCGCTACCTGCTCCTGAAACCGGATCAGGAATTGGAGGGCATCTGGGGCCCCGTGGAGGGCGAGATCGGCTTCGGTGACCAGATGGAACAGGCAGCCCGCCGCTGCCTTGTGCAAGACGTGGGAGTACGCCCACCTGGCGCTCTCCTTGACTTGCAGTGGGCAACACGTACCCAATTCGGAAACGAGCTGATCATCGAATGGTGCTATGGCTATGAGTGCCACGAAAACCCGGATCCTGCTGTGCTGGCGCAGCACTGGGCAGAGCACCGCTGGGCCGGCTTCGGCGAAGCCTACCAGGCCATGGAATTGCAAGCCGATCGCACGGCCATGTTGCGCCTGCACGCGATGATTCACGCGGCCTAGTCTGGCGCGGCCCAGCCCGACAAGCATGTGCCGGCAATCACTAGCCCAATAACCTCAACGAGGGATATGCCGCACCTAGAACTCTCTTCGGGTCGACTCCGAGGCACTGCTTGATCAAACTGGCATAGACCGAACGGAAATCAGTGGTGTACGCCAGATCACCATTATCCAATTCAGAGAGGGATGGGTGCTTTCCAAGTAGACCTCCCTTGACCCCATGGCCCAGGACAAACATGGGACCTGCCTTGCCATGGTCAGTTCCGCCGGAACCGTTCTCTTTGACCCTGCGGCCGAACTCACTGAAGACCAGGACCGTAGTATTGCGTCCGGCGGGAGAACCACCGAGGTCAGTAAAGAGTGCCCCGAGGGCCCCATCGAGTTCCTCCATCAATCGATCGTGCTTGACCCGTTGCCCGGCGTGAGTGTCAAAGCCTCCCACTACCGAACTGGCTATGCGGGTTCCGAGTCCGCCTTGAACAATGGCCGAGACGTCGCGCAATTGGGCGCCGATTGCCGTGCGAGGGAAATCCACAACCGGCTGATGAATGGCGGCTGCCGCACGGACGCGAAGAGATGAAGACTGGGCATCAGCCAGCACACCCCTCAATTGAGCCAGCGCCGCGTCGCGGCCCTTGTGCCGAGGATCGGCGGGCTTTGACATTCCCTCGCCTGCTGTCCCCACCAAGTCGGCCGGACCACCATCAGATCCAAACCAACGATAAGCAGTTGGGGAACGCACCGAACAAGCAGGGTGGCTGTTTGAGTGCAGCGAATAGGGCTCGTTAGCACCCACATGCACCACAAACTCCGACGCATGGTGGTTGCCTTGAAGTTCCCCCGCCAAATTCCCAATCCAACCATTACCGGCGCCGCGGCCTTGCGAAGAGGCTGTGTGCCAGATGTCAAATGCTTTGAAGTGGGAGCGAATCTGATTTGGATAGCCACAACCTTCGATGACCGCCATTTTTCCCTGACCATAGATTTGGTGCAGGTTCTTGAGGGCGGGATGAAAACCGCGATAGTGATCGAGAGTCAACACTTCAGTACCAGACCGTCGAGTGGCCCGACGAGCCTGCTGGTATGCAGGATCGGCCCAGGGGATGATCGTCGAAAGACCATCGTTGCCACCAGAAAGCTGAAGGACGATCAGGGTACCAGCAGAGGAAGAGTCATCCAAACGAATCGCACGCAGCAACGGTGTCGTAAAGAAGGCGGTTCCGGCGCCAATCATGGCGCGTCTAGAGAGGAAGCTGTTCATCCGAGTTGTGCCTCCGGCAAGGAGAGAATGAGGTGTGCGAGTCGGCGCAGGATGCGTTCCGCATCACGTCCGCCCTTGATCAAGAAGCGTTCCTCTGGCAGATCAAGCGCCTCCCGTTCAGACTTGAGGAACTCTACCAATCCAAGGGTGGTTTCTGCTGGCGGCTCGATGGCCAACAGTTCACGCAGCGCCCCTTGAACAACTTCCAGATCGCTGGTGGGTTCTTGCAATGCGATCGTGCGGCGTAGATGCGTTGCGGGTGGAGTGAACTTGCGGCGCTTGGCCTTGTTCCGTAGAGAGCGCATTGCTCTCACCAAGTCGGAGGCCCTACGCGACGCCTTGACCGGCTTCTCGGACTCATCCGCTGGCGCCTCCATGCTGTCCTGGCCCATCATGGAATCCTCTGCGCTGCCCTTCACATCCGCCAGAGCCATCATCTCGTCCACCTCCTCATCGGTGGTCAGGTCATCGACTTTGATCAGGCCCAGCATGACTCCGATCAAATTACCGCGCTGCATCAAGCTAGCAGTGGTGATCCAGGTCATGCCCCCTTCCCAGCCCTTCACGTTGGGAGGATAGAAGAGCTTCTCGCCCAAGATCCCCGCAGCAAAGTAGATGTACTCCGGGGCGGGCTCGACCCCCAGACGACGGCAGGAGCCCACCATGTAATCGATGGGCGAAAGCACGCGAGCCCCGATGACCTCGGATCGATAGAACTCGGGATCCATGAACAAGGCGCCAAGAACAGGACGTATTTCATAGTTGCCGCTGCGAAGAAGGTCCGCGTAGTGATCGAGACGCCCTTTGCCGGGCTCGACCCCTTCAAACCAAACCAACAAGCGACCTGCCACCCAGCGGGCACAAGCATCCTGCTCAAGCAGAATGTCCGCCAGATCACTCGGCTCCAGGCGGCCGCGGCGTCCCAAAATGTCCTTGCGGCCGAAGTCATGGTCCTTCTCTTTGAACCGATGACCGCCACCGCGCTCCACCCCATGGCCAGTCAGAACCCGCGCAGCTTCTTTGACGTCCATCTCGGTGTAGTTCCCTTCGCCCAGGCTGAATAACTCCATCAACTCACGGGCCAGATTTTCATTCGGGCTGCGGCGACGGTTGGAAATGTTGTCCAAGTAGACCAGCATGGCCGGGTTGAGCATCATCGAACGCAGAAGGTCGCCATAGTTGCCTAGCGCCTCGGCCCGAAGGATCTCGTGTTGACGGACCATCAAATCTGGACGACGCACATTCTGCAATGAACTGGTAAAGAACCCCTGCCAGAAGAGAGTCATTCGATCACCGAGCGGATCCTCGCCGTCCACCATCTGCCCAATCCAGGCCGCAAGGTAATCGTTGGCCTCGAGCGTTCCCGCACGACGAAGATCACGGATCACTTTCTGCCGTTCTTCCTTCTCCATGCCCTTGAGGCGCTCCCGACTGGGAATGGTGGTATCCATTTCCCAAAGCTCGATAGTGCCACGTGACTTCAGAAGGTACTCAACCAAGGCCTCCTGCCCGGCCTCGACCCAATGCTCAACCTGAACCGAGTTGGCCCCAAATCCAGCGCGGTTGAGCAGGTGTTCCGCAGACCGATGGTCCCAGACAGGATCCTGGAAAGCGGGCAGGGAGAGGAGCAGAAAAGGAGCTAGGGTCAACATGGCGCTTAGGTTGGAATGGTCGAGTTCAGGCGGTCGGTCCTCTTCATAACCCCAGAGGGGGCAGCTGGTTCCGGTGCCGCACAGGGCCTCGGCTGCTTCATAATGGAAAGCCTCCTTCCAATCCACCACCCCAATCGTGCCCATCGTCCAACCCCCCCCCGATTTACGCGCCTATCTGGACCTTCTGCGGGCAAATGGGGAGCTGGTGGAGATCGAGACCGAGGTCCATTGGGATCTGGAAGCCGCCGAAATTCACCGTCGCGTGATCGCCGCCGGAGGGCCGGCCTTACTCTTCCGGAACATCAAGGACGCGGCTTTCCCTCTTGTCACAAACTTGTTTGGGACCAGTTCCCGAGTGGATCTCGCCTTTGGCTCACGGCCCGAGGAAATCATCGAGCGCGTGGCACTGCTGCCCGAGGAACTCCTGCCGCCGACTCTGGGCAACCTATGGAAGCAGCGGGACCTTTTGCCCAAGCTCGCACGCGTGGGCGTAAAGCACCGCGCGCGGGGCCCGGTCACCGAAGTGATCGAATCGAGTCCTCGCCTCTCGCGCCTGCCCGCAATGCGCACCTGGGAGCGCGACGGCGGCCCCTTCATCACCTTGCCGTTGACCCTGACTCGACACCCGGACAACGACTCGCCCAACTTGGGCATGTACCGCAGCCAGATCTTTGATGACGAAACCGTGGGTATTCACTTTCAGATTGGCAAGGGCGGGGGCTTTCATCTCTCCCGAGCGGAGAAACTCAAACAGGCTCTGCCGGTAGACATCCATGTGGGTGGACCACCGGCCCTGATACTGGCAGCCATCGCGCCTCTGCCAGAAAACGTATCCGAATTGTTGCTGGCATCCCTGCTGCTTGGGAAGCGTCTGCCCCTCTGTCGTTCAAAGGAGGGCCGCCCGATTGCGGCAAACGCAGAGTTTGTTCTCTCCGGGTCGATCCAACCGGGAGCACGCCGACCAGAGGGGCCCTTTGGCGACCACTACGGCTATTACTCCGAACAACATGACTACCCCTGGATGCAAGTGGAGACCCTTCACCGCCGAAAGGACGCGATCTGGCCCGCAACCGTGGTAGGCAAGCCCCGCCAGGAAGATTTTTTCCTGGGGGACTACCTGCAGAAACTGCTCGGGCCGCTCATCCCCCAGGTTATGCCCGGGGTAGTCGACCTATGGAGCTATGGCGAAACCGGCTACCACTCGCTCTCCGCCGCTATCGTGCGGGAGCGCTACGAGCGCGAAGCCTTTGCTTCGGCCTTCCGTATTCTTGGCGAGGGTCAGATATCACTGACTAAGTTCCTCTTGCTCACCGATGGGAAAGTGGATCTAAGAGATTTTTCCGCCACCCTGCGACATGTACTGGAACGAACAGATCCCCGCACGGATCTGCTGATCCTGCCCAACCTGTCTATGGATTCGCTCGACTATTCGGGTCCCGTTCGACACAGAGGCTCCAAAGGGGTACTCGTAGGCTTGGGCGAAGCTCGCCGATCCCTGCCCCATACAATTCCCGGAGACTTGGGAGCCGGAATCAGCGACGCACGAATGTTCACCCCCGGGGCCCTGGTAGTTCAAACCGCATCCTATGAAGAAGACCCCCATGCGGCGGAACGAATCGCCAAGCTCTACTCCCTTGTGGATTGGCCCCTGATCGTGATCTCCGATGACGCCCAGCGCGCCACGCTCAGCAACGCCAATTTTCTGTGGACCACCTTCACCCGCTTTGACCCGGGGCAGGACATCGTTCCTGGAGATGTGCGCTTGGTGGGAAGCCACGCGGCCTACTCATTCCCCCTGGTGATCGACGCACGCATGAAGCCCAGCTACCCCGAGGAGCTGTTCTGCGATGACGCGACGGCCCAAACCGTAAGCAAGCGTTGGAAAGAGTACTTCCCCGCAGGTGGAGTTGAGATGGGCGCCTCGGATCAGGCGCACTTGGACTAGCGACTTGTGACCGGAGCCAGAACAGCGCCGTTCCGCTCCATGATTCTCACCATTTCGAACTGCACCCGAGCCCGATCCAGATTCTGATTTTCACGCTGAATCTTGAAGTACTCATCTCCGGTCAAGTGATCGGTCAAGAACCGCAGGCCAACGGTCAAGGTCACGATTGCGGCTGCCAGAGGCATCAGCTCCAGTTCATCCGCATTCAGGAAGGCCCCCGCGCTATCCATCCAGCCCGCCTCAATGGCACGGTAGATGTCCTGATCCAGTCCAACCCGGGTCAGGTCAGTTTCGTCCTCGGCCGACACAGACACTGCAAAACGCACAAGATCACCGAAGTCATAGAGCGACCAGCCGGGCATGCAAGTGTCAAGGTCCACGATGCAGCGAGCGGCACCGGTGATCTGATCAAATAGCACATTGTTCAACTTGGTGTCCCCATGAATCACGCGCACGGGAATACGCCCCTGAGCTTGACCGGTCTCGACCAGTTCCAGCAAGTGCGTATGCCCCATCACAAATTCGATTTCCGGGCGCACACTGCGAGCACGTTCTTTCACATCGGCGCGAAGGGCCGCCTGAAACTGACGCAAGCGATGGGTCGAACTGAAGAAGGACGGAATTGTCTCAACCAGCTCGCGGGCATCCAGATCAAAGAGTCGCGCCTGAAAGTTCCCAAAGGCTACGGCGGCGCCATATGCCTGCTCGCTGCCCTGGCAATGGTCGAAAGTATCTGTGCCATCCACAAAGGTGAATGTACGCCAGGCGCCATCGGGCAGAGTTGCCCAGGCCTCGCCATCGTTGGCGGCAATCACCTCAAGAACCTCTAGCTGATAATCCCGAGCACGCCAGGTGTCCAGGCGCAGTTGCGCGGTCACGCGCTTGAGGTTGTGCATCAGTCCCGGGATGTCCTGGAAGACCTGATTATTCATGCGCTGATGAAGCATGCGGCTGGTTTCGCCGTCAGAGCTCCAAGTGCTGATGAATGTCTCATGAATGTGGCCCCGGTGAAGGGACTCAACCGAAAGCAGCTTGCGCCCCCCTGAGAATTTCAGGGCGGCCTCGTGAACGGAAGTGGAATTAAGCACGTGCAAGGGGACCTCGCGGTAACAGATGCTCCATCATGAAGCACCCGATTCTAAGCGACCAGTCAAGAATTGGCTCTGCCTCAGAACGAGAAAACAGTCCTTGATTAGCCCAAGGCGGGGCACTGGGCCGATTTCAGTTGAATCACTTGCCCCAAGAATCAGCAGATTCCGGCCCTCCTGACCCCAGACAGGAGGAAAGCAATAGCCCCACCAGGCTTGCAGGAGATGAGGCCCAGACAAAGCCGCCCCAGGACGCCGGCCGAAGGGGTAAGCCCCTCTTCCCGTCGACATTGACTACTGGATGGTTGATCAACGCCCACCTGGCAAGCCCCTTGAGTTGATTCTGAGCGGTGCAAACTGACAGAATCAACTTAGACAATCCTTCCGCTCCAGATCCAAATGAAGACCCTCAGCCCTTCCTTCGTCTCCCTCGCGGCCATCACGCTCACTCCTCTGGTTCTGGCCGGCGGTGAGACCCATGCCTGGTCCGAATTAGACACTGCCCCCTCGGCTCCCAAGACAGCATTTGACAATTGGTCGGTGAGCTACAAAGACGGCCTCAAGGTCAGCAATGCTGATGGATCCAACTCGATCAAGATCGGGGGCCGCCTGATGTACGACATGGGTTGGCAAGCAGGCGAAGACAAGGCTGTTGGCGAACAGGTAGAGTTCCGACGCGCACGACTGTTTGTCAAAGGACAGCTCAATGGAAATGTCTCTTACAAAGTCAATTACGACTTCGCTGTCTCCGGGAGCCCGGTGGCCCTCAAAGACATGTACATGCAGTTCGATGATCTGCAGGGAATCCGCGTGGGACGCTTCAAGGAATACAACTCAATCAACAACCTGACCTCGTCCAAGTACATCACCATGATCGAACGCGCGGGCATCGTCAATGCGATTTCACCTGGTCGAGGCTCCGGAGCTGGCAAATTGTGGGAGATCGACGAAAACACGACCGCTGCCTTGGGCCTGTTCAAGGCCACATCCAACGGCTTCAGCGAAGATGCAGGGGAATGGAGTGTAACTGGTCGCCTGACCCACCTCTTCGCTGACACGCTCCACTTGGGAGGTTCCGCATCAGCCCGAGGCGGTTCCGAATCGGATGTCAGCACCCGTCCTGGACACCACATGGATGGCAGCGTCACCTTGAGCGATGACGGACGCGCGCAAGACTCAAGCCTCTATGGACTGGAAACAGTCTGGCTCAACGGCCCCTTTAGCCTGCAAGCGGAATACATCAGTCAGGCCTTTGATTCAGCTAATGAAGCAAAAGTCAGCGGCTACTATATCACCGCCAGTTGGTTCACCACAGGCGAGCATCGGCCCTACGACAAATCCAACGGGTCCTTCTCCCGAGTCGTACCCTCGGGCAATGGCGGCGCATGTGAGTTGACAGCCCGCATGGACCACAGCGATGGCGAAGACACCAATACGGTCGAAGTTGACGACCTGATCTTCGGCATCAACTGGTACACCGGCCGTAACTCGCGCATCATGCTCAATTACGTGATGGCCGACATCAATGACAGCGGAACCAAGACGGGTTACGACGCTCTTCTGCTTCGGTTCCAAGTCGACTTTTGATGACACCTGCTGACCTTGCAGGCCGGACCTGCACAGGCCAGATCCAGCAGACCATTTTCCTCATGGTCGGCCTTGCTGTATCCCAACCCCTATCCGCCGCTCCCCAGGATGAACCTGAATTCCATGGGCGGCTAATGATCGATTTCCAGGGCAGCGAGCGAGCGATCAGTGCCCGACTGTACGGTGCACCACAAGATGGCAGCAAAGGCCTGCTGCACCTGGGGCTGGCGGCTATTTTCCGCGATGGCCATTCAACTGGCCTACAGTTCTCCGCGCGCCCAGGCGCACACGGCTCACCACAAATGATTGATACTGGCCTCCTGCCAGATGCACGTGCAGCAACGCTGGCTCTTGAACTTACTCACGCAAGTGGTCAATGGACAACTGTCGCAGAAGTCATGGCATCATCAGTTCAATTGCCCCAGAAAAATGGGCTGACGATCGGCGGCGCACAAGTATCTGCGATCTACTCCTTCGACGATGAACGATCCCGGTGGGAGCCCGAGCGCGGCCGCTGGGGACGCGCACAACTCGCAGTGGACAAGGTCTCGATCAAATGGGCAACCCGTATCACTTTCACGGATCTGGATAATGGCACGATAGAAGGGGGAGCCCAATTCGACTGGGGATCTGGGCTCAACCTGCACTTCTCGTCGCGCTCACGGCTTATGCCGCACTATCAACGCTCAGAGCGCATTGGTGCAGGGGGCGGCCTAGATCAGCTGCTAATCCGGGTTCAGATGGGGTTCTAGGCCCCAAGCCGTGTTTTTTTGCCACAGGATGACGCCAGACTCTAGGGTAGAGACGTCGGGCCAATCTCGACCCTTCTTCTGGATCCCTTCGAAACCAAATGAAAAACAACACTCTTATTGCAACTGTATGCGTTGCTCTCGCCTCTACTGCCTCCGCCCAATTCTCAGACGGCTTTGAAACCTACGCCAATGGCTCAGCCATTGAAGGCCAGGGTTCCTGGGGAAACTGGGACGGAGTGAATACCCTCTACAACACAGTTTCCAACGCTCAGGCATCAACTGGAAGCCAATCGCTGAGCATCGTGGGCAGTGGAGATCCCGCCTGCGACTTCTGCTCGGATACGGTCAGCCCTCTAGGCGGTCCCTACACATCCGGTCAATGGGTCTTCTCCTGCAAGCAGTGGATTCCCAGCACCTTTGGTGGCACGACCTACTGGATCATGCTGAACCAATTTGCTGCGGGCGGCCCCTACAGTTGGTCGGTACAAGTCAACATGAACGGCAGCACGCTGCTGGTCTCACCAGACATCAACGGAGCGGCACTAACTCAGGGCCCCAACCAGTATCCCATCGTATTTGACGCTTGGGTGGAATTACGGGCCGAGATCGATTTGGATACAGACAACTGCTTGATCTACTACGACAACCAGCTGCTAGGCGAGTACACCTGGTCAATTGGTGTTTCCACGGCAGGACTTGCACAGATCGCTTCACTCGACCTCTTTCCTGCTAACAGCACCGTTTCGGCGGTTCTATATGACGACTTCAGTGTTGTCGTGGGAACCGGCGGCGGCCCCGGCGTCTACTGCAACCCGGCAAACTCAAACTCGGCTGGTGGCCCCGTTACTCTGGGCGGCTCGTCCTTCACTGGCCCCGGCGTTTTTCATCTAGATGCTACGGGCGGCCCTGGATCTGAATTTGGCTATTTTCTGGTGTCCGCAACTGCTCTGGATCCCGGTATCCCCGTCAGCACGGGACGCCTTTGCCTTGGTGCCCCCATCGGCCGTTACACCGTCAACACCACAGGCTCGGGCATGAATTCGATCGGTCAATTCGATGGCTCCGGGATCTTCCAGAACCTGGCGGGCACATCATCGGTGGGCTCGGGCTTCGACGTGCCAGCTGCGCTTCCCGATCCTCCCGCTGGTGTGATTTCAGCTGGCTCGACCTGGAACTTCCAGCTCTGGTACCGCGACGGCGGAGCAGGACCCGGTTCCTCGAATTTCTCAGACGGGATCTCGGTCACGTTCTGATCCGAGAATTGCCTGCCGCTCGGAGCTGACTTGCGTCAGTCCCCTGCGCTAAAGCTATAGAAGGCCGCTCCCTTGAGAGAGGGGGCGGCTTCATTTCTAAGCAACAAAGTACGGATCGTCCACAGATCGCGGAATATGCGGTATTCAATAGCGGTCTTGTCCAGATAGTCCACACCAGAACTGCCCCCGGTTCCCACGCGACGCCCAATGACGCGCTCCACCATGCGCGCATGTCGCTGACGGTAGATCAGGAAAGCCTGCTCGACCTCAATCAAGCTGGCAAGAACTTCTCTTGGCCAGGCAAGCAGGGGCAATTCGCGATAGGTCTCTATGAACAGCATTGCGACTCGCGCACGCGCCCGTTGAGGGTCGTCCTTCACATCAGTTCCACGCAAGAACTCCTCAGTGGAGGCAATTTCACGGTCATATAGATTGTCAATCCTCTTGTGGTCTGATTCAGGAGCCACCTCTCTGGCACGTTTGCGGGCCTTGTCCACTTCGTTTCGTTGACTCGCCAGGAAGTCATCCAAGAAGTCCTCACTGATCTTGCTTGCTCCAGAGTCCCCATGGCGCACACCGTCAATCGGCGTACGCTCAAGCCACGAACGAACCGCATCGCGCAAACTGGGTCCGTCCGCCTGGGTCTCACGCAAACGCTTGAGCGCACTGGAAGGAGAGCCGTCAGCATTTTTCAACGCAGCAATGTGACTGCCCGGGGAGCCAAGGGCCACGCGCTCATCATCATTGAGACCGAAGAGAACTTCAATTTGACGCATCTGAGCGCTCTGAAAACCACTGGCGGGCATCAGCTTGTTGCGGAAGGCAAGATACTCGCGTGTCCCGATGGTCTCGACCAGTTCAAAGTGATGCGCACCAATCTTAAAAATTGTTGTAATCCTCCGCAGCCGAGCAACCACCCGTGAGAGGTCTTGCTCTGAGACCTTGGGCAGCACGAATAGGTCGCGGGCAGCCAGCATGTCGTGACGCACAAGCTTGAACCACAGCTCGAAGACCTGATGCACTGTGATAAAGACCAGTTCCTCGTCCTCAAGAGTGGTCTCGTCTTTATCGAGACCGCCCTGCAGATTGAGCAGATCTTCCACGCGGATGTAGTCCCAGTAGGTCGTCGGAGGTTTAGTCGCCATGATTTCGCAGAGGATACGGATTCGCACCGGCCTGCGGGCAAGCGTTATCATGCAGCCCAATGCCACCCCCTCCCCTACTCAGCAAGTCTCTGCCCGAGACCCTCCAACGACGGGCCATGGACCTCCTGGACCGCCCCCTGCTCGACCTGATCTTCGAAGCAGCCGACACTCATCGGGCCAACCATGATCCAGTTCGTATCCAATGTGCCCACTTGTTCTCAATCAAGACCGGAGCCTGTCCAGAGGACTGTGGCTACTGCTCCCAGAGCGCTCACCATGCATCAGACCTGCAGCGGGAAGCCCTGACTGATCTGGACAGCGTGCGAAGAGAAGCCCGCAAGGCGCGAGAGTCCGGCGCAGACCGACTCTGTCTGGGCGCGGCCTGGCGCAATGTCAAGGACGGTGCTGAGTTCGACCGGACACTTGAGATGGTGCGTGCGGTCAAGGATGAAGGCCTTGAAGCTTGCGCGACCCTGGGCATGCTCGACCCATCCCAAGCGCAACGCCTACGCGAGGCAGGGCTTGACTACTACAACCACAACCTCGACACAGGCCGCAGTCATTACCAAAACATCGTGACCACGCACACCTATGACGAGCGTCTGGACACCTTGCAAATTGCTCGAGATGCAGGATTGGCGCTTTGCTGTGGAGGCATCGTTGGCATGGGGGAAACCCGTGAGCAACGGGCGGAGTTCCTGGCCCAACTTGCGGCTCTCGACCCGACACCTGAGTCAGTCCCAATCAACTCTTTGGTTCCAGTGGCGGGAACTCCCCTTGAAAACCAGACTCCATTGCCTTGGAACGAAGTGGTCCGAATGGTGGCCGCAACCCGCATCATGCTGCCGAAGTCCACGGTGCGCCTCTCAGCCGGTCGTGAATCCATGACCGAGGAAGCTCAGGCCTTATGTTTCCTGGCAGGCGCAAACTCGGTTTTCCTGGGCGAAAAACTCCTGACCACCCCGGGCCGCGAGCACACCGCTGACGCGAGCCTCTTCCGCAAGCTGGGAATGACCCCAGTTCAACAGGCCTGAAGCCACGATATCCAATGCTGTCAATACAAGAACAGCTTGCAGATGAGCTAACCCAGCTGGAGAGGACCCATCAACGTCGCGAGACCATCTCGGCGCCCCAGCATGGAGACTGGTTCACCAATGATCTCTTCGGCCTCTCACAGGATCCCCATGTGATCGCGCGGGCCAAGGCGGCTCTCGACCAATACGGTGCGGGCTCAAGGGCTTCCCGTGCCCTGGGGGGAGATTCGCCCCTGCACATGGAAGCTGAAGCCCTCGTTGCTGACTGGCTTGGAGCACCCCGAGCCTTACTATTCCCTTCCGGCTGGCAGGCTTGTGCGGGGGTATTGGGCGCCCTTGTGGGCCGGGGAGATGTGATCTTCTGCGATCGCATGCTGCACGCCTCGCTAATCGATGGCGCGCGACTGACCCGGGCGCGACGCGTCATCACTCCCCACCTGGACCTTGCAGCCCTTGAAAATGCGCTGCGTCAGAGCAAGGGTGCCCGGCGACGGCTGATCGCAACCGAGGGAGTGTTCAGCATGGACGGGACCGCTCCGAACCTCGTGCGCCTCTCAGAATTAGCCGTAGAGTACGATGCCTGGCTGTTGATCGATGAGGCTCACTCCGCCGGGGTGTTGGGGCCAAAGGGACGGGGTGCTTGGGCCGCGGCATGTGAAGAGGGTGCACTCGACGCGAACCTCGTCAGCCGCATCGTAACCGGCGGTAAGGCGCTCGGATGTGCCGGCGCATTCGTGCTCGGAAGTAGTGAATTGCGCGCCCTGATGCTCACCAAGGCACGCTCGTTCCTCTTCACGACAGCGCCCTCCCCAGCAGTAACTGGCGCACTCTGCGGAGCAATTGAACGGATACAAGAACTGGATCAGGAGCGCATCCAGCTGCGAACCCAGGCCCGACATCTGGCCCAAGAACTCGACCTGCCAACCCCTGCCGGTGCAATTGTTCCGATCCCGATTGGCAGCAGCGAAAGAGCCATGGAGGTGGCACTCAAATTACGCGACCAGGGCATTCAAGTGCGGGCGGTAAGACCGCCAACCGTGCCCCATGGAGAGAGCCGCATCCGAGTTGTGCTGCACTCAAACCAGACAACGACACAAATCGATCAACTGGTAGAAGCTCTCCGGAATCTCGATTGGACCCCGAACTCAACACCCAAGAAACAGGCGAGTGCGGCCCGAGCCCTGTGGGTCTTGGGAACTGACACGGATGTGGGCAAGACGGTTGCCAGCGCAGGGCTCCTGCACGCACTTCAAACCCTGGGCAGATGCGGATACTGCAAGCCGGTGCAAACCGGTAGCCAGGACCCACTGGGCAGCGATACGAATGAAGTTCAGCGCCTGGCACCTGAAGTCTTGGTTTGCGCCCCAGCCATCGAGCTGCCCCTACCAGCTTCGCCACATGAAGCAGCCGCTGCTGTGGAAACCCGAATTGACCTGCTGCAACTCAATGGCTGGTTGAATGAACAGTTACGCAAGCAAACCAGCGGAGTCTTGGTGGTCGAGCCTGCCGGAGGTCTACACGTACCGCTCACGACGGAAGTCTTGACCTCTGACTGGTGCGCGCAGAGGGGCGAGGATCTGGTATTGGTTGCTCGCTCGGGTCTCGGAACTTTAAACCACACCCTCTTGACCATGGAGGCTCTGATCACCCGCAACCTGCACCCAAGAGCCTTGATCCTGGTAGGGACACCTCACGATTCCAATCGACGCACTCTTGTCGAGCGAGTAGGCTGCCCAGTGGTTGAACTTCCCCTGCTGGAACCATTGACCAGCGACAGCATCAAGGCTTGGGCGTTGAGTTCAGGCATGCCAGAAATCCTGAAGCCCCTCTTTCCATGAGCGACTTGATCCAAAGAGATGGCAAAGTCTGCTGGCATCCCTTCACCCAACACGGACTTGAGAGCGAGCCCCTCGCGGTAGTGGGAGCCAAGGGTGCACAGCTTGAGCTGGAAGACGGCCGCAAGCTTGTCGACGGCATCAGTTCCTGGTGGGCGACCCTGCATGGGCATGGGGAAGAGACAATCCTCAAGGCCATCAACGAACAATACGGGCGTCTCGATCATGTGCTCTTCGCCGGGGCTACCCACGAGCCAGCGGTGCGCCTCGCAGAAAGACTATGTGCTCTGGCGCCACAGGGGCTAAATCGAGTGTTCTTCTCGGACGATGGAAGCACGGCAGTGGAAGTGGCGCTGAAGATGGTGGTCCAGCGCTGGGTCCTGCGCGATCAGCCCCTGCGCCGCACATTTGTGGCCTTCGAAGGGGCCTACCACGGAGACACCTTTGGGGCCATGGCGGTCGGCGACCCCGACCCTTTCTTCGAGGCCTTTCGGCCGCTGCTATTTGATGTTCGCCGAGTCGGGCTGGACGCCCAGAAGGTCGGCGCTGCCCTGGATGACCTGGGCGAGAGGGCCGCAGGAGTCATCGTCGAACCGCGTCTGATGGGTGCAGCAGGCATGAAGATTCAGCCCACTGGTTTCTTGAAGAGCCTGGAAGAGGCTGTGCACTCGCGGGACTTGCCCCTTATCGCAGACGAGGTCTTCACCGGATTCGGCCGCACTGGGAGGCTCTTTGCTTGCGACTCCGAAGATGTCACGCCAGACCTGTTGTGCTTGGCCAAGGGACTGACGGGCGGTATGTTCCCCCTCTCCGCGACCCTGGCCCGCGAGGAGTTCTTCGAGGACTTTCTCTCCAGCGACCGCTCGCGGGCGTTCTTCCACGGGCACACCTTCACCGCCCATCCGGTGGGCTGTGCTGCGGCTCTCGCATCCCTGGATCTAATCGCAGATCATGACACGCCGCGATTGTTTGAACGCATCGGAAAGCGACTGTTCAGGTCTTTGGCCGATCTCAATCAAAATCCAAGGGTGCATAACCTGCGGCAACTCGGAGGCATGGTTGCCTTTGAGCTTTCTAGCGACCAGCCAGAAGGATATCTCGCCGCACGCAGCCAATGCCTTCGCAAGGTCGCTCAGGAACACGGCGTCCTGCTTAGGCCTCTAGGCGATACTCTCTACGCATTGCCGCCCGCCTGCACCAACGAGCAGGAACTCGATCAGATTGCTTCTGCTTTGCACGCCATGGTGAAGACCAATGACTGAACACAAAGCGGCAATCTACGAGTGGCATAATGGACAGTTACGTGTTCTTGAGCACCCGAGAGAAGGCATGGACCTTGAGCAGGTCCTGTTGGACCTGCCGGCTGGTACCTACGAGGCCCTGCGCACCCGTGACCAAGCCAAGTTTTTTCGCCTTGATCGACACTTGGAACGTGGCGTGGCGGGCTGCAAGGCCTCGGGGCTACCCGAGCCGGACCCCCAGGCCCTTTGCGAAGGCATCAATGCAGCTGCCCGACACTTTGCCTGGGAGGCAAAACTACGCATTGATTTTCTGCCCCATCCCTCGGCGATGCTGGACATGCGCTCCACAGTGCTTCTCAGCTTTCATCCATTGCAACTGCCGCCGCAAGAAACCTACCAAAGAGGAGTAGGCGTCTATCCCACCAGCCAACTGAAGCGATTCTCGCCTGTAATCAAGGGCACTGCCTTCATTGCCGCACGCACAGCCCACAAGCGCCTGCATGAAGACGACTTCGAGCCCATTCTCTTGGACCCGGACGGTTACTGCCTGGAAGGTGTCATGAGCAACTTCTTCTGCTTTCGGGGAGACACCCTGCACACCGCTGGCACAGGGGTCTTGGGAGGCATCACCCGGGAGACCCTCTTGGCCTGCGCGGCGGAGCTGGGGCTACAAGTTGTCGAGGAAGCCGTACATGAGAATCAGATCAACCGGATGAACGAGGGCTTCCTGAGTTCATCAGTGCGCGGGGTCCTTCCCGTGGTGCGTTTTGCTGGCAAGGACATCGGCAACGGCAAGCCTGGCCCACGCACTCTGGCCCTCGACGCAGCCTACGGGGAATTGGTACGTTCATCATCCAGACCAGCATTGCCCTCTGACGAGTCAGCTTGACAAGCCGCACGACCCAATAGGACCCAGCCGATCAGCAACGCCAGACCGCCGAATGGTGTGATGGCCCCGAACCAAGAAGGAGCCCCCAAGGCCAGGCAAAAAAGACTGCCTGCAAAGAGCACTATCCCCAGGGTGAAGGCCATTGCCGCTCCTGCCCCACGCCCCCGCCGTTGGTGCTGCAGAGCCGCAAAGAGAATCGCGAGAACATGCCACATCTGGTAGTTCACGGCGGTTGCCCACCACTCGCTCCTTTGATCTACAGACAGGGTCTGCTCCAGCCCATGGGCACCAAGAGCACCAAGGGCAACTCCACTAAAGCCCAAGAGACAGGCCACGAGAATCCAATTTGTGTTCTTCATATCTGGGACGCTTCATGGAAACGCCCCTGGAATGGTACCCAGCTGGGGTTCTCGAAAGGGAGAACCGAGAGTTCCAGGATCTTGCATCTCTCTGCCGAGAGGGTTATGAGCACCCCGGGCAGAAGCTGTTCCTCAACTGCAGGTGCAGCCTAGCGGCCATACATTCTTAATTCGAGACCCGCCCACCCCAATGGGCGGCCTTGGGGCGTGATCCCCGAATCCCCCCTGTCTCCTTCTGGGACCCACTGACTTCACCTGAATCTGAGGGGTAGTGTTCAGTCCGGGCGGGCCTTCACCGCAGGTCACCGCGACGCCCCTAGCCATGTACAAGCACTCTATTTTCACCGCCTTGGCGGTTCTCCTCTTGCCGGGTCTGGGCGCAGCCCAACGACGGCACAATCCTGCTCCTCGAATCTCCGTTCAGCCCCACGTGTCAAAGGTCACTCGGGGCTTGCGTGGCGAACCCCTTGGAGTGGACGTTCCCTTCGAAGTTGCGGTAGGAGGAACTATTGCACCACCCCTGGCCCCCTCTGCCAGCGCAAGCGCCCTGCTTCACAGGGTCTACAAGGTGCGCATTCCTGCCACAGGCACGAGTTGGGTCGAACGCATGATCGTCGGAGTTCCAGACCAGATTCTGGGCCCGACACCCGTACTGGTTCTGTTTCACGGCTACGGAGAAGATCCTGAAGACCTGGTTTTCTCGACCGAATACATTCAAAAGGCCCGCCAGTTGGGTTGGTTGGTGGTCGCACCCCTGGGTGCCCACAAATTCAACTTCGGAATCGAATATGCCCAGCGCAATACCGAAGCCGCACTTGAATTCCTGGCCACATATTTTCCACTGGACCTGGACCACATTTATGGAGTCGGATTCTCAATGGGCGGCGGCTGGATGGCCAGCTTTGCTGCCCGCCACACAAGTCGAGACCATGTGCGATTCGCGGCTCTGGTCAACCACACAGGAACCGTATCTGTCTCCCACGTACACGCCAGCGCTATTGATGTATCTCTCCTGGAAAGCCCCTTGATGTTCGAGGGATCCCCCTTTCAGTTCCCATTTCGCTACCAGCGAGCATCCAGCATCGACCTGAACCCCGTCTTTAACAGCGTGAACCCAGACACCGACCTGCTGCGAAACATTTCCCACATACCGATCATGACCTGGACCTGCGCGACAGATCCGAATCTCTACCTCATCGATCAGTGCGCACAATTTGATGCCCACCTGGCGCAGTTGGGCGGCGTCAGCAACTATACCAGTGGTCGCGGCAATGGACACATGTGGGCGAACCTTGACGAAGATGCCGTATTGACCTGGCTGGGTCAGCACACTCGCAGCGATCCTGATAGCTCGAGCTTGGTGAGCGTGCTTGCCGATCGCAACTCCCGCTGGCACGAATTCCAGATCGTGCAGCGGAATAGCGGGGCCTTCACCCCCTTCAAGTGGGCAGCTCTACACGCTTTCAACCGGGTATACGTCCTGCAAGCCAGCAATCTGGCCCAACTGGCCTTTGACCCTGCGGATCTGGGATTGAGCAAGAACAATTCTCAAGGCTTGGAGATCGTCTTCTCCGAGCTTGACCATTTGGCTACTCGGGTGGTCCTGGAGGACATGGACATGCCATCCAATGTGCTCTTCAATGGAACCAGCACCCCAAACTGGACCTATGACCAGACCACTCGTCGCCTGTCATTGATCTACTTGCCGAGCGGGCAGAACACTGGTTCTTGGCGCATCTTGCCCTAGTAGACCTCACCAAGAGGCCCCTGGCCGTGCTTCCCTGGGGTATCGCCTGCAGAGAATGAAGAACTCAGCTAAATTGGTGGGTCCCCATCGAGTCTCAGCCACAATGGGTAGGGTCCTCGATAATATAATCTGTCAGCAATGAACTGTACCCCGTGGAGCACCGCCCGACTCTCAAAGCTATGCCCCATTTCCGGGGTCCTGCTGCTGGCTTGCTTGACTTCACAGGCGGCCAGTCAGCAATTGGGACGAGCATTCACGCCGATCTATGACTTGCAGGGCGGGTTGATCGGCACTACAGCGGACATAGCATCGGCCTTGGGGGGCACCTTTGCGAGCGCCGGAGCAGCGCCAACGGTCAATGTGCAATTCTCGCCGGGCACCACGCGCGTCCACGTCACAATCCCCAATACTGGCACTGCTTGGGCAGAAGAGTTTCTGGCCTTCATTCCCAATGGACCAACACCGCCGGCTTCGTCGCCCTTGTTGGTTCTCTTCCACGGCGCAGGCCAACAACCAACCAACTCGGTCTCGGCGATTTCCGTTGAGGACCTTGCGTCTCCAATAATCACTGAGGCGATCAACCGAGGCTGGCATGTACTGATCCCTCTAGGCGGGCATGCATTCAACTTTGGACACCCCGATGCTCAGACGAACACTCAACTCTCCATGGAAGTCTTCATGGAGATGTTCGGAACCAGTATCGACATCGCACGTGTCTATGGCTACGGACACTCCATGGGTGGAGGCTGGATGATGGCCCAAGCGGGCCTGCGTTCCGGTGTAGACGACCTACGGTTCGCGGCCCTGTTTGCCAATGCGGGCACACCATCGACCGCTTTCACCTACGGAATGGCGCTCAATCACTCAGTCCTGGACATAATCTTCGGCGGCAGCCCCAGCACCGACCCCTTCATCTACTCCCGGTCATCGATGGCCGACGTTTCCAGCCAGTTCCCATTCCCAATAGACCCCAGTACGCCCACCTGCCTGAACTTGAACGGCACACCGATTCACGCCTGGACCTGCTGGTGGGACAAGTTGCAATTCAGAATCGCGGCGTTCAGCGTACACGACTACCTGGACAGCCTGGATTCGCCCAATCGATTGGCAGTACCCAATTGTGCCACGCCTTATCACCATTGGCGCAATCCCGAAAACATGGAGGTGTTGGACTGGATGGGAGGCCAAACCTTGAGCGACCCGGATCCCTCTCAGGCCCATTCAATCCTCGCGGACCGCGATGCACAGTTCCATTATTTTCATCTGGTCCAGGAAGTAGCTGGTCAGTTTTCTCGCCTGTCCTATCAACTGTTCACCTCAATCCCCAATGACAAGCTCGTTCTTGCGTCACCTGAGAACCTGGAGCAAGTCTCTTTCTCCGCATCTCGTGTGGGGATCACGACCACACCAAATTTTGAAGTCTTGATCAACTCCAACGGAGTGGCGGCCCCAGACGTGCTGGTCAGCGATATCAGCACTCCTTCATCAGTGGAGCGATTCGACGGTTCGGCCTGGATCACCGCGCCATTCTTGAACCTGCGCACAGGCGGCATCCTGCTCGATGGGGCTGGTAACCCACCACCGCAGGGACAGGCAGTAGCACTGTGGCGCATTACCCAGTGATCCTGCAGATTCAGGCGGGGAGGAATTCGCCGGTAGTTGGGGAAAGACTGTGCACGCCTGTACTCACTGCGTCGGTCTGCAGGATCTGATCTGAGCGACTGATCACCAGGGCGCTATCGAGTTCAATTGAGCCGAGTGGAAAACGGCTGCGATCATCGAACCAGGCAGAACGAATATCCTCGCAAGACAGGGCCGCCGCAACCCCTCCTTCTACTGAGACTTCAAAGCCTTCGTTATCTTGACCCTCATTCATTGGCCAAAGCACATGACCATTCGAAAAGGCCATCTGTGCCGCCTTGGCGCTTGGGAATACCGAACCTCCAGGCCAAGGTGCACCAGATACGGAGGAGATTTCCAAGTCTCCATGACCATCCACGCTCTTCATAGAGACCAGCAAGCCATCGTCGCTGCTACGCACGGTAATACGTGCTGCCGGCTCAGAACTGGGAACCAGGCGCGGGGTAAGCAGCGACCTGGGACGCGAATCGCTCTCGCATCGAAGCAGATATTGCCCATGAGCCAAGTTCCCGCCCACATCCCATTCGACAGCAATGCGATGCCAGGCGAGCTCCGCACCAAAGCCCAAGGGGATAGGCAGAAGTCTTGGTCGCACAGGTCCTAAACGGAAAACGCAAATCCCTCCAAGCGCCGAGCCTTGGTAAAGTCTCGGGCGCAGGTGGTCCGGCAGGAATCGGCGGGCGGTCGACGGATCGATGCGGTAGTGAATACAAATCCGTCGATCGATCCGCCCATGGAGAGCGGGGGCACGCATGTCCCCCTAGCCTAGCGCCTGCGCACGGCTCCTTGCTCCTGAACCACCAATATCCCATCTTGAGACCACCCAGCGGCCTCCCTGGCCCGCTGCTCGTCCTCGACAATTGCCTGCCGAAGGCGCTCCTGGGCCTGTCTACGGGCCGCTGAGAGACGGTTGCGGTCACCTGTGCCCATGCGCCCTGGCAGAGAATCCAACTGACGACAGACATGCTCGATCTCGCGCAGGTCGTCCGTAGCCGCTTGCACGGCATTGCTGAGCTGGGCTTCTTCGAGGCCCAAAGCCACGGCTCGCTTGATCAATGAAACCAACTCTTGGGTGTCTTCGTCGGCTGCCAATTCACGGTCAAGCATCAGCTCTTGCGCTGCTCGCAAGAGCTCCGCCACAGAATCACTACGGGCATGCACAGAGCGACGTAAGAACTCAGCGAACTGAGCTGTGACCACAGCACGGCGATAGCCCGCAGTCGTTGAACCTGGATGAGCCAGAGCGTCCCGCGCCATGATCGGCAAACTGCGCTCGGTGGCCTGGCGCAAACTGTTATCCTGACCTCCAACCTTGGGCTCCTTCCACCGCAAACGCGCAGTCGCCAGGGGCGTACCGTCATAAACGAGGCCTCGGTCCAGTTCGATTTCAAAGAGTGCCGTAACCTGGTGGCCAGAGCCCACTTCTCCCGCATCCACCGCGTCATCCCGGAAGGAGGCATCAGCGATCGAGCGATTCTCATACCCGAGCTGCCTCCAACGCACGACCTGACGGCCATTGAATTCCACTTGGATTTTCACATCGTCGGCGACAGGAACAAAGGCACCGGAAAAACGATCACCCAGAGCACGCTGGATCGCACGGTCATCGTCTACAAAATCGCAGAGCCCATCTCCTCCATCTGCTAGACGCTCAAGGAAAGTGTCGTTGTGTCCCTCAATACCTACGCCCAAGGTGTTGAGGTGGACCCCTTGATTGAGATGCCCGCGCACGGATTCCAAGATCTTGTTCTGATCGGTTTCACCCGTGTTTGCCAGACCATCGGAAAGGAGGACAACACGACTGATCACATCCGGGGCTGCCCCACTAGCGGCAATCTCGTAACCCAACTGCAAGCCCAGGGCGGCATTCGTTCCACCGCCGGGAGTGAATGTCTCTGTCGCCGCCAAAATGGCATCCCGGGCGGCAACGCTGGTGGGGGGCAGGATCTGCTTGGCTTCAGTGTTGAAAGTCACTATTGCCAAGGTGTCTCTGGCATCGAGCTTCTCCAACATGCGGGCCACAGCGCGTTTGACGATGCCCATACGATCGTGGTGTTTCATGGAGCCAGAAACATCAACCACCATGACCAACGCCAGCGGGTCACGCTCCCAGGATTGGATCTCTTTGGCCCGTACGCCAACCCTCAATAGCCAACGATCCCTACCATCACTACTGATGCTGGGGGCCATTTCCACCGACAACGCCAAAGCGTCATTGGTAGGAGCAATCAGATCAGGACGGAAATAGTTGACGAATTCTTCAGTACGGATACCAGCGCGACCCGGCAACTCATCCTTGAGCAGCTTGTTGCGTGCCGCACCATAACTGGCGGTGTCCACATCAGCTGCAAAAGTCGCTTGGGAGTCCGCATAGGTCAGTTCCCAAGGGTTGTCCCCCCACCAATGTTGATACAGATCGGGCAAATGATCGTTTGGCCCTACGCTGCAGCGCCGCCTCGCGTCTTGGAAACGCAGGTCCACAGTATCCTGAAAGGGATCAAGGTGAATTGGAACGCGAACCGGCTCGACAGGCTCTTCAAAATCCTGCACCTCGGCTTCGTCTATTCGCACCCCATCACGAAGAAAGAAATCGTGAGCACCTAGTTGTATTCCCTTTTCCTGCATGGTCGCCTGTTCAGGGCGCTCGGAGCTAGAGCCCAGACCCTTCCCCGCAACATCACTGCCATCGTTAGGCATCCTCTTCCCAAAAGTCTGCTGGCGCTTCAGCTCATCCACTCTTCCCCTGCCTTGAGTGCTCGGAGCTCCACCAGAAGTGCCGAGCGTATAGCCGAGTGCTCCAAGGCGGGGAGCCTCTCCCGCAACCGAGCTGGTGGACGTATTGCCAGCAACATACCAGGCCTCTTTTGAAGCGGGAACCTTATCCGACGGGCCCCGCGATTTTGCTCCTGTACCACCGCCAATTCCTATCACCCCGGACTCCGCGCTAGCTCTAAGATTGATGGCATTATTCGGAGTAGTGGGGTCGTAGTAGAAAGTGCGACCAACTGAACTAGAGCTGGGCTGACTGCCGAGGTTGCTGGTTTTCTTGGCTGCAAGAGGGGTTCCAGGTGCAAGTGCACCGGGAGCAACAGGCCCCCTATAAGACCCACCGGCGCCTCCGCCCCCTCCGCCCGCGAGGACCCCGTTACGAGATCCAAATCGGCCCAATGAAGAACCCTTACGGTCTTCGCCGGCCTTGCCCTTCAGCACAATTCCGCCCGAGGGAGCGTTCTCAATAACAACAAGACCAAGGCTGACTTCCGCAGTCACTTCCTCAACCTCTTCCTCAAGCAACAAGTCCACACCGGTGTCTGTCTCCTGATGAGCATGCGCCAGTTGGAGATAGCGCTCTTGATCCGCAAGACCCTGGTACTGTCCAAATACAAAAGCATCGACTCCGCCACTTGCTCGACGTGGATTTGCCCGCTGAAAAGCGAGTTGCCCCAGCAGGTTTGCACGAGCAATACTGGCGATTCGCTCATCGTGGGCTGCTTCGTCGGTGATCAGGACCTGATTATGATCTGCAAACTGCAGCGCAGTCCATACACCGCCGGAGAGCACTACCACTGCGGCCGCAGCTCTCATCAATGAGCTCCAACCATTGGGCGAGGTCAGCAATTCTGTGCGTGCTGCGGAAATCGAACTCGCCGACTCCAGCAAATCATCCACACGCTGTGGGGCAAGGGTGGCTCCATCCCCCAACTCCGCTTGAACTATGGCAATCGTCGCTCGCAACCGCTGTTCTTCAGCAACCAGTAACGGGTCACTGGCCAGCGCGATCTTGATCTCCGATCTGGTTGCCTCATCCGCTTCGTTCATCAGCACCGCGGTCAGTTTTTCCAAGAGGGGGTGGTGTGTACTCATCGAGCATCTCCCAAGCGCATTTGGCTTGATTGTGTATGCCCCATCATGGGGGCAAGGATCTGGGACAAGGCAACCAAGCCAGTGCTCAGCAGCCAGCCAATGGTGCCGGTCTTGCGACCGGTGATCTCCGCGATTTCTTGGTAGCTATGACCGTCCAATAAACGCAAGACCAGCACCTCCCGTTGCTCAGGTGGCAACTGGTCCATGCCGCGTCGAACCGCCGCTCTAGTGTCTGCGCCGTCCACGGAAGATTGTCCTCCGGAAACGGCCTCGGCAGGCGCGACCGCCTGTTCCCTTTGTTTGCGTCGGCTGGTGGATCTCATTTCATCGGTGCAGAGATTGCGCGCTACCCGATGCAACCAGGCGGCGAGAGCGCCGTGCCCTACAGAGGGGTTCTGGTTTGCGTCCGGGTGGGGCGCAGGGGGTTTTTGTGCCAGCCGTAGAAAGGTCTCCTGTACAACATCCTCGCAAGAGCCATTAGGACCCAAAAGGACCCGCACATGACGCAGCAGAGGTTCCTCGAAGCGCTGGATCAAGGCGGCGAATGCATCGGTTTCACCGTCCCGCCAGCGCTCCAGGAGAGATGCGGTGGAAATTGCCTCCATGGGCTGTACAGCATGAAACGACGAGGCCCCCGAAACCTTGGAGAAAATCTCTGAAGTGCATATCCCGGGTAAAGGATTTCGGACCTCGTAGATGCCTCCAATGCCCCTGGAGCCCGCTATTCTGCACGCATGGACAGTTTTGATCCGGACGCGGCAGCCCAGCCGGGCAGCGGGATTTTTGGCCTGCCCCATGGCTTGGCCGAAGCCCAGACGCATGTCCTTGGCCTGCCCTTTGACGCCACAACCTCCTACCGCCGCGGCACCATGCATGGGCCCGAAGCAATCGTAGCGGCCTCGCGGCAGGTGGATCTGTACGACAGGCTCTTCGGCGAAGCGCACGCAGGCGGGATTCACTACAGCGCCGATGATGGCCGCGTGACGCAGTGGAACCGAGAGGCCCGCGCCCTTGCGGACCCGATCATCTCGGCGGGCGGCGCGGAAGACGGAAACAGCGATCACCAGCAGGCTATTTTGCGCATCGAAGCCCTGGGCGAGGCCGTGCGTAAACATGTTCAAGAGTTCACCGCCAATTGCCTCAACGCAAAGCGACTGCCGGTCCTGCTGGGAGGCGACCACAGCGTTCCCCTGGGGGGCATCGAGGCCGCAGCCTCGCACTATGGCGAACTAGGTGTACTGCAGTTCGATGCCCACGCAGACCTGCGCGAAGCCTATGAGGGCTTTCGCTGGTCCCATGCCTCGATCTTCCACAATGTCCTTCAAGAGATCCCCCAGCTTCACTCCCTGGTCCAAGTTGGCGTACGGGACCTTGGCGAACGCGAGGCATTGCGCTGCGCGGAAGACCCGCGCGTCAAGACCCTCTTCGATGATCAATGGGCAGCCTTGCCGCCGGCCAGCCCAGCAAGGGACCAAGCGATGAACGACTGCCTCGGGTCCCTGCCAAACCTGGTCTGGATCAGCTTTGACATCGACGCTCTAACCCCCAATCTCTGCCCCGGAACAGGGACGCCCGTTCCAGGTGGATTGGACTGGCATTCCGCCATGGCCTGGCTCGAAAAACTAGTGCAAAGCGGCCGCAGAATTGTGGGCCTGGACCTTTGCGAGGTAGCTCCGGGCCCCAACCCAGACCCTAATGGCAGCAGCTGGGACGCAATTGTGGGCGCGCGACTCCTATACCGTTTAATCGGCGCGGCTCGAGAATCACAAAGAGCCTGACGCTCAGGATTTAGGCGCCGGCGCCCAGGAACATTGAGACAGACCACGCGAAGTACGCGGCGAGCATCAGTGCAGCCTTGCAACGCAACCAGCGCCCCCGAGACAGGCGCAAGAACCCGATCAAACCAATCGTAAAGAGGGCGGTCATAGGCAGATCCGTAGCCATCGTGCGTTCCAGAGTACCCAAGCTGTCAGACTCCAAAGGACCAATACCGAAGGCAATGCCCAAGACCATCAGGGTGTTGAAGACATTGCTACCGACCACATTGCCTAGGCCCAAGCCCGCTTGACCCTTGAGAGCACTGACGATCCCCGCTGCCAGTTCAGGCAAGCTCGTTCCGACCGCCAGCACGGTGAAACCAATGACCGTAGCTGGCACCCCGAGGGCTTCCGCCAGACCGATCCCGCCGTCCATGGCTGCCAGTGCTCCAAGAGCAGTAGCGATGGAACCACCGACGATCATCATCCAAGGGTGACGGGAACCATGGCTTGCGACCTCTTCCAGGGCCGTCTCTCCCTCTTCCGCAGGATCGCGCAACACTAGAACCTGATAGAGCACAAAACCAACGAAGAGCACCAGGGCCTCGACCGCAACCAAGGCTCCGCCCCCTGATAGGAAAAACAACAAGACCAACGACCCCAAGAGCCAGGAGGTCTCGCGGATTGAAAGGACCTGATTGAACAATCGTGGCAGGATCAGGCCGGTAACGCCCAGCACCAATCCAATGTTGGCAATGTTCGACCCAAGGACTGTGCCCAGGGCCAGGCCATGTTCTCCACGATTTGTGGCTAACGACGCTACGACCACCTCTGGTAGCGATGTCCCTAATGCGACTACGGTAAGCCCCGTAACCATAGGCGGGACTCCAAGGATTCGTGCAAGGGTAACCCCCCCATCTACGAGCCAGCCCGCGCCCTTGGTAAGCAGAACAAAGCCCGCAAGCATGAACAGACAATCAACCAGGAGAGGGGACATGAGTAGCGGGATCGGGCCAAATCAATGAAGATTGACGGTCAGATCCTAGGTCCAAGGGTAACCCTCCCTGGATCGATTTCCTCCCCTTCTCCCCGATGCACACAAGAATGCGCTATACCCAGGTCCTTCCCCTCCTTCTTCTGAGCACTGCCCCGGCAATGGCCCAGAGCACCGCGACCGTTGCCTTTGAATCCTTCGATTATGCCACAGGAGGCCTTGGCGGCCACGGTGGCGGAGCAGGCTGGTTCAGCACCTGGTGGTCCGGCAACAACTCTGACGACGCCCTGGTCTCCAGCGGCTCACTTGACTCGATTGGCAACAAAGCCACCACCAACTGGGAGCATGCGGGCTCCTACCGCATCCCAGAATCCGGCCCCCATACGGACATCGCACCGGACGGCCGTTTTGGCTCGGGTGACGGCGTCATGTGGATCAGTTTCCAAGCCCAGCGCGCGGGTTCAGATGATTACGGTGGATTCTCCCTGAACGAGCAATTCGTTGGCGAGAAGCTCTTCATCGGTTCCCCCTGGCAAACCTACGAATGGGGCATGGAAGATCCTGCCACCGGCACGCGAGTGCTGGTCGGGGGATCGAACATCGATACGGTGACCCGTGTGGTGGTACGCCTGACGTTTACCTCAACAGGCGAGACCGCCGACATGTGGCTCAACCCGGCCTCAACCCATCCAAGCGGTACCCCGGATGCCTCACTGGCCCTGGGCGACTTTGCGTGGAACGAAATCCGGCTGCAGTCCGGCGGCAATAATGGCGGCACCACAGCTTATGACTTTGATGAGATCTTGATTGAAAAGGAGATCCCAGGTATCGGCACAAACTACTGCACATCAAACCTTAATTCCACCGGCGTAGCAGCAACCATGGGCGCCTCTGGCAGCAGCGTGGTCGTGGACAACAACCTGACCCTGGAAGCGTCCAATCTGCCCCTCAACCAATTCGGATACTTCATCGGCTCCCGCACACAGGGTTTCGTGGCAAACCCCGGCGGGTCCCAGGGCAACATCTGCCTGGGCGCTCCCATCGCTCGATTCAACTCGATCGGGGGCTACAGCATCGGAAACTCTGGCTCTTCCGGCACGATCAACCTGCTGATCGACATGAACAACATTCCCCTGACGCCAGTCACATCGGTTCTGGCGGGTGAAACCTGGAACTTCCAGGCCTGGTACCGTGACATGAACCCAGGCACCGTCAACAACTTCACTGACGGACTTTCCATCACTTTCCAATAGGGCTCCCGCCTGACCTGTTGGCGGCTGACAGAGCGTGGTTCCAGCCAACCTACGCCGCTCCATACAAGCATGCACAACAAAGCCATCCTCGTCATCTTTGCCGTGCTTGCGCCTGGTGCAGCCGCCCAAACCCAAGTGATCTCGTCAGAGTCATTCGACTATCCTGTCGGGGACACACTGGGTGGAAAAACAGGAGGTTTCGGCTGGCTGTTTCCCTGGTGGTCGGGAACCAACCTCGACGATGCCGTGATCCAAACCCCTGGCGTGGATGTAATCGGAGAACAGGTATCCACCAACAACGAAGACGCTGGCAGTTATCGTCTGCTGGACTACACGAATTTCTCACATCTGGCCGATGCCCAATTTCGCTTTGGCATAGACAATACGACCTTCTGGGTCAGTTTCTGGACCCAACAGGCCCCCACTTCCACTGATGAATACGGCGGGTTTTCCTTCAACGAACAGTTGGTAGCCGAGAAACTCTTCATCGGCAACCCGTGGCAGACTGGGCTCTTGGGAATCCAAGCGGTGGGAGCCCCGTCGGTCACGATCGCAGGAACCAACCCCATGGCCCTCAGTCGCATGGTGGTTCGAGTCGAACACCTCTCGGGCGATGAGAACATCAAGGTTTGGATCGATCCTGCGGTCACACACCCGGACCCTGCCCAGTTCCCACCAGATTTGGACGAGATGGTCCCCGATTTTGTTTGGAATGAAATCCGGTTGCAGTCCGGATCCAACCAGGGCGGAGTCACGGGCTGGTACTTTGATGATCTCTTGATTGAGGTAGAAGAAGGCAACTTTCCAAATATCGGAGTGAACTACTGCCTGGCAGAAAACAACTCAACTGGAATCCCGGCCGTGATTTCTGCAAGTGGGGTAGATCAGGCCGGGGGACAACCTCTCTTCCTGGCCGCCGCAAATCTTCCCCTTGGAGAATTTGGCTACTTCCTGGCCAGTCAGGCTGCCGGCTTTATTCCCAATCCAGGTGGCTCCCAAGGGCACCTGTGCATCACTGGACTGATGGCACGCTTCAACGCTCAGATTCAGAATTCAGGCACGAGCGGACAAGTCCAGATCCCGGTGGACACCAATGCGATCCCCATGCCCAGCGTTACGGCGATCCTGCCCGGCCAAACCTGGAATTTTCAGTACTGGTATCGGGATCTCAATCCAACGCCCACTTCAAACTTCACCGACGGGATCGCTATCCTCTTCCAATGATCAAGGGAGCATTGCTTCTGGGCCTGGGGATTATTTGGGCCTTGCCGTACGCAGGGGCTGCTCCCCAGGGCGGCGCTACCTCAACCACGGGTCCCGCCTACTCAGCGATACCAGAGCGTTGGGTGATGTTGCAGTTCGTGGCCAATGTGCCCAGCCACACTGATCAACTCACGGTAACTGTGACTGATCTTGGCCATGGCGCCGTTGATCTGTATCTGCGCAAGGATCTGCCCCCCAGCACAAGCGACTGGGACTTCCGCTCTGCTTCCTCTGACACGGGCAATGAGAGCATCACGGTCAATTCCCTCACGGATCCGATACTAAGCACAGGAATCTGGAAAATTGGCGTCTACGTTCCACTCTCAAATCCCTTTTCCCTCAACATCGATGCAAGCCCGCGGCCAAGCCAACGACCGGGAATGGGGGCTATTCCCTTTCACGATGACCTCGGTACCGATGGCGTCACTTTCCGCGTTTGGGCTCCCAACGGCGACAGCGTAAATGTGGCGGGCGAATTCAACAGCTGGTCCAGCAACGCCACCCCCTTGCAGTCCGAAAGCAACGGAAAGTTCTCGGTGGACGTGCGCGATGCCCAAGCTGATCAGAAATATCGTTTCGTGATCAGCAACGGCACACAGGTCCTTTGGAAGAACGACCCTCACGCCTCCGAACTAACCAACTCTGTTGGCGACTCGAACATCATCGACCACGAAGCTCACACTTGGGATAATGATGGAGTTCCTCTGCCCGCCTGGAACGATCTTGTGATCTACGAAATGCATGTGGGCATGTTCGATCCAGACAACCCTCTTGGCGTAGGTAACTTCAGCGATGTAATAAGCCGCCTGCCCTATCTCGCAGACCTGGGCGTCAGCGCTTTGGAACTGATGCCGATTGCAGAGTTTCCCGGAGATCGTTCCTGGGGCTACAACTACAGCCACCCCTACGCGGTGGAAACTGCCTATGGGGGTGTAGACGGACTCAAGGCCCTGGTGGATCAAGCCCACGCACAAGGCATCGCGGTTCTGCTCGATGTGCTCTACAACCATTGGGGCCCCACAGACCTCGACCTTTGGCGTTTCGACGGTTGGAGCCAAGGCGGCTGGGGCGGCATCTACTTCTACCAGGACGATCGCGCCATCACGCCCTGGGGTGACACCAAACCCGATTACGGCCGCGCCGAAGTTCGCACCTACATCCGAGACAATGCTCTCTACTGGTTGCAGCAGTTGCATGTAGATGGCTTGCGCTGGGATTCCACTTCGACCATGCGCCTTGGGCCCAGCGGTGACCTCCCCGAGGGCTGGTCGTTGATGCAATGGTGCAACGACTCGGTGGACGGCAGCCAAAACTGGAAGATCCAGATCGCCGAGGACATGTATGACGCACCCAACCACTGGATAACCAAGACCACGGGGGCCGGAGGCGCCGGGTTTGATTCCCAATGGGACGCGCTCTTTGTGCACCCCATACGGGCGGCTGTAGTAGATCCCAATGACAACAACCGCAACATGTTTGATGTGCGCGACGCAATCGGACATTACTACAACGGTCAAGCCTTCCAGCGCGTGATCTACACCGAAAGCCACGATGAGGTTGCCAACGGTCGATCGCGAGTACCAGAAGAAATCTGGCCCGGCAATGCGGACAGCTACTACTCCAAGAAACGCTCGACCCTGGCGTCAGCCCTGGTTTTGACCTCACCTGGCATCCCCATGATATTCATGGGTCAAGAGTTTCTGGAAGATGGTTACTTCTCCGATGATGACCCCTTGGATTGGAACAAGCTGACACTCTTCCCTGGTATCCATGCCATGTATCGGGACATGATTGGGTTGCGCCGCAATCTAGGCGGCAACACCCGCGGCCTGCAAGGCAACAACACCAACATCCACCATGTGAATAACGGGGACAAGGTAATTGCCTTTCACCGGTGGGATCAGGGTGGAGCCGGCGATGATGTAATCGTCATTGCCAATTTCAAGAACCAGGCATGGACGAACTACCGCATCGGCCTACCCAGCCCAGGACTTTGGCAGGTGAGACTGAATTCGGACTGGGTAGGCTACGACTCCAGTTTCGGCAATCACGCGAGCCCAGACCTGCTTGCCGAACAGGTTCCCCATGACGGGATGCCCTACAGCGCCTCGTTCTCATTTGGGCCCTACACAGCCGTGATCTTGTCCCAGTAAGGGTGAGATATCGGGTCAGACGGCCACTAGAATAGGGGACGATGACAAGTCCTCCACTGATTGCGATCAATGGTCTAGCCCTTACCAAGCCCAGGTCTGGCTTGCGCCTGGACGACCACTACCCCCAGGCGATACTAAACGCCGGAGGAACACCCGTCGCGATTTGCCCGCTGGGAAACTCCGAAGATCTCGGCCATTTGCTAAGCCACGCCAACGGTCTACTGCTTACCGGTGGAGACGACTTCGACATGGAGCACTTGGGGCGCGGAACAACCCACCCCAAGGCCAAGCCCACGTGCAGCAGCAAACAGGACTTTGATTTTCGGCTTCTGGCCAAAGCAGAGCAAATGGGCCTTCCGGTCCTCGGCATTTGCTACGGAATGCAACTGATGGGGGTAGCCCACGGAGCAACCCTGCTGCAGCACCTGCCAGAAGACCGGCCTGGATGCCAGGAGCACAGTGGAGGCTGCGAACATGGGGTTCTGACCCAACCAAGATCGAAACTGGCCCACTGCGCAGGCATAGAACACCTGACCGTGATTTCCAAGCACCATCAAGCCCTCGAGGGTGCCCCTGAGGGGTGGATCGTCTCTGCGCGTGATAGCCAGGGACTGGTAGAGGCAATTGAAGATCCCAGGAAAGGGTTCATGCTTGGGGTCCAATGGCACCCAGAGCTATCTGGTCCCGAGGGACCCAACGGGCGAATTCTGAGGGCCTTTGTCGATGCCGCCACACAACACGCATCCACGCAATCCGCGACTACGAACATTCAAGTATGAAACACTCCGCAACCAAGCGCATGACCATCGCGCAACTTGAGAACCTGGCCCAACGTGACCGTCGGCGCATGATTGTAATGGGCGTCGGCGTGCTGATTCTCGGCGGCGCGGTAATTGGAGCCTCCGTGCTGCAGAACAATTACGAAAACCAAAAACAAACTCAACTTACAGAGCCCCTCCCAACACCACCGCCCCAAAGCCAACTCTACCTGCCCCCCTTTCAGGACGAAGACCGCGCAGTTCTCTTGGAGATTCGAGACGAGACCCAAGAGGAAAGGTTGCAAATACACGAAGCCGCGAAGCGGACCCTGCTGACCTACGCGCTCTTTCTGACTCCACGGCACTTCGATGTGCTGGGTGTACGCCTGCTGGACGCAGAGGGCCAGGACCAAATCGAAGTGGATCCAGCTGGCAACCGCATGAAGCCCTTTACCACCCGAGGCCGTGTTACGTCCCTGGGCACTTTCCAGCCCCCCCAGGCATCCTTCCCAGAGTATCGCGGGCTGATCGACAGCGAGTATGGCGGCTCGGTACGGTTTGTAGTCGCCAAAGATCCAGCTGAAGACAATCTCGCCAAAGGAAGTTATGTTCGAATCGACGGGCTCTTCCTGCAATGGGCACGAATAGAGACCGAAGAAGGCTGGCAGGACATGCCTTTGCTTTGCGGTCGGGAGTTGACCCCTTCAATAGAGGTCATGGTCCATGATGAAAAGCGCCTCAACCAGTTGCTGGCCAATGTCGAAGATGACACCTTTGATTCGGGAGCCGAGATCGCGGATGAGGCCAAGTGGGCCTTGCTGGCCAAGGGCCTGGATGAGAATTCTGGCGTCAACTGGGAAGAGGCTCTGGAACTGGACTCCGACACTCTCACCAGCCTCTTCAAGGACCCCAAAATGTACCGAGGGCGCGCCTTCCGACTGCCCATCTCGGTCAACATGGGCCTGGATGATCCGGTTCACGGGGAAAACCCTCTGCGTGCCGATGTGCTCAGCACTGGCTGGGTTGGCAATCAGACCTGGATTGGGCCCGCGCCGGTGATCAAGTGGATCGCAGCCATGGATGGCACCCATCTGATGGACCGCAAGGGAGTAGCGCACTACCTCATCGGTCGTGGTTTCTTTCTCAAGAACCTTGACTACGAGAACGCCGATGGGCGTCCCCTGCGCGCCCCTGTTTTTGCCATGCAGTCCATGAAGATATTTACTCCCGTGGTGGATGGTCGCCCCGAGAAAATCATGTACGTCGTGACAGGAACCACCGGCCTGATGATCCTCCTATTCTTCGGCCTTTTGATGCGCGACAAGCGCGACTCGCGCCGACTGCAAGAAGAAATGGTGCGCCGGCGCCGTGCGCGCCGGAATCGCACTCAAGCCACAACGGATCCTACCACGTGAGCCGCCCGACGCTCTCGATACCCGGAGATCCCCCCAGCGACCTCTGGGTCGGCGATCTTGACCTCCCGTTACTGACGGGCTTGACCCAAGAGCACGACCGGGTCGCGGTCCTTGCGGACCAAACGGTGTACCAACTCCATGGAGCTCTCCTTGGACCTCTAGCTGACTCCCCGACCCATCAGGTGCCACCGGGAGAAGAATGCAAGGACTTCAAACAACTAGAGGCTGCACTCAACTTCTGCGCAGCCAGCAAGCTCTCACGCCGATCCATGCTGATCACTTTGGGGGGCGGCGCAACCAGCGATCTGGGAGGTCTGACAGCCGCACTCTTCAAGCGCGGGCTGACAGTGGCGCACATCACAACCACGCTAGTAGGCCAGGTTGACGCCGCAATAGGTGGCAAAACCGCCATCGACATGGTCACTGGAAAGAACCTGGTGGGCGCCTTCCACATGCCACGCGCCGTATTCGCCGATGTACGCTTCCTAGAAACCCTGCCCGACACCGAATTGCGGGCGGGCCTTGGAGAAGTTGTCAAGTGTGCCCTATTGCAAGGCGAACAAGCCCTACAACAACTCGAACAGGATGCGGCGGCGCTAATTGAGGGTGATCGCGATGCTTTAGAGCGAGCCGTGCGAATGGGTGCCGGACTCAAGGTCGAAGTAGTGACCGAAGACCCTCGGGAAAATGGGCGGCGCAAACTACTCAACCTGGGACATACCTTTGCCCACGCCATCGAGACCTGCACCGGGCATGGCACGGTGCCCCACGGGATTGCGGTAGCAGTGGGCTTGAAAATGGCATTGGACGCATCCCAATCCCAGGGAATCCTCACCGACCAAACTCTCCCACTGCGCCTCGAACAACTACTCTTGGCCCTCGGACTGCCCGCCAGCGTAGCCGCACTCGATCTGGACCCGTGCCCCTCAGCATCGGACCTTTGGCAAGCCATGGCCCATGACAAGAAGGGCGCCGTGGGTAGACCGGAGTTCGTCTTGCTCGCAGGACCAGGTGCCGGACAGTGGGACATTGCGATCGAAGAGTCCGTGGTCAACGAGCTCTGGAACCTGTGACTCCGAGCAGCGCGGATTCTTTTGAGGGCAGCGCCGATCCATTTCCACGTGAAGATCTGACCGCGCGCATCGCCAATGCGGGGCGGCAGGAACTTCGCCGGCAGACATGGCAAGCGTGGTTACTGGGAATTGGAGTGGCCTTGATCGCTCTGGCCATTCCCATGGAACGCTTGTGGGGAGAAATGAATCTGGTACAAACCGCGGCCGAGGGGGGCCGTGGACTTGGGATCGGGGTCCCACTGCTGCGATTCGGTACCAAATGGATAAGCCACGAACAAGCTGCCTTTGCCATGGCTGCGATCTCTGCAGGCCTGACCGTGCCGGCGCTACGTTCGCTGTTGCTCACCATCGGCTTCTCCAACGCGATCGCCATGCGTGGAGTGGGGCTCATGCTTCTGGCGCCACTACAACTGCTCGGGGCCACCAGCGCGGTACTTCTCGCTCCTGGAGTTCTCGGAGCCACACTGATTGCGCGCGAACTCTTTCGCTTGGACAAGGACCAAAGTATGCGTGCCCTGTGGCGAGTGTCTTCGGTCTTTGTTCTGGGCTTGCTGCTCGACCCAGCCAATCTCCTGCTGCTTCCCGCTGCGGGACTGGCCCTGATTCCCTTAGCCGCACCGCGCAAACTTCCCCCCTGGGCCCCACCAGCCGGGCTCACCCTGACCATCGGATTCTGCGTCTTCATCTTGCTGGGGGCGGGCGAACCAGACGCCTTGGATCAATTACTGCGCACAATGTTGGCGGGAGGCAAGGGACCAAGCCTGGTCAGCCTCGGTGCATGGCTGATCTGGCTGCCAATCTCGCTGGGAGTCGGCTGGCTGGGCATCCTCTCCTTGATCGCGGGCAAACGCACGGCAGAAGAGGCGCCTCCGCCCGCATGGACGCGAGCCTGGTGTCTGGTAGCCATAGCGCCGGTGATCGGCGGTACGCCCCTGACCATGCCAACCCTGGGACTGCTGCTGCCCCTCACCGCCGTGGGGCTGGTGGACCACCTTGCACGCATGGAGCGCGAGGACAAGATGCGGCGAAGGGCCAGCCTGCTCCTGGTCTCTCAACTGATATTGGGCGTCTTGGCCTGGGGCACCCTGACCGCCACGGATCCGCTGACTGCCTGGCGTGAAGAGGCTCAGGAGACCCTCGACCCTGAAGATCTGGTCTTCAGCGCCCATCCCGGTCACCTCTATCTGCTGAAGCACCGCTATGGAATCGCCAGCTGGGACCCGAAGGGGCCAGAAGCCTCCAAACGAGCCCTCGAAGCCACGAACCAGGGCCAACGGGTGGTCCTCGATGGGGTCCTGCCAGACGCATCGCCGCAACTCAAAGCAGCGGCGACTGTAGTGATCGGCCAACCGGACGGTTGATTGCCAGGCCTGAGGGCAGACAAGGGCCCTCGGGTTTGTTCTACTGGAGCAGTTTGGCTCCGAGCGAGCGGGACTCATCACTCCCCATCACCCCCCAGGACCTGTTTCATGCCGCGCCGCGACGACCTAGAGTCGATCCTCATTATAGGCAGCGGACCGATTGTGATCGGTCAGGCGTGCGAATTTGATTACTCAGGCACGCAGGCCTGCAAGGCCCTGCGGGAGGAGGGATACAAGGTCATCCTGGTCAACTCCAACCCGGCCACGATCATGACCGATCCGGAAACAGCGGATGTAATCTATATCGAACCGATCACGCCGGAGGTCGTCGAACGCATCCTGGAAAAAGAAAAACCAGACGCGGTCCTACCGACCCTCGGCGGACAAACCGGTCTCAACACCGCCCTGGCCCTGCACGACCAGGGCGTTTTTGAACGGCTTGGAATCGAAATGATCGGCGCTACCGCCGAGGTGATCCGCAAAGCGGAAGATCGCGATCTCTTCCGTGCCGCAATGTCCAACGCCGGCCTTGAATGCGCTCGCTCTGGAGTAGCGCACAGCATGGAAGATGCCCGCCGGGTGCTAGCCCAAATCGGCCTGCCCTGTGTAATCCGGCCAGGCTTCACTATGGGCGGCTCCGGAGGCGGCATCGCATACAACGTGGAAGAGTTCGAGGACATCGTAACTCGCGGCCTATCGCTTTCGATGAACACCGAAGTACTGGTGGAAGAATCGCTTCTAGGCTGGAAGGAATTCGAAATGGAGGTCATGCGCGACAAGAATGACAATGTGGTCATCGTCTGCTCCATCGAGAACATGGATCCCATGGGAGTCCACACCGGGGATTCAATCACGGTGGCCCCCAGCCAAACCTTGAGCGACCGCGAATACCAGAATCTACGCAATGCCTCAATTCGCATCATGCGCGAGATTGGGGTGGAGACAGGGGGCTCCAACTGCCAGTTCGCCATCGACCCAAAGACGGGACGCGTACTAGTGATCGAGATGAACCCTCGGGTCTCAAGATCCTCGGCCCTGGCCTCCAAAGCAACTGGCTTCCCAATCGCGAAGTTTGCCGCCAAGCTGGCCGTAGGCTTCACCTTGGACGAGATTCAGAACGACATAACCCGCGAAACCCCAGCCTGTTTCGAGCCCAGCATCGACTACTGCGCGATCAAGATCCCACGCTTTGCTTTCGAGAAATTCCCCGGTGCGGACACCTCACTGGGTACCCAGATGAAAAGCGTGGGAGAGACCATGGCCATCGGACGCACCTTCAAAGAAGCTCTGCAAAAGGCCCTGCGCGGTTTGGAAACCGGGCAAGCAGGATTGGGCCTCGACCCGCGTCAAAAAAACGACGGTGTGAAGAAAATATCTAGGGAGTCTCTTGCTCCCCTGCTGCGTGCAGCAAACGCAGAACGCCTGATCCACATGCACACCGCCATGTCATGCGGCTGGACATTGGAGGAAATCCACGAAGCTACATCTATTGACATGTGGTTCCTGGAGAACATGCACGAGTTGGTCGAGTTCGAAGCCGAGCTGGGTAAGAATGATCTGACCAAGGCACTCTTGCACGAAGCAAAACGCTTGGGCTATGCGGACGCACAGATTGCCAAGGCCTACGGAACCACGGCCGCCGATATCCGCGAGCAACGAAGAAAGCATCGCTTGCGGCCCAGCTACAAATTGGTCGACACCTGCGCAGCAGAATTTGCGGCCGAAACGCCCTACTACTACTCGACATGGGAAGACGAATCCGAAGTGAGGCCCAGCAAGAAGGACCGCATTATGATTCTGGGCGGTGGACCAAACCGCATTGGACAGGGCATCGAGTTCGATTACTGTTGCGTACATGCGGCTTTTGCTGCCCGAGAAATGGGCTGCGCATCGGTCATGGTCAACTCGAACCCCGAGACCGTGTCTACGGATTACGACATTTCGGATGATCTCTTCTTCGAGCCCCTGACCCACGAAGATGTGATGCACATCGTGGAAGAGGTCCAACCAAGAGGCGTCATAGTCCAATTTGGGGGCCAAACACCCCTCAACCTCGCCGCCAGTTTGGAGGAGGCCGGCGCTCCTCTGATTGGCACGTCAGTGGCCTCCATCGACCGCGCGGAAGATCGGGAACAATTCCAAGCTTTCCTGGAGAGCCTGGGTCTGCGTCAACCCCCCAGTGGCATGGCAACCACCGTAGATCAGGCGTTCACCATCGCCGAGGAAATTGGCTATCCCGTACTTGTACGCCCGTCATATGTGCTGGGAGGCCGTGCCATGGAAATCGTCTATGACGACGAAAGCCTCGAGATCTACATGCAGAACGCCGTAGATGCCACCCCTGATCGTCCGATCCTGGTGGACAAATTTCTCGAAGACGCGATCGAGGTTGATGTGGACGCGCTTTGTGACGGAACCGATGTGGTCATCGGAGGCATCATGGAGCATATCGAGGAGGCCGGCATCCACTCGGGCGACTCAACCTGCATCCTCCCATCACCGACGCTGGGCCCGGAAATACTGGAAGAGATCACTGCAGCCACCAAATCCATGGCTCTTGAATTGGGAGTGATAGGCCTCATGAATGTGCAGTACGCAATCAAGGGCACGGCCGTCTATGTCATTGAAGTCAACCCACGCGCCTCACGCACGGTCCCGTTTGTCAGCAAGGCAATAGGTGTCCCCCTGGCAAAGCTGGCTGCAAAGGTGATGATCGGGGCAACCCTCAAGGGCTTGGGCTTCACAGAGGAAATCGTACCGCCCTACTTTTCAGTGAAGGCACCGGTTTTCCCCTTCAACAAATTTCCTGGTGCAGACATGCTTCTCAGCCCGGAAATGCGTTCTACCGGTGAAGTAATGGGAATTGATTCAGATCTGGGCTCCGCCCTCCTTAAGGCATATCAAGCCGCAGGAATGCGTCTGCCACACACGGGAACGATACTGCTCACCTTCAAGCAGGCCGATAAGCGCGGAGTCGTGGCTGAAGCGCGCATGCTGGTCGCCTTGGGATATGACCTCAGAGCTACGGACGGCACCTGGCGAACGCTGCGAGCCAATGGCATCCAGTGCGAACGTATCAACAAAGTGCACGAAGGCAGGCCTCATATCGTAGACGCAATCAAGAACCACGAAATCGATCTAGTGCTCAACACGCCCTTCGGCAAACAGCAGCGCCATGACGACTCTTACATTCGCTCCAGCGCAGTCAATGCAGGCATCCCCTGCATCACGACTCTAGCTGGGACACGCGCGGTAGTCAGCGCCTTGACTGCCATGCACCACGGCGGCATCGAGGTACGCTCTCTGCAAGAGCATCATGCCCTGCATAGCCGTTAGAGAAGCCTAGCCTCATTCCTTCTCGCGCATGGTCACCTTGCACTCGAAGGTCCAGCGATCGTTCGGAATAGCCTCAGGCTCGGTACGATCAGCGGCGCTCATCCTGAACTCCGTTACGCGAATACGATTGGAGCCGTCTTCAAGTTTGAACATGAAATTGCAGGCCTGCAGTCGAGAGAAGTCGGCCTTGGCATCTTTGTGGCGTATACGGAACTCGCGGTCCTGAGAACCCTTGAAAATACTCTTCGTGGGTTGCGTGGTCACGTTGATGCGCCCAAGTCCAATCTTCTGGTGCACTGCCACATTACGGATGTATGACTGCAGGTTGTCCTCATGCTCCATGCCATCACTGGCTAGTTGTTCCTTGAAGTCCGTATAGCGCTTGGCCTGATGAACGATACGACGCAACAAGTCGTGTACGGGAGCATTGGGGCCTACCATAGGCACGCCCGCTTCATCCAGACCCAGACGCGCGCGAGCCTGCTCGACCCGTGCAACTCCCGCGTAGGCTTCATAACCCAGATAAACTGAGGCCAACAAGAAAATCACGATCATCGCTCGGGAGGAATTGAACCCTTGGAAGAAGTTTTTCATTGCTGGTCGCCTCCGTTGACTTTCAAACCATCGTTCTTGAGCCAGGTCTCCACATTGACGGTGATCGGCAACGCTTCCACAAGGACGCCCTTGCCATCGTCCAAGTCCTTGGAAGAACGTTCTTCCACCGCATGTAACCAGGACTGACGTTTGAGTTCGGAAAGAAACCCTTCATAGTCACGGCTGGCCTCAACCGTGTCCTCTGCAAAGAAGACCAGATCCATAGTCACACGCACAGTCTCGGGCTGATTCTTGTTACGCCCAGGTTGATAGAGCGCATCGACCCTGCGCAGGGAAGGGCGCCACTTGTCAGAGTTTGCATCAAGCACACTGAAGACCAGGGTTGCAGCTACAAATGCGGACTGGGGCTGTGGAAAGTCGGTGTGGGTACCAAGCCGCTTCTCCATCTTGAGGTTCTCTTTTTGAAGCTCCAACACGAGCTGATCGAGAGCATTGTATTCGTCCCCTTCCCAAACTGGCTCTTTCGCATCGAAGCGTGCCTTGAAGCCCGCCAAGAAAGGGGACTCCTTTGCCGTGGGCACCGGGTAGAGGTAACCCCGTTTAGCTTTCTTGAGATCACCAAACACATGGCTGGCCGTGCTCTGGATGTACCAGCGTGCACCCGCAATCTCCAGGGTCGATAGCTCACGATGTTGAAAGATGTTGATTACCCCCAAGAGGGTCGCAATCAGCATGGTTGCAATGGCCAGGGGAAACTCAAGACGCTCCCAGGTACCGGTGAACTTGAGTTCCTCCCGGCGCAGACTGGCGGCTATGGTGGCCACATCAAGCCCCACCAAGGCACCCCCGTAGGCTGCCACAAGTGGTCCAAAGCCATCAGCGGGTTGGCCCGAGTCCTCATCAAAACAATCGAGAACAAAGATCGGCACATCTTGCACACTGCCCCCCACCAGGCCCGGAAGCTCTACTCCGCAAACATAAATGGCGGAGATCTCATTGATTGTTCTGGCAGCTGAAAGGGTGCGGCCAAGCTCACGCACAATGCGTTTGACCGCCTGCTCTTGAGAGCGACTGACCTCATAATCCTGGGAAGCCTCTGCCTGCCCAACTTCAAGCCCCTCCTCATCAGCTTGATCTTCCGTGCCCTCATCCTTGGAAGCCACACCAGCTGGCTGCCCAGCGTGAGCACCAATGTGGATCACGCGCATGTCGCGCAGTTCGCCACTGTCCACCACGACCACTGCAGTCGCGGTGTCTCCCACGTGCACCAACAACTGGGAGTCGTCAATGTTGCAGAGACCCGCTGACATGGCTGCGTTGAACACAGCAGTAGCCTCGATTTCTGCCTCAAGGGGCTCAAAACCTGCGGACTTACACAACTCAAGAGGGCTACTTAGGTCACTTTTTTGAAGCGCCACTGCCAACAAGTCCGCCTCGTTCTCGCTGGAGGTCAGAACATGACTGTCCACAACCACATCGTCAATGCTCCATTGGGGCAGATCGCTTTCGACCTCAAACTTGAGCACCTGCTCGATCTTCGCCCTATCTGAGAAAGGAACAGTCAGTCGACGAAAAGCGGCCATACCCGTGTTTACCACCAAATGGACATTGTCCTTGGGACCCTTGACCTCTTCAAAAGCGGCCTCGAGTTGCTTGGCGCGCGCTGTCAGAGAATCCCCTTCTTCATCCAACCCGCTGACGAACTCGTCCGCAGCCCAACCTACGATTCGGTGCCTCTTGGAGCTTCCGTCAAGAACGACGATTTCGAACCTCTCGGGGCCGATTCGGATACCGCAACTGCGTGCCATGGGGTTCCCTATCGAGGGGTGTCTTGGATCTGGAGGAGGCCTTCTGACTCGTGAACGTATTGCCTTCGCGCGGAAGGTGGCAGAACCTTATCACGAATCATGACGCCATAGCGCACACCAAGGGCAGACAACTCCGGCTCCATGGCGGCGTGATAGGTGGGCAGATAGCGAGAGCGGACGTGATCCAGCTCTTCCTTATAAGATGCCAGCACCACGGCGAGGGCCTCGCCGCGCTGTTTGTCCAACTCATAGTGCTGGACCATGTGATCCGCATAGGCACCAAAGGGGTCAAGATGGGTAATTGGGGCCTTGGAGCTGCCCCCCAACGCCGCCGCCGCAATCCCCATGAGGAAGCAGACGCCTCCAAAAAGCAGGATCCAACTCCTCGTGGAATTCATTTGCCGACCCCCGAGCCAACGGGCTGCGTAGCCTCTGGTTGGGAAGCCCCAGGGGGGTTGTCCTGAGGCAATTGAAACTGCTCCTCCCTGTTCAAACGCTCCATGACCTCAAGGGCCTCGCGCAGATCAGAACTATCTGCTCGCAGCTCCGAGCCTTCGGGATGGGCATTGAACTTCATTCCCAACGCCAAGATCAGAAGAACCACAGCGGCCACCGCTGTCATCTGAATCACAAACTGCAGGATGCGAGCCTCGCCGCGCTGAACTTCCTGACGGGGCGCAGGGACTAGAAGCCCCTTATCACCCGCAAAGGCGCGCCGCGAAACTCGTGTAGCGAAGCCATCGGGCACGGCAATCGGCTCCGTGGGAACGAACCAGCTCTTTTGAGCGGTTTGGGACTGCATCTCATTGCGGCACCCAGCACAATCCAGCAAATGCTGACGCACGGGAGCTGCCTGGGACTCGGAAAGTTCGTTATCGAGGTAACCCGCAACCAGGGGTTTTACAGCTTCACATTTCATGATCATTCCACCTGCCCGTATTCGGGATAGCGTTGAAGAATCAACTCCTTGAATTTTGCCCGCGCCCGAAAGAGGCGCGACTCCACAGTTCCAATCGAAATACCCAACAGATCTGCAATGTCCTGATAGGCCTGCTGCTCGAATTCTCTCAGGATCAACACCGTGCGAAAGATCTCGGGCAATTCGGCGAGCACCTTATGGGTAACCTCGGCTATCTCGCGCTCCTTCAGCTGAGCGTCAGGCCTCATCAAACTGCGTGTAGGGGGCGCACCGATGACCTCCGGGTCTTCTACGGTTTGCACAGGATTGCGCCCTTGACGCTTGAACAAATCGAGTGTTGTGTTGACCGCAATACGGTAGACCCAGTTATGGAAGCTGCCCTGGCGCTGAAAGGACGAGAGTCGCGTGAACGCCTTGAGAAAGGTGTCCTGAACGATGTCCTCCACCTCCACCGGGTTGCGGGTGTAATGCCGCACGAGGCCGAAAACACGATCCTGATACCGCTCCACGAGCACACCGAAGGCGTCCCGATCCCCATCCAGGGTGCGGGCCACCAGTTCCTGGTCCTCGATTTCAGGCAGACTTTTCATCAGACGTAGGGCCATTGCGGGGACTTAGACGCCCACCGGACCATTCTATTCCCCCCATCCTGGCCGTCCCAGGCCCCGCTTTTACCACAGGACACAGAGCACGCTCCCGTACTCCAGAGATTCCCCGCCCAAGAGGCGGTCTGGGGCCCCCCAGGGGGGGTGGGGGGCTCAGAGGCTGTGTCCGAGCTTCTCTGCTTTGGTACGCAGATAACGCTCGTTGTTTGGATTAGCCTTGATCACCAGGGGCACCTGGTCGACCACCTCCAACTCGTAGCCCGCCAGGCCGTGGATCTTCTTGGGGTTGTTGGTCAAGAGGCGCATCCTGCGAACCCCCAGGAACTGCAGGATCTGAGCACCTATGCCGTACTCGCGCAAGTCGGCTGAGAATCCCAGGGCCTCGTTGGCCTCGACCGTGTCCATGCCTCCGTCTTGCAGCCGATAGGCCTTGAGCTTGTTCATCAGGCCAATACCCCTACCTTCCTGACGCAGATAGACCAATACGCCGCGCTCTTGAGAACCAAAGATTTCCAAGGCTCGGTCCCGTTGGGCTCCACAGTCGCAGCGTTCGGAGTGAAAGACATCGCCGGTCAGACACTCGGAGTGCATGCGCACATGCACGGGCTCAGAGATGGGAGGAAACCTGCCTTCATCGTTGGGCTCACCTAATCCGCGACTGACAACAAAGTGCTCGGCCCCGTCCAATATGCTACGGAAGAGATGAGCCTTGAAGTCTCCGAACCGCAAAGGCATGGGCAGGTTGACCTCAAGGGCTTCCACCAGAATTTCTGTGCGGCGGCGATAAGCAATCAGATCCGCAATCGTGCAGATCTTGAGATCGTGCTTTTCAGCAAAAACCATCAGCTCTGGCATGCGCGCCATTTTGCCATCATCGTTCATGATCTCACAGATCACACCCGCTGAACGAGAATCACACAAGCGAGCCAGATCCACTATGCCTTCCGTCTGTCCGCCACGCACAAGTACACCCCCCTCGCGAGCACGGAGAGGAAACACATGCCCGGGGCGATGCAGGTCCTCACGCTTCACATCAGGACTGGCGGCCACAGAAATCGTATGGGCCCTATCTGCCGCACTGATTCCGGTGGTCACGCCCGTAGCCGCCTCAATGGAAACAGTGAACGCTGTGCGGTGAGCATTTGTGTTATGTGCTGCCTGAGGCTCTAGATCGAGCTCATCACAGATTTCACCAGAGAGGGGCATGCAAATCAGACCGCGCCCTTCCTTGGCCATGAAATTGATAGCCTCAGGGGTCACATGCTCTGCAAGCATGGCGAGATCGCCCTCGTTTTCGCGGGCAGGGTCATCCACCAGGATGATCATGCGGCCTTGCCTCAGGTCCTCAAGGACTTCGGGAATCGTTGAAATGGGCATTTGGATAGCGTGCTGAGCCCTTCTGATGGGGGGCCCATGACCCTTCAGGATACCTCCGACGCCGGGCTAGCGGGGACGGCTTATGGCCCCGGGGCAGAGAACAGTGGCCAGGCATTGCGGCCGAGGGCATCTGAAGGGAAGATCTCTGGCCTGCTCCTGTCTCCGACCCCATGCGACCCACCCACCAGCACCCATATTTTCGTGCCCTGCACAGCAGGATCACGACCCAAGCCCTCCTATTGAGCAGCATCGCACTCATGGGCAGTGTCGCTGTAGGGGGCGCTTGCGCTGGTGGACCCAGAGAGCACCCTGACCCCAAGACATCCCTCAAGGACCTGCCCTCCCTGGAACTTCCCTCGCCCCCGATAGAGTGGAGGCAGATGCTGGAGGCCCAGGCCCAGCGATCGAAGCCAGAGTCTCTGGAACTCCTGCAGAGGTTCTTGGACAACCCTGCGCCGGATGTTCGAGCTCGTGCTGCATTCACCTTGGGTTTGGATCACCCCATTGCCTATCCCCGGCTATCGGAAATGGCGACTGACGATTCATCGGCATTGGTTCGGGCAATGGCGGTCACCGCTGCAGTCCAGGCAGGACGCACAGATCGCCCCCTTGAAGCAGCTGCTTTGATTCAAGCAGCCCTGCAAGACGAGCAGCCTCATGTACGCAGCTCAGCAGCCAGTGTGGCCTGGTTGCTGGATGGCCTGGAAGAGCAAGGGACATCTCTTGAGAATGCGCTGATGAAAGCTGCGTCGGATCCCGATGATGAAGTTCGCTGGCGTGCGCTCTTCAGCCTTGCTCGACGCGGAACACCCTCAGCCCTGGGGCTGCTGCAGGATCGAGCCCTTGACAAGAGCGTTCCAAGCATGGAGCGTCTCTACGCAACCCGCGGGTTGGCGAAAATTGGGGGCACGGACCTGGACGCGACAGACAGCGTGTTGGCGGCTCTGGCCCAGCTGACCCACGACCCCGACTGGCGCGTGGCGATGGAAGCAACCCTGGGACTCGGCAGAGGACGTAGCGAACGCGCCCAGGGGGCCCTGCTCGAAGCCCTGGACCACCCCTCGTTCCATGTGCGCAACGCCGCGGCTCAAGGCCTGCGCCCCGGGGGCCGCGGCCCCCTGACAGAATCTCTTCAGGCTGCCGTGATGGACCTGGGGCAAGATCCCTCCCCAACCCTACGCGCAGCGGGGATCCTGGCCCAAGCCCGGGTCTTGGGATCCAAGGCGGAGAAACAAGTGCGCGCTGCCGCCAAACACGAGGACCCTCGCATGCGGCGCGCGTCCCTGGGCGCCGCACTTGAAATCTCCCCTGACCTTGTATTTGAGTTGTCCGAAGAGCTACTGGAAGATCCAGAGCCGCAGGTGGCTGGAGCTGCAGTTGAAGTCCTGGGCCAATTATCGACCAACGAAGCGCTTCGCGAGTTGGTCCTGCCCCTGCTGCACTCGACGCTGACCAGAGAAGACAATGGCTTGCGCCTTGCCGCAGTGGGCGCCCTTGGGGGGCATATCAAGCCTTCTGACCTTGCTCGCTTGGCCCGCTGCTTCGCCACATCCAACGGAGACATTGGACCCGAAGTCCGATTCGGCATCGTGCACGCAGTAGCCAAACTCCCAGAAGCAGCGCCGCTCCTGCGCCAGGCCACCCAGGATGAAAATCCCTATGTGGCAAAGGTCGCCCATGAGGCCCTGCTCGCTCTGGCTCCCCTGGAGGCGGCTGCAACCCTCCGCGCGCCAGAGCCCAATCTTCCAGAACGCCCGGATGTTCTCAAGTGGAACGAGCCCGACCCCCTCGTGCGATTGAAGACCACAAAAGGAGATCTGCTCCTACAACTCTTCCCCCGCGAAGCCCCGCTTCATGTGGCCTCGTTCTTGACTCTTATAGAGAGCGGCTACTACGACGGCCTGGACTTTCATCGAGTGGTGGGCGACTTTGTGGTACAGGGAGGTTGCTATCGAGGGGACGGCAACGGATCTGGCACGGGCTTCGATCCCCAGGGCGCCCTGCCCGCTGAGTTCAATCCCCTGCCGTACTTGACTGGCACCCTGGGAATGCCGCGCAACGAAGATCCCGATTCTGGGGGCAGCCAGATCTTCATCACCCACCGACCAACTCCACACCTGGATGGGCGCTACACAGTCTTTGGGCAGACCCTGAGGGGTTTTGGAGTATTGGACGCCCTCGAAGTAGGTGACCAGATCGTCACCCTGGAACGCCTGCGCTAGAGAGCCCGTTCCCGGAATGGGGCAAATAGCTGGAACTGAGGTCTCCGAAGGGGGGGGCGCCGTGACGCTTGCACGGTCCTTACTTCATGCGCAGGAGCTGGTCGATAACAGACAAAGGCCCCCAAGCACCGCAGGTGACTGGGAGCCATTATCTCTCCCAATCGTGTTCCCAACCTGTAATGCATCGACCCCTCATATTGGGATCCGTCCTCGTCGCCGTTGTTGGCGTGGCCGTGACCCGCGTTCATAACCTCGAGTCCGAGCTTGCACGCCTATCATCCGCACCCACCCTTCTACCTGAAGTATCTCCAAGGGTCTTGCTGCAACTACGCGACCTTGACGATGGCTTGACCATGGCCTTGGCGGAACTGGAGACCATGCGCGGCGATGCAGAGGAAAAGGCAGCAGAAGTGGTTGAAGGACATCTGGCTGCCTTCCGTTCGAACTACGGGGAATACGCCAACATTGAGCAAGAACTCACAAACCTCAAGCAGGCCTACCTCATGCTCTCCTCCGCAGCAGACGACAGGTCCGACCAGAGGACCTCAGCAAACGAGAAGGCCGAGCAACTGTGCAAGGAACTGGAAGCGCATCTACAAATCGCCCTGGACGGCCTGCGTTCCGAAGAACAACGCCGGTGGGAAGACTTGACACAGGCTGTCAGCGCCACTTCTTCGCGCATGGAACAAGTAGACGATGAAGTAGCCGACCTGGGACAGCGAATGATGTCGGCCAGCCCTCAAGTACGATGGACTGAAATGGTCGCTCCCACGGTGAGGCTGGAAGGATCCACAACAGTGGGATCAGGAGTCGTGTTGGAGTCCAAACCTCACCCGGACGGACGTGGCTACCAGACCCTGCTACTCACCGCATGGCATGTAGTGCGCGACATCCAAGCCAATGGCTCCGATGACACGATCCCCGTCCCGGTGGAAATACACCGCCAGCAAGGCTCTCGCTATGAGATCGGTCGACTACTGGCCAAGAATCCCAGGCTCGATGCCGCCCTCCTGGAACTACAAACACGAAAGCCAGTCAAGCACGGCGCCCGACTGGCCTCGCGCTCGGCACTAACATCCATGCAGATCTTTGACGAGATCTACGCCGTGGGCTGTCCCCTGGGCAACGACCCGATCCCCACTCGAGGTGAAGTTTCTGACCTGAAGCATGTTCTCGACGAGACGAACTACTGGATGATCAGTGCGCCAACCTACATCGGAAACTCTGGCGGTGGAATCTTCGATGGCCAAGAGCGATGCCTGATGGCGCTCTTTTCCAAGATCTACACCCACGGCACAATCCGGCCAACGATTATCCCTCACATGGGACTGGCTTCACCCCTCGACGCGATCTACGACTGGTTGGAGGCTGAGGGCATTGCCGACATTGAAGAGTCAGACGTAGACGGGACCGCACAGATTGTGCTGATACGAACCTCCGCCGCAGATGTAGTTGCTCCCTCTGGAACAGCCCTGACTAGTGCCGAAAGTGTCGAGCACCGGTAAAGACCATCGGCACCTGCGCAGCGTCGCAGGCGGCAATTACCTTCTCATCGCGCACGGAGCCTCCGGGCTCTACCAAGGCCACGACACCAGCATCAACGGCCACCTCGACCCCGTCTGGGAAAGGAAAGAAAGCGTCTGAGGCCAGCACACTGCCAGCGACCCGGTCCCCAGCCTTATGGGCTGCAAGGCGCACGGAGTCCACACGACTCATCTGGCCCGCACCCACCCCAACCACTGTGCGGTCTTTGGTAAGCACTATCGCATTCGACTTGACATGCTTGGCGATGCGGTTGGCAAAAGCCAGTTCTTCGAGTTGCTCTTGGCTGGGAGACGCCATGGAAACGGTTTTGAAGCAATCCTCAGTTTCCACAGCCAAGTCACGGTCCTGCAACAGGAAGCCACCAACAATCTTGCGTACTTCCATATCAGAAGAGCGACGCACCTCAGGTCCATAAGCCCCGGTCACCAGCAACCGCACGCTCTTACCCCACTTTGGCTTGCCGGTCAGTAAAGCCAGCGCATCCTCATCAAAGGCCGGGGCCACGATTGCTTCGACAAAACGGTTGCCGTCCACCAAGAACTCAGCGCAGGCCAGGTCCACCTTACGGGTAAAAGCCAGCACCGAACCAAAAGCGCTGATTGGGTCGCCCGACCAGGCGCGCTCCAGGGCCTCGATCACGTTCTCTCCAAGAGCCGCGCCACAGGGATTGGTATGTTTGATCACGCAGACGAATGGCTCTTCAAATTCCTTGGCCAGCGCCAGAGCAGCATCAAGGTCCACAAGATTGTTGTAGGAGAGGGCCTTGCCGCTGAGCACTTCAGCACTGGCGATGCAAGGTTCATCGATTGCCCCTTGCCGGTAGAAAGCAGCGGTCTGGTGTGGGTTCTCGCCATAGCGCAATTCCAACTCTTTGGTCCCTGCCAGGCTGAACGATTCCGGATAGGGCGAATCTCCCCCGTCCTGCTCGAAAATCCAGCGACTGATCATGGCGTCGTACCCAGCGGTCAATGCAAAAGCCTTCTGAGCCAACCGCGCACGGGTTTCGTCAGTCAAACTGCAGTCGTTGGTCTTGAGTTCGTCAATCACCTTGGCGTAGTCTCCAGGATCGGTGACGATGCCAACAAAACGATGGTTCTTGGCCGCCGAACGTACCATGCTAGGCCCGCCGATATCGATCTGCTCTATAGCTTCCGCCCGGACGACGCCGGGTTTGGAAATAGTCTCTTCGAAAGGATAGAGGTTGACCACCACAAGGTCGATCGAGCCAATGTCATGCTCTTTCATGGACTGCAAGTGAGTGGGTTCGTCGCGTAGGGCCAAGATGCCCCCGTGAATCTTGGGGTGCAGGGTCTTGACCCGCCCATTCATCATCTCGGGAAAGCCTGTGTGAGCAGAAACCTCTGTTACAGGAACGCCCGCGTCCACGAGCCGCTTATGAGTCCCGCCCGTGGAGAGCAACTCGATTCCAAGAGCTGCGAGGGACTTACCAAATTCTTCGATACCGGCCTTGTCGCTGACGCTGATCAGGGCCCGCTTGACTGTGTTTTGCATGCTGCTCCTTGGCCCACCCGGGCCTAAAGGGGAAGGGTGACTCTCGCAAGCCAAGGGACTTCTCCCAGGCTGTTCGAGGCGAACAGGATACCCTCAACTTCAGAGTACGGAAACACCCTTTCGGCCAAAGTTCAGGGACCACTCACGCCACGCTCTCGGCAGCGCTTGAAGCCCCGGGGAGTCAATACATGTCCGCGGCCCTCAACCTCACTGGTCAGGCTGGCCCGATGGAGCGCCACCATTCTACGACGCACCTCTCGCTCGCCCATTCGCGTACGACGCGCTAGTTCATTGAGCCTCATCCCATCGCTACCTTCGAGCAGGAAAAGCAACCTCCAGTCCTTCTCTTGCAGTGAAAGGTGCGTTGAGTTCTTCCTCATACGCCCGATTTCCGACTCTGGTATCGGACAGGTGATGTCACGATTGCGCAGGTAGGCTACTCGCTCGCCTTCCTTTCCTACAACACAGTAAGGCCCTTCAGAGCCACTGCGAACATCCACCCGCAGCAACGATCGCCCATCTCCCAAGGGCACACGGTGAAATGAAATCTGAGGCGCGGGGTCCACCAGGGCCGCGGCCGCATTCATTGCCCGCCTGACGGTATCGAAATGGGCCACTCCTAGGGGTTGACCCTCATCGCACATTCCAATCCAAATGCGCCCTCCAGTACCGTTGCTGAAAGCCGCTAAGGTGCGTGCCATGCGAGGCGGACGAGGCACCTTCTCTTTCCATTCATCCTCGGGGCCCTCTGGCGGAATCGACTTGATGTCCACTGGATGAATGCTAGCGTCAAATCGCCTGCAAGATCGGGCCAAATTCTGTATGTTCGGAGATGAGGATACTCCGAAATGAAGAACACATTGACCTTTCGCCTGGGCCTTTGCGCCCTGGTCCTGACGCCCATCATCATCGCCCACGACGATGACCCCAAAGCCCGCAACCGGGTAGCCCCATACCCCGGAGTGGGTTATCTACGGGGAGGGAGAGCCAACCAACCCATGCTACAGGCGACAGGGCCGGGAACCGCTGGCGGTGGATCGGGAACCTCCAGCATGCCCATCGTTGGACAGGGCGTTCAACTGCTCTCGTGGCTCTCCTTGAGCGACTTGGGTGCATCATCCGGAGTATTGGCCAATGACTGCTGGGGTTATGTATCACCCAGTGGACGCGAATATGTTGCCCTGGGCACCGAAGAGGCAACGATCTTCATCGAGGTCACGGATCCTTTTGCGCCAGTTATTGTTGGGGAGATCTCTGGGCCTTCGGGAGTTTGGCGGGATGTAAAGATCTACCAGGAGTACGCCTACTCGGTTTGCGAATCAGGCTGTGGCGGCGTACAGGTGATTGACCTTTCGCAGATTGATCAGGGCAATGTGACCTTGGTGACCACTTCCAGTGACGGCAGCACCGGCTCCTCGCACAACGTGTTCGTAAACGAAGACTCAGGATTTCTCTACCGAATCGGTGGAGGAGGACTCGGCCTGCGTTTCTACAGCTTGGCCAACCCGGCCAACCCTACCTTTGTGGGTCAATGGAACGATCGCTATGTGCACGATGCCCAAGTGGTGAGCTACACCTCGGGCCCCTATGCAGGAAAGGAGATCGCCTTCTGCGGATCAGGATTCAACTCCGGTTGGGTCTCTCCGGGCGTGACCATCGTGGACGTAACCAACAAGTCCAACCCCGTTCTCCTGGGAGAAATCCAATATCCCGGCGCGGTCTACTCCCACCAAGGCTGGCTGACGGAAGACCGTCAGTACTTCCTGTTGGGCGATGAACTCGACGAGGGCAATCTCGGAGTGCCGTCTACCACCCATGTAATTGACGTCAGCGATCTCTCAAATCCATCCTTGGCGGGCACCTTTACCAACGGGCTCGATTCCGTAACCCACAACGGTTATGTCAAGGGCGACTTTTTCTATCAGGCCAACTACAGCAGCGGCTTGCGCATTTTTGATATCAGCGATCCGGTCAACGGAACAGAAATCGCCTGGTATGACACCTATCCCGCCAACGACGATGTTTCCTACAACGGCATGTGGAGTGTCTATCCCTTCCTGCCGAGCGGAGTAATCGCAGCCAGCGATCGCCAGAACGGTCTGTTCTTGCTCTGGCATGGAGATGACCGCCTTGGCTCAACCTACTGCGCACCCGGCGCCCTGAACTCAAGCGGGCAGCCCGGTCGCATGCAAGCGACAGGCAGCACGAGTATTGGCTTGAATGATGTAACCCTCTCTGCACTGACCCTGCCAAGCAATCAGTTCGGTTACTTCATCACCTCGCTCGATGCAGGCCTCAGTGTAAACCCAGGCGGCAGTCAAGGGACCCTCTGCCTAGGCGGTTCTATTGGACGCTACAACGGCCAAGTACAAACCTCGGGGCCAAGCGGCGCGTTTGCAATCTCGATCAATCTAAATCAGATGCCGGTCAATCCCGTGACTGCTGCCCTGGCTGGCGACACATGGCGCTTCCAGGCCTGGTACCGAGACATCAACCCGGGGCAGACATCAAACTTCACGGACGCTGTAGCGATCACTTTCCAGTAAGTCACACGGCTCTTCTGCATTCAATCCACTGGACCTAACGCAGAGCCGGAATCAGAGCAGCACGGATGCGATCCGAAGCGTAGTCGTTGCCCCGGCAAATTCATCAACCGGACGCAATGTCACTGAACATCACCTCGCCAGTCTGCACATCATAGAACGCGCCCACCAAATCCACTGTACCCTGTTCCTCTGCAGCGGCAAGGGCGGGACAGCGTTGCTTGATCTCCGCTAGCGTAAGAGCCACATGCTCTTGGGCTACCAGGTTGACGAAAGCCGAATTTGTGCTGTTTGCGGGTTCGTTCTGACCATTGCTCTTGGCGGCCGCAAAGGCGGGAGCCAATTGCTCGAAGGCCTTTGTCAGCGTCCCCTGGCGCAAGCCAGCGCAAGCGCCCTTGACTGCGCCACAATCCGTATGCCCAAGGACAACCAGCAATACGGCGCCTGAAACACAACAGGCAAACTCAAGGCTCGCCAACACAGCATCATCCAGAAGGTTGCCCGCAACCCGGACGCAGTAAAGGGCGCCGAGACCCTGATCGAAGATCAGCTCAGGGGGCACACGCGAATCGATGCACCCAAGCACTACGGCGAAAGGATGAGCCCCTGATGCGGTGTTACGGATTTCTGCACCAGAGTCTCGTGCATCTAGCTGACCCGAAACAAACCGTTGATTGCCTGCTTGCAAGCACAGGATTGCCTCTTGAGGAGTGAGCAAGGTCATGTTTGATCAGATCCGCCAAGCGGAAATCGTTCAGTTCTTGTCGGGCTTCTTGGGAGAAACCTGGTCGAGCAACTTGAGAGCCGCTTTCAGATCAGTAGTGGGCGCCGCACAGGTAAAGTCGTGGCAAACATAAATCGTGGCCTTGTCCCCCTGGGAGACTTGATCGGCGGTGAAAGCTGCAAGTTTTGCGAGACTGTCCGCTTGGCTTGAACTCTTTCGTAGGAGCACCATGCGAGGCCGAAAGGCCCGGTTGATAGAGCGCAGAATCGCGCTGTTGTCCTCCGGACTGGCCCCCTCTACAACAACCACCTCGGTTGATGGCCCAGCCAGAAAATCAAGCGCCATCAGCATCTGAGAATGGGCATGGGGCATGCCGTTCAAGCGACTGCTGAAAGCCTGCAGAACCTTCCAGGCATAGGCTTCGAGTTCCACTTTGCCGGTCATGCGGGCCTGTCGGGCCAACACCAGGGCCATGACCGAGTTACCGGAGGGAATTGCCCCGTCATAGATCTCCTTGGCACGCACAAAAAGCGCTTCGCCATCGTCCGGTGCAAGATAGAACCCGCCCTCATCTTTGTCCCAAAAGTGGGCCAGAGCCTGATCGGTCAGAGCCAGACTCGCCTGGAGCCAGCGAGTCTTACCGGTAGCCTCGTAGAGTTCCACCAAACCCCAGATCATGAATGCGTAGTCCTCCAACATCGCATCGAGGCCTGCTTCGCCTGCACGCGAACGCTTCAAGAGACGCCCTTCCTTGGTCAGCAACTCAGCTAGCACGAAATCAGCAGCTTCGCTGGCAACCTCGGCGTAGCCAGGCTTGTCAAAGGCCTTGGCACCACATGCAAGGGCCGCAATCATCAAGCCATTCCAATCGGTAAGGACCTTGTCATCAAGGAAGGGTCGGATCCTGGTAGCGCGCACATGGAACAGTTTTCGGCGCATTTCGGCGAGACGGCTGTCCAGGTCTTCTCCCTGCAGCCCCGCCGCTGCCAGCCGTTCCTTGACCTTGCCACTGAGATTCAGGATGTTGCGCCCGGTATCAGCGTGAGTTGCCTCGTCTTTGAAATTGCCGTCTTCCTCAGCTCCGTAGACCGTGGCCAGCACAAAGGCATCTTGATCGCCCAGGACTTCGCGCAGTTCATCCATGGTCCAAACATAGAACAGCCCCTCTTCACCTTCTGAATCTGCGTCCTCTGCGCTGCGGAAGGCTCCACCCGGATCGCGCAGATCTCGCAAGACATATTCAAAGGTCTCTTCCGCCGCAGCACGCAAGTCGGAATCCCCCGTAATCTGCCAGGCCTCGACACAGGCCATGGAGTAGAGGGCCTGGTCATAGAGCATCTTCTCAAAGTGCGGCACCAACCACTCGCGATCAGTGGAGTAGCGATGCAGCCCCAGTCCGATGTGATCCCAGATTCCTCCCTCGTGCATGGCACGCAATGTCTTGACTGCCATGCTCAGGGACTCAACGTCCCCGGTGCGATCATGATGGCGTAGCAGCATGCGCAGGTTGTGAGGTGTGGGGAACTTTGGCTGCATGCCAAAACCGCCGAATTCGGGGTCATAGTTCCCTCCCAGGCCTTGACGAGCTTTGTCGAGCAGGGCCGCATCCGGCGCTGCGCCTTTGCCCCCAGCGTTCAGCTTTCGGATGTGCTCAATGATGCGATCGGCGGTATTCTCCACATCCGTACCCCGGGTCTTCCAAGCCTGAGAGAGTTGAGGCACTAATTGCATCATCCCCGCGCGACCACCACGGCCGTGCTTGGGGAAATAGGTGCCCGCAAAGAACGGTTTCTTCTCGGGAGTCATGACCACAGTCATGGGCCAGCCGCCGCTCCCGGTCATGGCCTGGGTCACGGCCATATAAGCCTGATCGATGTCGGGACGCTCCTCGCGGTCGACCTTGACGCACACAAAGTGCTCATTCATCAGAGCCGCCACCTGAGCATCCTCAAAGGACTCGTGCTCCATCACATGACACCAGTGGCAGGTAGAGTAGCCAACGGAAAGAAAGACAGGCTTGTTCTCCTTCTTGGCACGCTCAAAGGCTTCGGAGCCCCAGGCGTACCAGTCCACAGCATTACGGGCATGCTGGCGTAGGTAGGGACTCTGCTCGAACACCAAACGGTTGAACTCTTCACCTCCATCCAGAGGCAGCTTGGCGATGACCTCAGCGCTGGGAAGAGGTTGCCGAACCGTGTGTGAATCTTGAGACAAGGGCATGGACAGCATCAATATTGAAAACAACATCATCAATCAACTGGAACCTCTAGGTCATCCAACGCGCGTAACATACGCGGCACAGTTCCACTTCCAGCGTAACCAGTACGGAAATTACCTTGGTCATCGGTGAAAATCACAAAAGGCAACATGGCGGCATCTTCGATCTGCATGGCCAACGCCAGCACACGCGAGTCATCAGCGTCCGCATCAGCAGCCAGGCCGACGAACTGATCCGCAAGCCGGGAGGCAACCTTGGGATGGGGAATGGCACCTTGCACGAAGGTGCGGCATTGACTTCACATGGCTCGACCGAACTCGATCAGGACCCCCTTACCCGCGGCGCTCGCCCGGGCCAGGGCCTGATCAAAATCTGTAGTCCAGTCCAGCGTGCCCTGGTCGTCAAAGTGAGGGTGCGCATGAAGGTCAGGCATGCGTCCATTGTGGCCTCGAAGGGCCCGCAGGGCGCAACCCTACCCCAACAATTGCTGCCCTCATCCCAGAACAGGCCCCTACTTGTTGCGCTGGCGCAAATAGCTCTCGATGAAAGGATGGACATTCCCGTCCAGAACCCCCATCACATTGCCATCTTCGTGGCTTGTCCGGTGATCCTTGACCATCTGATAGGGATTGAGCACATAGGAGCGGATCTGATTGCCCCAGGCAATTTCGCCCTTTTCGCCATAGATCGCGGCCATTTCTGAGTCACGCTTGGCCTCCTCAACCGCCAGAAGCTTGGCTTTCAGCAACTTGAGGGCCGTGGCTCGGTTCTTGTGCTGGCTGCGCTCATTCTGGCAGCGCACAACAACCCCAGATGGAATGTGTGTCATACGTACCGCAGACTCGGTCTTGTTCACATGCTGACCACCAGCGCCGCCAGCGCGCATGGTTTCGACTTTGATGTCAGACTCGTCCAGATCAATCTGGATACTGTCATCGATTTCGGGACTGACATCAACGGATGAAAAAGCTGTTTGCCTGCGAGCCTGCGCATCAAAAGGACTGATGCGCACCAGCCGATGCACACCCGACTCTGCTTTCATGTAGCCAAAGGCGTACTCCCCGCGAATAGCAATAGTCGCGGTGCGGATTCCGCCCTCGGGCTCCTCTTGATACTCAACCTGTTCAACCTTGTAGCCACGTTGTTCAGCCCAACGTGTGTACATGCGCAACAGCATCAGGGCCCAGTCGCAGGCATCGATTCCACCAGCGCCGGAACTGACCTGCACAAAGGCGTTTGCCGGATCGTTCTGACCGCCCAACATCAGACGGAATTCCAAGTCTTCCAGGATGGTCTGGGCTTTGCCAAACGTCTCGATGGCCTCTGGAAGCACATCCTCATCATCGGATTCCGTTGCCATTTCCTGCAACACATCGATGTCCTCGAAGGCGCTGTTCAGCTGATTTACAGGGTCGACAATGGTACGCGCGACCTTCATTTCGGCAATGATGGCACGACCCTTTTCGGGATCATCCCAGAAATCGGGAGCGCTCTGAAGCTCCTCGATCTCACTCAGACGGGCGTTCTTGCTGGCGTAGTCAAAGACGCTCCGACAACTGGCCAAGCCGGTCGCGGAGCTCCTGCACTGCTTCAAGGACATCGTTAAAGTGCTTCATCTGGCGAGCAGGATAACGATTCAATCCGCCCAGGCAAGCCCAGATCCCCCGAGTGATGCCTTTTCAGCCTTGGGGCAGCCGGGTACAACCAGACGGTGAGAATCCAACAGCCAACTATCAAAGGCCGCCTGCAAAAGCGTTACAAGCGATTCCTGGCGGATGTGGAGGTCGCTCCAGGCGAGGTTGTTACCGCCCACTGCCCCAACACCGGATCACTGACTGGCTGCTTGCCCGAAAATGCGCCCTGCATCCTAAGGGACAGTCAAGACCCCAAGCGCAAATTACGCTACACCCTGCAGACGATTCAAGTGGACGGGACTTGGGTCAACGTAGACACCGGTCTGCCCAACAAGCTCGTACCCGAGGCGATTCGCGCCGGCTTGATCCCCGCTCTGCGCGGGTATCCCACTGTAAGCACTGAAGTCAAGTACGGAACCTCGAGCCGCATCGATGTACTACTGGAGAAAGACGATGGCTCGAAGTGCTATGTGGAAGTCAAGAATACGACACTCATGCGCGGCAAGCGAGCGCTCTTTCCCGATGCAATCACCAGCCGCGGACGCAAGCATCTGTTTGAATTGATCGATATGGTGCACGAAGGTCATCGCGCGATGATGTTCTATTGTATCTCCCGCGCAGATGCGACATCTTTCGGTCCAGCCACTGAAGTGGATCCCGCCTATTGCGAGACTCTGCTTGAAGCTGTGAAGGCGGGAGTTGAACTCCAGGCCTGGTCGACATTGGTGCAACCCAAGAGCTTCGAGTTGGGCAAACGCCTACGCATCCACTTACCCAGCTAGAAGCCCCTAGATGGACACGCCGTAGCGCTCACCATCATCAGAATCCACCGGATACTGGGGGCCGCCCGGACCACCAATGGTGTGCCATGGATCGGGAGGAGTCACGGGCCGCACCAAGGTACGCGTAATTTCCACGGCGGTCACATACTTGGCCCCACGCATGACTTCACCCACAAGGAGAGCGACAAGCCCTAGGGCAAAAAGCCCGCTGACTTCCAGAATACCGGCCCCATCCATTAGGCGACGGTCGAGGAAGCGAGCGGTTTGCCCTAAGACAACCGTCACCATCAGGCCCTCCACTATCAACAAACCCAGCAAGGGTCGCAAGCTAAGGAGGGGATGTCGCAACATGGTCCAAGCAGCTCCCGCTCCGGCCCATAGCACGGAAATTGAATCGTGCAGGGCAATGCGAGCCCGAGTATAGGTTGCCCAAGACAAGACCAGGGCAAAGAGCAGTGCAAAAACCCCATCCTGCGCCCAGCCAAGACGTACCTTGATTGCCTCGGAGTCAAGGGTCTCCAGGGATCCGAAATCGTAGTCGGGTACATCAAACAAACGGCTCAGCACCCACTCGTTCCACAGGTCTCCATAGAGCACCAACCGCAGTCCCCCAAGAATCAACAACACCAACACCAGCAGCCGCCCAAAGCGCCAGAAAAAGCGAGCTCCCCCGAAAGCAAAACGGCGCAGCACACTACCTTCGCCGGTGCCGGTCAGAAGCTGCAGCCAACCACCGGCAAACAACAAGCCCAACAAGATTGCGCTGAGTCCCAAGTACGCCGCCGCATCGGCAGCCCATGCATCCAACTGACTCAGGGCCGCTCCATGGTCGGTACGGAAGTCCTGGGTCAAATAGTGAATCTGCTCACCGGGTGCATAGCGGTTACCAAGAACATTCCGGAACCAAGAGTAGCGTGGCGCGCCCAGAGGAGCGGCCAAGAGAAACATGATCAGGGTCGGCGGCAACCAGGCAACGGGCATCTTGATCACATGTTGGATGGATCGCATGTACAACCACCCTCCACGCAGACCTTTTAGAGTTCCTTCTTTCTTGGGAGTATCGTTCATGATCAACCCGCGATGCGTGAAAGCCACTGGAGGATTCGAGAGTGCCAGGTGATCGATCGTTCGGTCCAGCGCCAGGGCGCGAGCCGGTCTTTCTTGGCATACCAACGATTGTTGGAAAGGTCCATGTCAATGTGATACTTGCGCTCAGGGTCAATAATGACCGAATGAATAGTTCTCTCACCTGGCTCAAGTGGCAAACGCCACCAAGCGGATTCAGCCTGCATTTCGCGAGTCCACTCAAACTTGAGAATGGTCCGGTCCACATCCTTTGATGGAGAATCAAGAGCCACCTGGATCTGCAAAGGCAAGCGCACGCTGCCCTTGCGCCGGACAACGACATCGTAATGCAGCTGCCCACCTGGAGTCGGAACATACCCCGGGGACTTGGGAGCCTGTGACTCGGCTGTGCCCCCTTCCTGACCCTCTCCACCCGCCTTTGCGTCTTGGGGAGTCTTGATTTCTTTTGCAGCCGCCTTGAAGCTGCCGTCTGCCTGCATAAAGAATCCGTCGGGCGACCCGGTCTCGTGTTGTGCAACTGTCACGGCCCAGTCCACAGTGCCGGTTCCTTGGAAGACTTCTTCAAAGAACCAACCCACATCCGTTCCACTGCCCTCCATGAAAGATTCGTAGAAGTCATTTGGATACGGGTGCCGATAGCGCCAATCCTGAGAAAAGTGGCGCATACCGCGCAGGAACATGGTCCTGCCCACCAACCCACGCAGGGTACGCAAGGCCACAGCAGTTCGCGGATAACTGTTTGCTCGATAGCTCCCACGATTACAGTAACGGAAAGCCACCGTCTCAATCGGATCTGTTGCAGGGTCCCGAAGATAGCCCTGTCGATCACCCTCCATAGGATTGGAATACTGCTCAATGAAAGTCAGATCTGGCTGATCACGCCACCAATCAACAAATGCAGATGACCCAAGCGGCTTCAATCCCGGCAACTTGCCCGGCAGTTTCCAATGCCGCCCAAGCACGATGTCGCCAAAGTGTCCGCCAGCGGGCAATCTGCCCGGGCGCGTTCCCCACACTGGAAGCGACGAGTAGCGACTCGAGGCCCTTTGGTCCCCATAGACAAGACTCAAGACCTCCGAATCGGTGTAGCTGTTGAAGCCTTCGTCAAGCCAAGCCGCTTCGTATTCGTTGTTGCCCACCAGGCCGTACCAAAACTGATGGCCAGCCTCGTGCACCGTGACGCTCTCGGGACGATACATCTGCTCGTCAGTGAACATGCTCGTCCCGCAGGTAAAGAGAGTCGGGTACTCCATACCACCTACAGCGGATGCCCCATGGGCCGGGTCCACGACAGTGATCTGACTGTAGGGATACTCACCCCACCAAAGGCCATAGAAGAAGAGTGCCGCAGCGGTGGCACGTGCATGCCGGGCCCCCTGATCAGCGTGCTCGGGCTGCAAGAGGACCCGGATTACTACATCTCGCAGTGTTACATCTTCTTCTGCGTCCCAGTTCGGATTGGCGATGACCGCCTGTTTAACTTCCTCGGAATACTCTTTGCTCCAATCTTCAAAACGAAAGGTTTCGGTATGTACGACAAAATCAGGGTCAGCCACCCAGGCAAAGCCGTGTACACGAGGAGTAGGCGCCATCGCCAAAGTGGCATAGGCATCAGTGCGTTGCCGATCTTCCTTGGAGGGGGCGAGGTAGTGCAGCTCCAAGCGCCCACCCTCTTCCCTTGTCCCACCAACAGCAACACCACTGGCCCCGACCTTGACCTCACCCTCTGATGACTTGTACCTGGATGGCAAATCCAAAGTCACGTCATAGGTGCCAAAGTCCGCGTAGAACTCAGTGTTCATGTGAAACTGATGACAGTTCCAGCCGCGCCCACCTTCATAGACGCCCAGCTTCGGAAACCAATGGGACATCATGATGAAGTCGTCATGGGTTCCACTGCGTCGTCGTACGCGAGGGATCAAAGAAGTCCATTCAAGATCCACCCTCACTGTCTCACCTGGCTCTACAGGGGCAGGAAGGTCAACGCTAAAGACCGTACGATCCTCGCTCTCGGGTCCATCAGGATGCTCAAAGGTCATGCTCGAAAGCAGCTCCCGTCCTGACACGCTGATCGAATTGACCTGCTGCCAACCCCAATCCCGCTCCATGTTCGAACCTTTCACCATTCCATTGGCCTCGGTCAGATGCACGGAACGATTATTCGAAAAGGCATTGTGGTGCAAGTGAAACCAAAGATCGCTGACCGTGTCCGCGCTGCGATTCGTCCAACTCAAAGTCAAACGCCCCTCAAGTCGGCGGCGTACTCCATGGTCCCCATCCTTCGCAAGCACATCACCCGGTTGAGCTTCAAGCAGCTTGGCATGGATCACATAATGGCTCTCTGAAGAGCGGTTGTCCGGTACGGGTCGGATGGCCTCCTGGGGCTCCAAGCAAGAGGAGGCCTGGGCGGTCCCGCTGCCTAGAACCCCCATCAAGAGGCCGCAGGAAAGGAAGAACATGAAGCGCATGGGGCCATCGTGCGAGGCATCGGTGCCAGCCGCAACCCTGGCCCCGGTTCGGGAATGATAGAGACCAGAAAAAAATGGAGGGCGTGAGTCAAAGAAAGCCAAGGACCGCTGGCAACCCCCCTTGGAGAGCCCTGCGATGGGGTCCTTGGCCTGGGACAAGGCGAAGTCGGGAAAGACTACCCGAACCCAGTCGAGCCCCCTGACGGACCCGTCAACTCACAATAACTCCGAACGAACTGCAACTCTGCCCCGAAGACCAGCATGGACATCCGCCTGAATTCATACCACAACGCCGACAGCCTCGCCCGGGACAAGGCCGGAACCCCAGGTGCGGCAGAACAAGTTGACCTGCATACAGCCCAACACGGCGGCCCGCTCCGAATCCACCGGGAGTGGTTCCGCTCAGCTCCAGGTCTCTTCTACTGCTCCTCTGTTGGATGGGTAAGCCGCTGACTCACTGAAATACCACGTAATACCCCTGGGTAAGATTCGACCCAGCAACAGGAACGCTGTCCCGATGCCAGGCCTGAAAATACCAGGTCTCCCCAGGAGCCACACTGACTGGCGACGCCAAGGGTAGAGCGGTCAGATCCACGGGAACCGAAAAGGCTCCGCTCGCCCCAGTGTTTCGCACATGGGTGGAGAAAATCCCGAAGTTCGGAGAAACGCACAGGTGACCCTGCGATCCACCATAATTTGGAATGAAGACCTGACCCTCGGCAACGATACAGATCCCGAACTCATTTATTGGAAGGTTGGTGACCTCCAAGGTCAGCAGATTGTCAGCCGCATTTGCGCTGCCCACGACGTCGAGAACCCCCGCAACCCCTGTGGAATTGACCGCCGCCCCTGGACAAATAGCACCACCAATCCCTGTGTTTGACTGAAAGGCAATGGCGTGATCGAGGATCTCTGTGCCAGGCAAGGCCTGATCGTAGACCGCGACCCCATAGATCGTCCCAACAAGCGGATCCACCGAACTTCCCGTGGCGTTGTACCAATGACCCAACCCCACATCCCCAGCCAGATGAGCCGCCCAGGGGGCGCTACCTGCCAAGAATCCGTCCTCGTAGAGGGTGGTTGTGTTGGCCACAAAGTCCACCACGAAACAAAGGTGAACATCCGTGTTTGCTGAACTGGAGGCAACGCTCCAATCAGCAACCCCCGCCTGAGTGACGCCATACATTCCAGTGTTGCTGAACTGCTCAAACTTCAGCGCACAATCCACCGAAACACCGTTGTTGCGCGTCCCCATCAGGGCGCTGGACGGCCCATCAAGGGTACTGTTCACAATGAACTCGTAGGTCGCGGCAGTACTGGAGTTGATCGCACCCAGGTTGACCACACTGGGCACAACCACCGCATGGCTCACAAATGCACTCGGAGTTCCCTGACCCACAAGGGTCAACCATTCATTGAGATCGGCATTAGCGGGAGCGAGAAGAAACGAACCGAAGACAACGGATAGCAATTTGGACATGGGAGACCCTCCAGGATGGAATGCCATCTGCATCCTACCACATGGAGAGTTTCTTGGCCTTGAAATGGGGGCCCTCAACCAGACTACGAGCCGGAGGCCCAAGAGGCACCTACAGGAACAGAACATGTGTCATGTGCCCGGCAAGGCGCCCAACCGGCACGGGCAGGGTCTCCCAAGGGCCCTTCCGTGGACGCCTTCTCTGTCGCCCGACTATGCACTTGCTTACCTTTGGACCTCTACGCAATTGCAAACCGGACCTACACCGAATCTCCAGCCGCTTCCCGCCTGGGCGAAGTTGATGATCAGGTACAGGGACTGAAACCACCACGCCCAAGATCAGCGCAGTCCCTGCCTTCGATTAGATGAAGAGAACGCATCCCAGCTCCCGGTGCCCCGAAAACCCGCCCCCGCACAAACCCATGGAAGGCTGGCAGGACGGGCCTGGTAAGGAGTTCCCCATTTAGGCAATCAGAGCACGGCCCTAGCCTCTACGACCCTTCTCCCCGGGTGTCGTGGCCTCTGAGGGGCGTCAGGGAGGTGCACCCCGCATTCCAGCCCCGGTGACGAAAAAAATTCCACTTTGCGCCGCTGAGGGCTCAACCAAACAGAGCAAGACAGTCGATTCCTGTCATTGGCATTGGCATTTCGTCTTCGCCGCCACTGAAAGGACTTTCAACCATGACCCCCTCCTCCAAGACAACCAGCGGCCCTCAAGATGCCAAACTTGCACGGGCCATTGCACGGGACCTCGAGCTCCCTCTGGCCGCAATGCGTGCTGCGATCAAGGGTCTGCCAGGGGCCTCACCCAAGCTCGTGTCCGTGCTTGTGGAGGGCCTCTTGAATGAGCTCGATCATCTGGACCACGGCATCGCCGGGTTGGTCGAGTTGAGTGCACCACACGAACTGCGACCAACGATGTGCACGGTGGGTGAGATCATCCGTGAAGCCCAAGGAGCCCTACCCGTCAAACGACGAAACCAAGTGTTGGTGGCCATCGAGGGTTCGCACGAACGCCTGATGGTGGATGCTATCGAATTTGAACGCTGTCTGAGTTCGCTACTCTTTGATGCAACCGGCCGCACCAACGAACCGGTACTGCTGCATAGCCACATCAACGGGCTCCAACTGGAGATCACCATTGTCGGCGGGAACACCGAAAGTGAGAGCTTCGAAGAGGCCGTCACCCTGCACGAGCTGACACGCCTCGGAGCTGAGGTCAACAAGGTCCAGGCCTTGAAACGATCCATCACAATCAACCTTCCTCTGATGAAGGCGTCTGCATGAGCCAGAGCCTTGAAGTCCTGTTGGTGGAACCCGAAGAGTTCACCGCAAACTCCGTGCGCCAGGCCCTGGAGTCACGGAGCCATAAGGTGATGGTCTGCCGCAGCCCTGAAGAAGCTGCAATGCAGCCGGACCCGGACGTACTGGTAACCAACATCCATCTTGGAGAGAATTCGGGACTCGACCTGTTGTCCAGCCTGCGTAGTCGAGGAAGCAAGACACGCACAGTGGCGATCACGGACTTGCCCACTTTCGAGATCTGCCAACAGGCCCTGCGCCTAGGAGCTTCTGAAGTGCTTGCGAAGCCCTTCCGCATTGAGGAACTCATCAGCGCCGTGGAAGGCAAGGAACTTCCGAGCTTGCACCAGCCGACCCTGGCCCCTTTCCACACTGTTGCTCACGAAAACGCCCCCCAGGTAATTGGGCGAAAGATCGCAGCCTTTGCTCTTGAATGTGGTGTGGCCCTCGCGACTCGGGCACGCATCTCCAGTGCCTGCGTCGAAATCGCCGACAACGTACTACAACATGCCTACGGCAAGACCGAGGGCTCATTCATGACCCAAGCCTGGTTCGAAGACTCGACCATGCTGGTAAAAATAACCGACAAGGGCGTCGGCTTTGATGTGCTCAGTGGGGGCCTGATCGAATCCAAGAGCACCCTTGACGGCGGACTGGCCAGAGTGTCCGCACTTATCGAAGGCCTGGAAGTTCAATCCTCCCCAGGCCTGGGGACCCAAGTCACCCTTCGAGTGCACGCTGTGAGCACTCGCTTCGACAATGACGACGCGGATCTATCAGATGTTGACTTTCTGCTACCAGGCGATGCCTGCCGCATGCTGCGCCAACTAGGTGAACCACAAGGCATCGAGGCAAGTCAACTTCCGGCACACCTCGCAATCTGCGTGGGACGCCTTCTAAGCGGCCCCGACCCCAAGGCCATTCTACGTACTCCAATAAAGAGCTAGATCACGACAACCGAACCCCAACGGTGCACATTTTCACTTCACAGTCCCCAATGCTGTCCAAAACCATGAACAAAGAACGAATCCTTGTTATCGAAGACGACGATCTGCCTCAAGAGTCTCTTACCGGAGTTGCACGCTCCCTCGGATATCATGCCGAAGGCGTCTGCTCTGCTGAGCAAGCTCTAGGCCGCATGGATCGCGAGCTTCCAGACATGGTGCTGGTGGACTTTGAATTGCCTGGCTTGAACGGACTGCAACTCTTGAAGGCGATACAAGAAAGGTGCCCGGGTCTGCCAATGATGGTCATCACCAACTCCTGCTCCATTGAAACCGCTGTCGAAGCCATGAGCGTAGGTGCCCGAGACTTCTTGATGAAACCCTGCTCCCGCGAAGCCTTGGAAGTCACCCTCTCCAAGGTGTTGCGCCAAGTACGCCTCGAACGCGAGAACGCCCTGCTGCGCCAACAGGCAAGCGGCGCCGAGAAGCCCGATGCCATTGCCGAAAGCCCGCTCATGCTGGCAACCATGCGGTCGGCGGCCCGCCTCTCCCAGTCCAGAGGAGTCATCCTGATCACTGGTGAAAACGGCACTGGAAAGAAGCGCGTTGCGCAGTACATTCACAGGTGCAGCCCACGCGCAGAAGAGCCCTTTGTACGGGTCAACTGCGCTGCCATTTCGAAGACAATGCTCGAGTCGGAACTCTTCGGCTACGAGCGCGGTGCCTTCACCGGCGCTCACCACCAGCGCATGGGCCGCTTCGAGCTTGCCGCTGGCGGCACCCTGCTGCTGGACGAAATCGGCGACATGTCAATGCCCGTCCAGGCCAGACTCTTACGCGTCTTACAAGAAGGTGAATTCGAACGCGTAGGAGGGCAAACCACCCTCAAGGCGGATGTGCGTGTGATCACATCCACCAACCGAGATCTGGCTGCTGAAGTTGCCCAGGGGCGCTTCCGTGAGGATCTTTACTATCGCCTGCATGTATTGCCGATCAACCTGGCCCCTCTGCGCGAGCGCCCGGAAGACTTGATGCCCCTGGCCAAGAACTTCGCAGAAGTTAACGCACGCAAATATGGAATGCCCCTTCCTGTCTTCAAGCCAGAGTGTGCACAGCTCTTGCAAGCCTGGAACTGGCCAGGCAACGTGCGCGAATTGGAGAATGTCATCCACCAAGCGGTGATTCTCTGCCAAGAGGGTCACATCTGCGCTGATGACCTTGTACTTGGCCCGCCTAGCTCCAGTAGTTCTCGCTCTTCTGCTCCAGGAACGCTCGAACTCCACGATCCCGCTGTGGCCTGTGCCATGGCGGACAATGAAATGTCTGTCATTGAACGAATTGCCATCCTGGCCACAATTCACTCATCCGGCGGTAACAAGACGGAAGCAGCGCGGCGCCTCGGCCTGACCGCGCGTACTCTCTCCAACAAGATGAGGCTTTGGAGAGCTTCTGGCCTTGTAGCCTGATCAATTTGAGCCGATCTACAAGCGCCAAGTAATCAACTTGCCGCCCCTTGGTAGCACCTCATTGGAACAGGGCTAGTCGAAACGTTTGGGCGAGAAAAACTCTGGATCAAACGCGGCCACCGGGCGGCCTTCGATCATTTGCACTAGCCCTTCCCCAATACTAGGCGCCAGGGTGTAATCAAGGCCTGAGAAACCGGTCACCACCCAAAGTCCCTTGATCGAGGGCACTTGCCCAACGATGCCGCGCCCGTCTGGCGTCACACTGATGTGAGAAGCATTCGAACCCAAGTCTTCCAGATCTCCATAAACTGGCATGCGCGTGACCACAGCCCCGCGCGCCCAACTGGAGAACTCCTCAGTCGCGGTCTCCGCTGGCCCAAGTGGACCATCCAATTCGGGAAGATTGGCAAAGCCTAGACGGCCCACTCGACTACGTCCTCTCAGGGGATCGCAGCGCAGATAGAAACAGTTACCACGATCAATCAGGACTGGGTGCGCCACAGGCAGACTCTCCAAGGGGTCGGGAAGAAAGCGGGTCTCATGCCCACCGCCCAGATCCATATCCTCGTCATCGATGGGCTCAATAGGGGGCATCTCCAAGAAGTGCTCCTCTGTGCGCAGCACGCGTAATGGCCATTCAACGCCGAGTTCCCCCACCAAGACACGGGTCCAAGCTCCTGTAGCCAGGACAACGTGCTCTGCTTCGATGTAGCCCTGCGATGTCTCGACACCCGTCACCCGAGAATCCTTGACGATCACATGGGGCTCGGTCACGCCCGCCCGAGTGGTCGCCCCACGCGCCCTGGCCAGTTTGGCAAAGGTCTCAATCGTGCGCCCAGGATCCAGAAAACCCCCATCGGGCTGCCAAATCCCAACCGCATCATCAGCTACCTCGATACCGGAAACCAGTCCACGGATTTCTTCAGCCCCTACTTCATCAGCATCGATCCCTAAGGCGCTCTGCATCTCGAGATCCGCCTGATAGCCTGCTTGCTCTTCCTCACCCGGCCCCGGAAGGAAGAGTACGCCTGTCCGGCGGTAACCCACTGACCGCCCGGTATGTGTGGTGATGTGCGTGTACTGCTTGAGAGAATCGCGTGCCATTCCCGCAAGCACTCGATCAGAGTAGGCCGCGTGCACGATGGCACCCGAACGCCCCGAAGATCCCGCTCCCATGTGAGATCTCTCAACCAGGACTACTGGCTCATTGAGGGGATCACAGCGTGCGGCCGCATGCAACGCGACTGAAACGCCCATACCGCCTCCACCGACAATCAGAATCTTGGCCTTCAAGTGGTCTCCTCCTTGGAGAGGAGATTGTAGCGCGAGCCAACACAGGCACAGGCACTATAAAAGAGGCTCCCGGAGCCCATCGGCGGTGCGCAGAAGAGGGGTTTTCCGCGCTCACAATCGATGGACCCCGAGGGCCCGGTTGGGAACTGCCCAATTGGACAGTTGAATCTCCTGCCGACCGCCTTCTCGTTATGGCGGTCTCCGCTCCTCGTCCGCAGAACACCGGGAAAAGGGGCGGCTTTTCTGACGAATTGTGCTGGTTCCCCGCTCTGGGGCAATGGAATGAAGAATCTGGGCACCAAAACCCACCCAAGAGTGGAAAATCTACAGCCATGGACAGCCCCCGCCAGACCAATCAGATCCGTATTGGGTCTCTAACTATCGGCGGAGACGCCCCGATGATGGTGCAGTCCATGGCGGCCACCCGAACCCAAGATATTGCAGCAACCCGGCGCCAATTGGAGATCCTGACCGCAGCGGGAGCTGATCTCGTTCGAATCGCAGTGGACAGCGTGGATGATGTGAAGGCCCTGGCGAAGGTTGTCGAGGGCTTTACCGTCCCCCTTTCTGTCGACCTGCAGGAGAACTACCGACTCGCTGAGAAGGTCGCGCCATTCGTCCAAAAATTGCGCTACAACCCCGGACACCTGCACCACCATGAGCGCAACAAGACTATCGAGGACAAAGTCCGATGGATCGCCGAAATCGCCCAGGAACAAGATTGCGCTTTGCGCATAGGCTGCAATGCTGGCTCGCTGGCTCCGGATTACAAACAACGCTTTCCAAATGACCGCGCAACGGCCCTCGTGGCCCAGGCCACAGATCATTGTGCGATTCTCGACAAGATCGACTTTACGAACTACTGCGTTTCAATAAAGGATTCCGATCCCCATCTGGTAGTTGAAGCCAACCAACGCTTTGCTGCTGAGCGCCCCGAAGTTCCCATCCACTTGGGCGTTACCGAAGCAGGCATGCCCCCCGATGGCGTCATAAAGACGAGAATCGCCTTCGAACAACTGATTCCCCATGGGATCGGCGACACCTTGCGGGTTTCTCTGACCGTACCGTTCGATGACAAAGGCCAGGAAATCGTCGTGGGACGCCAGATTCTGGCGGATATTGAGGCCGGCCGATTCCGGTCTGTGCCCAAGGGCTTCTTTGAGGGCTTGAACATCATCGCCTGCCCCTCCTGTTCGCGGGTGGAAAACGAACGCTTCATCGACCTGGCCCAGGAAGTCAAAGAGGCCACCAAGATCGCGGCCGAACATGACCTGACTATCGCAATAATGGGTTGCCGAGTGAACGGGCCCGGGGAAACCGATGATGCCGACCTAGGCCTGTGGTGCGGACCCAAGAGCGTGAATCTCAAGCGTGGGAAGGAGACCGTGGGAACTTACACCTACGACAAGGTGATCGATGCCTTGATGATCGAACTCAAAAGCTTGATTTGCTAGCGGTTCGCTCTGCGAAGCGTCCAGTACCCGAGGGCAAACAGCACGCTCGCCCCGAGCAGATAGGGCAAGGCTCCTGGGAGGGCCCCGTGAACCCCCTCCTTGACCATGTTGTAGGAACGACGTTGCCCAAATTCACGATGGGGATCATGTCCATAGCCCGCGTCCGCAACCGTCAAGACAAAAGCAATCACCAGAATGACCGAGGCCCCTATTAGGCCACGTCCACGCAGCCGCAATCGAGCAGCCCGAGCGGGGCCAGGAGCTTCAGCTGTAGTGGACGGCTCGGAATCTGTGGACTGAGTATCGGCCAAGGGGATCGCTCGTGCGGAGACTTGTGGAAGGGTTCCGTGAACACCGATAGACTACCAATCCCCTCGACCCCAGCATCCCCCCGAAGGACGGGCGGGTCGAGTATCCTCCTGAATCCATGCGCGACTCTCTCCAGTCCCTAGACCAACGACTCACCAGGACCTTGCCATGAACCCGCGCGAGCGCCTGCTGGCCGCCTGCCGATGTCAGCCCACGGATCGCCCACCCGCCTGGATGATGCGCCAAGCGGGCCGCTCCCTGCCAGAGTACCGTCAGCTACGCGAGGGGCACACCTTCATGCAGATGTGCCACCAACCCGAGCTAGCAGCCGAGGCTACCCTGCAACCGATCCGCCGATTCGGCATGGACGCCGCGGTGGTCTTCTGCGACATCTTGGTGCCCGCCGAAGCAATGGGAATCTCGGTCTCCATCGAGGAGGGCACCGGTCCAGTTCTCCAGCCCTGTGTACGCAACGCAGAAGATGTGGAGCGACTGCGTGACTTCGATGCAAATTCCGAAACCGCATTCCTGAGCAAGACCCTGCACCGTGTGCGCGCCGAACTGGGAGAAGAGCGTGCCATGCTCGGATTCTGCGGCGCACCCTTCACCCTTGCCAGTTACATGATCGAGGGTCGCAGCTCGCGCAACTATGAAAACACCAAGGCCTTCATGCTGGGACAACCAGCAGCCTTTGACCGATTGGTAGATCGCATCGTGGACAACTCCCTACCCTACCTTGCCATGCAGGTGGAAGCTGGCGTAGACGCGGTACAGATCTTTGACTCCTGGGGAGGTAGCCTGGACGCCCACACCTGGCGCGAGCGCATGCTCAAACCAGTCACCCGCCTGATCAAGAACACCCAAGACTTGGGCGTGCCGGTGATCCTGTATGTGAACGGCTGCTCGCATCTGTTGGAAGCCCTTGTCGAAACCGGCGCAGACGTACTCTCGATCGATTGGCGGGTGGATCCTGCGGATGCGATTCGGCGCACCAAAGGCCAAGTTGCCTTGCAGGGCAACCTGGACCCGACCACCCTCTTTGCACCCCCCGAAGTTGTACAGCGGGAAGCGCAACGAACAATTCAGTCCTTCCGCAAAGCTCCCGGCTACATCTTCAATCTGGGCAGCGGCATCCTGCCCAACACGCCTCTAGAATCCACTACCGCCCTCTGGGAGACCGTCTTGAATCCAACAAGCGTCAAGAGCTGACTATGCAATTCTCGGTCAACAAGGAGTTGCTTGAGCGCTACACCACGAGTGCCCCACGCTACACCAGCTATCCCACTGCCATTGACTGGATAGCGGACTCCTTTGATCCTGCCGACTACGCCCAGCACCTGACCAACGCTGCGACAGCAAACACCGATCCCCTTTCGGTGTACATTCACATTCCGTTTTGCGCAGAGATGTGTCTTTACTGCGGGTGCAATGTAGTCATCACCCGCCGAGAAGATCGCGTGGAGCGTTACCTCGATCAACTTGAAGCAGAGTTCGAACGCGTGGGTGCCACTGGCATCGGCATACGGCCCGTACATCAGTACCATTGGGGCGGCGGCACACCCACACACCTGACCTGCGAACAGATCCGCCGTGTCCACGGGATGTTCACCAGAATCTTCACCTTGACTCCGGATGCAGAGCTAGCGATTGAAGTAGACCCGCGAGTCACCACCCGAGAACAACTTGAAGTACTGACCGAGTTAGGCTTCAACCGTATCTCCATGGGAGTACAAGACTTCGACCACAAGGTGCAGGAAGCAGCCAAGCGCATACAGCCCAAGGAAATCACTGTCCGCCTGGTGCAGGACGCTCGCGAACTTGGCATGAGATCGGTCAACCTGGACTTGATCTATGGCCTGCCGCACCAGTCACGCAGTCTGTTCGCTGAAACGGTCCAGGAAACCCTGGCCCTCCGCCCTGAGCGCGTGGCTCTCTTCCACTACGCTCATGTCCCCTGGTTGAAGAAGCACCAAACCGCGATGGACATGGACGCAGCGCCCTCCAGTGAGGAGAAAATCGAGATCTTCCTGGATTCCGTCAAAGCCTTCCAGGACGCAGGGTATGAGTACCTGGGGCTCGATCACTTCGCCCTACCCGATGACGAACTCGCAGTGGCTCTCAAGAACCGCACGCTGCATCGCAACTTCATGGGTTACACCACGCATACAGGCGGTGAAATGGTCTCTTTTGGAGTCTCCTCCATCAGTGAAGTGGACGGCTGCTTTGTACAAAATCACCATGCAGAAGTCGATTACCTCAAGGCCATTGAAGCAGGCGAACTGGCGGCCCTTCGAGGACACAAGATGAGTCCCGAAGATTGTTTACGCCGGGATGTGATCCTGGGCTTGATGTGCAACGGCTGGCTGGACAAGCAAGCCATTGAAACTCGCCACCAGATCGCCTTTGACGAGTTTTTTGCCGAGCAGCTCAAGGCCCTCGTTCCCATGCAAGATGACGGGCTGGTGCGACTGCACACCAATGCTATCGAGCTGACTTCGATAGGCCAGATGTTCATGCGCAACGTAGCTGTTCATTTTGACAGCTATTTTGCTACACGCCAGGGACAGGGCAAGACAGGAGAGGGGACTTTCAGCAAGACCCTCTAGGCCGATGCAAGAAACCCACGGTGCAATTGTAATTGGCGCAGGCGCCACGGGTCTGGCTTGTGCCCACACCCTGCATCGCTCTGGGGTCAAGGTTCTCTGCCTCGACAGCGCGCGTAATCCAGGCGGCGTCATGAGCACACACCAGGAGGGAGACTTCTTGTTCGAACAGGGACCAAACACAATCCCTGCCAGTGCAACCACCTTTCGCCGCCTGACCCAAGAGACGGGTCTACTTGATCGATTGATACCCTCTAGTTCAGCCGCATCACTGCGGCTGGTCTATCGCAACGGACACCTCCATCCCCTACCCAACAGCCCTATGGGCTTTGTGCGGTCCAAACTGCTTTCCACGAAAGGAAAGCTACACCTGATGACCGAACCCCTACGACCTATGACAAGGGTCAGCCGTCTTGACACGGAACCTTCCCTTGAAGAGTTCTTGATCGACCGCCTGGGTAGCGAGGCAGCCACTGTCTTGGGTAGCGCCTTTGTGCGTGGAGTCTATGCAGCAGACCTGACAGAGCTCGGAGCGCGCAGCGCCTTCCCGCGCGTATTCAATCTGGCCAATGATGCAGGCGGCCTGGTTCGCGCCATGCTCAGGGCTCGCAAGGTCGCGAAGAGCCAACCAATCGAGCTCCCGCCCGGGCCTAACTTTCCCCAGGGCAGTTTGCTTTCCTTTCCCACCGGCCTGAGAGAGTTGCCTTTGGCCCTAGCTAGGGGGCTTGGAAAACACATGCAACTGGGTCGGTGCGTCACGGAAATCGAGCGGGGTCCCAAGGGATGGCTGGTAACTGTCGAAGATGGAGCTACCTTCAGAACCGAAACAATTGTGCTTGCTACAGGCCCCAGGGATGCTCACGGTCTACTGGCCATGACCACTCCCGAGCGCACGGATGTCCGACCGTTGCTCGACTTGCCCACAGCGAATATCTCCGTAGTACACCTGGGGCTCTCACAAGCAAGCCTACCCCCCGCCTTTGGATTCCTCGTGCCCGCCAAAGCAGAGCCCAGGGAATCAGCGCCTCGCTTGCTGGGAGCTCTCTTCCCGTCCAACATCTTTGCCGGTCGAGCACCAGCTGGCGGTGCTGTTGTCAGCGCAATTTATCACAGCCACAGCCTGACGGGCCTGGACACCAAAGGGGCTGTGGAACTCACGTTGGAGGACCTGAAGCGAGGCCTGGGGCACTCGCCAGGAGGCCTCAAGACAGCCCGGATCCACCACTGGAAAGGCGTAATACCTCGCTACGGAGTAAATCACGACAGGATCATCGCCAAGCTGCATGACACGGTTCGGAGGGCCTTACCCAAGCTGGTCATGGCAGGAACCTGGACCGGGGGAGTCTCGGTGGAAGATCGCCTAAACACAGGGGTTGAGGCTGCGGGTGAAGTCCACGCTATGGTGGACGGTGTGAACAAGGCAAGCCTCAAGCAGGCTGACGCATGAACCTCACCCAACCACTGACAGTCCTGCTGCCGCTACTGTATTTCTTGGCAGCCTCCCTCTATGGCATGGCCTATGCCGGAGACAAGCAACCCACCTGGTCCACCCGGGCGCAGCGCAGCGTGCTGCTCTTGGCCATGGCAAGTCACCTGTGGCTCTTTTGGGTGCATGCCACCAAGAGTGATGTGTTCCCTGTCCAAGGTGTGACCCTGACGATTTCCGCAGTGGCCTTGACCACTGCGATGCTCTTTCGCTTCTTGACCATTCGCACTCCGCAAGCTTCGGTTGGAACATTGGTCCTGAGCTGCGTGGGGTGCTTGCAGTTGATTGCATCTGCCTTTGGCCCAATGACCGCAGGAGAAGGCGCTACCCCAAGAGACGCTATCGCGATCTTGCACATACTGATGATGTTGCTGGCTTCTGCGGCATTGATCCTCTCAGGCGCCTATGGCTGGTTGCACCTGGTGCAATATCGTCAGATGAGGCGCAGGGTGTTTGGCTCTCTGTTTCGCAACCTGCCATCGTTGGAGTTGCTCTCAAGCATGGTACGGCGCACGGCTCTGGCAGGTTTTATCTGCCTGACCTTGGGACTGAATGTGGGTATCGGTCTAGGACATGCCCGACCAGTACATGAATTCCGCTATGGAGACCCACAAGTAATCCTGATCATAGGCCTCTGGGTCTACTTCGGAGTGATCGCTTTCTCTCGCCGCATACCAGGGCTCAACGCGCGGCGTGCCTCGACCATGGCTATCGGCGGCCTCCTGGCTTTGCTCACATCTCTGGCCCTGATGGCAACCAACCTCTCTTTCCACGCTTCCTGATGGACCAGTTCGAAGAGATCGTCCTACTCGGATTGTCACATCGCTCTGCGGAAGTAGCCGTGCGAGAACAGTACGCGGTACAACCGGATGATGTCTCACGCTTGCTGCAGGAACTACTCGACCAAGAGGGTATTGAAGAAGCCTTGCTGCTCTCAACCTGCAACCGAACCGAAATCTTGGTTCACTGCTCGCACGATTGTGATGCAACAGAACTACTGCGCTTCAAGTTCTTTCGTAATCTTGAGCCCAACAGCACCTACGAACACCGTGGCGTCCGAGCAATCATTCACCTCTACCGCACGGCCGCTGGACTGGACAGCCAGGTCGTGGGGGAAAGTGAAATCTTGGGCCAGATGCGAAGAGCCGGAGAGGTAGCTCGCCAGGTGAACGGCTTGGGACGCGTCTTGGAACCGCTGATACAGCAAGCTCTGGCGGCTGGCAAGCACGTACGCACCGAAACCGGATTGGGCGAAGGCTCATTGAGCGTGGCCCGAGTAGCAGTCACCACCGCCGAGCATGTCTTTGGCGATCTTACCGATCGCCGCATCGTGATCGTAGGCGCTGGTGAAACTGGGCGGCTCTTGGGGCGCCACCTCTTGGCATGTGGCGTCAAGAGGATTGACTTTGTCAACCGTACTCTTGAGAGCGCCGAAGAAGCTGTACGTGAAACCGGAGGCCGAGCACACTCCTTGAAGGATCTCGGCATGGCAATGGATGGGGCGGACTTGATTGCCACCTGTCTAGACGGCTCACCTGGAATAATCACCCCCGACCACTTCGACCAACGCGCTCTGGCCCGTCGCGACCAACCAACAGTTGTAATCGACCTCTCCGTTCCACGCGCAGTAGAAGAGAAGGTGAGAGACATCAATGGAGCCTTCTTGATCAATTTGGACGACCTCGACCCAGTGATCGAAAGCAACCGCAAGCAAAGAGGAGACGCCAGTGCCAGGGCCGACGAAATGCTGGTCAGCGAGGTTCACAAATTCCTCTCCCTGCGCACATATGCAAGCTTCCGTCCCGCCATCGCCGAATTACATCGAGGGTTCGAGGTCGCGCGAGAAGAAGTCCTTGATGGGGTCACCGGAGGATCAGCAGAGCCGCGAGAATTGGAAATCGCTCACGAATTGAGCCGGCGCCTGCTCGACGTGGCTCTGGGACAACTCAAGGAAGGAGCTCGAGCAGCACGCTCTGAAGAAGCCCTCGACCGTATGTACCAACGCTACCTCAAGAGCTTGTGAACCTCGTCCTTTCCACACGCCAAAGCCCTCTTGCTCTGTGGCAAGCTGAAGAAGCCAAGCGGCTGATTGAAGACCGCCACAACCATGTAAATGTAAGTCTGCTTCCGGTGAGTTCCAGCGCCGATCAGGACCAGTCCACGGCCCTCTCCCGCTTCGGACGGGTGGGTATCTTCACCGCCGAGGTAGATTGCGCTTTGCTGACCGAACGAGCTCATGTGGGAGTTCACAGTCTGAAGGACTTGACCACCAAGATTGAAGAGGGCCTCTGTCTGGCTGGTGTGCTACCCAGTGGCCCGCCCGAAGATGTACTGATAACCATGGACGGGCGCATGCTTGACGATCTGGTTCCCGGTTCGCGCGTTGCCACCAGCAGCCCACGCCGCAAGGCCCAGCTGCTCGCCTTGCGTCCTGACTTGACCGTATTGGAAATCCGCGGCAACATCCAAACCCGATTGAATCGACTTGAGGAGGGTCACGCGGACGGTCTGCTGATGGCCCACGCGGGCCTGGTGCGCCTGGGCCTCGGCAACCGCATCAGCGAGGTGTTGAATGTGGAAACCTTTCTGCCCGCCGCTGGCCAAGGAATCGTGGGTCTCACCACCCGCGCGACTGACACAGAAACGCAGAACCTCGTTGATAATCTCACAAATGATGGCACTGATCTACGTGCCGAAGCTGAACGAACCTTCATCCACGCCCTCGGCGCCGGATGCACCGCACCGCTCGGGGTACTCTGCACCAAGGAAATCGGGCGCCTGCGCCTACGGGCACAGATCCTCTCTCTAGACGGGAAACGAAAGATTGCAGGTGACATGTCAGGCAACAATGAACATCCCCGAGAAATCGGACTCACCCTGGCCAAGGAGCTTCTGGAACAGGGCGCCATTGAGTTGATTGCGGAGGCACGTGAGTGAGTGAGCGCTGGAGCCTCCTCTTGACGGGGCCAATTCAAAGCCCTGGGGACTGGGAAGAGGCTGTACGCAAGGCTGGTTGGGAAAGCGTCAGTCACCCCTTGCTCCAACGCACCACTCTGCCCATGCAGGACGAGCCACAAGAACGCCCTGATTGGATCACGATAACTTCCACGGGCGCTCTGCCCGCCCTGATTGAAGCACGTGATGCAGGCGCAGAATGGTGCAAGGCTCCTTTGGCTGTAGTCGGAGAACGCAGCGCACAGATCCTTGCCGCGGAAGGTCTCGAAGTTGCTCTGACCGCGACCGGTGGCGCCGCTGGCAGTCTGGCCCAAACCCTCTGCTCGGAAGCTGCGAAGGATTCCCATGTACTCTGGCTGCGGGGCGAGCGGGCAAGAGACCTTGGAGATCAGCTAAGAGCTGGCGGCCTACATGTGGACGAGCGGATTGTCTACCGCACCATACCAGCGCCCCAATTGACAGCGCCTCTGACGGATGTGGTGTTTTTCGCCGCCCCGGAGGCTGTGGAGATCTGGTGCGCTGAGCAACACGAATTTCGCCCCGCTGCCCTGGCCATGGGCTGGACGACACTGGACGCTCTGCAAGCCAATCAAGAGCACTTCTCTATGACCCTTCCATTGGCATCGCCGCAGCCGGCGTCCCTTACCCTGGCCCTCGAAGCCATTGCCACCAACAAGTGATATGCGTCTCGATCAAAGTGAAACGATTTTTGCCCAGGCCCAGAACCTGATTCCAGGTGGAGTGAACTCCCCGGTGCGGGCCTATTCTTCCGTGGGGGGTACGCCGCCTCACCTCAAGAGCGGTAAGGGGCCCCTGGTCACGGACGAAGATGGCAACGAGTATGTAGACATGGTCCTCTCCTACGGCCCTCTGATCCTGGGCCATGGAGACGAAGAGGTCAAGGAAGCCCTACACGCTGCGGTCGAGAGTGGCACCGCCTTTGGCGCACCCACCCGAGCGGAACTCACCATCGCCCAGGCAATCTGCGAGCGCGTGGATCCGGTGGAAATGGTGAGGCTGGTGAACAGCGGAACCGAGGCAACCCTATCCGCCGCGCGCCTGGCACGAGCCACCACCGATCGCAATCGCATCATCAAGTTCAACGGCTGTTACCACGGTCATGGAGATTCGTTTCTGGTGCGAGCAGGTTCGGGGGGCCTGACCCTGGGCGCTCCCGATTCCCCGGGCGTGCCCCGGAGTCTGGCAGAGTTGACCCTGATTGCGGAATACAACGATCTCTCCAGCACGAGTTCCCTCTTCGAAGCCCACGGCAACGACATCGCCGCCATCATCGTGGAACCAGTAGCGGGGAACATGGGACTGATACCCCCAGAACCAGGATTCCTGCAAGGACTGCGCGATCTATGCGACAACCACGGAGCGCTCCTGGTTTTCGATGAAGTCATGACCGGCTTCCGCGTAGCTGCTGGCGGCTACCAGCAAATCTGCAAAATCAAACCGGATCTCATCTGCATGGGCAAGGTGATCGGAGGCGGCTTGCCCATCGGCGCCTATGGCGGCCGGCGAGACTTGATGAAAGAGATATCACCGGCGGGGGATGTCTATCAGGCAGGCACCTTGAGCGGAAATCCGCTCGCAGTGGCAGCGGGAACAAAGACCCTGGAGATCCTGGGTCGTAAGGGGGTCTATCAAGGCCTTGAGGAATCCTCCCAGCGCCTGGCCTCAGGCATTGAAGAGATCTTCGCCCGCCACGGCAGGCCCGGACGCGTGCAACGGCAAGGGTCCATGATGTGCCTCTATCTTACCGATTCGCCAGTGCGCAATCTAAACGAGGTCAACGGCACCGACCGGGAATCCTGGATCACATTCTTTCGCTCCATGCTGGAACACGGAATTCTGCTGCCGCCCTCGCCTTATGAGGCCTGGTTCCTATCCACCAAACATGATGAGCCCACGGTCACGCGCATTCTGGAAGCGGTGGATCGTTCCCTCTAGAAACCCTCGATCACTTCCAGAACTTCGGGGCCTGGAACTTTGACCTCTATCAAGCGAGCAACCTGCATGAAGCCCGCCACCTGATCTACACCGCAGATCCTACGCACGGCTTCCTCGCGCATGGAAGAAGGCACGGCCTTTTCCCAAGGCCCAGTACTTGCCAGCTTGGCCAGATCGGCAATGCGTTCTTTGACGAATTTCTGCACCTGAACGCCGCTGGGGCGCGGCAATTCAGCAAGACCACCAGAAATAGTTGTGCAGTAGGCGTTGCTCTCCAGGACACGAGCCTTTCTGCCCACTTGATGGGCAAAGAGCAGAGATCCCACTGTACCTAGGCCATGCACCAGCATTGTGTGCGGCCCATGATCTAGAGCATAGATCAACTGTCCCTCTTGATCCTGAGGAGCAAGCCCCTTGCCCGCACCGCCCCCCATCAGACCAGTCACCACAGCACGGCCCAACAAGAACGAGGTACTGGGGGAACCAGTCGACCGAAACCGTGCCGGCGCCGCGCCGCCACCAGCAGCATCGGTCAAGATCCGCTCCCCGGTGCCCTTGACTATATGACGATTCATACCCGCCACTTCGATCTTCTGGGTATCGGCGGATTGGATCCGACCAATGATGTCACCGGTCATACGGTCCACAACGGACACGCTGGGACCGTCGGCGATATTCCCATGCAAGCTACCACGATTGTAGCGCGCTTCAATATCCTCGGTGGCGACGAAACGGTCGGAGCCGGCGCGTTCCAGCAAATCGTTGGCCACCATTTGATCCATAAGGGCCGCAGCCGAGTTCAAGCCAAGTTCTTGCATAATGTCCAGAGGCACCATGCGCTTCACATCCGCAAGAGTGATGTAAGCTTGGCTGCAAGCCATCACCAAGGTCTGCTGCACCAAGACGGAAGGACGGAAACCATAAGGTGTGCCACACAGAATGCCCGCCTTGCCCAGGTGGAACATTGTCTCAAAGAGATGAGCATCACTCTTGTTCTGCACGACATAACCGCAGCGTGTACTGTCGCCCCGACGTCCCCCACGGCCCATTCTTTGCAACAGACTGGACACATCAGCAGGCACGTCGAAGAGCAAAATGTAGTCTACGGTGCCAATGTCAATGCCCATTTCCAGGGTCATGGTTGCGAAGGCCACCGCCGCAGGAGCTTGGTGAAACAAGCGTTCGGTTCTCTCGCGCTGATTCTTGGCCATGGACCCGTGATGGGCGAACACCGCTTCCCCAAAGCGTGTGCAATTACGTAGCTTGGAAGCCAAATTTTCAACTTGGTTGCGGCTACGACAGAAAACCAGCACCTTCTTGAGCTTGTTCTTGGCCAGATCATCAAGGTGCGCAACCATGAACTCATTACCGCGGCCATGGAAAACGCGACCAAGAATTTTCCGCAGGCCGGGCACTACCACCACCTCTGGATCTTTGAGGTAACGCAAGGCCAACTCCTCAGGTCGGTCCACAGTAGCACTGGCGGCAACACGTTGGGGACGCTGATCCGTCAACTGCTCCAAGCGATTCAAGAGAATACGCAACTGATCTCCACGAAGCGTACTGTCAAGCACGTGGATCTCGTCCAGCACGACCATTCGCACATCACGCAACATACCTGGGCGCCGTGCAATCAGAGAATCAACCGCTTCGGGAGTTGCCACCACCACCGAGGGCAAGCGCCCATCGACCTTCTCCTTGTGTTCGCCTGTGTAACGCCCGAAGGAAACATGTGTCAAGCCCATGAGCCCTTCCAGGCGCCGCTTGAGGTCATTGGTCAAAGCGCGCGTGGGTGCGATGATCAGGACCGCGGTCCCCTCTACATCCTCACGCAGGACCAGTTCTGCAGCAGGTGCCGCATAGGCCTCAGTCTTGCCACTGGCTGTAGCAGAACAAATCAAAGCATCCCGACCCGACATGATGATCGGGATAGCCCGTCGCTGAACCTGGGTCAGATCCGCAAAACGGGTGAACCAGTTGCCAAAAGTATGAGGCAACAGCGCGCGATCCACTCTCATGGACTCCAACGCCCGCTACTCAAGAGACGCTCGCGATCAAACAGGGCCACGGCCGCACGAACCGCATCCCGAAAGCTGTCGTGCCCCTCATCCTGTGCATCGGCAATCTCATGACAAGTATTTTCGCGCAAGTCACTAGCCACCTTGTAGTCGGAATAAGCGTGCTCATAAAGCGCAGCAATGCGATCGACCAATTCACCCAGAAGACCCGGCGCAAACGGGCTCAGGCGCATGTCCGTGGCGGTGCTCTCGGTAACGCCTGCAAATTGTTCTTCCACTTCTGCCAGCGGGGTCAGAGCAAAAATCGAAGTCAGGGGCTGGTCCTCGCAAAAACGAAGAGGAATTTCCCGATGCACCAGCTGACCCCCCTTATAGAGCGATTCCGGATCAAAGGCGAGGTCGTCCAGGTTCATGGTGACCGCCGCGTAGTGCTTCAAGACTTCAAAGGCATAGGTGCGATCTTGAGGTCGCAGAGCATCAACCCGCTCAACCTCATCAAACAGAAGCACCAGGCCCCTGGCGCCTGCATCCGCACACCAGCTTGCAAGGGTACCCACTAGGTGCACATACATTCGACCATAGGTGCGGTAGTCCGACATGTGCAGCACGCGCTGCCCACGCCAACCAATCTTGGTCAAGACCGCATTGACCATGCTGGCATCCACATTGTCACCACGTACATAGTCCCGAAGCCAGCCAATGGATTCAGGGTCCCCATGGCGTAGAGCCCACAGATAGGGCGTCAGGAAGCGACTGCTCCGGGACCCACCAGGCAGAGCATGGTCGGGGCTATCCACAAGACGCTGCAAAATGCCCTCAAACCCCAGCGCTACTTGATCCGCCGTACGAATGGAATCAGCAATCCTCCGGTACAAACGCAATGGATGGTGCAGGGCATTCTCCCTCGGATCGAGGGTAATGCGTGCGGTTGCCATACCCTGTTCAAGGGCCAACTGTTCCGCTGCCTCCAATAGGTGCGTCTTGCCCGCGCCGTACTCACCCCACAAAACACGACAGCCATGGGCATCATTCAAGAGGGCTCTGAGATTGTTGAGCTCGTCATTACGCGCAACTGTATAGGCCTGTACCCCGCGGGAAGGAACCACCCCCAGACGCAAGGCCTCAATCGTCTGCCAGGCATCGGCAGCAGGCAGTACGCGGGCGTGTTCACGATGCAGGGCCGCAGCTTCGTCAGAGATTTTGATGAGCGGAACACGAACCCTGGGCGGCTTGGGCGCACTTTCTTCGGCCACAGCAATCGATTGTGGGTAGGTATCACCGGAATCTGTCTCAGACAACTGGCCCAGAATGGATTGCTCTACCCCAAGCCCGCCCCCCTGCATGGGCGGCGGCCCCCCCACCAACCCAAGAACAGAACCGTGCAAGGTTCGAGGCAGTCCAGGCTCATCATCGAAGAGTACGCGCACGACACCGCGCACGAGTCGCTTGAGTACAACCCCCTCACCCCTTCTGGAGTGTTCCACACGATCGCCCTTATCGAACATCCCTAGAACTCAACCTCACCAGGCATCGCATCAGTAGCAGCACCCGCTCCAAGACCTGCAAACTCGCGGATCTCCTCCAATGAGAGGGGTGACTCTCCTTCCCGACGCTGTGCCTCAATCAACGCAATCACCGCCTTGACAAATGTGCGCCTGGTGCCAGATTCAAAAGAGCGCTCACCAAGTTCGGTCGCCAATCCATCAATATTCGGGCCCTGAATGTCCTGATCAAATTTCTGATCATAGGCCAGTTCAGTCAGGTCAAGCAGCCGCTTGCCCAGAGCCTGCAGTAACTCGGTGGTTCCCAGAGGCAGATGGTCCAGGTCTATTACCGGTTGCATCGGGCTTGTACGGGAGAAGCGCACAGCACCTTTGAGTCGCTGGGCAAGAGCCGGATACTCAGGCACAATCGTATCCATGAACTCCGGTGGTACCGCGTAGCACCAGACCACGCCTGGTAGAAGAGACTGGCCACAGTAGTCGATCATCTGACGCAGGTTGTCCCCGATAGCGCGGCGACGTCCCGCGCTCAAACTCATATTGCGGTCCATCTCATCAAACATCAACACGACGCCGGGCAGATTCAAGGCCGCCAAGGACTGCACCAGACTACGCAACCACCGAAAGGCGCTCTCATCATCAAGACTCTCGCGTAGACGGTAGGGCGCGAGATCGGCAGAAGGAATCTTGTGCCCCAAGAGATAATCTCCAAGCAACTCTTCCGACTCAAAGTCGTCGATGGCCACGGCTTCCATGAAAGCCTTGACCGCCCGACCAAAGGCGCGACTCTCGATATTGGTGCGACCAAAATCTGTCCCCAGCCATTTGACAAAAACATCCGCGCCAACCTGATTCACCCGGTCGAGAGCCAACTGCCGAAGGACCCGATCCAGCCCAGGGTTCGTTTCCTCATGATAATCAGCCACCGGCAGCTCGATGCGGCGCACCACTTCACGGTAGATGGCTGGCGGCCGGTCAAAAGGGCACTCTTTCGGCGACAACCCTATCAGAGCCGTTGCAAAGCCCTCCGACCAGCCAAGCTCACGGAGGCAATGCAGGAACTGGGTCTTGCCTCCGCCAAAGGGCGCCTGCACCAGCTTGAAGGTGGAATTGCGCCCCGAGGTCTTCATGGGCTCAAGGTATTCTACACGCAGAATCTCCAGCAGTTCTTCGGTGGCGACATTGACATGCCGCGCCCCGCGCTCAGGAGGCTGGCCGGTGGAACCCATGCGGTCCAGCACGTGTCGCGCCATGTCTGGAGTCATTGCTCTCAAGGGGCTCATCGAGAGGCCTCCTCGCGCACGAAGAACACGGTCAATTTGAACTCGCCATTTCCATTTTCGTCTTCAAAGAAAATGGAGCGGTCCTTCTTGCTGGCTGTGGTTCCGGTTGCAACGCCCAAATTGAAACGCCAACCATCTTGAGTGAATCCAGATTGATTTCTTAGTTGCATAACATCGAAGGCAAATTGAGCTCGTGAATAACCACGGAAGTTGCCCGATGTGGGCTCAACTCGAAAGGCCTTGTCCTGCATTTGCAGAGCAAGGTAGGGTAGAAAATCGAGGAGTTCGACACGCTCGCCAGTGCCCGCGTCCCCTGCCCCGCAAGCTGCGGACCAAGCCTTCCGGCAAGCTCCAAAGAACGCTTGACCATTGAAATTACCGCCGAAAGACCTCTTGGCCTCCTGGTGAGCGGAAACTATGTCATCTGCATTGGCCGCGCATTCCACTAGAGGCTTACGGGCAAAGTGCAGGGTGGCGAGACCTTTGGACCGATCAATAGTGACCCCAAAGGGTGGAATACGCACCTCGACAGGCTCTTCCCGACGAATGACGCGCAGATCCAGATTCTTCAAGCCACAGGCCGCCACTAGGTCCTTTGCCAAGTTCTCGTGCAGGCGCTTGCGACGCTCTTGTAAATCGTCCTCTACTCGCTTCAGGAGCGGCTCTACGAGTTCCCTCATACCAAGATCTTCGGCTTTTTGACGAGCCTTGTCGATCAGGGCAGGCACCTTGGTCATGTCCCTGTGGGAAGACTCCCGCGCGAGAGGGCTCAGAACAGCTGTCAGCTGGCTCAATTGCTTGGACTCGGCCTTCCACCCGTCAATCGCCTGGGCGACCTCGTGCTCGATGGTGTGAGCCCCAGGATCCTGATCAGCACCTGTTTGTTGCTGTGTCTGTGCGTCTGTCTCTGTCAACTCGATTACCTGCTGCTAGGCGGGACTGAAGGAGGAGAACCACGAGGATTCGGCTGACCACGATACAGGCTGCGCCCTCATTGTTCGCCACACTCTCGGCCCTATGTGAGCAGGAACTGCGGCTCGTCGGGGCCCAGCCCCCTCCTTCAGCCCTCTGCCATGCCCGAGGCGCATCCCTCGCGCTCCCGCTGGCACGGGCGCGATGGCCTCCATGGGATCTCAAAGGAGAAATTCAACCCCGGATCCGAAATCAGGGCCCACAAACACATGCTCCAGGTTCTCTGAATCTTCGCCCAAGGCCAATTTCTGGGTCCAAGACGCCTGCCCCATGACCTCAAAGTCGGCTTCCACCTGCACGAATCCCTTGAGCCATTTGAAGAAGCGGTGATCTGGGAGAGCGAAAAAAGCCAGGAAAGCACCCCTCTAATCCAGTTCTCCAAAGAGCCCCAAGACCCATCACGAGCACGGATTGACCTGCGGAGTCGATCCGGTTCAAGCAAGCATGGTGTTCCTACCAAGGCCATGGCCAGGGCTCAACTAGTCAAGGTCGCGCTCATGGGCGGTGTACTTTCCAAAGGTCAACGCCGAGAGCAGGACTGAGGGATCTTGCCCCTCCTGAATCCAGACCTGCCCATAGGCTAAATCCTCGTTTCCATCAAAGTGAATCGCAACTGCCTCGATCCCCGCAACCTTGATCGCCGTCCCATGCAGTTTTTGGGAGCAGCCGTCACAACAGGGCCCATCCACCACGAACTCGTAAAGCTGTGTCCCGGGAGGGACCTCGCCCAACAAGACCGCTGGAATATGGACGGAGTCACCCTCCCCATCCAGCTTGTGAGCGATGTGATTCGGAGCCTCTGCCCGCAAGGCAACCCACGCCAAAGGGGCGGCGGCGAAGGCCAGCAGAAGGATCAGGAGGAACTTCATGAGCAGATTGTGCGTGGGTAAGGGGGGGCAGAACGGAAGATTCCAATCCTATTGGGCGATCATGCTTGCCGTGAGCTGGTGAGGAAAGCGACTATCTACGCCATGAGCGCCACCGATCCGATCCACGCGGCCTTTACCAACGCCCGCAGCACCCTTGATGCCTTCATGAACGATGCTGATTGCATGGCCGCAGTGGCAACCTTCGCTGCAACCGCCGCCAAGACCCTGCAGGCGGGAGGGTTGTTGATGTCCTGTGGCAACGGCGGGTCCATGTGTGACGCAATGCACTTTGCCGAGGAATTCACGGGGCGTTTCCGAGGGGACCGGCGAGCTCTGCCAGCCATCGCTTTTTCAGACCCGAGCCATCTGACATGCATCGCCAATGATTTTGGCTATGAAGAGGTCTTCGCGCGCGAGGTCGAGGCCTATGGCAAGCAGGGAGATCTATTGCTGGTGATTTCGACCTCCGGCAACTCTCCCAACATCGAAAGGGCCATCGCGGCGGCCAAGCAACGCGGCATCCACGTGGTGGGATTACTGGGCAAGGGAGGCGGCAAGGCCCTGACACAGGTAGATACAGCCATCGTTGTCCCCGAAGCCACCACCTCCGATCGCATTCAAGAGCTGCACATCAAAGTGCTGCACATCGTAATTGAAGCAGTGGAGCGGGAGCTGATTCCCGAGAACTACTCGACCTAGCTTGAGTCCAGGCCAAAGGTGAAGGGCAGCGTGTGATCGACAAGCATCATCAAGCCCTGAAAAACATCAAGGATGACTCCCCACTGGGGCAACGCGGCCTCCGACACATTCGAGGGAGAGTCTCCACTTCCTGAATTCCATCGGCGATCCTAGTCTTTCTCGAGCACCTGACTTCGGCCGTCGGGATGACCAATCACCACTGCGTGAGCCAAGCTGATGAACAAGCCGGACTCTACCACCCCTGGAATCGCGTCCAGAGCAAGTTCCAGGGCAGCTGGATCATCGATGCCCTCAGGAAAATGACAATCGAGAATCTCATTGCCGTTGTCCGTCAAGAATGACCCCCCATTGTCAGACATGCGCACGATGGGCTCGGCCCCCATAAGCTGAATCTTGCGCACAACCAGAGACCGTGCGAAAGGTACAACTTCTACCGGCAAACGAAAGGTCGTCCCCAAGCAAGACACGACCTTCTCTGGGCCGACCACAATCACCTCACGCTCAGAAATACTGGCCACGACCTTTTCGCGCAGAAGAGCCCCACCGCCTCCCTTGATCATGTGAAAATCCCCATCGATCTCGTCAGCTCCGTCAATGCACAAGTCGATGGACCCAACCTCATCGAGGCTCACAAGGGGAATGCCCATCTCGCGGGCTTTTGTTTCGGTGTCAACCGAGGTGGGCACGGCAGTGATCTCAAGCCCCTCTTCCCGAATGCGCTCAGCAAGACGGATGAGCACAAAGAAGACGGTGGATCCGGTTCCCAGGCCCACCACAGACCCGGTTTGGACCATCTCGGCTGCCCGATAACCAGCAACCTGTTTGGGGTTGTGTTTCTCGACCATTGCAGGCTCATGGTAGGGGGCCACAGGGGTTCCAAGCCAGCACCAGGGCATTTTTCAAGCCTCCAGAGAGGACCTGCCCCCAGGTCGGGCCCTGTATCAAGATCAGAACACACACCAGGACCCTTTACCGGGATATGATCTAGACGATATTGAGACGCAGTCTCAACTATAAGGACCACCATGACCCCCCTTCAGAATCTGCGGCCTGGCCACTTAGGCACCCTCGTTGACGTGCAGGGCCCGCGTACCTTCCGCCGACGCCTGCTTGAGCTAGGGCTCGTACCCGGAACAGTGGTGCGCCTGCTGCGACATTCGGTTGTGCATGATCTTGTCGAAATTGAAGCTCGTGGATCGCGCTTGTCCCTGAGGACCTCCGAAGCCGAGCAACTCACCGTGTCGGCTCCCGACTCCTGAATCCATGGCGCCCTCCAATTCCGCGACCAATCGCATCGTCGTCGCGGGGAACCCCAACGCTGGTAAGACCAGCGTCTTCAATCTGCTGACAGGGTTGAACCTGAAAGTTGGCAACTACCCCGGCGTCACAGTCGACCGCCACTCAGGCAGCCTGATTCTGTGCGATGAGACGGTAGACATCGAGGATCTGCCGGGCACCTATTCTCTCTCCGCTCGCAGCGCTGAAGAAGAAATCGCCATGCGAGCCCTGGCGGGACATCCACCCTACAAGCAGCCAGATCTGGTGTTGTTGGTCATCGATGGCACCCAACTGGCACGCAACCTGTACCTGGTGCTTCAAGTACTTGAGCTCGGTATTCCCTGCGTGTGTTCTCTGAACATGATCGACCAGGTTGAAAAGGCAGGCCAGAACATCGACATAGAAGCCCTGAGCACCGCTTTAGGAGTTCCGGTCGTACCTACTGCCGCACGTACGGGCCAGGGTCTGGATCAGCTCAAGAGCGCCATCAGCTCGGCAATAAAAGAGCGCCCGGTCCCTCCGGTTCCTCCAGCGCTGCCCTCCTCGGACAGCTCAATGGGCGAGAGCCTCAAACGCATCGGCGCAGGAATCCCCTTTGAATGGCACCACGGGGATCTGCGCCGGCAAGCAGCCCTGGCCCGCTGGGCCCTGCTCTCCATAGACCCCACCGACGAACTCACCGACCTGCCCGATTCCCTACGCGCGACAGTCACCCAAGAACGCAACGCACTACAAGAAGCTGGCGAAGACCCGGATCTGCTGCTGATCGGCCCACGCTATGCCTGGATCGATGAGCATGTGAGAGACTTTCTCAGCGACAACCCTGACACCACCCCCAAGGAATCCGGGTCTGAGCGCCTTGACCGAATCTTGCTGCATCCCCTGCTGGGCCTGCCCCTGTTCCTGATCGTGATGGCCGCCCTCTTCCAGTCCCTCTTTGCCTGGGCGGATCCGATGATCGGTTCTATAGAAGGCCTATTCGGACACTTCGCCCGATTTGTCCAGTCTCACATGAGTGAGAGCTTTCTGCGCGAGTTCATCACGGAGGGCCTGATCGCTGGAGTCGGCGCAGTAGTGGCCTTCCTGCCCCAGATCTTGCTCCTGTTCCTCTTCCTGGGGATACTCGAATCCTCCGGCTACATGGCGCGAGTCGCATGGCTGATGGATCGCCTGATGAGATCAATGGGCCTGACCGGACGCGCCTTTGTGCCCATGCTGTCTGGCTACGCCTGCGCGATCCCCGCAATCATGGCCACACGCACCATGGAGCGTAGACGTGACCGACTGAAGACCATGATGGTTGTCCCTCTGATGACCTGCTCGGCGCGCCTGCCGGTCTACACCTTGATCATTGCCACACTCTTTCCAACCGAGAGTTGGTTTGGGTTTTCTACCGCGTCGTTCCTGATGGTGGGCATGTACCTCTTCGGCACTGCCATCGCATTGCTGGCAGCGGCGGTCCTCTCCAAGACCGTGCTCCAAGGACCCGCGGTTCCCTTGGTGTTGGAGCTGCCCTCCTACCGCAGGCCCGAACCCATGCGCATCTTGCACGAGGCCTGGCTCAAGGGCCGAGCATTCCTGTCGGAAGCGGGCACGATCATCCTGGTTTCAACCATCATCCTGTGGCTTACGCTGTCGTTTCCACAACGAAACGCCCAAGTAGACGAAAGCCCCGCTGAAGCTCATGCAATCCAACTGGAGGCCAGCTATGCCGGCCAGATCGGGCGCGCCATCGAGCCCACTCTGACGCCTCTTGGATTCGACTGGCGCATCGGGGTGGGATTGATCGGAGCCTTTGCAGCCCGCGAGGTTTTCGTTTCCACCCTGGGCATCGTGCACGGGGTGGGAGACAGCGTTGATGAAGAGTCGAGTCTCTTGCGTGACCGCCTACGCGCTGCCCAAAGGCCGGACGGCACACCCCTGTACACGCCACTCGTCGGCCTATCCTTGCTGGTCTTCTTTGCGCTTGCCTGCCAATGCCTTTCAACTCTGGCAGTAGTGCGACGTGAGACCGCATCATGGCGCTGGCCCACGTTTCTATTGGCCTATATGACCGTACTCTCCTGGGTAGCCAGTGCTGTGGTCTATCAGGGTGGCTTGCTGCTCGGATTCAGTTAGCAGAGGCGAGGAACTCTGCAAAATCCCCGGCGAAGGCCAGGCCTTCGTGGATCTTGAGCACCTCGCGGCTTTCGGGATCCATGATCACGAAAATGGGCAAAGCCAGGCTGTTCGCCAGTTCCAACTGCAGAGCCTTATTCGCTTTAGCATTGGACCCCAAGTCGCAATGCAAGCGCACCTCAACAAAATTGTCTCTTAGGATTCCGGCGACCGCCGGAGCCGGGAGGATCTTGCCCTCCATTACGCGGCAGTTCACTCAGTTGAACCCGGTGAAGTTGATCAAGAGCAACTTGTCTTGGGCCCTTGCCTTGACCAAGGCGCCCTCATAATCATCGGTCAACAATTCCCAGGCCACACCCGAGGTGTGCCCATCACTGTCATTAGAAGCTGAACGAACAGGGGCGGTGGAATAAGGCGGCGCAAAAGCGGTCAGGAGTGGGTCCATCTGGAAGCCAAAGGTCAAGAAACCGCAGTAGACCGCAAATAGAAAAGTAACAAGACCGCCCACCATGCGGCCCGGGGAGACGACGCCGTCCTCCTCCCCCTTGAGGTTGATCTTGCCGAAGAGATACATGGCCGCCACCATGAAGATGCCCGCCCAGAGGATCAAGAAGACCTCTTTGGAAAGGAAACCCCACTCCCAAGCCAGGTCCGCCACAGAAAGGAACTTGAGGCTGGCGGCCAATTCCACAAATCCCAAGAAGACCTTGAGGGTATTCATCCATGCGCCTGCATTGGGCATTTTTTGAGCCCGGCTGGGGAACAGACTCAGGAACACAAACGGTGTTGCCATGGTCAAGCCAAAGACCCCCATTCCCATCACTATGCGCAACAGGCCTTGCTCGCCTCCACGTGCTAGCAGAGTGCCCACAAATGGCGCAGTACAGGTGAACGAGGTAACCACCAAAGTCAGTCCCATCATGAAGACCCCAACCAGACCACTGGTGGCGCTGGCCTGGCCAGCGACACGCATCAGGAACTGGGGCGGCTGCAGATTGATCCAACCAAACAGCACCAGAGCGAAGAACACGAACATGGCAGCGATCAGCAGATTGAAAACCGGGTGGTTGGCGAACTCCTGAATCGGCGCTCCAACCACAACACCTATGGCGATGAAGACAAAGACGATACCTGCTCCATAGGCCAAAGCCAGAGAGAGCACCTTGCCGTCCCGCGCAATGGCCTGCTTGGTAAAGAACGAGATCGTGATTGGGATCATCGGATAGGTACAAGGCATAAGGAGCGTGATCAGGCCCCAGAAGAACGCCTCCAAGAGAAAGGACCCCAATGACTTGTCTTCGTCTGCGGGCTCCGGCTCGGAATCCTGACTCCCCGTGGGGCCAACAACCGAACCCTCTGTCCCAGTCGCTGCATCTGCCGAACCCTTCGCAATCGATGCAACTTTCGCCCGAGGAGCCTCTTTGGTCTGGAAATAATCCAAGCAAGAGTTCTCATCACAGGTCTGTCCGGCGAGGGTCACACTAAAATTCCCAGTGGCCGCCGCATCGGTCACGCGGCCGGGAATCTCGATCACGAAGTTCCCATGCTGAATAGCGACCTGAATGTCATCGAACTCCTCGTTCATGCCGAGCACAAGACTCGGCTTCGGGAATCGAGGCGCCCCCCACTCTATGCCATCACCTTCGATGGCAACGGTAGTGGGTACGCCGATAGCTCCCCCGGGAGCCATGTCTTCTACGGTCGGGCCGTTGTAGAGGTGATACTTGCCCGAGACGGCTACCTCCAGGCGCAGGAGAGCGAGCGCTCCATCGTGCTCTACCCTAGGCATGAAATCTGCAAGGCGACTGGGACTATAGAAGGGACTCCAATCAAATTCTGCAGCTTGACCCCCGTCATCCTCGTGCCCGCCCGAACCATCGGCCTTGGGAGTTTCGTCGTGGTCTTCTACCCCCAGAGGAAAGTTGGCGAAGGCCGTGTCAGACCCCGCTCCCCGAGTGGTCATTTTCTCAGAGTAGGGCGTACAAACCTTGTCATCACAGGTCTGCCCCACGACCTCGATCGTGATCTCGTCGGGATCGCCCCCAAGCAATAGACCCAGACCATGCACCAGGATGGTGCCTTCGTGCTTTTCGTAGATCTTCTCCAACAAGGGCTCGAAGCCCACCGCTGGCTCAGGCATCTGCCAGGTCTCCCACTCCACGTCATCGCCCACCCCCCGAAAGCTTGTCACGGTACCGGCAAATTCAGAATCTGAAAAAGCATCGTGGTAGATGTGATACCCCTGATCAATCTCAATGCGAACCACGGCCTGAACCATATCGCCATCAAGACGCGTGAAAAGCTCAGCCCGAGCGCGTTGTTGAGCAGGAGCAGCCGCCACAGCGAGGACCGTCAAGGTGGGCAGGAGAATTGTCTGACGAATGTTCATCTGGATGGTTGAAGTAGCAGGATAGTGGGTTCTCAGGCTTCAGGGTCATCGGTGGGGTTGACATGCACCGCGACCTCTACGACAGCCTTCTCAAAGTTGATAATGTTTTCTTCAACAGCATGGGCAATTGCATGACCTTGACGCACTGTAGAACTCCCGTTCACGCTAATCTCCATATCAACCCGTAAGCTGCCTCCAAGGGGATGTGCAGCGATGGTACCGACCTCGCACACTCCATGCACCGCACGAGTAAGTTCAGTCACACGCCCTCGTAGACCTGCGTCAGAAATTCGATCCGTAAGGGTATCGAAAGAGGTCCTCACGATTTGCTGCCCCATCATGAGTACAAAGAAGCCAATCAAGACAGTGGCGACCGTCTCAACCCAGCTCAAGCCATAAGCGCTTGAACCGACGCCAATTACCACCAACACGCTGGTCCAAACATCCGAGTGATTGTCCGCTGCCAGGGCAGTCAGTGTAGGGCTGTTCGTCTCCCGTGCCGCATGCAGGGTAAGTCGCGTTAGCCAGGCGTTGACAACAATTGAAAGCAGAGCAGCGGCGAGGGCGATCCAAAGTTCGAATCCCGCATAACTCACACTCTCTCCGCGAGCCGCATGCCACCACACGCCGATGCCCGTCACCACCAACAAACCGCCCACGACTAAAGCCGCCATCGCTTCCATCTTGCCATGACCATAGTGATGGTCTTCGTCCGCCGGTTGGCGCGCCCAACGCCATGACAACCAAGCCAACCCATTGGTTGCCAGATCACCGAGAGAGTGGTACCCATCCGCCAACAAGGACGGGGATCCAGAAACCAGTCCGGCCAGAATCTTGAGCACTGCCAGGCAGGTATTGACCACCACTCCGGTCACAAGAACCCGCTCGGCACGGACGGCGGGGGGCTTCTTGTCTATGTCGGCCATGACGGAAATTTGGGAGGCGCGGTGGCTCGGAGGCCCCAGGGAGACCCCTGGGAAGGATAGAGATGCAACCGCCTCTCGCGCTATTGTAGGGTTCAGCTCGGTACCCTGGAGTCCCTATGAAAGCGACCTTGACCCTTCTGGCCCTGCCCCTCTCCCTATTACCCCTGTACGGAGCCCTGCAGGACGAACCCAAGCCCCAGCAACCGGACCCGAATGCGGAGGTAGAAACCCGTGACCTCTTCGGCCGCGTGCGCACCGGAGCTATGTCGGACCTACAGCTCCGAATCCAAGGATGTTGGCGCCTGATGAATGTATCCATGCCCGATACACCGCAAGACGGTGGATCCGCCAACGGCTTCTTGTTGATCAGTGCCAACTTTATGTCCATGGAAATCCAAGCCTCCTGGGCCACTCCGCGGGTCCCGGTGCCGGATGCTTTCCAAACCGGCCACAGCGAATACAGCCTTGGTCGCGACGGAGTCATGACCTTGACCTCTCTGATCGGATCCTACCTTGATAGTTCGGGAGAAGAACTCATCTGGGAGCCCGGCGGCATGGAACGAGAAATCATGGTCAACATGCCCACGATCAACATGCTGATACTGGAATCATCCCTCGGTCCCAAGCTGACCTTCGCGCGCAACCTGCCCAGCAACAGCGTGCGTTGGTCAATTTTTGGAACCGAAGAAGAGGGTCCCGAACTCGAGCGAGACCCTCTGGGACAACCCACGCCCATCGAAACAGAAAACGAGCCCGAAGCCGAGGATGTAAAGACCGACATTTTCGGCCGACCGATCAAACGCACGCCCGCGGACGGAAATATATAGGAACGCTGGTCAACAAGGTACGCGCTCCAGAATCAATCGAGCCCCGTCGCAATCAAGCGGCGGGGCTCGGTTTGTAGGTCAGACCCGTTGGGTCAGCGACTCAGCACTGACTGAAACCGCAGCTGTGACACTTCACACAACCCTCCTGAAAGGCCAAAGTCTGCGTACAGGAAGGACACTTCAACTTGTAGCCCCCCACATTTTTTGGGGCGGCTTCAGAACCATCAGTGTTCTTGAGATACACGCGTCCTGAGGCCCTGGGAATTTCGTCAGAAACCTCAGCCAGTTCGTGACCACCGAGCAAGAGGTTCCGTAGGCCCTGAGCTTCCTTGGCCGCAAGATAACGCTGCAGGCCGGTTGCCAAGCCATCTGCCAAAGACATGATGCGGCCATCCTTGGTGGGCACAGTAAGGCTTGAGCCGATTCCCGAGAACTGAGCGATAGCTCGCTCAAGGCTGCCATTACCACGTAACCAGAGGCTGAGCATGCGGCAGATCGCCTCTAGATCAGAGTTCGCCACATCACCGCCCTTACCAAGTTGGGCGAATACCTCCCGTTCAAGACCAGTGATAGGATCCACCGTCACCTTGATATGCATGTTTCCGAAGGGGGTCATCTGACGAACGCGCAGACAGCTCATTATCTCGGGTAAACACACCGGAACCAATTCCTTGTACTCGGGCTCCTTGGCTTCCTGCCCCGTCGGAACCTCGCACTCGGAATTCTTCTCATGGTTGGAATTTGCCAAGGCCATGGGCTGCATTTCGCGGCAACCGTCCCGGTACACCGTGACTCCCTTGACATCCAGATCGATGGCCATCTCATAGATCGAACGCACATCATCCGCCGTTGCGTCATGGGGAAAATTGATCGTCTTGCTGATCGAAGAGTCACAGTGCTGCTGGAAGGCTGCCTGCATGCGCATGTGCCATTCAGGGCTAATGTCGTGCGCAGTCACGAACACGTCCTGAACCCCACTCGGAACCGCATCGACCCCCTTGAGAGTTCCCCCTTCAAGCAGGGTTTCCACCAGTTCATCACTGTAGTATCCACCCTCTTGAGCAGCATCCCGGAAGACATAGTTGACTTCCTTCATGATGGTCGGGTTTCCGTTGGTGTCCTTCATCACCTGACGATTGAATGCCAAACTGAACATGGGCTCGATGCCTCCGGAGCAATCTGCCAGAATCGAAATCGTCCCGGTAGGCGCAACCGTTGTGGTATAGCTGTTCCGGATTTTGACTCCCTGTGCTTCCCAGTCAGATCCTTCCCAAGCCGGAAACACGCCGCGCTCTTCAGCTAGTACTTCGCTGGCCAGGTGCGACTCTTCATTGAGTACCCGCATGACCTTTTCACCAAGGGCCAGACCCTCTTCAGAATTGTACGGGATGCCTAGCTTGTAGAGCATGTCAGCAAAACCCATGACCCCCAGACCGATCCGACGAGTGGTTCGCGTCATGTTCTGAATCTGCGGCAAGGGATACTTATTCACGTCAATCACGTTGTCCAGGAACCGCGTGCCGGTTTGGATGACCGACTTGAAGACATCCCAATCGAACTTCGCTCCGCTACCCGTTCCTTCAACCATAAGACCCAGGTTGATCGAACCCAGATTGCAGGAATCCCAAGGGTGCAGGGGTTGCTCACCGCAGGGGTTGGTTGCTTCGATCATGCCCACATTCTTGATTGGGTTGCGAGCATTGATGCGATCGATAAAGACCACACCGGGCTCTCCGCCACTCCAGGCGTGATCGATGATCTTGTCCCAGATTTCGCCCACGGTCCAATGCTCGCCATTGAAGTTGCGTTCTTCATCAAGCTTGCCCAGAGGGAACCATTCCTTGGTGCGCGGGTTCTGCACATGATGGATCTGGCCCGAGTCCTTCCGCAGGTCCTCAATGAACTTATCGGTCACCGAAACTGAAATGTTGTAGTTGGTCAATCGCGTACGATCGTCCTTGAAAGTGATGAAGTCCATCACGTCAGGGTGATCTACGCGCAACATGCCCATATTCGCTCCTCGGCGGAAAGCGCCCTGTTGGATCGCCTCTGTTGCCTGAGAAAAGACCTGAATGAAAGAGAGCGGGCCCTCGGTTGTGCCTCCGGAAGAAGACACCCGGTCCCCTCTTGGACGCAAGCGCGAGAAGCTGAAACCTGTTCCCCCGCCAGCCTTCTGAATCAGGGCAGTGGCACGCACGGATTCAAAGATCCCATCGATCGAGTCCTCAACCGGCAGCACAAAACAAGCGGAGAGCATGCCCATCTCGCGACCTGCGTTCATCAGGCAGGGGCTATTCGGCAAGAATATGCGCATCGCCATCAGACTGTAGAAATCACGCGCGATTGTGACCGTGTGCTCGGGATCATCCTTCACATAGAGCGCTTCGGCGGCAGCAACGCAAGTAGCCACGCGCCAGAACAGCTGACGCGGAGTCTCGATCACCTCTCCCGACTCACCATCACGCCGCAAGTAGCGCCGCTCCAAGACTTGAAGGCCATTGCTGGAAATGTCCGGTTCGGGCAAGTCCTTGGGCGGGTTGATCGATGCCAGGACGTTGGTCGCCTCCTCCATCATCTGGGTATCGCGGGGAGCAAGTGTGCTTGGTGCTGGTGCGTAGGGATTCACAAGGATCTCGATTTTGAAAAGGTGTCAGAAAGGAGGTGGCGGAGATGCCAACAGCAACGGACCTGCCCCTTCAACCTGATCTGCTGAAGGACCCCACTGCCTGCCATGATTCTGTCCATCAGGCCTGCCCGGTGCAACAGACACTTCATCGATCCCGAATCAGACCCCACTCCGATCTAGGACCTTCTGCCAGCCCTTGCACGCAGCACTTGTTTGAGTTCAGGAGACCCCAGCAAGAAGGCGACCCCCAAGTGGGCTCCCAGGCCGGACCCCATGGCCAACAGGAGGCCCAACAACGGACTGAACGCCTCGGATGCGGGACCCAGGACCCATAAGGCCGCACCGCCAGAGGCAGCAGCTGCCAAGGCGGTTCGCAAGAGAGAGCCAAGGGCGCCGGGTGGGCCTTGAGGCATGCCCTGGCGGGAATAAAAAGTAGGCAACATCAGCGCCAATCCTATCCAGCTGGTGATTGCGGTCGCCATGGCCAGGCCATCAACATCCATGTCCCAGCCCACAAGGAAAAGCGTGTTCAACCCCACGTTCAGCGCCAGGACCAAGGCTGAAATACGCACGGGGGTGCGAAAATCCCCCAACGAGTAAAAGGCTTTAGCCACCAGGCCCGTAGCGCCCGCAGGCAGCAACGCCAGTGCCAGCCAGATCAAGGCTCCCGAGGCGCGCTCCACCCCCTCCGGCCCGAAGGCCCCGTGCTCGAACGAGACGGACAGGATAGGTTTGGCAAGTACGGCCAATCCGATCCCCGCGGGTATCGCAAAGAAGGCCACCGTACGCTGAGTCTGGTCGTGGAGACGACGCAGAGATACCAGATCTCCCTTCTGCCCGTGAGCCTGCAGGGCCGGAAAAACCGCGCTGGTTGCTGCGATAGCCACCAAAGCCAAAGGGAACTGCTGCACACGGTTGGCGTAGTAGTGCACTGTCGGGCCGCCGTCTTCAAGCAGCCCTTCAGCCATGAAACCGTCCACCATCACATTGATCTGATAGACCGCCGCGCCAAAGGCCAAGGGCGCCGCACGGCGTAGTACAAGCCCCACACCGGGAGCAGAAGGTCTCCCTGCGGCTCTGGGGCCAACGCTACCCCTATTCAGCAAACCCTCCCGGCCGAGGGCCGGCAACAACAGAGCCAACTGGGCAGCTCCCGCCAGCAACACACCCCAGGCCAGAGTTCGTGCCATTTCCTGGTGCCGTACAAAGTCTCCCTCATCAATACACCAGCCAAAATGCGCCCCAATCCACACCAGCGTCCCAATCCATACTAAGTTCAAGACCACCGGACCCAGGGCCGGGGCAGCAAACCGTCCGCGCACATGCAGCGCAGCGCTGGCTACCGCAGCCAAACAGATAAAGACCACGAAGGGCATCACCCTGAAGGCAAGATCGCGCACTGGTTCGGGATCTGCCCCGAGCCAATGCCAGCCGGTGATAGGCATCTGGTCGGGCAGCACCAAGATCAACGCCATGGTCAAGAGGCAAACCACCACCAACAAGGCAAACAACGCTCTTATAGTGGAGCGAAAGAAGATGCCACCGGCCTGTTCTCCTTGCCGACCTTCGACGTCGCTAAGTGCTGTTTGAAACGAAGTGCTGATCGCCCCCTCGCCCAAGAAACGCCGAAAGAGGTTCGGGACCCTCCAAGCGGTGATGAAAGCATCAAAAACCGCCGAGTGATCACCGAACAGAATCGCCGACAAGATCTCGCGCACAAAGCCCAATACGCGACTCACCAGGGTTAGACCGGAAACAAAAATTGTCCGTAGGTCCAGGCGCTTGTGGCGCGCAACCAGGTCTGCCCCTTCGCCGGTATTGATCGTCCGTTCAGTCAACTCAAGAGTTCCGCGCACAAGCGCTGCACCAACTTGCCGTCCACGCTGCCCTTATGGGCGCCCATTACAGTCTTGATCACCTGGCCCATTTGCGCACGAGAATCTGCACCAACAGTTTGAATCGCAGCTTCCACCGCAGCCTTTGTCTCCTCTTCACTCAGGGCCTGAGGCAGATATCCCTGCAGCACGGCTATTTCGGCGCGCTCGGTGGCAGCAAGATCCTCACGGCCAGCACTGTCGTATTGTGAAGCGCTGTCCTTGCGGGTCTTGACCGCATTGAGCACCACTGCAAGACACTGATCCTCGTCCAAGACCGTGGCTGTCCCACCCAGTTCAATAGCTCGATTTTTCATTGCTGCAAGCGTCATGCGCAAGGTGTCGCGACGCACGACCTCTTGAGCTTTCATGGCCTCTTTCAGATCCGCTTCCAATTGCTCCTTGAGTCCCATGATGACTATTCTTCGTCAGCCCCGTTCTCAAAATCCTCGTTTTCTTCCGGCTCCGCGGCACCTTCCGCCAAGTCCGTCGCATCCGGCTCGGGTGGCGCCTCGGCCTCACCCTCTTCGGCAAAGCGCTCAAGATCTTCGGGATCGATGATTTGAGCCGCAACAAGACGATCACCCGACTTCAATCGCAACAGACGCACACCCTGGGTGTTGCGACCGACAATTGAAATGTCGTCTACATGGGAGCGGACGATCATGCCCTTCTCGGTAATGTAGATGACATCGCCACCTGGCCGACACAGAAGCGCGGTAATCACCGGTCCATTTCGGTCGGTAGTGCGGATGTCGATCACGCCGCCCGTTCCGCGGCCCTTGATCGGGTAATCATCCATGGAGGTACGCTTGCCAAACCCATTTTGAGTGGCAGTCAATAGGTAAGCATCAGGATCAACAACAACCAAACTCATGACCTGGTCGCCTGGACGCAGGCGAGCACCCTTCACTCCGCGGCTGACACGTCCCATGGGACGTGCCGCAGCCTCATCGAAACGCACCGCACGCCCAAGTGCGGTGGACAGAATGATCGTATCGCCCGGTTTGGCGATAGATACACCCACCACCTCATCGTCCTCTTCCAACACGATGGCCCTGAGGCCATTCGAACGAGGACGGCTGTAGGCGTCCAGCATCGTTTTCTTGATGCGTCCCTTCTTGGTCGCAAACACAGCAAAAGCCTCACCCTCAAAGGATGATACCCGCAGGATCGTCTCGACCCGCTCACCTTCACGCAGCTTGAGAACGTTGGTCATGGCGCGCCCCTTGCTGGTGCGCGACCCTTCTGGCAGCTCGTAGGTCAGCTTGGTAAAGACCTGTCCAAGATTCGTGAAGAAGAGCAGATTATCGTGTGTTCCAGCCACAAAGAGGGAGCGCAGAATATCCCCTTCCTTGGAATCAGAACCCTTGACCCCCTGCCCACCTCGAGCTTGCGCCCGGTAGGTATCAAGAGACGAACGCTTGACGTATCCCTCGCGAGAGTAGGTCACCACCATCAGGTCCTCGGTAATCAAGGCGCCGATATCGACACTGCTGTCAAGCTCGGTGTTGGAGATCTCAGTCCGGCGCTCGTCCCCGTAGCGTTTCTCCACGTCTTCCAGGTCTTCAAGCAGAATTCCTTTGACGCGCTCGTCGTTGGCCAGGATGTCCTTCAGATCAGCAATGGTCAGTCCCAGTTCGTGAGCCTCGTTTTCGAGTTTTTCCCGCTCAAGACCAGTCAAACTGCCAAGCCGCATGTCCACGATGGCCTGAGCCTGACGCTCACTTAGGCCAAACGCAGCAGACAAGGCCAACTTAGCCCCATCGCGATCTTCAGAACTGCGGATCAGCTCGATGACCTTGTCAATGTTGGCCTGCGCTACAAGCAAGCCATCGACAATGTGCTCGCGTTCTTCTGCCTTGCGCAGCAGGAAGGTAGTACGCTTGCGAATCACCCCGCGCCTATGCCCAACCCAGGAATCAAGCAGCTGTCGCAAGGTCAAGGTGCGAGGCTGCCGTTCGGAAATCGCCAGATTAATGATCGAGTAAGTCGCCTGCAGGGGCGTGTACTTGAACAATTGATTGACGATTACATTGGGGTCCTCGCCTTTCTTGAGTTGAATCGTCAAACGAATGTCCACCCCACCGGTCTCTTTGGACAAGCAGGTCAGGTCAACGATGTCGCGAATACCTACGATGCGCTCCTCTTTGACCGCCTCGGCAATCTTGTTGATGATCGAGGCCCGGGAATCGCCACCCTTTCGGGTTTGGTAGGGAATTTCGGTGAAGACAATCTGCACCGGCCCTTTTTCGGGCTCTTCCACGTGATAGCGACCACGCACGCGCACCAACCCACGGCCCGTGGTATAGGCCTGCAGGATTCCGCTGCGGCCCATGATGATGCCCCCAGTTGGAAAATCCGGACCGGGGATCAACTTGATCAACTCCATGTCCTCAAGAAAGGGGTTGGCCAAGATCGCACGAATACCAGCACAGACTTCGCGCAGGTTGTGAGGCGGCATACTCGTAGCCATACCCACAGCGATTCCTTCTGAGCCATTACAGATCAGGTTCGGAAACCGACTGGGAAGAACTGTGGGCTGAGTGCGCGTATCATCGTAGTTAGGCTCCAACTCGACGGTTTCTTTCTCAAGATCACTCATCAACTCCATTGAGATGCCGGTCATGCGCGCTTCGGTGTAGCGCATGGCAGCTGGAGGATCTGCGTCGATGGACCCGAAATTGCCCTGCCCATCCACGAGCGGATAGCGCATGGAAAAGTCCTGGGCCATGCGAACCAGAGTGGGGTAGATCACGGACTCGCCGTGAGGGTGGTAGTTGCCCGAGGTGTCGCCCGCCACCTTGGCGCACTTTCTGTATCTGGACCGGGGGCTCAAATTCAAATCGTTCATCGCCACCAGAATGCGGCGCTGACTGGGCTTGAGGCCGTCACGCACATCAGGCAGCGCGCGTGAGTGGATCACGGAAAGAGCGTACGTCAGATACGACTCTTTCATTTCGCGCACGATTGGGCGGTCCAGGATTCTCTCGCCTACAGGCTCTTCGATCGGTGTCTCGGTCATGGTATTGGGGCTCACCCCGACGTAGAAAATCGGCGTGGGGTTTCTGTGTCAAGAACGGCCAACGCATAGTCGCTGGGCCGTAACAGTCCCTGCTCGCAAGCAACCATCAGTTGCCGCGGAAATGGGACCCGTTCAAAGGGTTGGGATTCGAGCAGAGCGCGATTGACGGGGTCCTCCCACAGGCGCCAGGTTTCCTCATCTCCCCAGCGCGGCAGTTCCAGATCGGCTCCCGGCAGGACAAGATCAGAGGTTGCGAGCAAGCGCAGGGGAACCTCCTGACGAACCGCCTCGGCCAAGACCGTGCGCGTACCCACCGGCGCCACAAAGCCCTCGGCGCCAATTGCTTCGGTACCTATCCAGACCATGTCCGCTTCGTGCACCAACCCCGGCAGAGCGCTGTCATAGACAAAGCGCACCTCGCAGCCTGCCTGAGCCAGTTGCCGCGCAAGGAGCCGGCCAGCAAGAGTCGCGCCTCCATCGGACAGAATCACGCGGCAACCCGCGGTATGCCGCGCAAGGCAAGCACCCACATGCTCACTGGGAGCCGCCACCAACACCACACCTTCCGAATCAAGGCCCTCCTGAAGGGCAGGCAAGGGAGCGTCACGGTTCACGAGACGCACCCCTCGACCCAAGGGGCGCCCCCCCCAGGCGCGCGCCGCATCTTCATTGTTGGGCTCAATCCAAAGCCCGCACTCTTCGGCGACAAGTTCATGAAAAGGTGCCTGTAAGCCATCCGATGCAGCGACCTTCTCGATACCAAGCAAACTGTGTAGCCAGCGCCCCACGGGGCCACGCCAGCCGTGTTGTTCCATTAGCGGCGCAAGAGCTTGCTCAAGATCAGCCGGGCTCAGGCACCGGTCGCCCTCCTCAGGCGGGCGCACAAACGTCCCTCCACCGCAAGCCTGAAAGCACTTCGAAGCAGATACCAAGAGGAGTTCGCCGGCGGTCCTGATTCGATCCCGAGCGAGTTCTCGGAAGCACTCGATCAATGATCCATCAGGGGGCATCTCGGGGCCAGTAGAGCCAAGCGCTTGCACTTCGTAATCGGCGGACATGTGGGGAAGCGCCAGCTAGGGATCGAGATGGATCCGTGCCCGCGGCAGAGAGCAAATTATCGCCGAAATGACCCCTCCCGTCCACCTTCCAAAGCGTCTCGAAGGATGGTCTGCAGAGGTTTTTGAAACCCACCCCCGGGACCGGGTTAGAGTGCCCGCTCACGGCCCCCAGAGCCTCTTGCTCGTCCCCCACCCGTAAGCAAAAATGACCTCCGAAGACCAGTCCCAAGACACGCAGCTCAGCGCCATTGCTCAAGCCCTCGGACGCATCCCCTCGGGCCTCTTCATCGTCACCACCACGGACACTTCTGGCACCACCGGTTTTGTTGCCTCCCTCGTCCAACAGGTTGGTTTCGCCCCCCCCACCATCGCCATCGCCGTGAGCAGAGAACGCGGCCCCTTTGAGGCAATCCTGGAAAATGGACGATTCTCCCTGAGTCTCTTGGATAAGTCCTCGAGCGGCCTGATGGGCCGCTTTTTCGGCAAGCTGAAGGATGGCGAAACCCCCTTCGATGGACAACAGATGCACATCACTGCCGCGGGCTCATCAGTCTTCTGCGATGCCCTGGCCTGGTACGACTGCAAGCTTCTGAAGAATGGATACGACAATGGTGATCACCATGTTCTCTTTGGTGTGGTGGAAGAAGCCAGCCTGTCCCATGAGGGAGAGCCCCTGATTCACCTGCGCAAGAATGGGCTTGGCTACTAATTCGAGATGTCTCGCAAACGCGTTATCCGCGCCTTTGTGAGAGCTTGGGTCAAGGCCTGTTTCCAAGGAGGCTGCAGATTCCCCGTATTCACCGCGCCCGCAACCGGCTCGTTGCGACCGAGACTCTCAAGAATCCGCGCGATCGTATAAGCCTCGGGTTCACCTTGCAGGTAGGACATGAATGCCCAGTCAAGCGCCGCAGTCGCGCCCCCCCCCTGCCAGGCAACCCAAGCTCGTTCCAGTGAGTCAGCACCAGAGCCGGAGACTCCTTCCAAGTCGAGAGTAAGTCTCACCATGCGCGCCAGCTGCGGGTCTGGATTGGTGATGTGCTCCACGCGCTCCTGGGCCAAGGAGTAATCTCCCATACCAATCGCGGCCCAGGTCCGGTCTTCTGGCAAGCCGGCAGTCATCAAGCACAGTTCTCCCACCAGACCAAGAGCGCACACTGCATAGCCCGTAAGCGAAACCCACCTCAATCGTCCTTCGAAGCGGGCAGCTGCGGCCGGGTCCTGAGCGGCCTCTTCCAAGAACCGCGCCCGATGGCGACCGCCAAAGTGCCTCCAACTGGCGGTATCCCCCAATGAACCTGCGATTTTCTCCAAAGCGCTGATCAAAGCCGAACTCGACCCCAATGCACGCATGGAAAAGAGATCCGCCTGCAACTCAAAGCGGCGAGACATCCACCCAAAGACAAGGCCCCAGCCACCAAGAAACATGACCATGATGCCCAGAGAGGCCATTTCACCTGTAGGGCCATAGGCTCGCAGCAAAAGGTCTGCGCCCAAGAACACCCCTACTGCCCAAGCCAAGAACACTGGTACATGATGGTGATAAGAATGGCCCATCTCGTGGGCGTACACCGCGCGCAACTCGTCCTCATCCAGTTGGGCAAGGAGTGCATCAGACAAAATCACAATACGCCGACTGGGCAAGAGTCCGACTATTGCAGCATTTGCCATCAGCTGACCCGTCTCCCAGACCAGCACCCTCCGAGCAGTGAATCGCGCGGTTCGCGAGAGCTCCTCAAAGCTCGACCGCAGAGTTCCAGGGGGCAGGTCATGGGTACGCCAGGAAGCCTGCAGCAAGAGTGGCAGGTAAACAGCGAGGCCGACGATCAAGAACGCAAAGACCGCCGCCCCTACCAGTTCAACCTGTTCCACTTGCACCCGGAGCCAACGGCTGGACCCGACCAAGGCAGCTGCTCCCAAGTACAGACCGGGAGGCACAAGAGTGCTTGCGAACATGCGCAGATGAAAACTACGCCAGTTCAAACGGCTGGCGCCTGCCGGCCAGGCCGCACGTGATTGGGCGTCAATCGTCAAGACCTCAAAGATCATGTAGGGCAGAACCGCCCAAAGCAGAGCCACCTCAGGCCAACCAGCCAAGTCAAGCCGCGCATCTAGAGCCTCTCGCAACCACTGAACCCAACCACAGCAAAGCACCAAGACGGCAAAGGCGAAAATGCCGGAGAAGCGACCGATGTGGGTGACCATTGCCCCCATACGGAACGACCCCGCCCCCACAAGGTTGCGCCCCGAGAGCACAATCAAGTGCGGCAGGGGCAGGAGCAGGACAAAGGCCCAAGGAGCAACGGGTCCCCAGGCCCAACCCGCAACGTCGGCCACCAGGATCATGGCGCAGAGAACCAGTTGAGGAAGATGAGCCATGGGGGGTGAAACTCGAGAGCCTGAGGAAAAATCGGGCCGTTCAACGCGGGCCAGGACCCGCCTGGGGTCGTCAGTCTAGCGCCCAGCTCCCAGGGATTCAGCGCGGCAGATCACAGGAGCCCAAGATCTCGGTCGAGCCCCGGAGCCAGACACCTTCACTGCCCATACTCAAGACGAGATCGCCCCCGGGAAGTTCCACCCGGACCGGCCAACTCACCATGCCCCTCTCAACAGCAACCCGAGCCACGGCTGCCGCACCGGTGCCACACGCCCCTGTCTCCCCCACTCCACGCTCAAAGATACGCACGCTGAGACCCTGCGTATGCACTTGACTCACAATTGCCACGTTGGTGCCCTTGGGGAAGGACTCATGGGTAGCGAGAGCCTCACCGCAATCTTCAAGAGTTGGCTGGCCCTTTTCTCCCATGAACAAAACGAAATGGGGATTACCCACATTCACACGCGTACCGCAAATCATCTGCCCATTCACCTCGACAGCATGCTCCTTTGACTCAATGCGTACTGGACCGAGACAGACTTCCACACCCTTTGGGGTGACCCTTACCTGACGAAGACCGGCATCAGTCGTGACCAAGAACTCACCTTCTGCATACTTCTCCCGAACAGCAAGCAGAGCGATGATGCGCAAGCCATTGCCGCAAGCCTCAGGCCGGCTGCCATCTCGATTGAAGAGCACCATGCGTACGGCACTGGCTTCTTCGCCGGGCAAGCACAACAAGAGCCCCTCGGGACAAAAGCCGCTCACATCTGCCTGGGCACACAAGAGCTGGGCCAGCCCGGCTGGGTCGGAAGGCAATGGGCCCGCGACACCATCAATGACAACAAAACGATTCCCGGCCGCATCAGCCCGGTAGGCCTTCATCCGCTGCGGCGGGCGCGCTCTTGCACTTTGAGAGTATTCTTGAAGTGCAGCTTGGCCACTTGCCCCAAACGTGCGGCCCCGTGTTCGACAACAAAACGGGCACCCGCGCGATCGGTAAGGGGACCCGCCCCTTTGAACAACTCCATACCATTGCGTTCGCTCAATTCCATGATAGCCAACAGGAACTCAGCCCTCGCAAGCACAGAGGCGGCAGCCACCGCCAACTCTTCTTCAGCCCGGGGACGCTCTTCGATACGCAACTTGGTGTCGCTCAAGGCCTCCTGGACTGGGTTTCCACGGACAAACTGATCGACGATCACCCGGTCCTCCTCCAGGGCCACTGCCCGAATTGCTTCAGCGTGCAGATCGGTCAAGAACTCGTTCAATCCCGGGTAGTTGGGATAACGTCGATTGTACTCAGGCGGATCGATTCGGACGACCTTATGGGCTACTCGATCACGCAGCAGGGCAGCCAGGCGCAAAACGCGAGTGTCCGAAAGCGTCTTGGAATCCGCGACACCGAACTCGGCAATCTCCGACGCATCCTCCACATCCACCCGCACGGCGGCCACAACGAGGGGCCCAAACCAATCACCCTTGCCCGCCTCATCCGACCCGACAATGGGCTCGGTGGCAGTCACGGTCTTGGTCAGAGGACGTAGGGGCCGAGGCGGTGCAGGGGCCGGCTCGTCCGTGAAACGCACAAGAAAGCGCTCGGGCTCAGAGCCCTGGACTACGAGCTTTCCGGAGTCATACAATGTTGCAACGACCCCCTCTCCCTTCACGCTCCATTGGGCGTGAGGAGCAGACCGCCATTCAAACGCGCCTGGCTCCAGACGGTCTTTCAGGCCTTGGCGGCGCTCGGGGGGTACTTTAACTACTACTGTCCTTTGGGGCATTACCGATCAAGTTAGCCCCACACCCCGCGTGGGGCTAGACCCGTTCCAGGGAACTCGGCTGCTCTTTTGGGTCCATGGCCGCCAACAGCCCCACCACCATTGGGCACCTGATAGCCCAAGAAGCGCCCTAGGAGTGCTTTAACGCTCGTTTTTGGGGGTATCCAGCCCTGGGAGATCGGAGAAGAGGAGACCCCCAGGCAAACCCCCGGTTTGTAAGTTCCTTTACCTCGCAGACGCACTCTGGATGACAATTCAGAGGAAGCTTCTAGCGGGTATTTGGAGACATTCTGAGGGCCGGCAAGATACTGGAGCCCAAAGGCCCCCATTTGCCACGCCCCGGGAGCAGGCTAGACTCTGCCCCATCTGCGCCACCCCAAGAACACCGTGAAACCCAAGCAAAGCATCCTTGAAGCCATCGGCAACACGCCCCTCGTTCAACTTCAGCGCCTCGGGGCGGAAACAGGTTGCACATTTTTCGCCAAGTGCGAATTCCTGAACGCAGGAGGCTCGGTCAAAGACCGCATCGGCCGTCGCATGGTGGAAGAAGCGGAAAAGGCCGGCCGCATCAAGCCTGGGGACACCCTGATCGAGCCCACCAGCGGCAATACAGGCATCGGCATGGCCCTGGCCGCTGCGGTCAAGGGCTATCGCATGATCATCACCATGCCCGAGAAGATGAGCCGCGAAAAACAAGTGGTTCTAGAAGCTCTCGGGGCGGAAATCATTCGTACCCCTACCGAAGCCGCCTGGGATGATCCTGAAAGCCATATCGAAGTGGCCAAACAGCTGCAAACGATCCTCCCCAACGCACACATCCTCGATCAATACTCAAACAAGGACAACCCCGATGCACACTACCACGAGACGGGCAGGGAGATCTTGGAACAAACGAATGGCGAATTCGATGTTCTGGTCGCCTCAGCCGGCACCGGCGGGACGATCTCCGGCATCGCCCGCCGTTTGAAAGAAGACGCGCCCAATGTGCATATCGTGGGCGTCGATCCGGTGGGTTCGATCCTGGCTGGACCCGGCACCATCGGTTCCTACAAGGTCGAAGGAATCGGCTACGACTTCATCCCCGATGTGCTCGATCGCAGCTTGGTGGATGAGTGGGTCAAGAGCCAAGACGGACCCTCATTCCAAACCGCCCGCAAACTGATCCGACAGGAGGGGCTCCTATGCGGGGGCTCCTCAGGCTCTGCCATGTGGGCGGCCCTGAAAATAGCGACAGATCGCGGTCCAGGCCAGCGAATCGTTGTTGTCCTGCCAGATTCCGTACGCAACTACATGACCAAGTTCATGGACGATCGCTGGATGCGAGAGAACGGTTTCGAAAATCTGAGTTGGGAGACCGGCTCCATCAGCGAAGTCCTACGCCGTATGCCGCCCCGTGAAATGCTCACCGCGTGCGGGAGCGAGAGCGTGCGCGATGCAGTCAGTCGCATGAAGACAGCCGGCGTCAGTCAAATGCCCGTGATTGAAGACGGGCGTGTTGCAGGCATCGTCACCGAATCAGACATACTCGGTCGCCTGCTCGATGGCACCGCGCGCATGGAGAACACCGTAGCCGAAGTCATGGGCCGCAAAGTAGTGACCATTCATGCGCATGAAGATGCCTCGAAACTGCTTGACCTCTTCGCCAACAACTCAATAGGCATAATCGTCGAGGGCGACAACCGCCTGGCAGGAATCTTGACCAAGATAGACTTGGTGGATCACCTGACCCATCACTTGAACGCGAACAGCTGAGAGGGTTTCACTCGGAGTTAGGTCAAGTGCGTCAGCAAGTGGCCGAGAGTGCGCGCGAGAAGCCACTCGAGTTCGGGAACAACCTCTTCCAAGGGATGGGTAGCACCAAAAGTGTGCCCTGCTCCTGGTTTGATCTCGAGCTCAACGTTTGACATGACTTCGCGGATACAATCGGCTGCGCCAGGATCCACAGCCTCATCGGCGCTGCCGTGCAACACAAGGGTTGCAGCTTCAATTTTCCTGGCAGCGCTCAAAATATCAAGGTCCTCAGAATTCTGCTCTACGTCTTCCAACATTGCGCTCCCCACTCGCATGATCTGGCCCGTGCGAGAATTGGGAATATCCAAGAAGCCGTCGCTGCGCCAAGACTCCACAGTAGGCTCGTCAAAGAAGTTTGTGACCGAGTCAATAGCGGCCCAGGTGACCAGGGCCTGCACCGGACAATGCGCCGCATGCAAGAGCGCCATGCCCCCGCCACGACTATGCCCCACCATGCCTATATGGTCCGCGTCCACGCCGCCGAGAGCGCCACTCAAGAGGTGCTCATGCACGCGCTTCACATCTTCAAGTTGACGGCTGAAAGTATCGCGCTCAAAGGCGGCTAAGTCCGAAAAATCCACCCCGTCCGCGCCCACGCCGCTGCCCGAGGTATTGAAACGCACGGCTGTAAAACCGGTCTCTGCCAGACCGCAAGCCAGAAGTGGAAAGAACCCCCAATCCATGAACCCCTTGAAGCCGTGCAAAATCAGCACGGCAGGAGCTTGATCGTCGCGCGCGCCCGTGGGGCGCGACACCACGCCACGAATTGCCCGTCGATGTTCATCTTGATAGGTCAGCTCGAAGTTCTCTTCCTCCACAGCTGTGTTCTTCATCAGCAGCAAGTCGGGTCTCCGCCAACCCGCGCAGGCATCACAGAATGCTCACCAACGCCCTGACCCAAGTAAGGCAAGAATTGCAATAAAGTTCCTCGGCTCCAAGCCCCCCCTGCAGCCAGGTCCACAAGTCCGTCCGCAGCGGTAGCTGAATACAAGTCACCGCTACCGTTCCAGGCCACAGGGTGGAGACCATCTCTATCGAGCCGCGCCGGTAAGAAGAGCCGCCTCTTGCCCCGGTGTTGGTAGTTCAGGGCCAAGGGGCGCGTCATCCATGCGGGCTTCCAGTTCCCCATGAAACGTCCAATCAAGGGTGCAAGGAAAAGATGCGCTGTAGCCAACACGCTGACCGGATTACCAGGCAAGCCCAACAAGATCTTGCCGTCAGAGCGCTGGGCCAGAAGCACCGGCTTCCCCGGCTGCATCGCGACCTTGTGCAGCACCACTTCAAAACCTAATTCCTGTGCCACGCCTGGCACCAGGTCGCGCTCGCCCATGGACACACCGCCCACGGTGACCACTAGATCCGATCGATCCGCCAGAGACTGCAAGGTCGCCTTCAAATGCTGCCCTTCATCCCGAGCATGGCTGCGCTCTGCCGACACCCCAAGAGTCTGAGCAAGTGCTGAAAGCAAAGGCCCATTGCAATCCACAACTCCAGCTGGCCCATCGGATCCCACCTCGTCCCCAGTAGTGCAAATCCCAAGACGCGGAGGTTCATAGACCTGAAGCTCGTGAGCCCCCGCCATGGCTGCCGCAGCAACACCTGCCGCCGACAACCTTGTCCCCGCTTGCAAGACCAGGTCTCCCCGCCGCGCATCCTCACCCCTGGGTGCCACATTCCGCCCCACCCGCAATTCATACCCTTCAGCAATTATCAGGCGCTCTCCGTCGCGCTCGGTGTTCTCCACTGGAACGACGCAACACCCCGCCGGCACCGGCGCCCCAGTCATGATCGCTACAGCATCCCCGGGCGCCAGACTTTCATCACGGCGTTCCCCTGCCAGCACGGTTCCGACCACGCGAAAGGAAAGCTCCTTGCCTGGCAGCAGAGCAAACCCATCCATGGTCCCCCGATCAAAAGGTGGTTGATCTTGGGACGCGCAAACGTCCCGAGCCAAGACCCTGCCCACAGCTTCTGCCACCGAAACCGTCAAGCGCTTCGCTTCAATCGGCAGATCCTTGAGCAGGATCAGGGCATCGTCATAGGACAAGAGCTGCATCTGTGGTGCAGTTTAGGACATGGTCAAACCATAGGGCGTGGAGTTCCTCTGCCAGATCCATCAGCCCGCTGATAGGGGTCACCTGGCTGTGATGTTGCAGGAACAAGCTCTCCTCGGGAGGCTCAACATTCGCTCCGTGATTGAAGCTCACCAGAATCCGGTTCATCCATCAAACAAGCCCCCTTGGGTCCGAGGCTCGGTGATTTCCGACAGGTGTGGGAACGCCTCGACGATCTCGTCCGGAGCAGGCACCGGTTGCCGCCCGTTGAACAGCCACTTGAACTCCAGGGCATTGGCAAAAGCCTGGCCTTCGAAATGGTTGTTGGTTACGACCCAAGTCTGATCAACCTCTTGCGAAATTTCGTCGGCGCGCTTGGCGAGAGCCCCGACTTCGGGCGGGGTGTAGAGGTAGTCGTAACGCTCGTCGCGGCCCACATCCCGATTGAACCAACTCTGTTGGTTGCGGCCGTGCAGACGTAGGTAGCCGATGGGCCCGGTGGGAGCAAAACGTTTGGGAGGATGATCCCAAGCATCAGGCAGATCGATATGGGCCAGTGAGTAGCCCAAACCTTGAATACTGGCCAAGGCAGGGGGCTCAAACCAGGATCGATGGCGCACTTCCAAGATCAGGGGCAATTCAGCCAGCAGGCTTCGAATCAGACCCAGACGGCGTACATTGTCGGGTTGCTCGTGAAAGCTCGCTGGAAACTGGACCAGGACCCCATCAAGAATTCCCGACCGAATCAAGGGTTCCAGGGCTGATTGAAACGCCTGGGCACGGAACGCCAAAGGGGCTGTTTCGGCAAGATCCACGTGCCCATGGGTAAAGGACTGATGCAGTTTGACGATGAAGTGAAACTGGGGCTCGCTCTTTACTTGCTCGGCCCACTTGACCACCACCTCGCTCCGGGCTTCAGCATAGAAAGTGGAGTTGACCTCGACCCCATCGAAGCAGCTGGACAGAACTTGCAAGGGGTGAAACCCCGGCGGCTTGGCTTTGGGATAGACGCGACCTTCCCAATCGGGATAGGACCAGCCTGCGGTGCCGACGCGGATCACTCTTCAAGCTCCAGGCCCATGGTCCGGGCAGCCTCCTGCTCCACGTCGATCAAGGCCTCTCGAATCGCCGGAGTGCTGCTCCGCACCTGTTGCTCATCGAATTCGGGGTCCACTACAATCGGCGCCCCTACGACCACCAAGATGCGGCTGAAAGGCTTGGGTACGGTAAAGCGGTCCCAAGAGGCCATACGCCAAGAACGACTGACCGCAATCCCGATGGGCAGGATCGGATAGCCCGTGCGATGGCCAAGGAAGGGCACTCCGTCAGTCATTGAGTGCATGGGGCCCCGGGGACCATCTGGTGTGATGGCAACGGAAGCCCCACCGCTCAGAGTCTTCATCATCTCCTTTATTGCCCGCGCGCCTCCGCGACTGGAAGAACCCTCCACCACTGGAATGCGCAGACCCCGTAAGAGTGCCATGGACAATTGACCGTCTGCTGAAGGAGAAACCAACACCGCCAAATTGAACCTTCGCAGGCATCGCACCGCAGGCAGACTCCTTCCGTGCCAAAAGATTCCGAGGGCACCACTTTCTTTCAAGATCTTGATGGCCTCTGGATCTTTGGAGGTCAACTGCACACGCCAGGTGGAAGAAATCAGCCAGTAGATCGGAGCCCCAAACCAAGTCAGGATCGGCAGAAGGATGCGCCGCCGGATGCGGCGTACACGCTGGGACGCTCGGTGCTTGCGCGGGGCGCCGTCAGCCCCCTCGGGCTCTCCTCCGTGTCTGGCCATGGAGCGCAGAATAGCAGGGCGGTGCGCCCTGGAAGGGCGCCCCAGAACAAGGAAGCAAACAGACGATCAATCGTCCGAGGAAAAGCCCACTAGACCTCCCAGACCGCCGATCCCAAACAGGGACAATTCAGGCCCGAAGGACGATTCTGAGTGGTAGAGGATTCCACTGGAAACCCGCGTCTTCCAACGACGCGCAGGAGCAAAGTGCTGGCTGAAACTACTGGCCTCCGGCAGATTGCGCAGAAGTGACTCCCGAGACGGGGCCTGATCAGACTGCGTTTCATCTCCAGAGAGCGACGGCGTCGCCATGCTGACCAGACCCTTGACCGCCCCATACAGCCCAGCCACAACCTGAATCCAGTCCGCATGGCTGACCTCCAAGGAGCCCTGGGGCCATTGGCCTCCCGCCAGGGGATTGGCCGGAATCCCCTTCGTCTTGGCCAGGGCACGAACGGCACGCTTGGCGTGGGTCGCGCTCAACGTCACCAGCAATCGGTTCCCTGCAACCACAATGGTGGGCTTGAACATCATGGTCAGATTGCCCAGCAAGCCACCTAGCATGGCCGGCATAGCTTCCGATTCGGAGTTCCCCCGCGGAGTCTCGAGTGTGTAGAGGTTTTGCTTGCGGTAGGCCTTCGTAGTCAAGCGAAAGCCCTCTGGCGCGTCTTGTCCAAGGGCCTCCATCCAAGCTTCAAGGGCTTCACTGGCCTTCACTGGATCCTTCAATGGAATTGCCAGATGGACCCCAGGCGCTGCCATCACGCTCAAATTCTTGGGCACCGAGACAATCACTCGATCCCCCAATTGGGCGAAGAACGCCTGGGCCCCTGCGGACTGGTCATTGATCAGGCCTTCAGCGCGCAGCACTTCTTCCAAGGCCTCCCCATCAAAGGAGGCGGCGAACGCCACTGCGGCCTCAGGATGGGTCAGGTCGAAAGGTTCTCCTTCTAAGGCAGTTACGCCAAATACCCCAGGCTGCCTGCCAGACGCGAAATGGCCATCCACATGGTAGAGACCTTCGTGCAGTTCCACCCGCCAAACGCCCCCGCGACCCAACATGGTGAAATATGGGCCCAAAATCCCTTCTGCAAGGGGCATCAAGGCCTGAGTCAGGTCACTCGATTGATCCCACAGTCCTTCCTTGAGTTCTGCCTCAACGACTACCAGCCCCTTGGGCTCACCCAGGGGAGAAGCTGCTTGAGTGAGCACTTCGGGGTGGGGCTCCCAACCCCTCCTCCAGCTTTGCGGAGAGAACATCGCGAGGCGTGAGCCTTGGACAAAAAGCACCAAGGCCTCCCGAGACTCGCCAGGAGGATCCTGCTCCGGGCCCCCTTCTCGAACGCTGAAATGGGTCTGACGGACAGCGCCCCGGACGTCCTCCACATCCACGTAAGTAGCTACGACCCCCGTAGCGTTGACCAAGGCCCCATGAATCCTGTCATAGGCCCGAGCAGCAAGATTGGAGTCGACAAAGTCCACAACCATGCGAAATTCGAACTGATCAAAATCTGCAGGAATCTCGCCCTCCTGCAAGGCCATCCCCCAGTCCATGTCAGCGACAGACGAAAGGGAAATCGAAATCCCCTTCAGGCCGACAAGGAGACTCTGAGCATCCCGCCAGGCGAATGATGTAGCCTCCTCAAAACCTGCCGCGATATCTTCGCCTGCTACCGTTTTGATTCCAGCAGCCAACGCCTGAATCTCAGGCTCGGCAAAGACCCGAGCTACCGCCGTTTCGTGATAAGCGTCCAGGTAGCCCTGAATCCGCGGTACAGCAACATAGACTGGAGCGTCCTGGGGATGCAGGGCACGATGATCGACCTGCGGGGAGAGCGCCAGCAGAAAGGCTAGGGATACAGTCATAGGAAGTGGAATACGGCGGTCAGAGGTAATCATGCCGAGTTTGACCCGGAAGTCCTCATTTCGAGCAAATATTGCCCGTCGGGGAAGCAGATTTTCAAGCGAAGCTCCGAGGACGGATTCTCCCGGCCGATCAATCAGTACCATCCCCAGAGTTCGATCGGGACGAGGGCCCCCGCCTGACTAGAATGCCGCCCGATCACCGCACCCAAGAACTGTCCCCAACGGGGCGTACTTTCTCCGACCCACCAGCACCATGGCCAAGCACAAGGCTCCCACCCAGGTCACCATACTCCGCGAGGAGAAGTCTCTCTTCATGACCACGGTCGATCGTTTCTGGAAGCCGATCGCCCTGATCACCGTAATCCTCTCAAGCCTGCTGCTCTACAATATCTGGACCGACCAGCAAGCTGCAGCCGGTGCCGGTCTGGAATGGGTGCCCCTGGACGATGCGATCCGAGAGGGTAATCGAGAAGCGATCACCCTTGTTCGCGAACAAAGCCAAGGGACCAAGATCGAGCCCTGGGCCCTCCTGGCCGAAGGTCAGGCGGCCCTCAACACCGGAGAAGAGGATCTGGCCCGGGAGGCCTTCGCCAGCCTCAGTTCCACCAACGACCCCGTACTGAGCAAACTCGAGCTGCCTATTGGCCCAGATGGCAGCCTCTCAACCATCGCGGCACACCTGACCCTGGCTGCCAAAGCGCAGGCCACCTGGAACGCCGACAACCCGATCCTGAGCAACCCAGACCCTGCAGGCGGGATGCCGAAAATCGTCTTTGAGACCGACCTGGGCGAAATTGAGGTAACGCTCTACATGGACCGCGCCCCGATCCACTCCAAGAACATGATCAAGCTGGCGAGCGAGGGTTTTTATGATGGGACCCTGTTCCATCGGGTGGTCAATGTTCCCTCCATGCGGATCGTCCAGGGGGGTGATCCCAACTCGATTGAGGGAGACCCATCCACATGGGGCCAAGGTGGCCCGGGCTATACCCAGACCCCTGAAAAAAATGGGCTTGTCCACGCCAAGGGATTCGTCTCCGCGGCCTCGCCCTCAGCGGGGTCTCAGAGCTCAGGCAGCCAGTTTTTCTTCACCCTCAGTCCATGCCATCACCTGGACGGTGGACACACGGTGTTCGGCCAAATCACATCCGGTCTTTCGATAGTCGAAGAAATCGGAAAAGGCGAAATTCGCGCACCCGCTGGCGCCTCCAGGGACATTCCAGTTGAGCCGATCAAGGTAATCGGGACAACAGTCAGCGGTGCCTGATCAGCACATTCTGGTTCGTTGCCGAACCGAGTTGCCAACAAATACCCACCAGCGTGTGAGCGCTTGCCAAAGCGCTACGAACGCTCGGTATGGCAAGGGTGGACAGTCTTGGTTTTTCCTGTCAGGCGCGCTCGCCACGTAAGCCTTTATGCAGTAAGGACTTACGAACGGGTCCCTGTACTAAATGAGCGCCTAGCTGAATCCCTGAACAGAGGCAGACTCGCCTCCCGAAACAAGCCCAACCGCTGCCCCCATCTTATCCACCAACAATCCACAGGTTCTGAGAGCAGTTGCCGTGGCCTCAAGTCAGAGTTCCTCCCCGGGGGCCAGGCGTGTCATCAGATGCTCTAGCTGTCGACGGTCACTGAACTTCAAGACCACCCGACCTGAGTAGGAATCAGAGCACTGAACCTCTGCGGTCAAGCCGAGGCTTTTTTCAATCCTACGCCTGAAATCTACTTGCCAGCTCGGGAGATCGGGCGCCTTCTTGGAGGCCTTGCTCCGATTGCTGGAAGTGGATTTCCCCTGCTCTTCGGAAAAGGGCACCTCGCCCCGAACCAAACGCTCGGTTGCCCTCACTGACAGGTCTTCCCGTACGGTGACCTCTAGGGCAGCGCACTGATCCTCGTCTCCATCGAGCCCGGCAAGGGCTCTGGCATGACCAAAGGTCACAAGACCACTGACCAAGGCCTCTTGGACCTCCTTGGCGAGTTCCAGCAGACGCAGATGGTTGGTTACCGCAGTCCGGCTGACCCCCACCCGCTGCGCGACCTGGTCTTGAGTCAGCCCCATTCGCTTGATCATCTCCTGAAAGCCCTTGGCCTTCTCGATAGCGTCCAAGTCCTCCCGTTGGAGGTTCTCGATCAAGGCCATCTCCAACATCTGATCATCATCAGCCTGCTTGACCACCACCGGGATTTCCGTCAGTCCTGAGAGGCGTGCGGCCCTCCAGCGCCGTTCCCCTGCGACAATTTCGAAAGACCCATCCACCGGACGAACGCAAATGGGCTGCAGGACACCATGTCGAAGGATGCTCTCCTTGAGGGTGTCAAGAGCCTCTGTCACAAAGACCTTGCGGGGCTGATTTGGGTTGGGCCGAATCCGAGCTATGGGCAGGGATATCTGAGCTTCATCCTTGGGGGGAGTGTCGGGAATCAAAGAGCCGAGGCCGCGTCCGAGTGCTGTCATGTGGGTCTGCTGGGTCTAATGTTCCACGTGGAACACCGCCTGAGAGTACGCCCCCCTGGGGGTAGGGCGCAATGCCCGTGGCGAGATCTGGCCCCTTGTCGCCGAAACTGTCGTCTGGAGAAGCCTCTCCTACTCCTAATGGGACACGCTCACCGGGGACTCCTGGACAATCCACAAAGCCCCCCCACCCAGGAACAAAGCCTGTTCCACGTGGAACATGAAACCCAGAATCTCCGAACCGTTACAAGCCCAATAAGGACCCTGCCTTGACCGCCACCCAGCCGGACCAAACAGATGCCCAAACCCTAGGGCCAAAGAAACGAACACACCAATTCTGCCCGGCCCCCGCCCCCCTGGGTGGGCATGATGCTCCCTCGACATGGCTCTGCCCCTCACCCTTCAATGGTCCCTGCGGACCACCTTGCGTAGTCCCTGGGCGCTGGGACCTTGGCTCCTGGCAGTTGGTCTCCTGCCCCTGGCAGCAGCTTGGACCGACCTCTCAATTCTCAGCCGCCAGGGGGCCCAAGGGGGGACCCCCGGGGAATTCGCCTTCCTGGCCGGGATGATTGCGGTGCTGGGCGCAAGCCCCAGCCTGGACCGCATGGAGTGGCTCCTGGCCCGCACTGGACGGCTAAAGCGAGTTGGACACGAACTGTTGCTGCTGGCCCTACCAGGGACCCTGGTTCCCCTAGGGGTACTTCTGCTGGGATCGGCCTATTGGGGATGGCCATCCTCCGGCGCCGTCCTGGCAGCTGCTGGCAATGGATTGCGTCTCAGCTTGCTGGCTCTCCTGCTCAGCCGTTCGGGCCTTGGCCTCGGATCCCGCATCGCCCTGCTCCCTCTGCTGGGTTGGTGGTTGCCCGCCGCACTGGCGGGCATGGGTGGAACTGGCGCGTACCTGGCATCGTTTCTGAGCGCAGGGGCCTGGCCAGCGCCGGAAAATTCTCCGTTCGGTTCCATCGGGCGTCCCGCTCCCTTCTCTCTAGCCGGTTGGGTTGCGCTTCTCCTTACGTGCACCCCCGGCCTGGGCAGGCATGCGATACGCGATCCTCGGTGACATTCACGCGAACGAAACCGCTCTATGTGCGGTTTTAGAGGATATTGCAAATGTAGGGGCGGACCGGATTCTCTGCCTGGGTGACCTGGTTGGTTACGGCGGATCACCAAGCGCTACCCTTCAAATCCTCCGGGACGTGGCCGCTATTTCTATTCGCGGGAACCACGATGAAGCCTGTTGTGGCTTGATGGAACCAATCTTCTTCAACCCCAGCGCACGAGCAGCTGCCATCTGGACCAAGAGTATTTTGACATCAAATGAAAAGCAGTGGCTCGCGGAGCTGCCCTTGACGATCGACCTGGATGAGTGCTCGTTGGCTCACGGGACCTATGACCACGCGCAAGAATTTCGATACCTTAATTCCGTTGACTCAGCCCTCGGCAGTCTCAAGAGCATGCCCCGCCCGGTGTGCTTTGTAGGCCATACACACTTGCCCGTTGTTGTAGTTCAAACAGAGCACGCGCCGGAGTCTCCATCCCACACTCTCTCCGCACGAATCGAACTCGACAACATTCGCCGAGCCGTTGTCAATCCCGGCAGTGTTGGCCAACCGCGAGACGAAGATCCACGCGCCGCGTGGGGGCTCTACTTACCTGACGAACCCTCCTACGAATTGCGGAGGGTGGAATACGACATCGAAAAAGAGGCCCACGCAATAAGGGCTGCGGGTCTCCCAGCGTTCCTCGCAGACCGCCTCCACCTAGGTATCTAGTCCCGTAGGTAGCCCAAGTTCTCGGGTAAATGAGCGAGCCCCTGCTCGCCCGCTCCCGCCTCCAGCAATTCCTGCAAATCACCAAGAGGCCGCGCGTCACCCTTGAAGGTCACCTTGCGCGCATCCGGCTGGGATCCGCTCAGAATCATGACCTCCAGAATCGAACTTGCGTTGGCTTGCTTACCGCTAATGGTAATCTCCACTGGCGTTCCGTGGTGATTGACGACTGCCACAATCAAGGCGATTGGGCGCGCATGCAGAGTCACCCCGTCGGGTAACTCCACAGTCACCGAGCGCACATCCGTGTAGGAAGGCAACAACTCTTCGGCCAGAGAACGGCCCGCATCCAGCACCCAAAGGGCACGCTCAAGCAATGTATTGAGGACGATGTCAGTGACCTCTTCGCGCCGGATCAACTGAATGACCCGCTCTTGATCCTCGGCGCGACGCTCATCGCTCTCGTGCCGCTCCATGAAATGAACCAATTGAGTCACGGCCTGCAGCAAGTGCAGACAAGTGGAAATATGCCCTCGGAGAAGAAGCAGGCGCGGATCAGACGACTCCCGCCCGGTGTTCTTGATATGCGTATCGTAAGCGGACTGCAGATTGTGCACCGTGGCCTCGAACACCCGTGCGTGTTCTTCTCGGCAATACTTGACCAGGATCTTGTCCCGTTGATCTGCGGACTCGCAGGTAGTCAATCCGGCTTGATCAAGCATCTCACAGGCTTGCAGATACTTGCTGGCTACCTCCGCAATACGCTGATCCTCATCAACCAGGTCCTGAATCCCCAGGGTGCGGGGCAGCCGGAAATTCACCGGCAGGGGCCCTACAGGGCCATACACCGCCGGATCCTGGGCCACATCAATGCCTATGGCGGAAGCCTCCTCAAGCAAGCCCTTGAGCAGGGTCACGAGAGAACGCTGCACAAAATCCCGACCTCGACCGAGGCCCTGATCGAGGGCCTCCCCCTGATCAGTGCCCACATGTCCGTGAATACCGTAGCCCTCAAGCCGCCGATGCAAATGCTCCAAGGAGAGCCCGGCCAGACTGAACCCACGAATAGAGGCGGTCAATTCGGTGAAGAAGTGATAACGGGAATTCCAGCGAGCGCCGTAATCGTCAAGGCAGACTTCAAGCTCGTCCGCTTCACTGTGGAGCTCGAACAGATCTCGCTTGCCCCAGTGAACATCGCCCCTGGAAAAAAGCGCCCTCGCACGCAGAAACAGGCCATCCGACGCTCCAGCAAGCAGACGGGCAAAGTCGTCTTCGGGAACCAGCTTCTCAAGGGGGATTTCCGACATTGTTTTGGCGCTAGACCCCATTGTACCCCCCCATACCCCCTCACGACGCCCTCCGGAGGCCCATTTAGGCAAAGAGCGCTCAAGGGAAGGGCCTCTTCATTCCGATCAAGAATCAGGCACGAGCACCCTCCTGCCCCCCTTTCTCCCGCCACCACCCAACTGTCACCCCTGGGGAGGCCCGCCATCAGCTCTGAACGCTGCCTTGAAACCTATCTCGTCGAAATCAACGAGGTCTCTCTGCTGACCAGGGAGGAGGAGACTGCCCTCGGAACCCGAATCCAAGCGGGCGACACAGCCGCCCGGGAGCGCATGATTCGCGCCAACCTTCGGCTGGTGGTCTCCATCGCGAAGCTCTATTCGGGACGAGGCATGCCCCTCCAAGATCTGATCGCAGAGGGCAACATCGGCCTCATGCGGGCAGTGGAGAAATTCGACCCCGAGGCAGGCTGCCGCTTCTCCACCTATGGCAGCTGGTGGATCAAGCAGTCAATTCGGCGCGCCCTGACCAACACCGTGCGCTCGGTGCGCGTGCCTGGCTACATGTCGGAGAACCTGAACAAATGGCGCTCCACCGCCACCGAGTTGACCTATGTCCTCGGTCGCAGTCCTACGGTGGAAGAGGTCGCCCAGGAACTCGGCATTCCCAGCGAATCCTGGCCGCTGCTCAAACAGACCCTCGAGAACACCTCTGGCGGCCAGGTTTCCCTGGACCTCCTGAGTCAGAACCAGGACACAGTAGAGGACCAGCGAGTGGTCACGCCGGACGATTCCGTCACTCAGAAGGACCTGATTTCTCGCCTTCGCGAGTTGTTGGGAACTCTAAGCGAACGGGATGGAACGGTTCTGCGCCTGCGCTACGGCCTCGATCCTGGCAGTGAGCCCATGACCTTGAAGGCCATTGGCCAGCGGGTGGGGGTCACTCGCGAGCGAGTGCGACAGATCGAGCAAAGCGCTTTGCGCTGCCTGTACGAGACCCTCGACGAAGGCTAGCAGGTCGCTTGCGGTTATCCTCCCGCCATGAGGATGGGCATCGACCGCAACCTATTGGCCACGAATGTGGCCAATATGGACCAACTGCAGCGCAAGATCGTTGGGGGGCTATTGGTAGTCCTTTTCCACAATCCAAGCAGAATCCAGGACCAGGAATGGTTGCTGGAACAACTAACCCAGGTCATGATCCTGGCGGAGGACTTCAAGAGCCCGGAAGCTGTCCAGGCCTATCTGAAGGCCCATGTGCACGACCTGCTGAACACGGCGCTGCGCATCTTTGGTTGCGTAGGCGAAGATCTGGCACCGCGAGCCACCGAGGGCATCACCCATCAGGACGCCATGCTCCTGGCCCTGACATACCTGGACAGACCAGAAACGTCACTGGATAAGCCCAGCACCTGAAGATTGAGGCACCCAGAGCATGACCTTCCCCCGCACCTCCCCGCCAGCAGCGCCCCTGCCCAGGCCAGAGCCAGGAACCGCGCTCTATGTGCACCTGCCCTTCTGCGCAACCAAGTGCCACTACTGTGACTTTTTCTCGGTGCCTGCCGAGGGTCAGGACCTCGAGGGCATGGTTGAATCGATTCTGAAAGAAGCGGCCCAGCGAGCCCCGCGCGCACCCAAGACCCTCTTCCTGGGAGGCGGCACCCCAAGTCTCTTGCCTGCAAATCTCCTGCAGCGTCTGCTCGACGGCCTGCAGGAGTTGACAGGGTGGCGGGAATCAGTGGAGGAGGCGTCGGCAGAATGCAACCCGGAGAGCCTCGATTCGGACAAGGCCAAGGCCCTGCTGGACCTGGGCATTCCACGTCTCTCGGTGGGCGTCCAGGCCCTGGACGACGAGGTGCTGGAACTCTTTGGGAGGGTCCACAAGGGACAGGACGGATTGCGTGCGCTGGAGGCCGCCAGAGACGCGGGAGTCGCCCAACTGAGCGCAGATATGATCTATGCCTGGCCAGGACAGACCCTGAAACGCTGGGAGGATGATCTTGGGGCGGTACTGGAGCTAACTACCCAGCATTTATCGGCTTACAACCTAACATATGAAGAGGACACGCGCTTCAAGCGTTGGCTGGACCAGGGGCGTCTGTCCAAAGCACCGGAAGACCTGGAACTCGCCCTCTTCGAGGTCGCCCGCGAGCTCTGTGGGGCCGCTGGGCTTGCCCCGTATGAGGTGTCTAACTACTCGTTATCTGGGCACGAATGTAAGCACAACATCAATTACTGGCAAAACGGTACCTATCTGGGCCTGGGTCCCGGCGCAGTCAGCAAGGTAGGCCCCGTTCGGGCAGGAAACCCCCGAGGCATTGCCTCCTACCTCAAGTGGATCGATACCTGCGGGCACGCCACACAATGGCGCGATGAACCCGACGAGTCGACCCGTCTCGCAGAAGGCTGGTGGCTTGGCTTGCGGCTGGCGGAAGGCCTGGACCCGGCGGCGGTCAGGACCGCAGCCCACTGGCAAGGCGACCCGGCCCAAGACCCGGCCCTGCCCGTGGCCCGGGAACTGGTGGACCTGGGTTTACTGGAGACCAGTGGTCAGGAGGCTCATGAGCGCTTCCGCCTGACTCCCAAGGGGCGCCCTGTGGCCGATGCTATTGCGGTCCAGTTCCTGCGGCAGCTTGGTGGGAATCAAGACCCCAAGCCAACCCCTGAAGGACCGCTAGAATGACCGTCCACTTCTCCAACCGGGGGAAGACCTGCCATGACCTTTGCCGACCGTCTCGACAACGCCATCACCCTCAAGGGCAGCCCGGCCCTGGTGGGCCTCGACCCTTTTCTCGAGCGCATCCCCCCTGAGTTCCCAGCGGCCCGGGACCCCAACGCCTCACGCTCCGAGCAGGCAGCCGCCATGGGGGACTTTCTGTGCGCGGTAATCGATCTGATCGCCGATAGGGTGGCCGCAGTCAAACCCCAAGCCGCCTTCTTCGAAATCTTGGGTGCAGAGGGGGTGGCCCAGTGGGAGAGAGTAATAGCCCACGCCCATGACGCGGACCTCCTTGTCATCGGAGATGTAAAGCGCGGGGACATCGGCTCCACCGCCGGCGCCTATGCAACGGCCTACCTGACGGGAAGCGCCCAATGCGACCGGCGTACCCTTTGCGATGCAGTCACAGTCAATCCCCTCTTGGGACACGATTCGATTACTCCCTTCCTGGAAGCCTGCCGCGAAGCCGACGCGGGCATCTATATCCTGGTGCGCACCTCGAACCCTGGCGGAGATCAGTTCCAAACCAAGGGTGACCCAACCTTGAGCGAACGCATTGCCGATGCAGTTGTGGCCTGGGGCGAGGAGCTGATGGGGGACTGTGGGCTATCCTCGGTGGGGGCCGTGGTGGGGGCAACCCACCCCGCAGAACTCAAGTCCCTGAGAAAACGCATGCCGCACACGCCCCTGCTCTTGCCCGGCTACGGCGCCCAGGGTGCAGGGGCAGAAGATGTGGCCCCAGGCTTCCTGCCAGGCGGTCGCGGCGTACTGGTCAATTCATCCCGCGGCATCCTGTATCCCCAGCGGGATGACCAGACCCCTTGGCGTGACGCCACTAGCAAGGCTCTCGATCAGATGCGGGCAGCCCTGGCGGCAGCGGGAGCGACCTAGAGGTGCAGGTGTCTCTCAGCTCCCTGCCCGCTGACATTCTCGGACTCAGCGCAGTGGCCCGGGCCGGGCTCAGTGGCAGTGATGGCAGCGGCCTGCCCCTGGTGCAGCGTCTCGACCAGATCCCCCGGCCCGCCGAGCACCTAACAGCCCTTGAGCGTGAAACCCTGTCCCGGGATCTGACCCGAGGCCTGGCGGATCTGGACCTGGCGGGCCGAGCGAGAACTTCGGTTCTGTTGCTCGAACAACCATCCACAAGCTGCGTGATCACCGGCCAGCAACCGGGCTTGGTGGGGGGGCCGCTCTACACGCTTTACAAGGCAATGCAGGCCTGCCGCTTGAGCCATGAGCTTTCAAATCTATGGGGCCAGCCAGTAGTGCCGCTCTTTTGGAATCACGCGGACGATCACGATTGGGCCGAAGTCCACCACGCCTGGCTGCTCAACCACAACCAGGATCTGCAAAAGGTGGGCCTGGCGGGCGCGGGCTCCAGCCGTCTGCCCATCGGGCGAGTTCCCTTGAGCGAAGAGCCGCATCAACTGCAAGCCATGGGGGCCGGACTGCGCCAGGCATTTGGGGACAGCGTTCACGTGGAATGGGCCCTTGAGGTCCTGCTCCCCCGGGAGGGAGAAACCCTCGCCCGAGCCCTGACCAGGGGCCTGAATACCCTCCTGGGGGACCACGGCCTGGTGATCATCGAGCCAGACTGGATTCGCCCCACTCTCTCCCGTGCCCTCTCAAAAGTAATCAGCAGTGATCCCCAGCAAGCTCTCGAGATGGCCACCGATCCGGCCATTGACCCAGCCCATGCTGCGCTGGCCTTTCGCGTCACCGATGGGGGCCGACGGGCCCTGCGCCCTGGAGGCGAGGGCTTCAAGGAGGACGGCCGCGAGGGCTCCCTGACCCCCGCAGAACTTGCCGCCCTGATCTTGCAGGACCCGGACGAGTGGTCCGCTGGAGCCCTGTTGCGGCCGCTGGTCCAAGACATCGCCCTGCCGGTGGCGGCCACGATTGGAGGCTATGCGGAATACGCCTATCACCGCCAACTGGTCCAGATCCGAGAGTCCCTGGGCCTGCCAATCACCCCCTTCGCCCCCCGGATAAGTCTGACCTTGGTGGACGGTGAAACCCGCCATGCGCTTGACTTGCACAGAACGACCCCTGAGAAGATCATGCGCTCCCGCGGCAACTGGCGTCCTGCAACATCCAAAGCAGACGAGCCACCGATCCTTGGACAACTGGAGTCTCTTGAGGAATCTCAGAAGGCAGACCTGATGGCCCTAAACCCGGCCATCAGCCAGCTGGAACCAGCCCTGGCCTCAAGCCTCAAACGAACGGCCAGTCTGATCGCTAAGGAACTCGCCCGTCTGACCCGCAAGGCGCGACGTGTACACCAAAACCAAAGCGGCAAGGGCGAGCGTCATGTACGGCGTTTGAATCACGCTCTGATGCCGCGCGGAGAGCCCCAGGAGCGCGTTCTCACGGCTCTGCAATTTATGGCACCATTAGGCCCTGACTGGGTGAATTCACTCTATGCAGAAATGCCCGCCTTGAGCACCGAGCACCTACTGGTTCAATTGCCCGATGCTCCCGAACAAGAACCCGCCAACGACCCTCACACCGAGCCCGCGCAATGAACACTGACAGTCTGGACCTGCTGATCATCGCAGCCCATCCGGATGATGCCGAGATTGCCTTGGGGGGAACGATCCTGCGCCTCACAGACCGGGGGTTCAAGGTAGGAATTCTCGACCTCACCGGGGGTGAGATGGGCACCCGAGGAACCCAAGAGGACCGAGCCCAAGAAGCCGCTTCGGCTGGCCGGCTGATGGGCTTGACCCTGCGCCGCAACCTAGAATTGCCTGATGGGCGTTTACGGGCCGGAGTTTCCGAGCGTGAAACCGTCGCACACGCCATTTGCGAATATAAGCCTAATATACTGATAGGTCACTATCCAGATGACCCCCACCCAGACCATCGGGGAGCCGGGCAGCTGGCCCGCGATGGCTGGTATTTATCCGGTCTCCAGAAGCTAGCGGACAAGAACGGGTGGGGATCCGCCCAGCGGCCCGCCGAACGCTATTGCTTCCATTCCCATACCGCATTCAAGCCCAGCCTGGTGGTGGACATCAGCGCGGTCTTTGAACGCAAGCTTGATGTCATTCGGGCCTATGCGAGCCAGTTAGCTCCCTCAAGCGCTGCGGATGATGGGGGGCATTTCCTCAAAGGCAGCGACATCTTAGAGCGCGTGACCCACAAGGCCCGCACCTACGGCGAGGCCATTGGGGTGCGTTATGGGGAGCCCCTTCTTTGCCCGGGTCCTCTCAGTGCCGACGCCCACCTGTTGACGATGTTGGCGGCCGCCCCCCCGCACTAGGCCCACGCCAGTCCCAGACATGGATAGGCTTGTCCCGTTGCAGGACCATGTCGTCCTTGAAGAGGTTACTCAGGCACAGCCCTTCGGAGGCCACGGGCAGGTAGCTGGGACCGAGTCCCAGGGTGCTCGGGTCATCGCCTTCCCAGAAACGGCCCTGTCCGGTCACCACAGACCCCACCTGGTCACCCAAACGTTCCTTCCCCGGAGGAGTGATAGAGCACCTGGATGCCCAACAGGCGTTCAGCTTCCGAGGGTGACAGGGGCCTCGATCCGCGGGGGCCGCCTTTGTCTTGTAGGGTGAGACCCATGAATCCCAGATCTATCCGAAGCATCCTCATTCCTTGGAGCCTGGTGCTTGCTGCCTGCAGCGGGCCACCCGAAGGACAGATCGAATCTTCCGACCAGGCCCCGGTCTCGGGCGAGGCTGTCCAGCCGGACGAGGTCGAGCCCCAGCAGAGCGCGGCGGCAGCGAGTGCGGAAACAGCCAGCCTTCCCGAGGTGCGCTACTACCTGATCGCGGACACGTGACCCTTCTGCATCAAAGTCTCCGCCGCCGTGAGCGAGCTGGAGCAAGAGTATGAGGGTCGAGCCAGGTTCACGATCGTCTCCCCCGAAGAGACGGCAGCAGCTACAGCTGAGATCGAGGCCTTCGGATTCACGGATACCAAGCATGGGCTGGTCGTCTTCGACGGAGAGGGCACAGCCCAGTTGAAGCTACCCGGGCACATGTTCGGCCGGGCCGAGATCGAGGCGGGTTTGAAGAGAGTCCTGGGAGGCTAACCCCAGCCACGCGTGAACTCGCTTGCGAGAGGCAAGTGAGGTGATGCTGCTCAAGGATCACGGTCTGCTCAGGCGCTCGGCTGCTCCTTCAGGTACAGATCGCGCTTCGGGTACGGGATCTCGATCTCCTCTGCGCGCAGGCGCGTGAGGACCGCATCAAGGATGGTGTCCACCACCCTGCCGCGATCCTCAGGGTCATCGACCCACACGAGGAGCTCAAAATCGAGGCTGGACGCCCCAAAGAGCCTGAAGCGCACGCGGGGTTCGGGGGTTTTGCAGGCGAGGGGTTCCTCTGAGGCGATCTCCATCAAGATCGCGCGAAGGCGATCTGTGTCTGTGTCATAAGCGACACCGACAGGGATCCGCACGCGCATCTTTGGGCTCGGCCCTGCGGTCTGGTTCACGATCTGAGCGCCGCCGATGACTGCGTTCGGAATCGTAATTTCGATGTCGTCGCGGGTGACTACACGCGTCGAGCGTAAGCCGATGCTCGTCACCTCTCCGCGGGTCCCCGCCCCCTGCAGGACGATGTAGTCGCCGATTCGGTACGGCGCGTCCGCGATGATGAATACGCCAGCGAAGAGATTTGAGAGCGTGTCCTTGGCGGCAAAGCTGATCGCCAAGCCGGCGATCCCGGCGCTCGCAAGCCAGGCCTGAGTGTTCACATCCCAGACAAGGATCACCCCATAGATGGCGACGCCCACCAGGAGCAATTTGGACAGGTTGGAGAAGAGTGGGAAGGTCCTGTTCTCAACGATCTTGTACCTGTCCCGCTTCTTGCTCGCGTGGCGCAGAAATCCGTCAATGAGGGTTAGGGTGGCGAAGCTCCAGATCAAAACCAACATGGTCTGGATGACTCGCAGGACGAACATGCGCGCGCCCGTGTCGTCGAGTTGGAGATGGACCGCCGCAGCCCAGAACCCATAAAGGACCGTCGTCTGCACGAGGGGCCCAGAGAGATGTTGGAGGGTAAGGTCGTCAAGCGGCGTCTCGCTGCGTTTGACCCAAACACTGAGGGTCGCTCGAAGGATCCCGCTGACGGCTTTGCCGACGATGACCGCGCCGACAATCAGAACCACCGCGCCAGCTAGTCGGTTCTCGGTGAGTTCGAGAAGCCAATGAGAGAGGAGGTCATGCAGCGCGCTGGCAGGCACCTCCGCTTGTATATCTAATGCTTCGAGCGCTTCTTTCTGAGTGATCCTCATGCGTGCAAGCTACTCCCCGAAAGGGGGCGGCTGATCCATCCGAAACTCCCCAACCGCCCGCCAACCCCTAACTCTCTCCCGATTGCCTGCCCACCTACCAGTTGGCGTGATGAGCCTCTTGCCCAGGCCCCGCCCTACGAGGATCCTGTTGCCCTTGAAGAAGCGGCCAGGCGCCTCTCGCAGCTACCCCCCAGGTGACCTCATGGGAAGTCGAGAGGTTGAAGGACCTCCTATCGCAGACCCAGCGTGGCGGGCTCCTCCCCCCCCCGGGTAGACTGGGCCTTTCATGCGTCGAATCGCCATCATCAACCAGAAGGGAGGGGTTGGAAAAACCACCACAGTTGCCAACCTCGGCGCCGCGCTTGCGCGCGCTGGGCAACGCGTTTTGGCGATTGACCTTGACCCCCAGGCAAACCTCTCCCTGTACCTCGGGGTCGAACTTCAGCCCACAGAGCCCTCGGCCTACTCAGTGTTGTGCTCGGGCATGCCCATCAGCGCCGCGCTACGCCCCACCAACACCCCTGGTCTGGAGCTCCTCCCCAGCCAGATTGACCTCTCAGGAGCGGAACTCGAGATGGCCGCCACAATCGGGCGCGAAACGATTCTGAGAGACTCGCTCGACACCTGGACAAAGGAGCAAACCCAAGAAGGCAATCGGATCGACTTCATCTTGATCGACTGCCCTCCCAGCTTGGGTCTGCTCTCGGTCAATGCCCTGTGTGCGGCCAACGAGGTCATGGTAGTTGCCCAAACCGAGTTCTTTGCCTTGCAGGGCCTTTCAAGGTTGCTGGGAATTATCGAGCTGGTCCAGGCACGACTAAACCCAGACCTCAAACTGACTGGAGTATTGGCCTCAATCTATGACGCACGCCTCCGTCTGGCGCGAGAGGTCCTGGGAGAATTACGCCGCTTCTTCCCGGCCGAAACCTTCCAGACCACCATTGGCACAAATGTGCGCCTGGCGGAGTCCCCCTCCCACGCCCAGACGATCTTTGAATACGCCCCTGGATCCCGAGGCGCTCGAGACTATGCCGCCCTGGCAGAGGAAATGTTGGCAGGCATGGAACACCCCCCGGACGGGACAGATCCACTGGCTGACAAACTCCGCAACCTGGCGCAAGCGGACGCTGATCTGCGTAGACGAGCAGACTCCTTCCGCGCCGAAGACGAGACCCCGCTCCTGCCCGACGACGTAGTTCCCGCTCCCGAACCGGCGGGCCCCTCCACATCTGCCGCCCCTCAGAAGGAGGACACGGACCCTGCTGCACAAACGCCCACCGCGCTGAATCCGATGGCAGCCACGTTTGAGACAGCAAGTCCTGCTGCGGTCATTGCAGACCCGCCACTGGTTCCTGTCCCCACGAACACCCTCGCGACGAGTATCTCCCATGAGGCCGAAGGGGCCCTAGCGGAGCCCGCTCCCCCAACCGGCCTCAATAGTGCCCCCGAGCCAGCCCTCAACGAGTGGGTGGTTCTGCATCCTGAGGAAGTCCCCCCCGCAGAACCCGAAGCAACGCCTGAGCCGCCGCCCTCGGGCAGGATGCAGCCCCTTACCTGGGGCGACTACATCGGTGAGGAGCGCTCCCGTCCGGTCTGGCCGAGTACGAGCTCCGAATGAACGAACAGCTCTGTGTAGGGATCATGTGCCACCCGACTTACGGGGGTTCCGGGGTCATAGCAAGTGAATTGGCTCTCTCCCTGGCACGCAATGGACATGAGGTGCACCTCTTCAGCCATGAGGTTCCACCACGCCTGGCCCGCTCCAGCGCCCCAGTGGAAATGCACGTAGCCCGCGGCATTCCCTATCCCCTGTTTACCTCCACGCCACACGACCTGGCAGTAACATCAAAGGCGCTAGAGATCCACCGCCAACGGGGCTTTGATCTATTGCACGCCCACTACGCCCTGCCGCACGCAGTGAACGCCTTCCTCACCCGCGAAGCCTCACGAAACTACAGCGAACACCCCCCTCCCAAGGTTGTCACAACTCTGCACGGAACCGACATCACCCTGGTCGGGAACGACCCAGCCTACGCGCCACTCACCGAGCACGTACTACGTGCAAGCGATGCGGTAACAGCGGTCAGTGAAGATCTTGCAAGACGAACCAAGACCGCCTTTTGCTCGGCCTCCCTGCCGTGCTCAATCGAAGTGGTGCCCAACTTTGTGGACACAGAGACTTTCTGTCCCAGCCACGAGCCTCTCCCAACGCCACCGACACTTGTGCATGTCTCAAATTTTCGCCCAGTCAAGCGCGTACCTTGGCTGGTGCGCGCCTTTGTGCTGGCCGCCCACAATACCGGTGCGCGCCTCATGTTGGTGGGAGATGGGCCTGACCAGCCGGAAGCGCGCAGAGTAGCCCTTGAAGGCGGTGTAGCGGACCGGGTCACCTTCCTCGGGGAGCGGGATATCCTGCCCTCGCTGCTGACACCGATGACCTGTTTCTGCTTGAGCAGCCACGAAGAGAGCTTCGGCCTTTCAGCCTTAGAAGCCATGTCCTGTGGGACGCCGGTACTCAGCACGAATGTGGGCGGCGTTGCTGAGGTAGTGGAGCATGGGGTTTCTGGAATCCTCTGCGCAGCCAACGACCTCGAGGCCTATGCGCAGGCCATGCGCACGATGATTGAGGATCCAGCACGCGCGCACAAAATGGGCTTGGCGGCTCGCGAGCGCGCAGTCAGTGTCTTCGCCCGAGAAGCTGTGATTCCTCGATATGAAGCGGTCTATCGGCGAGTCCTGGTGAAACAGCCGTGAACAGAATCTACCTAGATCACAACGCTACGGCGCCCTTGAGGCCAGCTGCTCGCAGAGCACTTGATGAAGCCCTCGATCTTGGCCTCGGCAACGCTTCCAGCGTCCATGAAAGTGGCCGTACCGCGCGAGGATTGATTGACGAGGCCCGCGAGCGCATTGCGGCGGCGCTCGGAATCCACGAAGAAGAAATTACGTTCACAAGTGGCGGGACCGAAGCCCTCAACCTCGCGATCATGGGAACGTTGCGCGCCGCGCCCGCCAACAGCAGCCTCGTCAGCTGCAAGACCGAACACGCAGCGGTGCTGGGAGCCTGCGAGCAGGCAGCCGAAGAAGGCGCGCAACTAACCCTGCTGGGAGTAGACGGTGCTGGACGCCTTGATCTGGAGCAGCAACAAACGGCTCTGACCGAAGCTCGGTTGGTGGCCATCGCTTCGGCGAACGGAGAAACAGGCACCCTGCAAGATCTTATGGCCCTGCGCGCCACCATGAGCGCCGCACGCAAGTCCGGATTGCTCTGCGTTGACGGGGTGCAGTCCCTGGGGCGCGAGCCCCTGAGCTGGCTGCGGGAGTGCGCCGATCTTGCCGTCTTCAGCGCACATAAGGTGGGCGGCCCCCAAGGAGTAGGGTTACTCTGGAAGAAAAGGGGGGTTTCCCTACAACCTGTAGCCCACGGAGGCGGCCAAGAAGGTGGGCTGCGTCCAGGAACCGAAAACGTCGCGGCCATTCACGGGGCAGGGGTGGCAATCGAGCTTGCTGCCCAGGAGCAATGCGATGTTGCACCGCGCCTAGGGGCCCTGACAGCCCTGCTATGGCAAAAACTCAACGCAGCGATCCCCACAGCCCGCCTCAATGGCCTGCCTGTGGACGACCCCGGACGCTTACCCAACACGCTCAACGTGTCTCTGCCTGGAATCGATGGACGCATCCTGGTAGCGCAGCTTGATTTGCAGGGTTTGGCGGTGTCGGCGGGCAGCGCCTGCGCCAGCGGATCCCTTGAACCGTCCCATGTACTGCTCTCTATGGGCCTGGAAGACGAACAGGCGCGAGCTGGCTTGCGAATTTCCCTTGGCCCCACGACCACGGAGAAAGATATCCACGGCGCTGTGGATATTTTGAGGAAAACTGTCGAGCGCCCACGGGCTCGCGGCGACCACTCTTCTTTGTGGACTTCCCGTTGACGAAACCCGGCGGTCTTGCCACCATGGGAGCAGCAGAGCCATTTCATCCGCACGAGTCGATGTCTCCCCCAAGCAATCGACGTGCAGCACCCAACTCGGCCAATCCTGCCAACCCTTGACGCTGATTCTCATCGGCGCAACGTCCCGCTCCTTGAGAGCGGCGATGTCTTCACCGTTGCCAATCCCGTTCACGGACCCTCCCCACCCTTGGATTGCTCAGGATGCCCGACTCAATCTCCATAGCCGACCCCTCCGCCGATGACCTGGTCAATGTCTGGGCAACTGTAGCGGAACACCTCCATAAGAAACTCGGCCCCCAGACCTATGCCACCTGGTTCAACCTGTGCGTACCGGTCAGCCTGGACAAGGAAGTCTTCACCTTGGCCTGCCCAAACAACTTCACCCATACCTGGGTAGAGGAAAACTACATGGACGAGCTGCAAAGCTCGGTTACTGCCGGCACAACCCAGACCACCAGCACGGCCCTGATAGTTGACCAAGAGGCCTGCGCCAAGACCTACGAGGAGAACGGCCGACAGTTCCATGATCCAGGCACAGGCTCCGACGATGACAAATCAGCCACAGCCAGTGCCTCTCCCGGTACCTCCCGCCCAAGCGGGCCGGGTCGCCTGAATGGCGCCCTGCTCTCCAATTCGGATTTTGTCCTCAATCCCACCTATACCTTTGAGGATTTCGTTATCGGCCCCTGCAACCGATTCGCCGCTGCCCTGGCGACGGGCGCGGCGGACCAGCCCGGATCTACCTACAACCCACTCTTCCTCCACGGCTCGGTGGGAGTTGGCAAGACCCACCTGCTGCAAGGCCTCTGCCACCGAATCCTCAAGAACACCCCGGAGAGCCGCATACTCTATGTCTCTTGCGAGACTTTCGTGAACCACTTCGTGAGCGCCCTTGAACGGGGCGCCACTGACACTTTCCGCGACCGCTACCGCCATGTAGACGTGCTTGTAGTGGACGACATCCACCTACTGGCCAACAAGGAGCGCACCCAGGACGAGTTCTTCCACACCTTCAACCAGCTCTACAACGAACAAAAGCAGATCGTCCTCTCCTCAGATGCGCCCCCAAAGGAGATCCCCACCCTGCATGCCCGGCTTGTGTCGCGCTTTGGATGGGGCATCGTGGCCGAAATCGAAGCCCCCTGTACCGAAACACGAATGGCAATTGTCTCGCGCAAGAGCCGCGACCGTGGCAAGCCCTTCCCCACCGACGTGAACCAGCTGATCGCCGAGTACATCGTTGATAATGTACGCGAGCTTGAAGGGGCCGTTTCGCGCCTGATCGCCTACTCCGAAATGGCCAAGCGTGACGTGACCACCGACCTGGCCAGAGAAGCTCTGGGGGATCTCCTTCAAACTACCCCTGGCACACCCTCAGTTGATGGTGTTGTGAAAGCTGTCACCAAGCGTTATGACATCAAGCTCGTCGACCTACAGGGCAAACGGCGCACTAAATCAATCGTCTGGCCAAGACAGATAGCAATGTTCCTCTTCCGCAAGCTCCTGCCCTGGTCCCTTGAAGAAATCGGCGCTTACTTTGGAGGCCGAGACCATTCCACCGTCTTGCATGCAGTGGACAAAGTCATGATGCGCGCAAGGGCTGAGGAGGGGGTGCGCAAGGAGCTCACTGTCCTGCTTACCGACCTCGGCGGCGGTTCGTTAGAGGAACACCTTGAGAAGCGCCGCTAACCGCCACGAGAAAGTCGGCCAACCACGGCCAACGCCCCGCGCCCTGCGAACCCTGCGGCCCTGCGGAGGATCTCCAGCCCTCCTGACCGGCAGCCCTTCAGGCCTCGCGGGGCCTGATTTTCTGGTGGACCTCCAGGGGATATCCTGCCCACCTGCATGTGGAATACCCGTGGACGAAATGGGCATGAAATCGCTACCTGCACCCCCTCCAAAGCGCGCTCTGGAAGACCGTGGACAAACGCGCCCAGATCCACAGGCTGTCCCCATAAAAAGGCCCTTCTTCCACACGCCCGAAGCTGCACATAAGTCATTGAAAACGCTAGAATTAGGCCCTTCCACGGGCCGAGTTATCCACGGTTTCAGACCCCCCTTATTACTACGACTAATTCTCTCTAAGAGAGGACTGTGAACAACTGCCTCCCCTCCCTCAGACCCCAAGCACTCTCCAGTCCCAATGAAGATCACCTGTCAACGTGAAGAGCTCCGTGAGGCCTTGTCTGTAATCAGTGCCGTAGTGCCTGCTCGGGGAGCCAAGCCTATCCTTGAAACTCTTAAGTTGATTGCAACCGAAGAAGGGCTTGAGTTGGTGGGTACAGACCTGGAGGTTTCTGCCCGAATCTCGGTCAAAGAGGCTCAAGTTGATGAGCCGGGTGTTGTGGTTCTGCCATGCAAGGTTGCCTTGGATTTTGTTCGAGATCTTTTTAGTGAGACGGTGACAATTTCCTGTGAACAGGACAAATGCATCATCCGTGGAGGAACTGACCAATGTGAGTTGGTCACCTTGGACGCTGACGAATATCCCGTGATTTCTCACTTCAATGAGAAAGACTCCTTTAGCTTGCAAGGAGGCAACTTCTCAAGGTTGGTTCAGCAAACAGCTTTTGCAGCAGCTCGTGACGGAGGGCGGTATGCCATGCACGGAGTCATGGTTGAAATTGCTGACGATGAGGTCAAGATGATCGCGACCGATGGACGGCGCCTGGCATTGGCGAGTCAGCCTCTTGACGCTGACGGACGAAAGTCTTCGGCCATAGTGCCCACCAAGGGGCTGCAACTTTTTTCTCGGGTGATTGAGGATCCTCTGGACCAGGTCAAGATTTCTTTTGACGAGAACCAGGCGGGTATTAGGACTCAGAATGCTCAGATTTTTGCACGCCTAATCGATGGAGATTTTCCCCATTACAGTGCAGTTCTCCCTAAGGAGGGAGAACACCTGATGGAGGCTGACCGGGACCTTCTGTCCCAGAAGCTGCGCCTGGTGGCTAACGTAACTGGAGATGAAGCGCGGGCAGTTCGGTTGACAATCAGCAAGGGCAAACTTGAGCTCAAGGGCCATTGCGTTGGGCGTGGTTCTGCAGATGCGCAACTTGAAGTTGAGTATTCAGGCGAAGGGTCAGAAATTGCCTTCAATCCGGACTATGTATTGGAAGGGCTCAAGCAATGCCAGACCGAAACCGTGCGCTTGGAGTTTCAGCAGCGCTCCAGTCCGGGGAAATTCATCCTGGGCGAGAACTACATCTATATCGTGATGCCAATTACGATTGACGCCTAATGGGGTTGCGCAAGATCAGCGCCCCATAGATCCGCAAGACCCGCCTCGATTTCGACGCCCAGACAGTAGCCCCTCTTGAGCCTTACGCGCAAACCAACGATCCGGCATGGAGAGCCCTTGCAATTCAAGGAGGCGCTGAAGCGCTATCTCAAGGGTTCTGGACTCGGAGAAAGGCTCCGCCACGGGGATGTGCATCAAGCCTGGAGCCAGGCGCTTGGCGTGAAAAACGCGAGCCGCGCCCGCTCGGTTGCTTATCGTGGCGGAGAGCTGATCGTTGAGGTGGAGTCCGCCGCACACAAGCAGGAACTCGAAACATTCACCGCCGATCGTTATCGACGGAAGGCCAATCAATTCCTCGGGACGGATAGGATCCACCGGGTAACCATCAAGATGAAAAAATGACTATGACCGAGAGCCAACCTCCTGCCAATTATGATGCAGGGCAAATCTCAGTTCTCGAAGGCCTTGAGGCTGTCCGCAAGCGACCGGCCATGTACATCGGAGATACCGATGTGCGCGGCGTTCATCATCTGATCTGGGAAGTGGTTGACAATGCGGTGGACGAAGCCTTGGCTGGTTTCGCGACCCATTGCATCGTAACCCTACATGACAACGGTTCAGTTTCTGTTGAAGACGATGGCCGCGGAATTCCTGTAGACATTCATCCGGACGAGGGGGTGCCCGCCGTTGAAGTGGTATTGACCAAACTTCATGCAGGGGGCAAGTTTGGGGATGGGGCCTACAAGGTCTCGGGCGGCCTGCACGGCGTGGGGATTTCCTGTGTCAATGCCCTTGCGGAGGCTCTTGAGGTAACGGTCCACAAGCACGGCAAGATTCACCGCATGAGTTTTGAGCGAGGGGCGGTGAAAGACCAGCTTGAGGTCATCGGTGAGACCGACCGAACGGGGACGACCGTGCGTTGGAATCCGGACCCCCAAATCTTCAGCAGTCTCGAGCATCAGCACTCCATTGTTCAGCAACGCATGCGCGAAACGGCCTATCTAATGGGTAGCCGTGGGCTGCGGCTTGAGTTGAACGACGAACGCACAGCCACTCATGAGGTCTTCGAGTATCCCGCTGGCCTAAAAGCCTTTGTTCTTGACGCTAACAAGGGGCGCACTCCGCTGCACCCAGAGGTCTTGACTTTACACGGCACCGAGGAATCCAAAGACAACCCGGGGGATGTCTATGAAGTGGAACTCGCCATGCAGTGGACCGACGGGTATCAGGAAAACGTTTTTCCATTCGTCAACAATATTCACACTCGCGGCGGCGGCACCCACCTGACGGGGCTACGTTCTTCCCTGGCGCGGGCGCTGGGGAACTATGCTCGCAAGGGAGGCCTGCTCAAGGACAATGACAAGGGGCCTTCAGGAGATGACTTTAGAGAGGGCCTGACCGCTGTCCTGTCTCTCAAGGTTCCCAACCCGCAATTTGAAGGGCAGACCAAAGACAAACTTGGCAATCGTGAAGCTCAAGGCATCGTCGAGGCCGTGGTGGGGCGGCAGATAGGAATCTTCTTGGAGGAGAATCACAAGATCGCAAAGGCGATCATTCAAAAGGCGGTTCAGGCGCGGGCGGCTCGCGATGCTGCGCGCAAGGCGCGCGACCTGGTCCGCCGCAAGAGCGCCCTGGCCAGCGGCAGTCTGCCGGGCAAGCTCGCGGACTGTCAATCAAAGGTCCGCGATGAGACCGAACTGTTCATTGTCGAAGGTGATTCCGCCGGTGGCCCCGCCAAGATGGGGCGTGATCGGCGGATTCAGGCCATCCTGCCCATCAAGGGCAAGATCCTCAATGTGGAGAAAGCTCCTTTGGACAAGATCTTTGCTCACCAGGAGATTCTGTTGATTGTGCAGGCCCTGGGCTGCGGCATCTCTACCGAGATGAATCCGGAGAAGGTCCGTTATGGCAAGACCATCATCATGACTGACGCTGATGTGGACGGGTCCCACATCCGCACCTTGCTGCTAACCTTCTTCTATCGGTATATGCGCCCGTTGATTGATGAGGGGCGTTTGTATATCGCCCAGCCACCGCTCTACAAAGTTTCCAAGGGCAAGAAATACAAGTACTTGATCCACGAGAACGCCCTACGGGATTATCTGGTTGAGATCGGAACCGCGCAAATGACGGTTCATGACACAACTTCGGGCAAGACTTTTGAAGGGGCGGCGTTACGTGAACTGGCCCAGACCCTGACCGACCTCGATGCCCTCAAGGGGGCGATTATTCCTATCTGGGCGCCCGTTAGGTATGCCGATCTGGTTGACCGCTGGGATGGAAAAAAGCTGCCTGATTGGTGGGCGCGCGCTGACCGCATAGACCACTTCTTCGAGTCCCTTGAAGAGTATGAGGACTTTCTTGAACTCCGCAGGGGCATGATCAGCGAGGAGCTGGTCGTTTATGGAGGACCTGAAAGCGGCGTCATGATGGCGGATTCGCATGTGCAGGGCGCCAAGCTCATGAGGGCCAACGACGTGGCGGAGTGTCTCGAACGGCTCGCGACTCAGGGCATTGCAGTTCAGGGGGGTGGTCCCTGGGTCGTGACCGGGGGCAAGGAGTCCAAAGAGTGCACCACGGTGACAGAGCTGGCTTCCATTACCCGCAAGGGAGCAGAGAGTGGCGTGGACATTCAGCGCTACAAGGGGCTTGGTGAGATGAATGCAGACCAGTTGTGGGAGTCAACCATGGATCCCGAGACGCGCACCCTGCTGAAAGTCTCCGTGGATGAGTCTTTGGCGGCTGATCAGATCTTTACCATCTTGATGAGCGATGAAGTTGATCCCCGGCGAAAGTACATCGAAGAGCACGCGCTCGAGATCACGAACCTCGACATCTAGTTTCTGAGGGAGCGCCGAGTGCCACAGAGCTCGCCCAGGCCTGCGTGGGTGGTCGGGAGCTGCCCTCGGGGGGCCGTGAGGCCCGGGGAACTGGGTAGTAGGGAAGAAAAGTCCCCATATGGGGCTCTGAGGCTCCAGCCAGAGGCTTGGAGCGCTCGATAATGAGTAGGACCCCTACTTATGGCTCACAATCCCCCGCGTCTCGATTTTGGCCGTTTGGCCGACCACCTTGCAGACCGTGGCAAGCTGGAGGCTGATGTATTGCGGGGCCTCTTGGAAGCGTCCAGTGCCGGCGCACAACCCTTGCCCCAGGCTCTGGTAGAAGGGGGGTTTCTTTCTGACTGGGATCTGGCCAAGAGCGTTTGTGAGGCCTTCAATCTGGCATTTGTGCCTGTTGACGTGGTCAAGCCGGATGTCGCTTTGCTGGAGCTCTTCGATCCAAAGGTCTTGCTTGAGCACGACCTTGTTCCTCTGGCGCGCTTTGGGGCCATGGTCACCATGATCATGCCGGGTCTGGTGCAGGCCGACACCCTGGGCTCGATCGCCGCAGTTTCAGATTTCTTGATTCAACCGGTAGTGGGCACGGTGCAAGGCAATCAGGCCTGGTTGGCCCAACACCTTGCGGTCAAGGAAGAGGTCTCCGGCGATTGGGGCAGTTTGTTTGATCAGGGCGATGCGGCAGTCAATGCTGCGCTGGATCCCACAGGTGAAGAGCTATCTCTTGAAGCGCCGCCGGACTTGTTGCCTGAAGTCGGCCAAGCTCCATCAGGCCCAAGTAGGGCACAACTGCTAAGTGACGAGGACTTCGACCTGCCCCCGGCGCCGCAGTTTGATGAGAGGCAGCGCAAGTCCCAATAGGGATTGTGTTCTAGGCGGCCTGCCGTTCAACGGCGCGGGGCAAGCCACTCGCCACCTAGGCGCCTGACCAGCAAGCGGTCAGAAATGCGTGGCGCAAAAGGTGTCAATGCCCCGAGGAGCTTCCACTTCCAGCGCAACGTCTTTTCGGGCCGAGGCTTGATTGCAAGTGCGAGGACCTCTTCCGCCACCGCTTCTGCTGGGTCTGCGCGTTTGAGTTCGGGAGCAGCCAGGCCGCCAGGGTTGGGCTGGGCATCAAAAAATCCAGTTGTGGTCAGAGCCGGGCAGAGAGTACAAACCGCAATTCCGTCCGAAGCCAGCTCGATTCGCAAGGCCTCTCCTATCGAGCACAGGGCGGCCTTTGAGGCCGAATAGGCCGCCTGCCCGGGAACTCCTCGACGGCCGACTACCGAAGAAACATTGATGATGACTGGATTGTGGCTCTTGCGCAGCAGGGGCAGGGCCGCCTTGCTCATCAGCAGAGGCGCGAGCACATTGGTCTGGAATACTCGTGTTAGGGTGTCGGAATCCAGCTCTTCGAGCCGGGCGCGATAGCCCATACCCGCATTGTTGACCAACAGGTTCAGCCCGCCAAAGGCTGCCCGCAATTGTTCCATTGCCCGATGAATCTCATCTGTGTCAGTCAGATCGGCGCGTAGCACTAGATGACCAGAACCGGTCAAGGTGGCAAGCACCTCCTCAAGCTTATTGCCCCTGCGTGCCAGCAGGGCCACCGTGTAGCCGGCCACCGACAAGCGACGGGCAGTTGCGGCGCCGATTCCAGATGAGGCCCCGGTGACCAAGGCATGGAGTCCGTTCAGGGGTTGAGAGCGGGGCACCTAACCCCCTGCCGTGGCCAGTTTTCGGTAGCGGCGCCAGGCTTTGGACCAGGCGGTGATTTCCTTGATGACGAGACGCACCTTTCTGTCTGCATCCCCGTATTGGTCGCGGATCTTGAGTTCCCAGTCACGCACCTCATCAAGAGCGACCGAGAACTTTTCACGGGCGGCAATCCCCTTGAGTACATAGGTGGATTCGTCTCCACTCTTCTTGGCAGCACGTGCGGCTTCGTCCAATACCTTTGCTTCGCGCGCATTGTTGGTGCCCCGGACCCATTCATCAGCATCCAATAGATCTTCGGGAGATGTGTCCCTGGCGCGAGGGTTGGAAGGGCCAGCGTGGTTGCCAGGAACAGGGGGAGGTTCGGCGCGATTCAGGTCAGCAAAAGGGTCAGGCAACTGATTTGCTCGTTCCAGGGCTTCGGCCTGCTCCTTGGTTTGGCCACCGGAGGAGCCGATGAGGTTGGAGATCAGAACAGCCGCACCGATACCGGCCCCTGCCACTAGCAAGACGGCGATCAGGGGATTGCCCATGCTGGGGCTATTGGAGGTGGGTTTTCTCATGGTTGCCACGTTGGCGTGAGTCTTTGATTCTAGCGAGGAGCTCTATCTAGGACGCGGGGAGACTTGTGGTTACGCGTCTTGGGGGGGCAAGACTTGGATTTGCGCTAGCTTCCGGTCTTGATCAAGCGTGCCGCGAAGCCTCCATCTACTGGACCCTCGGAGCCGGGTAAGGCTAGGAAGGAGTCATCAAGCTCGAATTCGGGATGGTCCTGCAGAAAGCCACGTATCTGCTGCGGGCCTTCTTCGGGCTCGATGCTGCATACGGACCACAGTAGGCGGCCGCCGGTGGCAACTCGCTTTGAAGCCAGGTCGAGGAGGTTTCGTTGCAAGCTGGTCAGGGCGCGCAGGTTGGCCGGGCCAAAGCGCCAGCGGGCTGCAGGCCGGGCACCCAGGACCCCAGTGTTGGAGCAGGGCGCGTCGACCATTACCCCATCAAAGAGTTCGCCTTTGGCAATCCCAGCGCCTCCATTACAGGCCAGCAACTGAATTGGGAACCCGCCCCCCTGACGCGCCATTTCAGGGATCATGAGAGCCAGGCGTCTGGCAGACTGATCGCAGGCCAATACGCTTGCGCCGGACCGAGCTACTTGCATGGCTTTGGTGCCGGGCGCAGCGCAGATGTCGAGGACTCGCTCTTGGTCTGATGAATTCATCAGCGCGCCCGCACGCTGGGCGGTTTCTCCTTGCACCCAGATTTCTCCGTCTTGGAAGGCTTTCGAGTTCAGCACAGGGCTGATCTGGTTGGAGGGAACCAGCAAGCACTGCGACATCGACGATTGCGCAGCATTGTCAACCCCCAACGAACCAGCGTCCGGAGTGTCTTCTTTACTGGACCAAAGGCAGAGGGGTGGTTCAGTCAAGAACCAACGAGCAAGCTCCTGGGCCTTCGCTTCACCGTGGCGTGTACTCCAGCGCTTGAAGAGGTTCCCGGGAATGTTGAGTACGTCCTCTGCCCAGAGAGCGGGATGTTCCGTTGGATCTCTGAAAACGGGCCGTTCAAAGTGCCAGTTGCGGTCGGAAACATCACAGCGTGGATTTCCACTAAGTCCCAGATGGACTTGGCGTTGCACCTCACGCAGCACCCCGTTGACGAGGCGCCCTTTAGACAGCCCCAAGGTGTCGCTGGCGGCTGAAACGGTCTCGCTAATGGCGGCATGGGGGGGAACGCGATCCAAAAAAAGCATCTGGGTCAGGCCCACCCGAAGGTGCGCCGCCAGATCTGGTTTGGGTGTTCCGTGAGTGAAATGCGAGACGATGGCGCGCAGGGTGCCTCTACGACGAATCTCGGTGCCTACAATTGCTCTCAGTAGGCCTCTGTCTCGATCGTCCAGGCCCTCCAGGTGTGCCGCGCGGTCGACTTCACGCAGGGGCTGGTCTGCTCCCGAGCGCAGGATTGCCCAGGCGGTGCGGCGCAGGGTCACGGGGCGAGCTCCTGTCCAAGGCGGTTCTTGGCGAGGAGCTTTGCTCCTCGCAAGAAGGCGCGACCGGTCATGGTTCCCTTGCCTGCAGGCTTGACCTGTAGGAGATTGACCGTGCCAGCGCCGCAGGCCACGAGAAACTCCGGACCTCCCAAGAAGGTCCCTGGGGGAGCGTCGTCAGCAGAAGCCTCTTCCAGCGCAAGCACGGTCAGGGAGCGTCCATCTGGTAGATGGGTCATCGCTCCGGGCCAAGGGCTCATGGCGCGAACATGGCGCGTGAGGGCAACCGGCTCCAGGGACCAGTCGATCAATCCGTCATGCTTCTTGATCTTGCGCGTCATGGTTGCTTTGGATGGGTCCTGGACCGTGAACACTGCACGGCCTTCTGCTAGTTGGTTGACTGCTTCTACGAGGGCCTTGCCGCCTAATTCGGCCAGGCGCTCCAACACTTCTCCTGCGGTTTCTTGGGATCCCAACGAGATACGTTTTTCCAACATCACGTCTCCTTCGTCGAGGGCCAACACCATGCGCTGGATAGAGACTCCTGTTTCTTCGTCACCCGCCAGGATTGCGGCTTGGATCGGAGCCGCCCCTCGCCAGCGGGGAAGGCAGGAACCGTGCACATTCAAAGCTCCATGGGGCGCCAAGTTGAGGACCTTCTGATTGAGGATTTCACCATAGCTGGCGACTACCAGGACTTCGGGGTTGAGGGCGCTTAGTTGATCCAAGGCCTCCGGGCTCTTCAGCCCTTTTGGTTGGAGCAGAGGGAGTCTGTGTTTCAGGGCCAGATCTGCAACTGGGCCGTGTTCCTGTTTGAGGCCTCGGCGTTGCGTCCGAGACTTGGGTGTGACGACACCAACCACCTCGTGCTGAGAGGCCAAGAGTTGCCGCAAGACCGCAGTGGCGAAGGGCGGGGAGCCGAGGAATAGCGTGCGCACCGGCGGTGGCGGTTGGCCTTTAGATGTGAGGCTCGACAGCGGTCTTGAAGGCCGGGTAGGGCATGGCTCCGGAGACTGTGTGCGCTACCTCGCCCTTCTTGAGCACCAAGAAGGTCGGGATCGACATGATGCCGTAACGTGCGGCAACGTCAGGCGAGTCCTGAGTGTTGAGCTTGACGACTTTTAGTTTGCCATCAAGCTCATCGGCGAGTTGATCAACCGAGGGCCCCATCATTTTGCAGGGCCCGCACCAGGGAGCCCAAAAATCCACCAGAACGGGAATTGGGCTGTCGATTACTTCGGCTTGCCAATTGGCATCGGTTACATCAAGGGCGGAGCTCATAGGGGTGGCTTTTGGTTGCAGGGCAGGGGAGGGGGATCGGGAAGGTCGATTGGGGCGAGGATTCTAGCTCTCTTGTGTGGGGTCCTCCAGATCTGAATCCGGCATAGGTTCGCCGGATTCCTGAGAGTCGCCTCCGGGGGGCTCGACGGGGGTTTGTGAATTGAGACCCTCATCGCCGGGAAACGTCTCTTGTGCCTCTTCGTCCATGAACCGGGACAGATGAATCAGGGCATCGAAGTCCTCTTCGGAATCTTCACGCATGATCAGTTCGACGGGGTCTTCTTGGGAAGCTTGCGTTGCGGTCACCAACCCGAGTTTGACAAGCTCGAGCAGTGCACAAAAGCCTCCGATCATGTTGGTCTTGGTGAGGGGCTGGTTGCCGATTGTGAGGGCGTCTACCAAGGGTACTCGCCGTCGTTGGCGAATCACGTCGGCCAGCATGGACACATACCAGCGCAAGGGACGAGACTCTCCGGTCACAATATGTACGCGGTCGTCCAGAGTCTCACGCATCAGACGCGAGAAGGATGACAATAGATCCCACACTGAGAGTTCACCAAGGTCTAGTTCCCGTTCAGGCGCGAACATACGGGCCTCTCCGGTGAAGCCGCGCAGATGTTCCATGGAGCGCCTTGTATAGCGATCTTCCAGATCGTCAGCCGCCCCGCGGAAGCGACGGTACTCGATCAATCGCTGGATCAGCTCGTCTTGAGGGTCCAGTTCGTCTTCAAGGTTGATTTCTTCTCGCGGAAGCAGTGAGCGGCTCTTGATTGACATCAGGGTCGCAGCCATGACCAGAAATTCGCCCGCGACCTCAATGTCGAGGTCTTTGAGGTGTCCCAGATAAGCGAAGAACCCATCGACTACATCGGAGATCTTGACATCTTGGATTTCAACTTCTTGCTCGCGTACCAAATGCAGGAGCAGGTCCATGGGGCCTTCAAAAATCTGTTCGAGATGGACAGTGTATTCTTCTTTCATGCCCAGGTGCCTCCAGTTAGAAGCCACAAGAATTTCCAAATGGCATCCTTGGCTTCCCATAAAACGGCCAAGGATCCTGGCAGCATGTAGATGACAAGGATGATGATTAGTAGCCCGAAAGATTCGAGGCGAGCATAGGCGGCGCGCAGATTGGAGGGCAGCAGGTAAGCCATTACTCGCGACCCGTCCAGAGGCGGGATCGGTATCATGTTGAATACCGCCAGAAACACATTGGCGATTACGCCCCAGCTGAGCGTCGAGGGCATCAACGCTTCCCTGTCATAGCCACCCCAGTGGAGCGAGGCTTTGAAAAGCACCATGAGCACGATTGCCAACAGGATATTGGAGGCGGGGCCAGCCAGCGCAACCAAGGACATGTCCCTTAAGGGGTGGCGTAAGCGGCTGGGGTTGACGGGTACGGGCTTGGCGCCGCCGAACAAGAAACCCACGGATATCCAAAGAAACAGGGGCACGATCAGGGTCATGAACGGATCGATGTGCGCGATCGGGTTGAGGGTCAAGCGTCCCTCCTCACGGGCCGTTGAGTCTCCGCATAGGTCAGCTACAAGCGCGTGAGCCGCTTCGTGGATGCCTAGTGACAGGATCAGAATAGCGATCACTGCGCCGGCTCGGATGAGTTCGAGGGTCTCCATGGGGTTAGGTTCTGGGTCAGGATAGGCCCCCAGGCGTCAGTCATCGAGGGCAATTGGGGGTTCTTGCCGTGACCCGGCTGTCAATTCTACAATCTGCCTCTTCCGCCGCCCACTTCTGGGGCGGTACAAGTCAAGAGGCCCTGTCATACTGGGCCAGTAGCGCCCACTCCCCCCATGTCCAAAGGCACGACCCAAGCAAATCGTCTGGATCAGGCAATCGAGGTGATCCGTATCGAAGCCGAGGCGATCAGCAGTCTCGCGGCGAACTTACGGGCGAGCGGCTCGGAGGGTTTTGATCTGGCTGTAACAGCGATCTTGGCTTGTTCTGGACAGGTGGTGGTGACTGGGATGGGCAAGGCTGGGTTGGTAGGTCAGAAGATATCGGCGACCTTGGCTTCCACCGGGACCCCATCGCTCTTCTTGCATCCGGCCGAGGCCTTGCATGGAGATCTGGGACGTATCAGATCCGGGGATGTGCTCCTGGCGCTTTCCAACTCGGGAGAAACCCGCGAAGTGAATGATCTGGTACCTGTGGCAAGGCGCATAGGGGCCCATGTTTTTGCCCTGACCGGGCGCCCCGAGTCCACTCTGGGCAAACTTGCTGACGGGGTGTTGGAAATTGGGCGAGTTGAGGAGGCTTGTCCTTTGAAGCTTGCCCCCACGGCATCTACCACCGTCATGCTGGTATTCGGCGACGCCTTGGCCATGGTTGTGCTTGAGGAACGAGGCTTTGAGCGTACGGATTACGCTCAATTCCATCCGGCCGGATCTCTTGGGCGCCGTTTGATGAGCGTTTCTGAAGTCATGCGCAAGGGCTCTGAGCTTCCAACGGTTGAGAGAGGAGCGACGATTCTGGATGTCTTGCGCATGACCAGTGAAACACCGGGGAGACCCGGAGCCGCTATCGTCCTCAGTCCTGATGGAAGCATGGCTGGGATTTTTACGGATGGTGATTTGCGCCGCTTGATCGAACAAAATGGAGCTGCAGCTCTTGAGCATCCGGTGGACGACCACATGGCCACCGATCCCAAGTTCCTGACCCCCGACCAATTAGCTGAGGAGGCAATGCACCTACTGGCAGAGCACCGCATTGACCAGGCGCCTGTCCTGGATCCAGATCGTCGGCCTGTAGGCCTGGTGGACATCCAGGACTTGATGGACTTGGGACTTTAGAACTTATTCATGGCTCTTCAACGTACCCCTGAGCTGATCAAGCGTCTGGCGGAGATCCGGCTGGTGGCTTTGGATGTAGACGGAACTCTGACCGATGGTGCGGTGATCTACGGCGACGATGGTCAGGAAGTGCGATTCGACGTGCGCGATGGCCAAGGTGTTGTGTGGCTGGTGCGAGAGCTCGGGCTTGAGCTGGCTTGGATCACTGGTCGCGGGTGTGTGGCGGTAGAGCGTCGAGCTGAGGAGCTTGGTGTGCAGCACCTGCATATGCATTCTGGCAACAAACATGAAGTGCTGCATGCTCTCCAGGAGCGGCTTGGGATCGGTCCGGAACAAACTCTGGCCATGGGCGACGATCTACCGGATCTTGGGCTTGCGGCTCGGGCGGGGATTTTTTGTGCCCCAGCGGACGCTCGCTTGGAGGTGCAGGCCGTAGCAACTTGGGTCACCGATTCTTCGGGCGGCGATGGCGCCCTGCGAGAAGTGGCTGAAGAGTTGCTCCGGGCACGGGGCTGCTGGGAGGGTCTGGTGTCTCGCGCCAGGAAATGAGACGGGCAGTTCTCTTTCTC
>DUBE01000044.1 GCA_012960475.1 Planctomycetota bacterium
GCTTGCAGCTGCTCCAGGGCAGCGATCGCTTCGCTACGCAGGTCTTCGTCCTTGGACAGGGCAAATTTCTCAACTACGACCCACCAACTGGCGGGGGATAGGCGTCCGATGTTGCGGATGATCAGTTCCTGACGCGCCCAGGGTCCCTGTCCCGCTTCGTTGCGGCCGCTGCCTTCGCTGCCGCCGCTGCCGCCGCCGCCGCCTCGACCGCCGCCACGACCGCCTCGACCGCCCGTGCCACCACCCCCGCGTAGTTCCTGCAGGATGAACTCTCGCGCTTCTTTTTCGTCAGCAGTCATGATCCGCAGCAGGGCTGCTCTACGATCTTTCATGGCGCCCTTGCGCACCTGTGCGATCAACTCCAGCACTTCCTCCCGCGTGGCAGGGGCGATTCCCTCGCCGCCGATGATCGGGGCCAGGCCTCCGTCTACCAGTCGCTTGGGCGCCCGGGCCCGGGCGCTGGCCTGCAGCTTGGACTCGGGGTCCACTCGTCGAATTGCTTCCACCAAACACCACTCCAACTCACCTGCGCTGATCTCATAGGGCACCGAGAGCAGGACATCCCCGCCGGGACCCAAGAACACATGCTGGGGGGCCACCACATAGCCGCCTTCATCCTTTGGCAGGAGAGCTTCCCGCACCCGGATGTCCACTTCTTGATGCTGGGCGCATTCGATCTGGCCAAAGCGCTTGCAGGTGCGGCTTGAATGTTCATGGGCGCTGGCGATCACAGGTACCGTGAGCATTACCAACTTGACAATGCTCTTGTCTCGGTAGACCTTCTCGGCCAGGCGATCGTTCGCTCGTTCTCCGTCCATGTTGACCGCCAGGAAGAGCACACGGTTCTCCTTGGTGCTGCGCTCGTTGGCCATGGCCCAGTCTCCCTCCCAGGGGATGTCTCCGCTCGCTGTGTTGGTCGCGGCAAACAGACTGGTGACGAGGGTGGCGACGAGAGTCAATGCTCTCAGGGAACGATGGGGAAGTTGATGCATCACAGGTGGGTTCTCAGAGCGCCGCCTCTGGCTCCTATGCTAGATAGTCAACCGCATCATCGCCTTGGAGTTACGGATTATTCGTAAGACGTAGGTGACCTGTTGGGAGCCCGCTATTCCCAGGTCTTTGCTCAGTGAAATTCGACCTCTCCGCCGGGCAGCAGGTAAACGATCATCATCTCACCTCCGGCTACTGTGGGCACATGGGTCGAGCCAGGGGGGAGCACCACCCAGCCGGGGGGGTGGCCGTCGAAGGTGGGCTCGCCTGAGAGGCTGACGCACCAGTTGATTTCACCGCGGCCGTGAGTGTGCTTGGGGCCGGCGCCGTTCATGTGCACCACATCGATGGAGAAGTCGTTGCTTTCGGCGCTGGCTTTGGAGACGCGCCCCCAGCGCACGGGGAGTTCTCCTCGGGTTGCTAGCTTGCCTTCTGACAGGAGTGTCTCGAGTGCTTGGGTGACTGCCTTGCCCGCGGGGCCTTGGGGGTCGAGACGGCGCGTCAATTCTGCTTGGGCTGCGTCTGGATTGTCCAGGTCGAGGTCGCTGGCCGCGTGGATCAGGGGCTGAAAGGTCTGGAGCATGGGGATGGGGTGCTGTCGGGAGAAGTGTTGCAGACGGAATTGGCCGAGGGGAACCATTCTGTTGCGAGCCGTTGCTTGTGTATGTGCTGGGCAGGGACGGACCGCTTCTGGAACCAGTATGGGAGGGGTTCTTTTCAAACCCTCCCTAGGGTAGCGCCTCCCCGGTGGCTACCGTAGGGCCATGGGCCAGGGTCTCAACAAGCCGCTTTGGGTGGCGCTCTACTTAGGCCTCGTGGCTTGGGCTTACTCTCCGATCTTGTCGGCGGGGCCCTTTGGGGCAGACCTGGAACTGTTGGCGGGGCTTTCGGGGCGCGGGTCGGCTGCTCTCTATACGGTGCCCCACACGGACGGCCGGCCGCTGGCTGCGCTTTCGTTGTTCTTGTCCCGGGGGCTTTGGAGTGCCGAGAGAGTTTGGCCTGCGCACCTGGCCACCTGGCTGCGGCTTGAGAACCTCATCTGTCTGGCGATTGCGGCCCAGGGTCTGCGCTTGGTATTGCAGCGGCTCTTCACTCCTTGGTTTGGAGGAGAGACTGCCCGGGCTGCGGCACTGACAGCAGGCCTGTTGTTGATGGTGCATCCCCTGCCAGTAGCGGCGGTGGCCATGGTGCACCTGCGCGGAGAGTTGTTGGCCCTTGCCTTCGGCACCTTTGGCCTGGCGGCGTTCTTGGAGGCGCGCCAGGAGCGCAACAAACGCTTGCTGGGACGAGCGTTTCTGTTTGCATTCTTAGCGGGGATGTGCGGACGCTGGGCTTTGTTCTTGCCTTTTCTCTATTGCGTTCTGGAGGGAGTGTCGAGCCAGCGCCATCGCCCAACTGCCGCCCGCTGGCGATCAGCGGGTTTGACATTTGTGGCGTGCGCCGTGTGTGTGGCTGCTGAGTTCGTGCTGCGCGGTCAGTTGGCTCCCGAGAGCGCACGCACGTTCCAGTACTTGTCCGTTCACCTCTCGGCGATCCCTTTCACCGTGGAAAAACTCGGGGTGCTGTTCATGCCCGCGCCGGTGGGATCCGTTGGGGTATTGGCGATTCCGGTTGCTCTGGCTACCTTGATTCTGGCCACCCATCCGGGCTTTGTGGCTGCCCGGGGTGCACCTCGCCTGTGGGGCCGGATTGTGGCGGTCTGGGGCGTGTCTTTGGTGCTTTCCCTGATCCTTGATGCGCACCAGCGGGTGGTCAGCCTGGATCTCGTTGGGGCTCAGGTCTTGCTGGGGGCCACCCTGATCCTGTGTACGGGCTGGGGGTTGGCGGCCACGGCTATCAGTGATTTTCGTCGAACCCTGCTGCCAGTACTCCTGTTGTTGCTCTTTGCCTGGTTGGCCCATGGGACCGCCGAACCGATTCGACAGGCCAGCTATCAGGTTGACTTGGTTCGTACGGATTTGGAGCAGGCGGCGGGGCGGCGCAACTTCCGGGGCAGCTATGTCCTGCTTGAGCCCAAGCAACAGGTGGCAGGGCATCAGATCTTGCCATCTGATCCGTCGGTCTTGCTCTCCAGGCGCCTGGCACAAGGGGCCTGGGGCAGGGTCCCCGAGGGTGGACCTCTTGTGCGCGCGATCGACCGCGCAGCCTTTGGAAGCTGGTGGGGCAGTCCTGATTTCTTCAAGCGCGTGGAAGAGGGTCTGTGTTTCCTCGTGCCGCCTGACTTGTTGGGGTTGGAGGTGGGGCCTCTGTTGGCTTTCGATGTCCCGTCCATGGGAGACTTGCCTGCGGTCCTGGAGTTGGCCGATGAGGACTTCCATGGATCCAATGGAAGCCCGATTGCGCAGGGCCGCCTGGTTCCCGGTTGGTACACCCAATTGACGGTGCACATTCCAAGGGGGCGTCAAGTGAGCGAAGCGCCAAAGATTGAGTGGCAAGCACCGGGAGGATTGCTTGGTTCAACCAAAGGTGTGTGGGTGCGGAGTACCAATCCCGATCTCATGGAGGCGCGCTTCGACTTGCGCGCGGAGCCCGCTTGGGTGTTTGCGGAGTGGCTGACCCAGTTGCGGGCGGTGGGCCCTCTGGCAGGACATCCTTTGGTCTTCAGCAGCGAACCATCCGCCTTGCCTGTGGGGGTGATGCCCCATTGGAGCAGTGAGGGTTGGATCGTCAACACCCACGGGTTCGAGGTGCCCCTGGTCGGGGGCGTGCAGGAGGGTGCAGATCAGGTTCCAGAGTGGCTCTTGTGGCGCATGAGCCCGGGAGCCCTGAAGCGTGAGGAGTTTGTCCTTGAGCCCCTTGATGCAGATCGTCTTGTAGCGCAGATCCCCTCCAATGAGCAGCACGAGAGCCCAAGTGCTCTTCTGGGTCTTTGGGGGGTGGAGTGCCGGTTGGATGGGGTGGTCATTGCGGCTGCCAGCGGATTGCTTCAATTGCGCTAGATCGGCCGAGTCGCTAACTTGCTGCCCCCATGTCCACCCAGCCCTCAAGAACCCTCGACACGTTTCCCAATCCGGTCCCCGAGCGCTCCTATGAGATTCGCTTTGAGTGTCCTGAATTCACTTGTCTTTGCCCCAAGACTGGCCAGCCGGATTTTGCCACCATTCGCATTCGCTACACCCCGGCAGATTTGTGCGTGGAGTTGAAGAGCCTCAAGCTCTACCTGTGGTCCTATCGAGATCAGGGTGCCTTCCATGAAGCGGTGACCAATCAGATCCTTGACGACCTGGTCAGTGCAATTGCACCACGCTCCATGGTGGTGGAAGGGGACTTCATGGTTCGTGGGGGAATCCACACGGTGGTGGAAGTGGCGTACCCCTGAGGGGAGACGCAGGCCCGTTCTTAGACGAGGGCCTTGGCCACGCGTCCCGTCAGGCCCAGGAGTTCCTCGTCCGTGCCAAAGTGGCCTCCGTCGAACTCCGTGTGCTGGTGGGAGATGTTGAGTTCTTTCAGCCGCGCGCAGAGGCGGCGCAGACTGAACTGCAGGTGGAATTCATCCTTGGTACCTGCGACCAGGTCCAAGTGGTTCAGTGCAGCGAACCCCGTGGCATCTTGCTCGATAATGGTCAGGGGATCGTTTTCGAGCCAGCGATCCCAGCCGGGGTTTTGGCGCTCGCCCGTGTGTGGGTCCATTGGCAGGTCGAAGCCCAGGGGTGTCTCGGGGTTGGGGGCGTAGCAGGCGCTCATGGCCAGCACATCTATCACCGCGTGGCCGTCGCCGGAGAGGTCGGGGCGCTGGCGGAAGGCCTTGAGAAATCGCGCCGGGTCTCCCCCCCAGGGGATCAGGCCTCGGCAGGCGTTCAGGAGTTCCGCTCCGTAGGCCAATTCGAAGCCGCAGTCACCGCTGAGGGACCCTACGGCGTTGAAATATCCTGGTCGCGCCAGGGCCAGGCGCAGGGCGCCGAAGCCACCGGAACTCTTGCCCACTACTCCCCGGGCAGAGGGCATGCAAGGCCAGCGCTCTTCTATGAAGGGCACAACTTCATCGAAGAGGTGGCTCTGGTAATTGCCAACGGCAGAGGAGTCCAGGTATTGGCTGCCTCCCAGGGCTGTGAAGCAGTCGGGGAAGGCCACATGGCAGGCGGGGAACTCCCCGTTGGCGTGGGCGCGGTCCAAGCGCAGGGCCAGGCCCGGATGCCAGGGATGGGTGTCCAGGTATTTTTGGCCGCGGCCGGTGAAGCCTGCCAGGACCAGCACAAGGGGCAGAGGGTTGGAGCTTTCAGCCGGGCTCCAAACCGCTACATCTCGTTGGCTCGGATCGCCCAGGGGATTTTGAGCCAGGAGTTCCGAGTCAAGACTGAGCACTTCCAGCCGGCCGCGGAAGGCGTGGGGTTCCACCAGACGGGGTTCACTCTGATGGGGACTTGACTTCATAGGCTTCGCTCTAGGCTTCCTTGTCTCCGTGGGAAAGGGATGGCCCTGCTTCCATACCCAGCTCGGCGAGTTCTTCACGCGCAGCTACATAACCTGGCACGATGCGCTCGTGCAAAATGCGCCGGCGCTCCCAGTAATCATGAAAGGCGGCGTTGATGCCGTTGACTGCCAGACGCTCAAGCTCCGAGAGACTCAGGCCGTATTCTTGGTGGGCCAAGAGGTATTCCTGGGTCATTGTGGTGCCGCTCATGAGGCGGTTGTCCGTGTTGATGGTGACCCGGAAGCCCTCGCGCAAGAAATGAGGGAAGGGGTGGCTGGTCAGATCCGGTACGGCGCCCGTGTGCACATTCGATGAGAGGCACATTTCCAGGGGCACCCGATGGTCGAGCACAAAGCGCGCCAGGCGGCCCAGTCGAATGACCTTGCCCTCCCAGATCGCCATGTCCTCCATCAGTCTGGTGCCGTGGCCGATGCGGTGGGCGCCACAGTATTGCAGGGCCTGCCAGATGCTCTCAGGCCCAAAGCCTTCGCCTGCGTGAATGGTGATCGAGCCGTTGGCGCGTTTGATCGTGTGGAAGGCGTCCAAGTGGTCTTTGGGAGGATGGCCCGCCTCTTCGCCGGCTAGGTCAAAGCCCGCCACACCACGGTCAAGCCATGAGGTTGTCAGGTCCGCCAGACGGCTGGAGATTTCCGCGGATTCGGAACGCAGGGCACAGACGATGACCCGCGACTCGATGCGGAAGTCCTCCTTGCCGCGTTTGAGGCCGCGCAGGACTGCTGCCAGCACCCCGTCGAGGCCCAGGCCTTCTCGCGTGTGAAAGAGTGGGGCGAAGCGCACCTCGGAATAGACCACTCCATCGGCTGCCAGGTCTTCAGCGTATTCGTAGGCCACCCGTTCCAGAGCCTCGGCATCCTGCAGAAGGGCGATGGTGTGGGTGAAGCCTTCCAGGTACAGGGCCAGGCTGCCCCGGTCCGCGCCCCTGAAGAACCAGGTGCCGAGTTCGTCGGCGTCCGTTGTGGGCAGGCCGTCGTAATTGCACTGGCTGGCGAGCTCGATCAGGGTAGCGGGGCGTACGCTCCCGTCCAGGTGATCGTGGAGCGAGACCTTGGGAAGGCGGCGCAGCAAGTCGAGGTCGAGAGGTCCGGTGGGCATGGGTCGATGATACTTCTCTGTGGGGTGCCTGTCGTTGACCCCTGTGGGCAGAAACGGAGAGTCTTGGGCACTTGCCACCGGGCTGCGGCCGCTTTTCTCGCTATGCTCTTGATTGGCCTTCCTTCCGATGAGCACCCCTTGAGCATGCGCGTACGTATCGCACCCAGTCCAACCGGCTCCGTTCACCTTGGCCTCTGCCGTACCGCCCTCTTCAATTGGGCCCACGCGCGACACGCGGGTGGGACTTTTGTTCTGCGTATTGAGGACACGGATATCGAGCGCAATACGCCGGAGAGTTTGGCGGCGATCTTGGAGGGCTTGCGCTGGTTGGGATTGGATTGGGATGAGGGGCCTGAAGTGGGAGGCGAGCACGGGCCCTACTTTCAGACCCAGCGCTTGGAGAACTACTCCAAAGATGTTGAGGTCCTGCTTGCTGCGGGCCATCTCTATCGGGACTTCTCCACTCCCGAACAGCAAGAGGTCTGGCGGGCGGAGCAAGAGCAGCGCAAGCAGCGCGTGGCCTACCGCGGCGCAGACCGGGACCTCAGCCCTGAGGCGAGCATGGAACGCGTTCAGGCGGGGGAGCCCTTTGCAGTGCGCTTCCGCATCCCGGAAGGGCAGACCAGATTCACAGATCTGGTGCGCGGAGAGGTCACCCTGCCCCATGGGGAGGTGGACGACTGGGTGCTCGTGCGTCGAGGTGGCGGCATGCCCACCTATAACTTCACTGTGGTCTCGGATGACATGGCCATGGGTATCACCTGCGTGTTGCGCGGGGAAGAGCATCTGGTCAACACGCCCAAGCAACTCCTGTTGTATGAGGCTCTTGGTTCGGAGCCTCCTGCCTTTGGACACCTGCCCCTGCTCTTGGGCAAGGACCGGCGCAAGCTGAGCAAGCGTACGGGGGATACGAGCCTTGGGGATTACCGGGCCAAAGGCTATCCCCGGGGCGCGATTCTGAACTTCTTGGCCTTACAGGGTTGGGCTTTGGATGGGGAGACCGAGGTTTTTTCCATGGAGACTTTTGTCGAGCACTTTGATCCCGCTCAGGTCTCCAAGGGTGGCGCGATTTTTGACCCGGATAAATTCCTGTGGTTGGCGGGGGAGTATCTGCGTGCCGAATCGCCCGCTGATCTGGCCGAGCATTGCCTGCCTTTTGTGCTGTCTGAGGGTCTAGCCAGTCAGGACGAATTGCGTGGTCGATGGGATTGGTTTGTGCAGTTGATTCAAGCGGTGCAAGAACGCTTGAGCCTCTACTCGGACGCGCCCAAGTGGCTTGCGCCGTATTTTGTGGGCGCCCAGGATCTGGTCTATGAAACCAAGGCGGAGAAGGGTGCGCGCAAGCATGAGGGCGCAGGGGACTTGCTCATGGCCTTTGCGGCGTGGCTTGGAGAGCGCCCCGCAAGTGAAGACCCAGCGCTCACCGGGGCTGCCGCCCGGCAGTGGCTGGAGGATCGTGGGGCCAAGATCGGGTCCCTCTTCCAGCCCCTGCGCTGTGCTCTCACTGGTCAGCCCGGGGGGCCCGATCTGTTCCTGATAATCAGCCTGCTGGGACGCCAGGAGGCTCTTTTGCGGATCGAGAGGATGGTTGGCGCGTTGGCCTAGAGGTCAGTGGGGTCCGTTCCTCAAGACGCGCCTCTTCGTTGGTCGAAAGGGACAGGATGGTCCCCCCCGACTCCCTTACCTGCGAATCCGCTCGCGCGCTTCAGACCCAATTGCTGGGCGGAGAGATTTCCGTTGAGGATCGCAGTCTGCTCTCTCAGCACAACCGGGAATGTGCCCAGTGCGCTCAGGAACTGCACGAGTCATTGGCCGCCGGGCTGAGGGGCAAACAGCTCAACGGTTCAGAAGAGCGCTGGGCGATTCGCCATGCCTATGCCCGCGCGCGTTGGCGTTCCAGTGGGGCGGCTCCAGGTGGTAAGTGGGTTCTGGCTCTTCTGCTGATGCTCGCTCTCCTTCTGTATGGAATTTCGATGCAGTGGTTCTCCGGCGGGTCTCCCCGGTTTGCTGTGGGCAGTGCCCAGTTGAGTTCGGTGTACGGGGAGGTGCATCTCTCGGGGATCCTGATACCCGTGGGTGAAGCGCGCACGGTTCCTTTGGGCCAAGAGGTTGAGTTGGGCAATGGCAGCAGTGCTCGTCTGGTTCGCGGCGATGCGCAAATCGAATTGGCCGATTCAACGATGTTCCGCATGGAAGGCAACCAACCCCTGGCAGTGGATCTGGTGCACGGCTGGACTCGTTGCCTTGGACCCTGCCGTGTGCGCACGCCCCTTGGTCTGGTGATCCTGGACGAGGGGGATGAGGTCTTGATCCATGTGACCGAGAGCTTGGTGACTCTCGAGGGTATGGGAGGTGAGACGGTGGCCACGAGTGCGGCCCTGACCCAGACCATTTCCCGTGGGGAAGTGCTGCGTTTCGAGCGTTGAGGCCCACGCATTTGGGCTTGTGGCCCAGGACTCGTCGATGCGGCGCCCAAGCCCTATGATTGGGCCGCGGGGGTGCGAAGGGACTCCGCTCGAATTTCCATGGCTTCTTCTCTCCGTCAAACTCCCCGGCGCTACTCCGATCTGCGGCTGTTCGCCTTTGGTCTCGCAGAGAGGGTTGCCCAGGCTCTTGGAGGGTGTAGATTCTATTCTCGGCGGTTTCTCAGCCCGCCCTTGGTGCGCCGTGAGGTGATCTCCCGCGCGGGCCTGCCTGCGACCCTTGAGGGTCTGCGCATCGCACTCCTCTCGGATCTGCACGCGGGACCATTCCTTGATTCCGCTTCCATGAGCGGGGTGATTGAAACCACACTCGCCGCGCGGCCTGATCTGGTGGTTTTTTGCGGGGACTTCATCGCCCATCGGGTCGAAGCCGGTGTCCTCTTGGCTGAGGTCATGGCTCCCCTGGCCCAGGTGCCTCTGGGGGCCCTGGCGGTCTTCGGCAACCACGACTACCGGGGTCGGCGCGAGTCTGAGATCGAGGAGAGTTTCGCCCGTACTGGCTGGAGTTTTCTGCGCAACCGGGGCCAGCGTCTGGGGGAGTTGCCCCTGGTGGTGACAGGCATCGAGGACCCTGAAGAGGGCCGGGTGCTGGACATCGAGGCCGCACGGGAGGCCCTGGAGCCCGCTGATCTGGAGGTCTGCTTGTGCCACAATCCAAGCACGGGACCATCCCTGGCGCGTGAGGGCTGCCTTGCGGTTCTGAGTGGTCATTCCCACGGTCGTCAAATCGACCTGCCATTCTTGCGGGGTCTAGGGCCTGCGCACCCCGGGCTGCGCGTGGAACTGGGGTCGACGACCTTGATCACAAGTCGCGGCTTGGGGGTGGTGGGCTTGCCCTTGCGCGTGGGAGCTCCGGCGGAAGTCGTGTTGATTGAGTTGAGTGCCGGTTGATTTTTGGTGCGCTCATACTCTTGGGCTGCTCAAAGATTTCCGCTCTATTCAAGTTCTCCGCCTCCCCCCCCTCTTGCTTCTAGACTTCGCAGCGTGAGTGGCGCCCTAACAACGAGGGGTGGTGTTCTCTTTGTCGGTTCCCATGCGCGCACCGCGCGGCTTCGAACCCATGACTTGAATGGACATCGTCTAGGTGGTGGTTTCACGTTCCGGGATCCGGAGCGGGAACGTTCCAGTATCGAAGGTGTTGCGGTGGACACGGATCGGCGTCTTTGGGTTGCAGACGGGGAAGGTCAGTGCCTGCGCACGTTCTCTCTTTTTGGCCGAGAGCTCGTTTCTGTGCCCGCTGGTCGTGAAGATCGGGCCGGACAGTTGGGCCGTCCCTCCGGTGTGGATGTTTGGGGCGTGGATGATGAGTTGTTGGTGGGTGTGACCAGCAGTGGCCGTCGACGCCACGCGGCGCAGCTGCTTTCACCCGCCACCGGGCGCATGATTTCTCTGCGCCCCCTGGGGGATCCCGAGGGGTTCTTCCTCGATGCTCGCGGGATTGTGCTGCAAGAGGACGAGGCCTGGGTCTTGGAGGCCCAGACCCCGCGTCTGCAGGTTTTCAAGGAGGGCGCGTTCCACTACGCTCTGCCCTTGCCCGAGATCCAAGGGGCCCGGCCCATGGCCTTCGCCCTGGCTCCGGGTGGCCGCCCCGTGGTGGCCTGGGGTGGTGAGCGGGGAGCGGTCTTGCTGCTCGGCCCCGATGGCCGGGTGAACGGTTGTCTGGCGGCGGCGGGGGAAGAGGTCGGCGGCGTGGCCCATCCCACCGGAATCCTGTGTGTGCCCGGTGTTGATGATCGTCACACCCGGGTGGTGCTGCTCGATCACGATGGCAGCCGCGTGCAGGTATTCAATTTGGAAGGCAGTTGCTATGGAGCCTTTGTGGGTGGCAGCTTGGGCGGCGGCGAAGTGGGCAGTGGCTGAGTGTTGTTGAGCTGCTCCTGGGCCTCGCAAACCCCCTCGAATTGAATCCGTAGCCATGCGAGCGCTTGTCGCTAGGATGTGTGTCATGTTCCGCCCGACCCATGTTCATGGTCTCTTGCTGCTCGTTCTACTAGGCGCCATTGGGTTCATGCTCTGGTCGTTTGAGGGGAGCCCTGGGCTTGTGCCAGCGCCCCTTGTGCCGGGCTTGGCGGCTGATGGGGATGAGCCCGGGCTCATGGGCGGGCGCTCGATTTCCAAAGATCAGGTGATCTCTGACGCAAGCGATGCAACCGGTTCTTCTCCGGCGCGCAGCACCGAGGGCGAGTACTGGCGATGGATCAGGGGCGAAGTGCGTTCCAAGTTGACCCAGGTACCCATCGAAGGGGGTCAGGTTCGGATCAACGATGGAAGTCGACAGGGTGAAGCGGTCACTGACGCTGACGGATCCTTCGAGATCGAATGGCTGGGCGCCGACCATTTTACCATGAGCTTGTTTGCCCCTGGCTTTGAGCAGCGCGAGCATCCCGGGATGAACTGGGACGAGGAGCCCCTGGAGTTGGAGATGAACCCCTTGGGGGTCGTGTTCGGTACCTTTGAGTGGCCCACGGGGCTCATGCTGGAGCCATTCGGCGAGGTCCAGTTCTTTCGCGGCGCCCTTTCCAATGCTGCCCGCAAGCCTGCCCATGTGTTGTCCCTGACCGCGGAGCCTCATTTCAAGGCTCAATTGTCCGCCGGAACCTGGAGTCTGGCTCTGCATCGCAGAGACCAGAGCAGTTCTTTTGAGACGTCCTTTGAGGTGCGCATGGGAGAGGAAACCACGCTGCATCTACCTCTCTCGCCGAGTCTGATCTACCGGGGCAAGGTGGTCTTCAAGCTCGGCAATGAGGGAGTGCCTGGGGTGGCTCTGGACCTGCGCCAGGAAGTTGCCGGGGTTTCGAGGGCTGTGCGCAGATCCTTGCAGTTGAGTTGCGTCAGCGCGGAGGATGGCAGCTTCGCCTTCGAAGGCTTGAGCCCAGGGAAAGTTCTCATCTCCTTGCGCACCCCCTGGGGGCAGGTTCTTCGCTTGAGCCATGTGCTCAGCGCTCAAAACAGTGGCCGGACCGAGCGTGTGGTGGTGGCCCCTTCCGGGAGCATATCAGGTTTTGTGCGTGATCATGCTGGTCAGCCCGTGACCCAACAGGAAGTGCGACTGGTTCCAAACAATGCCTCGGACCTGGGAGATGGGCGCTATGGGCAGCTGCGAGGTGATGCTGCCCGAGGAGACTCTGAACTGGTGCAGCAAACGACAACAGACGGGCAAGGCCGTTTTGTTTTTGATCAGGTGGCTGCCAACCGTCCTGTTTGCCTGCAAGTGCGACCCCATCCACATCTCGTGGCGGAGGTTCAGGTAACCGTCCCAGAGGGGAGCATTCGGGATAATGTGCAGATCACTCTAGGCCAGGTGAGTTCTTTTGTAGTGCGCGTTCGGGATCCTCAGGGACAAACCTTGGAGGGCGCGCTGGTCGTGTTGAGGATGGCAGGTGGGATTAGTTTGTTCACTAGCGGTTTTCGTCCCCAGGCACTCACGGACAGTCAAGGGGAAGCGCACTTTGATTTGGCACCGAAGGATCTGGAATTGGCGCAAGTCACTCGGGATGGCTGGGTGAGGGGGAAAATAGATTTGGTGCCCGGGGGGATTGCTGAAGTGGTCATGCAGCCTGCTGTGATCGTGCGCGGCGTCGTGCGCGACTCGGATGGCTGGGTAGTGCCTGGTTTGCTGGTCAGTGCCACCGAAGAGTTTGGGGCCAGGAGTTCTTCGGGACCCTACAAGCGGACAATAGCCGGGCCTGATGGCTCATTTGAGTTTGTTGGTTTTTATACGATCGATATCCTCATCCGTGCCAGCGGATCGGGCTGGATTCAGAAGACAGAGCATCGCATTCAAGTGCAACCGGGTACTTCACATGAGATCATCCTGACAGTGCAGCGCAAGTTGAGCATGGATCCTGGCAGTCTGCGCGTGGAAGGGGTCAGGAAGGGAAGTGGAGACCCCGTTCCTGGGCTTTCCATGACGGGCCTGGGCAACTGCACTGTGGCCTTGGTGGGGCCGGAGTTGTGGATCACAGGTGTTCGTCCAGGTCGCTACACACCAGTCCTGAGCGCGCCGGGTTTCGAGCAACTGCGCTTGAATCCGGTCGATGTGCTCAGTGCTGATTCGATCAACCTGGGGCGCATTGAATTGCGTCGGGCGGTTCAGGTGGAGGTCAGGGTGCGAGATGCCGAGGGCAAGTCCGTGCCCCGTGCCCGGGTGGTGTTCAGCGAGCTTGCCAAGGAGCAAGACGGAGAGGTGGTTTCGGCCCGTTGGAAGGCTCGTACCGATGCTCAGGGCCGCGCCACATTCAAGCGCCTTCCACGGGAGCGTCTACGCTTGACCGTGTCCCATCGTTCCTCCAAGAAGTACAGTGATGTGGTGCGCATCAAGGATACGAAGGGTCCCATCGAGGTGCGACTCAAGTCACGCTAGCTTTGACAGTGCGAGTTCTCTTGCAGGGTCCGACTCGGGTTTGGCTAGCATGGAGCGCATGACCTCCCAGCAATCCAAACCAAGCGCGGTGATCGATGTGGGCACCAACAGTGTGTTGCTGGTGGTGGGCCGATTGGATGGGGAGGGCCAGCTTGAGTTCTTGCGCCAGGAGATCCGCATCCCGCGTCTGGGCCAGGGCTTGCAGGCCACGGGCTTGATTTGCGAGGACGCCCTGGAGCGTGGCATCAAGAGTCTGGGGGAACTGCTGGTCGTTGCTGCGGAGTACGGTCTGGTCCCTGCAGAGGTGCAGGTGGTGGCCACCGCTGCTTTGCGTCTGGCCAGCAACGGGGAGCAGGTTGCTGTTCGCTTGGAGCAGGCCACGGGTTGCTCCCTTCAGGTCCTGCCGGGCAACGAGGAAGCGCGCTTGAGTCATCGGGCAGTGGCCATGGGCAATCCCAATGCCGTCGCCGTGGATGTGGGTGGCGGCAGTACGGAGGTGGTCTGGAATGGGGGAGACGAGCGGCGGTCGATTGATCTGGGAGCCATGACGCTGAGCGAGTCATTCGATGGGACCAGTGATTCCCCGCGCGATTCCTTCGCCGCGGCCAGTACCTGGGCGCGTGAGCAACTCAGCGACCTGCCGTCTGGCCTTGCTGGAGATCATCCAGTGGCCTTGATCGGGGGCAGCGCCGTGAATCTGGCCTGCCTGGTCAAGGGCCTTGAACAGTTTGATCACACCCAGGCTGATCGGGTCTGGGTGACCACTGACCAGATCCTGTCCCTGGCCGAAGACCTTTGGCTCGAAGACTTGGACCAACGCCGATCGCGGCCGATTGAGTCCGAGCGCGTCTCCATTCTGCCTGCGGGGTTGCTCTGTCTGGGCCTTGCCCTGGAGAGCCTCGCAGCCGAGGGGGGATGGACACGGACCGTCGGCCTCTCCCATGGACTCTTGGGGCAACTGCTCGCTTAGTGGAAGAGTCGATCAGGCTCTGCGTTCATGCTCCGGACCTCAATGGACAGCGCTCGATTTGCTTCGGTCCTGTCCGCAAGCGTGACATTCCCTCGGTGTCTTGTAATGAAGTCGGAGATGCTAGGATACAGGCGTGAAGTATCTGGTCAGTTTCTTCTGCGTGGCTTTCCTGCTCCATCTGGTTGCTTGCCATCCACCGGGAAGAAAACTGCTGAACATGGAAGTCCTGCAAGGAGATGTGGTCATATTGGCCACCATGTTTGATGTTTCAGACAGGAGCACAGTCAGTGAGATCTGGGACGCAGCTGGCGAGAAGCCGTTCTCCACAGAAGTAGTGGCCCCTACCTTGGTCGCGAGCAAGGAGAGTCCATTGAAGACAGAGTTGTCCGGGCCGGTTGAGATCAGGATCTTGCACACAACTTCCCTGGAAACCTCCGTGACCTTGACAGGTCTGACCCTGGTACGAACTACATCAGAATCTGAAGACTGGCATCTGCCTGTTTCAGAGGTCAGGCGAGCCAAGAAGGGGGCCCTATAGGGTCTTGCCTCACCAACCTTCCCGCAGTTGCTCTTGGTGGGCAATGGAGGATCCACACCTGTTCCCAGAATCCATATCTCCCATGCAGATACCCGGCTTTCATCTCTCCCTTGGTGTAGAGGACCTTCCCTGGCGCGCCACCTCCTACCCGGGGGTCGATTGGTATCTGCTCGCCAGTGAGGGCCAGGACGGCGGTACAGAGGAGGGAGCAACGGTTCTGATCCGTATGGCTCCGGGCAGGGGCTATCCGGCCCATCGTCACTTGGGAATCGAGGAGGTTCTTGTGCTTGCCGGTGGCTACAGGGACCACTTGGGAGAGCACCTGGCAGGCAGCTACCTGCGCTATCCCGCGGGTAGCGAACATGCTCCGATCGCGCTTGGGGATAAGGGGCAACCGGAAGCCTCGACCAATCCCGCCTGCGTGCTTTTCGCTTGCGCCCGGGGTGGGACCGAGCTGCTTTCCCAAGGAGCTGATGAGTGAAATGCCCATCCGGAATAGTGCCCTTGGGTCATTCGGCAGTTATCCTGTCCATTTCATGACCCAGCAACCTATTGATGATCTGTGTGCCGCCCTCAAGGCGGAGTTTGACCAGGATTCTCGTGGTAAGGCGGTGCCAGCTCTCCTGGCTGCCTACCAAGCCGAGCACCAGGGCTGGAGGGACTGGGTGTTCTTCTCCGAAGAGCGGTACACGCGCAATCTGATCATGCGCTGCGAGGCCTTCGAATTGCTGCTCCTAGGATGGGCGACGGATCAAGAGAGCCCGATCCACGATCACGCCGACCAATACTGTTGGATGTCGGTCATGGAAGGAGAGTTGGAAGAGACTCACTACACCCTGCCCGAGCCCGTTTCAACGGCCGACACTTCAGGGGTTGCAACTCCTGCGCCCGCTATTCTGGAACTAGGACGCAGCAAGACGTTTCAAGCGGGGGGTGTGGCTTTCATCGATGATTCCATCGCCTACCATCTGATTCGGCCCATGGGGGCAGCGCCCGCGGTCTCCATGCACCTCTATGCCAACCCCATCGACACCTGCCGTATTTTTTGCCCCGAGACGGGGAGGCCTGAGGACATATCCCTGGGCTATCACTCCGTGCGCGGAGAGCTCTCGGGAAGCGCCACGGCCGAGACAATCCGCGCCCGTTTCCGGTCCTAGGGGCATCAGAAGGGCTTGCCCCCTTGACCCCGTCCCCGCCCCTGCGTAACCTTCTCGGCTTCCAGCCTGGCGGGGTAGCTCAGTTGGTGAGAGCACAGGATTCATAACCCTGAGGTCGCGGGTTCAAATCCCGCCCCCGCTACCATTTCCAAGTAGAGGATCTGGCCTTTTCCGGCCGGGTCCTCTTTGCATGCGACCTCTTGGGGCCAGTCGTTTCGAGACCGGCGCGGCGAGGCGCTAATGATAATCATCGAGAATCAGGCCCGTTGCCACCTGCTTGGGGCTCAACGCTCGATGGGGATTCGAAAGGGTGACGCGGGGAGTCCTTGACTGTCAGTCAGATTGCAGTCGGGGACTGGTTTCCATGCATAGCGCACTTCGCAGGGATCTTGTGTCGGAGCCCCGATCAGCAGCACTGCGCCTTCCATGAGTTGGGCCTCAGCCGCGTAGACTGCACCATCGCAAGCGATGATTTCAAATCCCCTGGGCGGTTTCTGATCGCTGGTGCTGAGCTTGCTTTGGATGTTTTCGAATTCTAATTCTATTCCACCTGACTGCATGCTGGCTCGCTTGATGATCGGCCCGGTGGGGGCCTGGCTCTGGCCATAGCTCACATGCATCGCCAACCTGGCAAGGCGGATTCCAACAGGACGCTTGCGCCGTGGATGCACGTCAGTCGGATGGCCCACATCAATGGTGACCGCCATGCCCACATGGGGAATCTGCTGGGAGAATCCGCGCTGTTGTTCTCGAAACTCTGGCCAGTGGGGCCGCCCCATGGCTGGCAGTTGGACGAACAGGAAGGGCAGGTGCGCCTGGCCAAAGGTGTTTCTTGTGTCTTGCACCAGCAGGGGAAACAAGGAAGCGTGCTGATCTACCCTGCTTGGGGACTCAGCATTGGACTCACCCTGGTACCACAAGATGCCGCGTACAGCACTGTTGCGGATGGGGTGCAGGGCTGCGCGCCACATGAAACCGGGCTTGAAGGGATGGTTGCAGCCGAGCTGATCCCCAGGAATATCAAGTCCGGCGGCGAGAGCGTTCTCCAGGTTCAGGGCTGCACGCTGTCGGCACCATTCTCCCAACAAGGGGTTCTTCAGCCAGTCCCTCCGCTGAATCAGCTCACTTGTCTGGGGCTGGGAGGCAAGCGCATCGGGCGAAATCCAGGCCTCTGTGGGTGTGCCACCTGCTGCCAGATCCACAAGTCCGATGGGGATTTCTAGTTGCTCCCAGAGCGCATGCCCAAAGTAGTAGCCGACCGCCGAAAGACTGCCGAGAGCCTCTGGTGAACAGCGCGTCCACTTCCCCTGCATGAAGGAATCGGCTGCCAGGCTGGAAACAGTCCTGGGGCTCCATTTGAGGCCAGCGTTCTGAGTTGGGTAGCGGGCCTGGAAGACACGGATCCCCATGGGAGCACTACCAGTCAGTGCCTCTGGTCCGTCCTGATCCCTTGAAAGCGGGAACTCCATGTTCGACTGGCCAGCACAGATCCAAACATCTCCCACAAGCAGATCGTCGATGCTGATCTTCTTTCCACCTGATTCGATGGTGATGGCAAACGATTGGCAAGTGGCTGGTCTGGAGGAAAGGGCAACTTGCCAGAAGCCGTTATTGCTTGCGCTTGTGAGCCGCCTTTCCTTGCCACATTGAACAGTGACCTGGGCATGGGGCAGGGCCGACCCCCACAGGGAAATCGGCTGTTCCCTTTGGATCACCATGTGATCGGTCAGGTAGCTGGCGAGCGTGAGCTGCGCACTCGCAGAGGGTGCAAATGAGAGCAATGGGGCGAGCCATGCCCCCAAGGTCAGCATCAGTCTGCGCGTTTGACCCCTTGGGCCCATTCTAGCTGGCGGGCACAGGAGAGAGCAGGTGCTCAATCACATCGGCGGCCTTGTAGGAGGTGGCGCCTGGAGCCAGGAAGCGGGCCACGGTGGTCACGTCATCGCCGGAGGTGAAGATCGCGGGCTCCGTGTTTCCGTCCTTGCGGACCTGACCCAGGCTGATGTTCGAGAGCAGGCCGTTGCAGATGCACTTGCGTCCAACGGTGTCCTCCTCCTTGCCGCCTTTGCGGATGTAATCGTCGATTGGCTCGCTGGGGCAGCGCCAACCGATGGAGCCGTCTTCCTTGCGGTAGCCATGGCGCAGGTAATTCAGATCGCAAACCCGGCGCCGCTTGTCGTTGGTGCTCGGATGGGAGAGGGTGCCTTCCAGTTGGATTACCTTGAAGGGGAAGCCAGTGGGGGAGGCGATGGGGTCGGTGAAGACCCGCGCAGTGCCCTCGCGGCTCATCTGCAGGATCTTGGCTTTCCAGGTTGCATCCATACCGGACTCTTCCGAGAAGGCGAAGGCCGTGCCCACTTGAATGCCAGCTGCGCCTACCTCAATGGCATCCTTCAGTCCTTCAGGCGCTGCGCGGGAACCGGCCAGCCAGAATGGAACGCCGAAGCCTCGGAATTCCTCGAACTTGGGCAGATCCCGGGGGCCATAGACCGGTTCGCCCTCATCAGACAAGGGGCCCTTGCCCCGGGGCGGTGCGTTGTGTCCGCCGGCTGTGGCGGCTTCGATCACAAACCCGTCGACCTTGCCGGATGCTTTCTTGAGCATCACATTGGCAACAATGCCGGTGGAGACGATGGCCAGAAACTTTGGCCTTGTGAGGGTAGGTGCGGGACCCCCGATGAACTCTGCGGGATCAAAGCGCGTGACAATAGACTCGCCGGGCAAAGCCCCGATGATGTCGAGGCGCAATTCCACCGCCTTGCCCATCGCCAGGCGGTCGAGAATGCCGGGTATCGCGAGGGGGATGCCAGCTCCCATGCAAACCGTACTGACTCCCGCCAACATGGCTCCAAAAATTGAAGGCAGGGTGGGCAGTTGAATCTTCTCCAGATAGTTGACGCCCACTGTTCCTGAATGCCCTTCCTTGGCCAGGAACACTTCGATGAAGTTGGCGGTCACGGTCAGCTCGTTCAGAGCGCGACCAGGGGTGGCACTAGGGGAAGGCTTGCTCTTGAAGGCCTTGCCCTCCTCTTTTCCGCCCTCGATGAAGTAGCGATCCATCACTCGCTTGGCGATTTCTGGAAAGGGGAAAGCGGCCATGGCCCGACGGAGGTGACCTTCCGGGTCGCCCATCTGCAGTCTGCGGGCAAGGATGACATCGAGGGCCGTGCCGGCCACAACTCCCAACTGCCCGCAGCGCGCAACTGCATTGGCAAGACGCCATTCGGATACCCCGGCGCCCATACCTCCCTGAATGATCCTAGGCAGTGTGTCCACACAGGCATGGTAACTGCGTGAGGACCTGAGAGATAACCTGAATCGGCGGCATTTTGAGCTGCGGATCGCATGTAACGGGGCGGACACGAGGAGCTTGGAGGCCGTGTGATGCCTTCCGGTAGTCACTCAGGGGGGCGCTGACTGAACTGCGTGCGTGGGCGATTGAGGCTTCAGAACAAGGGCCAGGACCCGATTTTCTTGCAGCTGCAGGAGTTTCTGGGGATCTCTGCTAAGCTCCTTGAGCCCGCAGCGGATAGGCCGCTGTAGCAAGAAACGTCATGATTGCACAGATTCTATTGGCATCGGTTGGAGCCCTCGCGCTGCCATCCAATATCACCCCTAGCAAGGTCGGCGACAAGCTGCCCGCAGTTGTCCTGGAGGGATTGGCTCAAACCGAAGCCACCTCCTATGAGGAATTCACTGGGCGTCTGGTCCTGCTTGAATTTTTTGCCCATTGGTGAGGCCCTTGCGGAAGTGCCGTGCCGCACTTGAACGAGCTTGACGAGGAGTTCAGTGAGAAGGGACTCTCGGTCATTGGCGTGACCAGTGAACCCAGTGGACCAACCGAGAAGTGGATTGCCAAGAAGAAGGCAGCCTATGCCTATGGTTATGACAAAGGCGGCAAGCTCAAGCGCGCCCTCGGTGTCGGCGGCATCCCTGCCGCGTTCTTGGTGGACCCTTCTGGCACGATTGTCTGGCAGGGTCATCCCAGCAATCTGAGTTCCAACCTGATCAAGGAGCACATCAAGGGGGCGATCTCCAAGCCTCTCTATATGTGGTCCGGCAAGGCTGGCAAGATCAAGAAGAATTTCCTCAAGGGAGACTTTGCCAAAGCCTTTGACGAGGCGCGGAAACTTGCGAAGAACGATCCCTTTGGAGAAGAAGCGGCCGAGTTGCTGCAGGGTATTTTGACCTCGCGTGTGGCGGGTCTGCAGGCTGCGCTGGAGGTGGGTGACATACTCGCCGCCAGCGATGGTGCCAAGGTATTGCTCAAGGGGCTCAATGGGCTGCCGGAGGCAGACACTCTCAAGGCGATGCTGAAGGTCATCTCAAAGGACAAAGAGATGAAAGCCACCATGAAATTGCAGAAGCGGCTGGCCAAGGTTATGGAGGAGGATCTTCGTCGGCGCAAGGAGTGTGACGAGCGGGTGGTGGCACTTGAGAGGTTGCTCAAGGGTCACCAAGGCACCTACTTTGCCAGCCAGGTTGAGGCGGCTATCGAAGCCACTCGTGTGGCACGCACCAAGATGGAGTACTAGGGGGTTGACCCCAGCACTGTTTTGACCACGAGGGGACCGCTCTGGCGGGCCCCTCGTTTCATTTTGTTGTGCCTCCGGTTCAGCGCAGCGGCTCAGCCGACCCAGTGGCCTTGGTGCCATCGGGCCGCTCGACCTCGATCCACCAGAGGGCTGTCTTGTCTAAAGGGTCGGGTGCGATGGCATGCACGTCATAGTCGTTGTGGGAGGGGGCATATTCGCCTTTGCCCACATAGGAGAGGGTGCGGTCCGCGCTGCCGATCCAGGCTCTTACGGTCGTGGCTCCCTGGTCATTGAACGGCAGGACCACTACAAGGTGTCCTTCTTCACCCGCGGTTACAGCTCCGTGGCCCTGGGCCAGTTCGACTGTCCACTCGCCGACAGTAGCACTGCCGATGGAGACTTCATCGTGCTCGTGGTCTTCTCCGCCGGTTTGCTCATCAGCATGTTCATGTTCGTGGTCGTGGTCGGAATGGTCTGAGCATGACCAGATGCCGACGGCAAGTAGAGAACTCAAGATGATGGTAATGGCTTGTTGCATGGGAACGGGGGTCAGGGTTTTCTACTGGGACTGATCGGTCGTTTGCGCCCATTCAAGGCGGCATAACCAGCGGGAACCAGTACAAGATTTAAAAAGGTGGATGTGAGCAGGCCCCCTAAGATCACAGCGGAGAGGGGAGCCAGGATTTCGTTGCCGGCGGAGTTTCCCTCCAACACGATGGGTACCAGGGCCAGAGCCGCGGTCAAGGCGGTCATCAAGATCGGTACCAGCCGCTCCAAGGAACCTTGCATGATCGCACGGTGCGTGGAACAGCCTTCGTTCTCGCGCAAATGGGCATAGTGGTTGACCAGCAAGATTCCGTTGCGCACGGCGATGCCAAAGAGGGTAATGAAGCCCACCATGCTGGCAATGGAAAGCACCGGCGGCGTGTAGCTCCCAAGGCCAACCAGTCCCGCCAGATTTTGCAAAGGCGCATCTGATTCGGTCCAAAACACCGCTGCGATGCCACCGATCATGGCCAAGGGGAGATTGATCAGCACCAACAGGGACACTGACAGAGAGCCGATTGCCAGGTGTAACAGCACCAGCGTGATCAGGAGCACCACTCCACCGAAGAGCAGGATAGCTCGGCTGGCAGATTGCTGGGCTTCGAACTGTCCGCCGTACTTCACCCGGTAGCCGTGGCGTGCCACGATGGGGTCGACCTTGGTTTGCACTTCGGCTACCAGATGCCCCAGGTTTGAGCCCTGCGCTACATTGAGGGAGATCACAGCCTTGCGCTGGGAGTTTTCTCGGGCGATCAGATTGCTGGTGAGCTCACGGCCAATGTCCGCTACCTCCTCCAGCCGTACCAACGCACCTCCTGCCCCGCGCAGAACGAGGCGCCTCAGATCTTCTATGCTGTCTCGGTCTTGAGTTTGCAGACGCACCGCCAGGCCGTAGCGTCGGACTCCGTCATTGACCTGCGCCACGCTTGCTCCGAACATCGCGTCGCGTACCTGTAGAGCGGCAGAGGCCGGGGTCAGGCCGTAGGCAGCCAGTAGGGAGGGGCGATATTCCACAGGTACGGACTGGACCATCACTTCGCGGTTGGCGGCTACATCCCGGGTTCCAGGCAGGGCCTTGAGGACCACCTCGATCTCCTTGGCGATGGAGCGCAAGACGCTGAGTTCTTGCCCATAGACGCTGATGGCGATGGCGGCAGGGGTGCCCGAGAGGATGTGACTCAGTCGGTGTTCGATTGGTTGTCCGATGTTTGAGGAGATCCCAGGGATTTCTTCCAGCACCGAAGAGATCTGGCTGCGCACTGTTTCTTTTGCGAAGCCCGGTCGAATGGTCACATCGATCTCTGAGTTGCTGACCGGTTCAACATGCTCGTCCCGCTCGGAACGGCCTGTGCGCCGTGAGGCGCTGGCTACTCCCTCCAGTTGCAGGAGTTGCTGTTCCACTGAGGAGGCCAAGCGGTCACTGGCCCTCAGTGAGGTTCCTGGGGGCGCGAAGAGGGCTACCGTGAACGTACCCTCGTTGAACTCCGGCAGAAATGAGCTTCCAAAGGTCGATCCGACCCAAAGGGTCAAGGCAGTTGCAGCGGCTGCGGCACCCATCAATAGGTAACGCCAACGCAAGGCCAGACGTAGCAGGGGTGCGTAGAGGTTCTTGAGAATGCGCACCAGGAATCCGTCCCCTGCTTCTGCTTCGTCAGGGTTGGGATTGAGAAGCAAGCTACAAAGGGCCGGGGTCACAGTCAGAGCCACCATCAGAGAAGCCAAGAGCGAGACCACAAAGGCAATGCCCAGGGGGCGGAAGAAGCGCCCTTCGATTCCTTCAAGGAACATCAGCGGCGCAAACACAAGTCCGATGATGAGGGTGGCAAATACCATTGCGGGCCGGATCTCGTTGCTGGCGGAAAAGATCGTGTCCCGCCTGGATTGTTGCTGATCTGCAGGCAAACGTGCGTTTTGCTTTAGGCGTCGAAAGACGTTCTCCACATCGATTACTGCGTCATCTACAAGACTGCCAACAGCGATGGCGAGGCCTCCCAGGGTCATCACATTGATCGTCTCCCCTAGATACTCAAGCACCAATACACCCGCGGCGAGGGAGAGGGGCAGGGCGGTCAGCGTTACCAGCGTTGTTCGTAGGCTGAGCAAGAACAGAGCCAAGATCAACGCCACGATGATCGCGGCATCCCTCAGAGCGTGGACCACATTGTTGACAGAGAGATTGATGAAGTCCGCTTGACGGAAGATCTCATCGTTGATGTGTATGCCAGCGGGCAGGTTTGGCTCGAGATCCTTGAGCAGCGCATCGACTCCAGCCGTGATTGCCAGGGTGTTGGTGCCCGGCGCTTTTTTGATGGTCATGATCACCGCTGGCCTGCCACCATCCGAGCCCGTGCCCCGCTTGAGGGCCGGACCGAGGCGCACCTCTGCCACCTGCCCGATCGTCACGGGGGCCCCCTGGTGGATCTTGACCATGGTGCCCTCGATGTCTGCCACTGAGCGCACCCGCCCGCTTTGGCGGATGGGCAGCTCCAGGTGATCCACATCAGGCAAATATCCAGCACTGAGCGTGCTATGGGCGGATCTGGCGGCTACGACCACGTCCTGGACGGTGAGCCCATAGAGCCTGAGCTGCTCCTGCTCCACCAGCACCTGGTATTCGGGCAACTCGCCGCCGATGACCGAAATCTGGGCGACCCCTGGCACGGTCAGGAGCCGGTTGCGCAGGTCAAACTCGGCGTAGGCCCTTAGGTTCAGATCGTCTACGCTCCCATCCGGGGATGACACGGCCAGCAGCATGATCTCACCAGTGATCGATGTAATGGGTGTCATCTCGGCGTGGGTTCCCGGTGGCAGCTCTTCGCGCACCGTGTCCAAGCGTTCCGAGACCATTTGCCGCGCTAGGAATATGTCTTCTCCCCACTCGAACTCCACAAAGGCGATCGAGAGGCCGATGGCGCTGGAAGTTCGCACCCTCCGCAGCCCTGGGATACCGTTGACCGCCGCTTCAATGGGGAAGGTCACGTACTGTTCCACCTCATCTGCCGCCAGACCCGAAGCCTCGGCCATGATCACCACAGTGGGGGCGTTGAGTTCCGGGAACACGTCCACGGGTGTACGGGGCAGGCGATAGGCCGCCGCGCCCAAGAGCACTCCCGCGAGGATCAACACCAAGGTGGCGTGATCAATGGAAAATCGGATCAGGCTCTTGAGCATCAGTCCTCGCCCTCGTGGAAGGTGCCGTCTGCGTGCATGTGTCCGCCAATCGACGGGGAAGACCCCTGTTGGGTGGCGAGCTTCAATTCATAGGATCCTGCGGAGACCACTTCGTCGCTGCGCATGAGTCCGCTTTGGATCACCACCCAGCGTCCGTCGCTGATGCCCAAGTCCGCTTCCACTCGAATCGCTACGCCCGGATCCTCGGGGTCGCGCCGGAAGAACACATGAGTCAAACCATCGCGCAGCACGGCGGAGGTGGGCACCGCCAACTGGGGTCCATCGCTTGAGGCCACTACGATCTCCAGGAAGGCCGAGACACCAGGCCTGATCCACGGGGCTTGGTTCTTGGGCACCGCAAGCAAGGTCATGGTGCGCTCGATGGGGTGGGCCTCGAGGCCCAGGGTCATAGTCGCTGGAACGCCAGCATCCGGTGCCATTCCCGGGGAAAGGGGCGGCACGATGCGTACCTCGTTGACTGTGCCGATGCGTGACAGATCAGCTTGCAGGGCCAGGGCGCGGAAGCGCACCTGGGAGGTGTCGACGGTGGAAAGAACCAGGCTCGGGGCCTCCGCAAAGGAACCGTTGGTCAGGGCCAGGAGCTCTACGAAGCCGCCGTGTTCTGCGCGCACATCGATCCAATCATAGTTCTCATAGGCGGCCACCGTGCGATCACCCACTTGCACCTCCTGCAGCAGATCCTCTTCGGTCAGACCCACTGCCGCCGCAGCACGGTGCAGGGCGTGCCCTCGCGTGCGTTCTGCGTTGCTCAGTGCGGTTTGGGCGAGGTCGAGCTCCGCTTGCAGGCGTGGCAAGCTGGCTTCCAATTCCAGTGCGCTGGCTTCCAGGTCCGCGCGCTTGAATTCAGCTCTGGCCAGCAGCCGCAGGCGTTCACGGGCCAGCTCGAGTTTGGTGCGTGTTTCGTCGGATCGCGTGCGAGCCACTTTGATCTTGCCTTTGGCGGTGGCAATGGCCTGTTCGCCCTCGATAATCTCGTGCAGCAGCTCCGGCCAGGCGGTTGATTGGTAGCGATAGAGGATCTGCCCCGGGATTACCGCCTGGTTTTGATCCACCAGCAATTCCACTCGACCGGGAAGCGCCAGACGGTATTCGCGCCGGGCCAGGGGCAGCAACTCAAAAGCACCTGGGACCCTGATGGTTTGGGCCACCCGTCGTACCTGGACCTGGGTGAACTCGATTCCCAAGTTGCGCTGGATCGTGGTCGGAATCTCGATGCGCGCGGAATTGGTTTCCGCAGCCTGATTGCCATTTTCCTCTTGGGGCGTGTCGCTTTCTGCGGAGCAGCTCTGCAGGATGGCGAGAGCCATCAGGACGGGAATGAGTTGATTGGACTGGTTGCGTTGCATCATTTGTTTCCTTCGGTTTCTTCGAGTTGCTCCACAGTCGGTTCCGGGCCTCGCATCTGGACGAGTTTGCTTTCTTCCGCGCTGATCGCCAGGGTCGCATCGATCCAATCGAGCTTGGCTTGATGAGAGTAGACAAGGCTCATCAGGAGAGCCTCGCTGTTGTCCTGGCCTTCGCCCAGTTGCATTAGTCTCATGGCATCCTTGAGTTGTTGGCTGATCAGGGGCATCAAGTGCTGCTCCATGTGGCTGCGCTGGCGCGTGATCGCTTCGATCTTTTCTTGCACTTGCCACCAACGGCCTCCCAGGACTTCCAGGGCTGTTTCATAGCGGGCGCGGGCTAGGAGGCGTTCGGCCCTGGCCGTAGCGATGCCCTCTTGGTTGGCGTGGAAGAAAGGCAACGAGATTCCTCCGATCAAGCCCAGTCGAGGCTGCCCCGAGTCTGATTCAAACGCAGGTCCAATGGTCGGGTCAGAGATCTGTTGAGCGATCTCCAGGGCCAGGGATTTTTCTGCGACAGCGTATTGGTCGCGCAAATGGAGCAGTTCCAGGTTGCGCTGCGCCAACTTGCTATTGAAATCCGTGTGAAGGGTAACGGGGAAGAAATCTTCGTGGCTTCGGCCTTCTTGAAGATGACTGAGGTACGGCACCAATTCCAGATTGGCTGCGGCTGTGAGGCCCATCAGAGCCAGGAGAGCCTGTTCCTTGTTCTGGGTCAATCCGTGCAGGCGGAGCAACTCTCCCGTGCGTTGACTGTGTTCGATCTTGAAGTTGCTCGCTATTCGGGCGGAGACTTCGCCGGCTTCAGCCAGGGCGCTGACGCGCGGGATCAACTCGCCCAGGGTGGCCTGCAGCTGTTTGGTTTCCTGCTCTCGCAGCAAGGCCGCGGACCACTCCTGCCATGCCCGCCAGACCTCGCCCCATATGCGCCACTCTGAGTGCAGGACGGCTGTTCGAGCAACCTGGTGTCGGGCTGCTGCGTGTTCGGTTTCTGCTCCCGTGCGCCCTGTGATCGGAAGCGAGAAGGAGAGGCTTGGGCCTATGATCCAGGGATCGGGAATGTCGTCCGTGGCGCGCAAGGCACTGAGGGCGAACTCCGGGTCAGTCCACTGACCGGCGTATTGGGCGCGGGCGGCGGCGAGGCCTGCTTCCAGGCGGGCCAGGCGCAACTCCGGATTGAATGCAAGTGCCACAAGTCTTGCCTCGTGCAAGTCCAGGCCATCGCTCAGGTCGAGTTCCCTTTGGGGCCCGGGCAGAGGCGCTTGGCGTTGCTCAAGAAAAGCTTGCAGGCTGCCGTCATCCAGAGTCCTCGCCTGCCACGCCGCTTGGTGGGCAGCGGTATCAAGAGGGCTCGGCGCATAGCTCTGGCAAGCGCTTAGCAGTACCAGTATTCCCAAGCCGGGGCCAGGTAAGAGAGGCGCGTTAGGGGCGGGTATTTCTTTGGATATCCAATTCTTCATCGCATCGGGTCACAAATCCTTTCATCACTGAATATTTCTCTGGGCCAATGGCCCAAAGGACGGGTCGCCGTGGGCTGCAAGCCCAAGGGACAAACTCAAATTCAGCTCGGAAGGGGCGGTGCCCGGGGACGTGCGCTCTTTGGAGGAGGCGGTCCCAGCGGAAGATTGCCCAAGGAGTCAGAGGCGACTCCAGTGGGCCATGTGAAGTTCAAATGCACCCGGTTGTCTGGCACCAAGGCCAGAACATGTACCGGACCATCATTGGTCTGGTGCGGCTCACTCAGGGTTTCTTCGTGGTCCCCCAGGGAGTGCGGCAGGTGTTGTTCACAGGAATGACCGGGGTGGCAGTCGTCAGCTTCGGAGCACTTGTGCTCATCAGCACACTCCTTCGCCCCGTGCACCTGATGCGCATGGCCGCCAGCATCCAGGTGTGCGTGTTCTCCCTGGTGAACAGCCTGACTTGGAGATCCCGTGGCCAGGCAAAGACAAGCCACCACTCCTGCCAGTTGTTTCATAACGAGACACATGCAGACCGCGAGACCGATGGCGGCTCGCTGCATATGGGTTCGTTTGCTGGCTTGGTGGAGGATCATGTGAGCAGCTCGGAGGGGCTATTCGTTGCTGCAGGATGGAGGAAAAGCGAGGCCTAGGTCAAGGTACGGGCCTGTTTTGAGGCTCTGAGGGGCTATGGGTGTGTGAAGCGACCCCATAGATACTAACTCCTCATCGACCGCGGGGTGGTCCGTACCGTTGGATCACGGGGCACATTTCCCGAGCTTTGGGGGAAGCGCGCGCTTGGTCGCCGTTGCTGGCTTGATGACCTTGGGTGGCAGGATGCTACAAGATCAAAAGACACGGGGTCAGAAAGCCGCGTGGGCACCTTGTTCATCTCGGGCCAGGCGCACATAGGCTTCCATGCTGATGCGCGCGCAGATTGTGCCGTTGAGGTCAACCGCCAGTACATCAATCGACTGGCGGAAACGGCCCTTGGATTCGAGCTCCGCAGTCGCCCAGGCCACATCTTCATCGCTCAGGCGAAATTCCAGGATCAGCTCTGTGGCCGCTGGCTTCTCGTAACGGATCTGCCCCGCCTGCAACCAGCTCTCTACCTGCAGGCCCCGCTGGGCAAACAGTTGCCAGTAAAGCATGGGCAGAGGTGAGTCTGCGGCGGAGTAGATCGTGCCGCCGAAGGTTGTGCCATGCAGGTTGCGAGTCCAGATGCTGCGTTTGACCCGCACACGGCAATATTGAAAGTCCTGGCTTACCTCCATAATCTTGATGCGCTGGAACAAGAGGGGAGGGAAGAGGTTCAGCATCCACTTCATGGCCCATGGGCTCAGCTTGCGGTTTTGAAGGCGTGACATGAAGGTTGTTGCTTGGCGAACTCAGTCCAGATAACTGTCCAGGGGCCAGGTGCTGCCGTCCAGAGCCAGCACTACCCGGTGCTTGTGAAACTGATTGCTGATGGGGTCGTTCATCCTTGTGTGCTGGGGATGTGTTCGCCTAGCCAGGTGCAGAGGTCTGCGAGCACCTTGTCCCGTTCCAGTTCATTGAATATCTCATGGTAGAGGCCGGGATACTCCAGACACTGCTTGTCTTGGGATCCCGCGGCCTTGAAGAAGGCCCGCGAAGCCTCGATGCGAGTGATTTCATCCGCCCCGGCCAGCATGCAGAGCAGTGAAATCTTGACCCCCGGCGCATCTTCGAGCAGCTTGGGCTGGACATCAAGGCACTCGGTGTACCAACGGGCGGTGGCGTTCAGCTGGGCGTGGGGATCGATGGCCAGGTCCTTGGCCACCCTTGGATCATGGGATAGCAGGTCCCGGTCCAGTCCCGATGGCAGGGCCAGGCTTGGATAGACGGCGGAAAAAAACCTCCCTGCCAGAGCCTTCCAGAGAGGCACCTGCACCGCAAAGCCAAAGGCCGGGCTGGAGAGGATCAAGCCGCTCAAGGGCGGTTGGTATTGCTGCACAAAGCGCGCAGCGATCTGGCCGCCCATGGAATGACCCAGCAGGAAGATCGGTTCTCCTCGGCTTTCCCGCACAACTCCCTCCAGGGCGTAGCGTGTGTCCTCGAGGTAGTCTTGAAAGCGCTGTACAAACACCCGCTTGCCTCCGGATTCCCCGTGGCCCCGCAGGTCAAAGGCGCTTACATCGAGGCCCAGATCATTCAGGCATGCGGCCACATGATCATAGCGGCCGCTGTGTTCCCCGAATCCGTGCACAAGCAGGATGCGCCCGCCGGGGTTGTCCAGGGCCCAGCGGCGCTGGAATTGATTCGGGGCTCCTTCTCGGGGCAGTGTGCGGGTAGTGACCATGGGCAGTCAGCCTATTTCTAGGGCACCCGGATTGGCAAGGGAGGTGTCCTGGAGGCGTACTCGATTCTGTTCTACTGTAAAGCGGCCAGGGTCGAATTGGTGGGGATCGGGCTGCTGCCCCGCGACAGAAACGGGTATCGGGTCCTAGTCGTCGAAGGACTCGAGCACATCGGCATAGTGCTCGTTGTCGGGGGCCAGATTCAGCGCCAGGCGCACTGATGCCCGGGCTTCGTCCCGATCGCTGCCCTCGTGTTCAAAGTTGATGATGTAGATCCAGGGGCTGAAACCCAGCAGCAGCATGCCCTTGTCGAAGCGATAGGAGGCATTGAGCGGGTCGAGTTCAATCGCCTTGTCAATGTCTTCGAGGGCCAGGTCCATGCGTTCGCTGCGGGTCATGCCGTCATCCGGTTCTTCGGCGGGTTCTCCCTCTTCCAGGAACATGCCAATGCTGGCCAGTGCTCGGGCGCGGGAGGCGTAGGCCCGTGCATCGGCCAGACCCGCGTCGATTGCTGCGGTCAGGTCGGGCAGGGCCTCTTCCACTTTTCGGTTCTGTACTGCCCGTAGTCCACGCTTGAGGCGTGCTTCCGGGGCATTGATTTCGATATCACCGATGAAATTGTGCCAGTTGCTTTCCAACAGGGCCACGTCCTTGACCCCGAGCTTCTTGAGCAGAAAGGAGCGGATTACTTCGGGTTGGACCTGGAAACCTGTGCCTTCCTTGCCGTAACTCGGTATGGACTTGTATTCCACGCCCTTGCGTGTGTAGAGCTCCCGGAAGAAGCGCGCGAATTTCTTGGAGTAGACTCCGTCGTCGAAGTTGTTCAAGAAGTAGACGAAGGACCAGGCATGGGCGTACTCGAAGGCCTGGAAGTCCGACCTTTCGATCATGAAAAGGTCTTCCAGGGCAATCGCCTTGTCGTCTGCAAGTGCCTGTTGCACGGTCAGAACCCGGTCGGTCTGAATCTTGCCCGGTGTGATGCTGATCTTGCCCCGCTTATCGATCTTGATGTCCGAACTTCCGAAAAAGTCCGCCACCGCTTCGTTGATCCAGATCTGGGGCCTGAATTGCGGATCGATCAGATAGGTCAGGAGGTGAGTGCATTCGTGCAGACTCACCCAGTTGGTGATGGCGGGTTCTTGATAGTCATGATAGAAGTTCAGTTCCTGCTCCAGGGGCGAAAAGTACCCTGCTACCCCGGGAGGAGTCTTCTTGAGCCGTGAGAACTCCGCTCGGCTCTTGAAGATGTTGACTTGCATCTTCGCGCGCCGTAGAGAAGGCGTCGGTTTGATGCCGATGCGCTTGTCCATCAGCTTGTAGTAGGACTCCATCAGGTCGCTGTAGTATTCAAGCAACTCCGGCGAGGTGTTGGACTTGACGATGAAGTGTTTGCTCTCCTTGGATGGCGCCGTCTTCCAATTGGAGTAGGCGGCCATGGCGGTGGCGCGCTTCGCGCTGGCCTCGCTGGCCTTGCGCAGCATGTTCTTGTAGGCGCTCTTTGAAATCCATTTGCCATCGAAACGCACGAATCCCTGGGCGAGCTTGTCCCGCTCGTTGTCGTTCTTGGGCTTGTACTCATTGGGATCCCAAGCCATCTCCACTGCTTTGAACTTGATGTGGCCCGGTACCTCGATCGTGCCGTTAGCGAACTCCAGGATGTAGCCTCCCTCGGGCCGCTCGCGGATGCGATCCACTTCGATCACCCGGCCGTCGATGGTGACCACCCGATCCGCTTGGGCAGCGGGGATCAGAAGGGTGAATAGGGAGAGGGTGGCGCAGCACTTGCTGCTCAAGGAGAGGCTTGGGAGGGGGATGACCATGGGAATTGCTCGGCGCGTGGGCCTATGGTGGCAGGCGGGGGGGCACCTGTCCAATCGGGGGCTCTTACGAGGACCCGGAGGCGATATTGCGAGTGGATTGGCCTGAATTGCGGGGGCCGGGTGCCTCATCCGTCTCCGCGCACCAGGCGGGCAAGGGCCCGGGCCCAGTCGGGATCTGCGTTGGGGCACGGCACGCACAGGAAGGTCTCGCCTCCCGCGCTGATAAAGGCTTCCTTGAGTTGCTCCCCGATTTCCTCCAGGGTCTCAAGGCAGTCGCAGGGAAAGCCCGGGGTCAGTATGGCAACGCGGCGCAGTCCCTCCCGCGCCAATTCGGGTACCCGGTCGCTGGTACTCGGGGTCAGCCAGGGTTCACCGCCAAAGCGCGACTGAAAGGTCATTTCCCACTGGTCATCGCCGAGCCCAAGGGCTGCCGCCAGACCTCGGGCGGTCTGCTGGCAGTGGGCGAGGTAGGGATCCCCTGCGCGCACATAGCTCTCGGGCAGGCCGTGGAAGCTGAACACATGGAGTTCGGGATCCTGACCGTCGGTGACCGCTCGCGCCAACTCCGCTTGACGCGCAAGCAGGGTGGAATCCGCAGGATAGGCCGGGATCATTCTGAGGGCCGGCCCATCCCGGCGTTGGGCGAGTGCCTTGCTTACTGCAGCTTGCACTGTTCCGCTGGTGGTGTCAGACCACTGGGGGAAGAGGGGCAGCACAACCAACTCGCTCAGTCCTTCTGCGGCCAGCAGCTCGATTCCCCGGCGAATCGATGGCCGGCCGTAGCGCATTGCGGTCACGACCCGCCATGGGGAACCCAGCTCCTTGGCCAGTTCCTGGGTCAGAGCCTCGGTGTGCATCAGCAAAGGCGACCCTTGTGATGTCCAGATGCTCGCGTAGGCCCGGGTTACTCGCCGCACTCGCCAGGGCAGGACGAACAGATTGAGGATCGGGATCCAGAGCAGGCGCGGCAGGCGCACCACCCGGGGATCGCTGAGGAATTCGCGCAGATAGCGCCGGACGGCTCCTGGTTCCGCAGCATCGGGGGTGCCCAGGTTGACCACCAGGAGGCCTCGGGTTGTGGGCCTCTTATTTGGGTCAGCACTCTTGGCGCTGGTTTCAATCGGCGGCGGCAGCAAACCCCAATAGGCCAGGGAACTCGCCGTCAGTGCCGCGCCAATACCCACATAGAGCGCACCCACCGGACCATAGGACAGGTATCCGTTGCTGGCCAAGGCCCTGAGTCCCACCCCCGCGCCGATCATCAAGGCAATCAGAGGCCAAAAGCTGGGGGCGAAGACAAGCTGCAGGCGTGGTACCGCGAGATCGCGCATGCGTCGCCGATTACGCAGGGCCGTGTTCCAAAGTACGTAGCGCCCCTTGGCTGCGCCCAGTATCAATCCGCCCACAAGCCAGGCGGTGGTACCAATTGGATTGGTCTCTGCCAGGGGCTTGAGCATCAGCCAGCCTCGCACCAGCAACATGCCGCCTACCCCGATCCAGATCAGGGCGGCGATTCGGTTCAGGGTGCTGAGGCGAACCTTCATGTTCGGGAGCATACGGGAGGGCTGTCGGCGGGCAGCCTTCGGCGTCTGAAATTCCTCTGGGGTCTGGGTGGCTCAGCCATCTGTGTCCGTCAGTTCGCTGTTCACATAATTCCCCGTGCGCTGTTCATCTACTGAGCCATCGTTCTTCCAAAAGGACCAGGGTCCTTCACGGCGGCCTGCCTCGAACCGGCCCCCGCTCTTCTTGCGTCCGGATCCTTCATGCCAGTAGGTCCAGGTCCCTTCCCGCAGGCTGACCCGGGTCCCCGGGACCGGCACGCGCTCCCCCTGGGATTCCCGTTGCCCGTTGCGATACCAGGTCTCCCAGGTGCCCAGTTTGAGGCCGCCTGAGTAGTGTCCCCTGCTGCGCATCTGGCCGTCGAAGTACCAGGCGGTCCAAAGACCCTCTTCCGCGCCGGGAGCGCCCTCGCCCTGGTAGCGCCGTACCCCCTGCTCATGCTGGCTGGGGCGTGGCGGGTCGCAGGCGATCAGGCAGCCGAGCCCCAAGATCGCGGCGAGGATTCGTCGCGGGGTGGGGGGCGCTTTGGCAGGACCGATCAAGAGCGTTCGGGCTCAGCGGATGAACATCATCTCGCGGTACTTGGGCAGGGGCCAGAGACTGTCGTCTACCAATCGCTCCAAGAAGTCCGCCGCGTCACGCACCTGCTCCATGGCAGGTAGCACTTCGTTGCGATAGCCCATCGCCTGAGCCGCCACATCGTCGGAGTCCGACTCCCAACGTTCTTGCACCTTGAGCAGTGCGTCCACGGAATTCTTCAGGTCTCCAATCGTCTTGGTCACCAGGGCCAGGGTTTCTTTCTGCGGAGATGTGCCTTCTTCGCCCACAACAGCTTGCAGGGCGTTGATGGAGTCTGCCAGGCGTTTTTGATGTTCCATTGCCGCGGGGAGCAGCATGGTCATGGCCAGGTCGCGGGTTGCCATGGCTTCCACGTTGATCTTGTTCGTGTAGATCTCGGTCTGTACATGCCAGCGGGACTCCAGTTCCTCGGCAGTGAACACGCCCATCTTGTTGAAGAGCTCTTCGTTCTTGGGATCACGCAGGGGTTTGAGTGCTTCGGGCGTACCCTTGAGTTCCAACAGTCCACGCTTGGCGGCTTCTACTCGCCACTCGGCGGCGTAGTTGTCACCGGAAAACAGAATACGCCGGTGCTTGCTCAGGGTCTCGCGCACTACCCTTTGGATGTTCTCGGTGCTCGGTCCTCCGCTGGCTTCAATTGTGTCGGACAGGTAATCAAGAGACTCCGCCAGGATCGTGTTGAGGAAGGTTGCTGGATATGCCGGCGACTGGTTTGAACCCACTGCCCGGAATTCGAAGCGGTTTCCCGTGAACGCCAGGGGCGAGGTGCGGTTGCGATCGGAAATATCCCGGGGCAGGTCCGGCAAGCTGGTGACTCCCAAACGCAGGGGCTCGGTGGTGCTGCCTTCGGGGATGTCTCCGGCGATAATCGAGTCCACGATCCCCTCCAGGTGCGCGCCCAGGAAGACTGACATGATCGCCGGCGGTGCTTCGTTGGCGCCCAGACGATAGTCGTTGGCGGCGCTGGCGATGGAACTGCGCAGCAGGTCCTGGTGCAGGTCCACCCCGCGGGCCACGGCGGTCAGGAAGAGGATGAACTTGAGGTTCTCGTGGGGCGTCTTGCCCGGGTCAAACAGGTTGTTGCCCAGGTTGTCCGCTACCGACCAGTTCAGGTGTTTGCCCGAACCATTCAAGCCTGCAAAGGGTTTTTCATGCAGCAAGGCGGCGAACCCATGGCGTTCTGCTATTTCTTCCAGCAGGGCCATGGTCAGCATGTTGTGATCCGTTGAGATCGAAATCGGCATGTAGACCGGGGCCAGTTCAAACTGGCTGGGGGCGACTTCATTGTGCCGCGTCTTGGCGGGAATACCCAGCAGCCAGAGCTCGTGCTCCAGGTCGTGCATGAATCGCAGGACCCGGCTGGGGATGTTGCCGAAGTAGTGATCGTCGAACTCTTGCCCTTTGTAGGGGCGCGCACCGAAGAGCGTGCGTCCACAGGCCAACAGGTCTGGCCGCAGGTTGAAGAAGTCCGCGTCGATCAAGAAGTACTCCTGCTCGATGCCGCCGCTTGAAGAGGCGCGGGTGACCTGATTCTCGCCGATCATCTGCAGCAGGCGGGTAGCTGCCTTGGATAGTGCCTGGTTCGAACGCAAGAGGGGTGTTTTCTTGTCCAGGGCCGCGCCGGTCCAGGAACAGAAAGCCGTGGGGATCGTCAGGGTTGCACCCTCGGGAGTGCACCGCAGGAAGGCAGGAGAGGTGGGATCCCAGGCGGTGTAGCCCCGAGCTTCAAAGGTGGCACGCAGGCCGCCGGAAGGAAAAGACGAGGCGTCGGGCTCTCCCTGGAACAGTTGGCTTCCGGAGAACTCCAGCAGCGCCCCTCCGTCCTCGGTGGGCTTGAGGAAGGAGTCGTGCTTCTCCGCGGTGGAGCCCGTCATGGGCTGGAACCAGTGGGTGTAGTGGGTTGCGCCGTTCTCAATGGCCCAGTCTTTCATGGCGCTGGCCACCGAGTCCGCGATCTCTGCGGTCAAGGGAGCGCCGATTTCGATCACTCTCCGTAGAGCCTCGTAGACCGGTGCGGGCAGCCGCTGCTTCTGCGCCCTGTCGTTGAAGACGTACTTGCCGAAGTACTCGGGGATGCGTGCGTTGTTGGGTTCTTCGGTCATGTTCTCAGGCTCGATCACCGCTTCGTGGGCAATGCTGCGAACCGCCTCGTGACGGGTGCTTGCTGTCATTATGAAAAGCCCCCATGGGGCGGTCGTTGCAGAAGGGCTCTTGCGAGGGACCCTTCAAAGGGGGGCGGGCCCACTCGGAACGGAGGTTGATCCTAGCGAGCGGTCCCGGGAGGAACCAGAGCGAAGGGGGAGATCTTTTCTGCTTCAGTGGGGAGCCGTTCTGATGAGCCTGGCTGGCCCAGTAGTGGGAGCCGGGTGGACTGGACTGTCTTTCTCTGCTCGACTTCCCTGCGGTCCACCTCCGAGGCGAAGTGCTCTGCCTTGACGCTTGCGCTTTGGGATGCTCCCCGTGACCATTGGCACACGGACCATGCGAATATCCAGCTACCCCCTTGTCTCCCTGGCCCTCTTGGTCGCCTGCGCGGCCCCTGTCCCCACGCCCCAGCCCTGGCCCCTCCGTCCGGACCCGGTGGCGGCGATAGGGGGTCAGCGGCGGGCGGATCTGGTGCATCTCTCTTTGGATCTGGAGCTTGATCATGAGGCCAGGGAGGTGCGCGGGGTGGCCTCCAGCTGGTTCCGCGCCCTGCGTGGGGGCACGACCGAGTTGCTGCTGCATGGGGTGGGATTGGAGATTCAGGAGGTTCTGGATGCGACCGGGCAGGCCTTGGAGTTCGAGGTGCGAGAGCCTGAGATTCGCATCACCCTGGCCCGGCCACTTGCCAAGGGGGAAGAAGAGGTGTTGCATGTGCGGTACCGTGCGCGTCCGGAGCGGGGGTTGTTCTTTCGGGATCGAAGCAGGTTCAGCGAGGGGTTTTCTCCTTCGCTCTTCACCCAGGGGCAAAAACACAACCATCGGCACTGGCTGCCCCTTTGGGATGAGCCCAACGACCGTGCGACCCTGGAGGTGCGCGTCCGGGTGGGGCTTTCCATGGAGGTGGTCTCCAACGGGCAGCTGGTTGAGGTGGAGCGTCATTCTGCCGAGTCGCGCAGCTTTCATTGGCGCCTGGACCAGCGCGTGCCCACCTACCTGCTGGCTGTGATCGCCGGGCGTTTTGATCGCTTCAGGGCGCCCCATGGGTCGGTTGAGCTGGAATTCATCGTGGCCAAGGGGGCTGGTGAGCAGCGTGCTCGAGAGACCTTCGGGGAGACTGCTGCGATGCTGAATTTCTTCGAAGCCAAGCTTGGTACACCCTTTCCTTATCCGCGCTACTCCCAGGCCGCCCTGGCGGACTTTGTGACCGGGGGCATGGAAAACGCGACCTTGACCCTGGTGGGGGAGAGCCTGCTCGGGACCCGCGAGGAGAACCAGGACCTGGAGGGTCGCCCCCGCCGGATCATCGCCCACGAGTTGGCGCACCAGTGGTTTGGAGATCAGGTCACCTGTTGGGGCTGGAGCCACTTGTGGTTGAACGAAGCCTTTGCCTCCTGGTTGGAGCTCGCCTGGGTGGGGGAGGTGGAGGGGGAGAACGCCAGGCGCTTGCGCATGGAGCAGTACCGTGAGCGCTTCCTGGCTCGCTCGGAGCGCGTGTCCCTGCCCATGGCCTTGGACTGGCACACCCAGGGATGCAGCCCGAATCGGGCTCACCATGTCTACACCAAGGGGCCTTGGGTGATCGAAATGATGAGTCGTTTGGTGGGTGCTGAGGAATTTGATGCTGCCCTGGCCTTGTACCTCAAGCGCCACCGGGACAGTTTGGTCACTGCGGATGACCTTGTGCAGGCGGTGTTCGACGCTACCGGGCGCAACCTGATGCCCCAGGTGCAACAGTGGGTCTGGTCCGGCGGCTTGCCAGAGCTGACCATGCACCATGAGGTCTTGGGCCAGGAGCTGGTCCTGTCCCTGGAGCAGGCCCAAGAGACCACGCACCTGGTGCCCCTTTTCGATTGCCCGTTGACTGTGGACCTGATCACCAGCACGGGACGCGCGCGCCATGAGGTGCGTTTTCTTGAGCGATCCCACTCCTGGCGTTTGCCCTTCGATGGTGAGCTCTTGAATGTACTCGTCGATCCCGAAGGGGCGCTGCTCTGTTCACTGCGCCAAACCAAGTCCGCCGCCGCATGGCTGCACCAGGCTGCTGACTTCGAGCAAGCGCTCGGAGTCTGGCGTGCCCTTCCCGCTCTGCGCCAGATCGCCGGCTCCTCTCCCGCTGCCCGTGCGCTCATGCTGCGGATCCTGCGCGAACACTCCGAACCCCTTCTGCGTCAAAGGGCAGCCCGCCAGGTCACCTGGATCAGTGAGGCCTCCCGCGCAGCCCTGGTGCGGGCCGTCTGCGAAGATCAACTTGCCCCTGTCCGCAGTCAGGCAGCCCGTTCTCTGCTTGACCACATCCAATCCCGCCCCTTCACGGCCCGGGACCCGCTCTCTCAGAAACTTCGCACCCAAATGGAGTCCGAAACCAGCGTCCGCACCCGCGAGACCCTTTTGGAACTGCTCGATGGGGTCGCTCCGAATCCGAGATGAAACCCAACCCGCCCTCATCTGCTCAAGTCCGCGCCCTTGCTCGTCGGGACCCTGCCCTGGGTCGGGCGATCAAGCGTCTGGAACCCTTCCCTGGGTTCCCCATTCCTGGGGAGTATCGCAGTCATTATGAGGCCCTCGCCCGGGCAATTGTCTACCAGCAGCTCGCCGGCGCTGCGGCCAGCACCATCTGGAATCGGGTCTGTGCGTTGACTCCTGGCAAGGGTCTTCCCCGGGCGCCAGAGCTACTTGCCCTCAAAGAAAAGTCATTGCGCGGCGCTGGCCTCTCGGGCAACAAGTATCTCAGCCTGCGCGACCTGGCAACTCGCGTGGACGAGGGCAACCTGCCACTTGCGCGCATGTCCCGTTGGCAAGACGAGCGTATCATCGAGGCCCTCAAGGAAGTTCGTGGAATAGGTCCCTGGACCGCCCAGATGTTTCTGCTGTTTCGCTTTGGCAGGCTGAATGTGATGGCGCCTGAAGACCTGGGTCTGCAGGAGGGCCTGCGCCTCCTGGATGGACTGGCTGAACGGCCAACTTCCAGGGAGCTTGGCTTGCGAGCGGAAGCCTGGGAGCCCCTTTGCAGTGTGGCCTCCTGGTATCTTTGGCGACTGGTGGATGAGGCGAGGGGGACAAGCAGCTGAATCTGGTTGCAAGTCGTCTCTTGCCTCAGCCTCCCAAATAAAAGGCCACGGTCCTCGCCGTTGCCTCCGTGAGCGCGACCTTCTCGCTGTATCCCAGGTCCGACTGGGCGCGGGCCATGTTGTAGGAATGGCTGGTGGAGAGTTGGGCGGCGACAAAGGGGGTCAGGGGCGGTTCGCCGGCGAGGGGCAGGGTCTTCCAAAGGGTCTCGAGGAGTGTGCCGATCAGATGGGCTGTGCGGGCAGAGACCTGGCGTTTGGGGGCGGGCAGGTCGAGGGCTTGGAGCAGGTCCTTGATCCACTTCCAAAGGTCCACGGGTTCGGTTTGGGCGATGAAGTAGGCGCGGCCGTGGCAGGGAGCTTTGGAGCCCTTGGCGAGCAGGGTCTTGGCGGCGGCAAGGTGGGCGTCCACCGCATTGTCGATGTAGGTCAGGCTGACCTCCATGGGTTCCAGTCGCGGCTTGATGGAGATCAGTTTCTTCTTTTGCGCCCGTTTGATCAGGCGCGGGATGAGGTGTGGGTCGCCGGGACCAAAGATGAGGTGCGGGCGCAGGATGGTGAGGGGGAGGTCAGCGCCCAGGCCACGCATGAGCAGCTTTTCGGCACGGGCTTTTGAGGCGGAGTAGGCGCTCAGGAACCTGCTGGCAAGGGGCAACTCGTCCACGCCCCGGTGGTCCTTGCCGTCGAAGCAGACACTGGGGGATGAGGTGTGCACCATGGCGCCCACCCTGGCTTGCAACGCTGCGGAGAAAACCGCTTGGGTGCCGTCGGTGTTGGGGGCCAGATAAGATTCCGCCTTGCCAGAGATTCCGGCTCGGGCGGCGCAATGGAAAACCACATCCACCGATTCCATCATGGGTAGGAGGGCTTTTTCCCCTTGGCTCAAGTCGAGGGCATGGTGTTCGATGCCCTGGGCTGCGAGTTCGGGGTAATGACCGCGGCTGACCGAGAGCACTTGATCGCCCTGGGCCACCAGGCGTTGACAGATTCCGTGGCCCAGGAAGCCCATTCCGCCGGTGACCAGGGCTTTCATGGGCGCACCTCCAGGGGAGTCTGGGTTGCAGCCCAGGCCTTCAATTCGCCGCGATGGATTTTTGAGTTGTGCCGGGGATCCACGGGCAGTGACGGGTGGAACAGGAACTGCTCGATGTCCTCGCTCATGGGGGAAGTCTGGGCTCTGGCCCTGAGCTCAGCCACGAAGGCCTCCCGAGCGCCCGGTTTGTTGGGGGTCTGGCCGGGCTTGGGCTCAACAATCAAGACTGCCTGCTCGGCTCCCTCTGCGCCTCGGCCCACCAGGGCGCAGCGAGCAACACTCTCATGGCCCAGGAACACGTTCTCCACGCCCACGGGCGGACGCAGTCCACGCGAGGTCAACAGGCAATGGCTCTTGCGGCCCAAGAACCACAGGATTCCTTGCGCATCGAAGCAGCCCATGTCGCCCATGCGATGCCAGTGCGTTGCCCCATCCGGATCGGCGAGTTTGGCTGCGGCCTGGTCCTCTGGGGCCGCATCATAGCTTTGGGTGACAATCGGGCCGCGCACCAGGATTTCGCCCACAGACCCTTGAGGCAGGCAGTGGGCGGGATCCATCAGAGTCAGGTCCGTGGCCGCCGGATCCAAAATGCGGATTTCCACCTCTGGCGCCGCGCGCCCCACGGGCGTGCCTTCTCCAGCCTTGATCCTATCTGTGAGGTCCACCAATTCGGTCCCAGAAATCACCGTCACCGGCAGGGCTTCGGTAGCGCCGTAGGGGGTGAACATCTCGCCCTCTTCCGGCAGGAGGGAGCGCAGCTGACGCACCACATCAATGTCCAGGGGAGCGCCCGCGGACACTGCTCGGATGAGATGGGGCAGGGTCTTGTTATTCCCAATGCAGTGGGCAACCAGAATGCGCCAAAGGGCAGGGGACAAGAACCCGGTGCTTGTGCGCTCCTCGACCATGACCCGCAGCAGGGCCGCCGGATCTGCATTGGCGGGGCGGGCGGGATCCACTCCGGGAAAGACCGAGGTGATGCCCAGAGCGCAATCGAAGAGCGCAAAGGCGGGCAGCCCGCACAGATCCCGTTCCCCTGGCTCGAATCCAAGAGTCGCCCGCAGGCCGCGCACCTCTGCGGCCAATTGACTGTGGCTGATGGGCACGCCCTTGGGGGGACCGGTTGAGCCGGAGGTGAACAGGATCGCAGCGGTGTCGTCCGCCAGTACCGGCTGCAGAGAATGTTGATCCTGGCCCGAGCTCTCAACCATAACCATGGACCGTCCGAGTCCGGGCAGCATGTGTCCCACACCAAACACTCGGCGCACGGAACGGAACGAGCGCGGAAACAGTCGGCGGGCCAAAAGAGCTCGCCCAGCACCGATCATCGCTGTTGGAGCGGTGCGTTCAAGCGCCGCCAGCAAGCGCGTCCGACCCATGCCCGGATCTGCCAATACGGGGATGGCTCCCAAGCGAAACAGGGCCCAGGTGATGGCAACGAATTCAATTCCAGGAGGCACGAACAGGGCTACGCGTTCTCCCGCCTTCAGGCCTTGGCTGGCGAGGCCCGAGGCCATGCGAGCGGTGCGTTCTTCCAACTCGCCAAAGCTCAGGGAACGCCGCTTCGCATCCTTGCGTTCCACGATTGCTTCCCCGCCGGGATTGGCGCGGGTTTGTGCCAGGAAGAGCGCTGCGATGTTGTGCTCGGTCTCAAGACCGGGGGGCTTGGCAGTCTGATTGGCGGCGGTCATGGTGGCAGCCCTCAGGTGTTGCTCAAGAAATTCTGCACAGACTGAAGACATTCTTCCGGCGCGTCCTCAAAAGGCAGGTGACCGGCGTCTTGCAAGATCGTGACCTGTGCCCGGGGCAGGCGCTCCCGGAAACCGCGCAGGATTTCCGGAGTGAAGACCCAATCTTGCATGCCCCAGAGGATCTGGGTGGGTTTGTTCCGCAACAGAGCCAGTCCCGCGTCCACGGCCGCAAGGGCCTCGTAGCTCTTGTCGCCTGGACTGCGCGGGATGTCGCGTACAAAAGCCGCGATGCCGCGCCTTCTTTCTCCGCTCAGGTAAGGTGCCAGGAAACCCGCCTCGACTTCTTGGGACAGGCCATTTGTGGTGCAGAGAGACGCGAGGCCGCGTGTCATGAGGCCCAGGGATCCAGTCAAGAACGGCCCGATGCCCGGCAGGTGAGCCAGGCCCAGAACCGCCGGGAGTTTTGCTTCGGGCCAGACGCAGGTGTTGGTGACCACCAGCCGTTCGATGCGCTCGGGGCAGTTTGCGGCGGCACCGAGACCAATTGCTCCACCCCAATCGTGGACGCAAAGGGTGATGCGCTTGAGGTCGAGGTGATTGATCAGCATCTCCAGCGCCGTGCGATGGCTGGTCAGGGTCTGGTTCCAATCATGGGGGCGCTCGGAAAGGCCCATGCCCATGTGATCGAGGGCGATGACTCGGAACTTGGCCGAGAATTGTTCGATCATCTTGCGCCACATGAATGACCAGGTGGGATTGCCGTGGACGCAGAGCATCACCGGGGCATCCCGAGGCCCCTCGTCCACGAAGTGCAAGAGAGCGTTTTCGATCTCGAAGAAGCGCGGACTGTAGGGCCAGAGTTCTGCGATCGGCGCGCTGAGGTCCTGTGCCACCAGGAGAGCGTCCTCTTCCAAGGTGCTTGGGCGCAGGCGCCGCACCAGGCTGCCGGGTTTTCCGATGGTCTCGATGGGCATGGGAAGATCTCGCGGGGGCAGGATAACGGGGGAGGGACCGTTCGCGCTGGGAGAAACTCGCGTGTCTGGCTGGTCTGGCTGCTGCAGTGGCGGACTTCTCCCCGTAGGGTGGGGCCATGCATCGGTTTTTCCTGCTGCCATTGCTGGCGCTTCTATTGATTGCGCCGGCGTTCGCCCAGTCCGGCGAGACTCCCCGGGCCCGCCATGTGGTGCTCTTCCTGGTTGACGATCTGGGCTGGCAGGACATTTCGGTGCCCCATCACACCGAGATCACGCCTTTCAACAAGCGCTACCGGACGCCCCATGCGGAACGGTTGGCCAGGGAGGGTCTGGTTTTGCGTCATGGCTATGCCTCGGCTCCGGTCTGTACTCCCACGCGCACCTCGATTCACTCCGGGCGTTCCCCCGCGCGCACTCATATCACCTACTGGACTCTTTACGCGGATCGGGACCAGACCCGGCCCTGGAAGCGCGGCGATGGCTCAAGTCTGATCGCACCGGCTTGGGATTTGAACGGTCTGGGCCAAGAGGATGCGACCCTGGCGCGGATTTTTTCTGACGCCGGCTTCCGCACGATTCACGCGGGCAAGGCACATCTGGGAGCGATTGGTTCCTCCGGCGAGGATCCTCTGAACCTGGGCTTTGATGTGAATATCGCGGGTCATGCTCCCGGTGGCCCCGGTTCCTACTACGGCTTGCACGGTTTTCGGTCCAATGGCCGCCAGGGCAAACCGGGCAAGAGCGTTTGGGATGTGCCCGGACTCAAGGCCTATCACCACCATGATGTGTACTTGACCGAAGCGATTGCCATGGAGACCTGCCGCGCCGTGCGGGAGGCTGCTCGGGATAACAAGCGCTTGTTTCTGTCCTTTGCGCCCTATGCGGTGCACGCGCCAATCATGGCGAACAAGAAGTACCTGCAGCATTACCCGGACCTGGATAGCAAAGAAGCGGCTTACGCCACCATGGTGGAGACTGTGGACCATGCACTGGGCGCGTTGCTCGCGACTCTTCTGGACGAGGGCATGTTGAAGGACACTTTGTTTGTGTACACCTCGGATAACGGGGGGCTCTCGGCCCATGGCCGTGGTGGGGAGCGGCACATTCACAATGCGCCCCTGCGATCGGGCAAGGGTTCGGCCTACGAGGGTGGTGTGCGTGTACCTTGGATTATCCGTTGGCCCGGCGTGGTGCAGCAGGGGACTGTGAGTGACGAGCCCGTGATCAGTCACGATCTCTATCCCACCATGTTGGCGGCGGCAGGTGTTTCATTGCCGAAGGATGAGGGTCGGGATGGGGTGGACCTGGCCGCTCTCTTGCGCGGGGAGGACTTGCGGCGCGAGCATCCTCTGCTTTGGCACATGCCGCACTTTTGGGGAGTCAATGGCCCCGGAATTCAGCCCTACAGCGCTCTGCGCCAGGGGAATCTCAAGCTGCTCTTCTTTCAGGGGGACGGGCGCATTGAACTCTACGATGTGTTCGTCGATCCTGGCGAGGCTCAGGACCTGGCCACCGAGCGCCCCGCGGAAACCAGGCGTCTTGCTCAACTCCTGGCTGCCGAACTGCAACGCCGAGGGGCCCAGTCGCCTCGGCTCAATGGGGGGGGCCAGCCTCTGGGGGTACTGGCGGCTCTGGCAAAGATGCAGCGCTGAAGTATGTGCCGTGCCGGGTTCTGTATCCTCAGCGGCCATCATGAACGAAGACCAGCAGCAAACATCCCACAAGTGGCATGCCATTGAATGCAACAATCTGACCTGGACTCTGACTGAGCAGGAGTCGCGTACGGCGGAGGAGGATGCGACGATGTTGGCGGGGGCCTATGCTGCTGCGTTTCATTGGGACAAGGTGGGGACGGATTTGAACCGGGCACGGGCTCAGCTGCTGGTGGCTCAGGTGCATTGTTGTCTCGGGCATGGGGAGCTGGCGATTGCGGCTGTCCATGAGAGCCGTGAGGTTCTCCTCAAGACTGAGATGCCCGATTGGGAAGCAGCCACGTTGGAAGCGATCCACGCTCATGCGCATTTTGTGGCGGGGGAGATGCAGTTCTATACGCCGACCTACGCCGAGGCGCAGAAACTTGGGGCAGCGATTGCCTCCGACGAAGACCGTGCAATTTTTGAAGCGACCTTCCGCACGGTCCCTAAGGCGTGATCGGGTTGCTTCTAGTTCGGTCCTTGGGGATGATGGGGGTGTGCGCCCTTGGCCTGGCAAGCGTGCCGGCTCTGGATGTGCCGGGAGAAGGCATCGCGCGGGTGGCGAGTTCCGAAGCGGATTCCCTCGGGGAGGATGCAGGGGAGCAGGACCCCAACACCCTTGTCCCCGGGGCGGGACTGGATCATCCCCAGCCCAACATCGTGATCGTGTTCATGGATGACATGGGTTGGGGCGATCTCTCTTGCCAAGGGGAAACCCGCTGGAGGACGCCGCGCATGGATCAGCTGGCCGAGGAAGGCGTGCGCTTCACGCGCTTCTATGTGAGTCAGCCGGTCTGTTCTGCCTCGCGCGCTTCATTGCTCACCGGTTGCTACTCCAACCGGGTTTCCATTCATGGGGCCCTTGGTCCGAGCATTCGCTATGGGTTAGCCCTCGAAGAAACCACCATTGCTGAAATGCTCAAGGACGAAGGCTACGCCACGGCGCTCTTTGGCAAGTGGCACTTGGGACATCTGGCGCCCTACCTGCCCACTCGTCACGGATTCGACGAGTATTATGGCCTGCCCTACTCCAATGACATGTGGCGCTTTCACCCGGTGTCCCCCAATGCCTGGGCGCCCCTGCCTTTGATTCGAGGGGAAGAGATCGTGGATTTGGACCCGGACCAGACCACCATGACCCGGGCACTGACCCTGCGCGCGGTGGACTTCATCGAGAAGAAGTCCGCTGCCGGCGAGCCCTTCTTTCTGTACCTGGCCCATTCCATGCCCCATGTGCCGATTTTTGCATCCCTGCCATTCAAGGGCCGGGGTCCGATTCCCTACGCCGACACCGTGCGCGAATTGGATTGGAGTGTGGGGGAGGTCTTGGACGCCTTGGATCGGACCGGCAGCGCGCAGAACACTTTTGTCTTGGTGACTTCGGACAATGGACCCTGGCTCAGCTACGGGGAACACGCGGGGACCACCGGCGGATTGCGCGAGGGCAAGGGCACAACATTCGAGGGCGGCGTGCGCGTGCCCGCAATTGTTCGTTTCCCCGGGCGTATTCCAGCGGGGCAGGTGGTGGACGAGCCATTGATGACCATCGATGTGTTGCCCACTTTGGCTGAGGTTGTGGGTGCCGAGTTGCCCGAGCTGCCTATTGATGGGCGCAGCGCCTGGGATCTCTTCCAAGCAAAGCCAGGCGCTCGATCGCCCCAGGAGTTCTATGGACTCTGGTACGGCAACAATGATCTGGAAGCGGTGATCAGCGGCCGCTGGAAGCTGCACCTGCCCCACAAGTACCGTTCGCTGGAAGGACGCCCCGGTGGCCGCGGTGGAATCCCGAGCAAGTACAACTACGGTCTCTCTACGCCACTGGCTCTCTATGACCTGATTGCGGACCCCGGGGAGAGGACCGATGTTTCAGATCAGAATCCCGAGGTCCTGGCCCGCATGCTCGCTCATGCGGACGACCTGCGCACACGCCTGGGGGACAACCTGACCAAGACCAAGGGCAGCGAGCAGCGCGCTCACGGCAAACCCGTGCCCAAGGTCAGCGCGGGGGGGGGGATTCCCCGGCGGAGGTAGGGCAGTGTTTTTCGCATGCACCATATTAGACTGGGGCATGCAAAAAACCGTCCTTGTCGTGGGTGCCTCCACTGGAATTGGCCGAAATTGCGCCTTGGATTTGGCCCAGTGCGGTTGGAAAGTGTTGGCTTCAGTCCGCAATCCAAATGATGCGCCATGCCATGAGCAAATCACCGAAATCCTGCTGGATGTCACCGAGGATTGCCTATCTCTCGGTGAACTGGAATTGGACGCGGTGGTTTATAACGCCGGCATTGTGGTGGCTGGTCCTTTAGAACTGATTCCTGAATCCACCTTCAACCATCAGCTAGACGTCAATTTACTTGGCGCCATGCGGGTAGTCCGCGCCACAATGCCCACTTTGCGACAACACCGCGGCCGCATGGTTTTCGTTGGTTCTATTTCGGGCCGGGTGGCCACTCCGCTGACCGGTGCTTACAACATTTCCAAATTTGGATTGGCGGGTCTTAGTGATGCCCTTCGGCGCGAAGTACGCAACCAAGGCGTCCAGGTGGCATGTATAGAACCGGGTGCCGTAGATACCCCTATTTGGGATAAGTCTCGCCATGCCGCCGCCGAAGTTTTTGCGACAACCGATTTCGGCCCTTACACAGCCGGTATGGGAAAAATTGAACGTGAATCTGCTGCTGCGGCAAAACGTGCGATTGCACCGCACCATGTCAGCCGTGCCATCCGCAGAGCCCTTACTGCCCGACGCTGCAAAGCCAGATACTTGGTGGGTGTAGATGCACGCATCGGTGCTTTCATGCAAAGATTTTGCCCCACCCTGCTCGACAGGTTGCTCTAGAGGTCGAGGGGTTTTCGGATATGCTCAAAAATGAGCGAGGTTTCTAAATGGTCCACCTCAGGCCGGGCAGTGAATTGATCCAAAGCTAAATCCCGCAGGTGGTCGGCATCACGCACCGCCCGCGCGGGCAAGGGGCCTTCCTGAATGGTATCCAGAGTACAAGAGCAGTGCGGGCCGGGCCGGTGGGCCGCATGTACTTGTCCACCTCTTCCCAGCTGCTCTCCAGATCGTTCGCTGCGCTCTTGAAGTCGCGTTTGGGAGTATCGCGTAGACCAGAGGCTACTTCTTGTTGTCTACCGGCTTGTCGATTCCCGGCAAGGGGAACTGCTTCGATGGAGTTCGTGAGGACTCGAGCAGGGCCACCATGCGCGCCAGGACCTCGGGTCTGGACCTGGCCAGGTTCTTGGCTTCGGCGGGGTCCGCTTCCAGGTCATAGAGTTCAGTTTCCAGGTTTCCCTTGCGCAGTTTTCTGCGTACGGCCTTCCAGCGGCCCGCTCGTAGGGCCTGTTGGCCGGCATATTCGAAGTAGAGCGCTTCGTGCTCTGCTTGCTCGCCCTTGTTCTCAAGGGTTGGCACCAAAGAGATCCCGTCCAGTCCCTGTGGGCACTTTGTTCCAGCCACCTCCAGGAGAGTCGGCATCCAATCCTGGAAAGAGCTGATCAGGTCCGAACTGCGACCCGCTTCGATGTGGCCGGGCCAACGCACCAGGGTCGGGACTTTCAGGCCTCCTTCATATACCGAACACTTCAAGCCACGCATTCCGGCGGCACTCTTGAAGAAGGTCGAGTCCGTGCCGCCGTTGAAGGTTGGGCCGTTGTCGCTCGTGAAGACCACGATGGTGTTGTCTCGTAGGTCGAGTTCGTCCAGGGTTGCCAGCACTCGGCCCACCTCGCGATCCAGGTGCGCCACCATGGCGGCGTAGGCGGCGCGGGGACGGGGATGGGGCAGATAACCTTTTTGCCCCAGGTACGGCTTCTCGTCCCATTCCCTTGGAAACGCATCCAGATCCTGCGGGGGTGCTTGCAAGGCAGCGTGGGGAATGGGGGAAGCGTAGTACAAGAAGAAGGGCTCGTTCCGGTGATCGCGCACGAATGAGACCGCGTCTTCAAGCATTACATCGTGGGCATAGATCGCTCCGTTGTAGCGCTCCCAATACTCGGCTTCCGTGTCCAGGGGGTCCTTGAGTTTGTGGTGTGCGTCGAACCACTTGTTGCCCGGCAAGTCCATTCGTTCCCCGTCGCACCAAAGGTGCGTGGGGTAATGGTTGTGGGCGATTCGTTGGCAGAGGTAGCCGCAAAAGTGATCGAAGCCTTGTTTTTCGGGCGCACCCGTGGTGCCCGGTCCCCCCAGGCCCCACTTTCCGACACCGCCGGTGGCGTAGCCGCTGGCTTGCAGTCTTCGGGCGAGAGTGGCCGTGTCTGTGGCCAGGGGCCATTGGCCTTCCGGCTGGTCCTCGCCCCAGCCGCCATTCTCCCAGTTGTTCCGCACCTGGGCGTGGCCCGTGTGCAGGCCGGTCAAGAGCACGCAACGACTGGGGGCGCAGACCGGGCTGCCCGAGTAGTGGTTGGTGAAGATCATTCCGTCCCGGGCCAGGGAGTCGATGTTGGGGGTTGGGATCAGTTCCTGCCCGAAGGCTCCCACTTCCCCATAGCCCAGGTCATCGGCCATGAAAAAGACGATGTTGGGGGGGCGCCGGGGCGGGCCCTCCTGCCCTTTCACCTGGGCCGCAATACCCAAGCTGACACATCCCAGCCAGGCCAAGAGACTCAGCAACCCATGATTGGTCTTCATCATTCGCATTCCTCTTCGCTCCAGGGATCAAACGCAAGTTCCGTCTCGTTCCAATCGTACTGTACCTCGGGAGTATCCACGGTCACTGCGAAGAGGCTCTTTCCCTTGCGCTTCTGAATCACCCGCCAGTCCTTGCCTTCCAGGCACAGGGAGAGTTCTGCCCCCTCGCGTCCCCGGATCTTGCAGCGCGAGAGTCCACCGATCCCGATTCCCGTGGCCTTGAGCACGGCTTCCTTGGCGCACCAACCTCGGGTGAAGGCCAAGGCCTCACCGTTGCCTTCAAGCAGATCTCGTTCGGCTCCATCCAGGATGCGCTCGATCATCTCTCGACGGCGAAGAGTTATTTGTTCCGTGTCGATGCCCACAGGAACCTGGGCCACAACTGCCGCGACAAAATGCGCGTCATGGGTCACGGACCAGTACCAGCCGTCCTTGGGCAGAGGCCGTCCGCCTTCCTCTTCCTGTTCCCAGGGACCGCCCGGTGCTCCGGCTCGGGCAGCTGCCATGGCGAGGGCCTCGCGGGAAGCGGTTCGTTGAATCAAAACTTTTTCGCGCCCCTTAAGGGGCGCGACTGGAGTTTGCAGGACACAAATGTGTGCAGCGATTTGACTTCTTGAGGACATGGGCTTAGAGAGTAGCGTACTTCTCGGTGCCGCAGGGCCTGGTTCCCTATGTCCCTTTGAATCCTGATTGCGGACCTTGAGTATGATCCCCATGCACATCGAAAATCTGATTGAAGAGGTCCTCAAGGGATACAGCCTGCAGCTGGAAGGCATCCACGGGATTCCCCATTGGCGCCGGGTGAGGGACAATGGTCTGTTCTTGGCGGTAAGAACTGGCGCTGATCCCCAGGTGGTCGAGTTGTTCTCGGTCTATCACGATTGCAGGCGCTTGAATGATGGACATGATCCAGGCCACGGCGCACGCGGGGCTCAGCTGGCGGTAGAAATGCGCGGTGAGTGGTTCGAGATCGAGGATGAGCCCTTCGAGCATCTTCTGATTGCATGCAGGGCCCATACCGCGGGTCTGACCGAGGCCCATCCCACGGTGCAGACCTGCTGGGACGCGGATCGTTTGGACCTTGGCCGGGTGGGGGTCATGCCCCGGGCAGAGCGGCTCTGCACCGAGGCGGCCAAGGATCCCGAGACCATCAAGTGGGCCCTGGCTCGTAGTTGGAGCGGCTGGGATCAAGGCTAGGGGGAGGTCAGCAGGGCGCGAGAGCGGGTTCATTGCGCCGGGTGCGGCCTGTAGGGATCATTCTGACGCCTGCTGGAGAGGACCAGTGGATGGGGCGCGGCCGTGAGCATCCCCAGCAGTTATTCTGCCTTGACCCATGCGCGTTCTTCATTTCTTGACCCAGCGGCCCGGGTGGACCGGGAGCGGGACCACCTTGCATGCCTTGGTGCAGTGGGGCCGGCAGCAAGGGCTCGAGCAACGCGTGCTGTGCCTATTGCCTGTGGGAGAAGATGTGCCGAGCGTAGGGGGCCTTGACCCCGCGCATCTGCAAGTGATCCGCTGCGGCGAGGGCGGCGAATTGCCCTTTGCGATTCCAGGCATGAGCGATGTGATGCCCTATGTCAGCACGGTTTTTGGTGAGATGGATGCTGAGCAGTTGGAGGTCTACGGGCAGGTGCTGGGGACGCGCCTGGCAAGCAGCCTGAACGAGTTTCAGCCCGATGTGATTCATGCCCATCACGCTTGGATTGGAGCTGGGATCGCTTGCGAGTTGGCGGGTTCGGTTCCGGTGATTGTCCACGGTCACGGTACGGGGCTGCGCCAGATGGGGCTGCTGCCGCGCTTGGCAGAGGGCGTGCGCGCGGCTCTATCAAGGATTACCGCTGTGTGTGTGCTGCATGAGCAACACGCCGAGGACTATGCCCGGGTGCTTGCGCTGGATGAGGGACAGGTGCACATAGTGGGTGCGGGTTTTGATCAGGAGATCTTTGTGCCTGGGTCTTCCCCAGCACCAAGGGGCAGGTTGCTCTTTGCGGGCAAGTGGGCCGCTGCCAAGGGGCTCGGGCCTCTGCTTACGGCTTTCAGCCAACTGAGGTCTCAGCGGCCAGAAATCGAGCTTGCCATTGCGGGAGCTGGCAGCGGCGAAGAGGGACGCCGGCTGGAACAGCGTCTGGAAAATACTCCTGGGGTGTGTTCGCTGGGGCGCTTGCGGCCTCCGGACCTCGCCGAGGCAATGGTCCAGAGTCAGGTGCTGGTTCTGCCGAGCCTTTTTGAGGGCCTGCCGCTGGTGCTGGTGGAAGCAGCGGCCTCGGGCTGTCGTTTGGTTTGCACTGATCTGCCTGGAGTGCGTTCCGGGTTGTCCGAAGCCCTTGGGGATCGACTGCATCTGTGTCCCATGCCAGAACTCGTGGGACCCGATTCCTTGGCTCCGGGTGCCGAGGCGGGCTTCGTGCAGAATCTGGAAGCGACCTTGGCCGAGGCCTTGGACGCGGGTCCAGCGCCCCCCGTGACGCTGCAGACATGCGCTCCCTTTGCCTGGACAAGGGTGGCCGAACGGGTGCACCGTGTATGGCTGGGAGTCGTGCCGACCTAGTGCATTCCCAGGGGCGCAAAGGTGCGTGCGCCGTCCTGGTCGATCCACAAGAGTGCACGCTCGGGTTCCGTGCCCAGAGTGCTCGAACCCGCCGCCAGCACGCGCCCGGTGCCGTCGATCAGGAGCGCGGCAGAGGTTTCAAAGGCGTTGTCCTCCAGGGTGCCGTCCTCGATCATGAAACCTGTGCCGTTCCAGGAGTGATCCAAGCGTCCTTGGTTGTCCAGCCGCCACCAGGCAAGGTCTGTGTGTCCCTCGGCGTTTTGGCGTGTGCCCACTGCGAGGATTGAACCATCGTCTCGCAATGTAAACGCGGTCGCCCCGGAGTCACGACCGAAAAGGACCGCTGGTTCGCCGGTGAATACCGGACCAAGGGCAACCAATCCGCTACCCGCATAGGGCCCGGAGCTATTACCGGTCCAGGTCAGGTCCGGTAGTCCGCTGGCATCGCTGCGCCAAAATGCTGGTGAGGGGTGGGCGGCGCCCGGAGCGGCGGCCAAGAAGCCCACACACACGGCCCGGTCCTGGGCGTCGATCCGCAGGGCTTGAGGCGTGCCCACCACATCGTCTTGGAAGGTGCCAAAGTTGCGCACCACCCCTTGGGTGCCAAAGTCTGTGTCCAAGCTGCCATCGGAATTCCATTGGACGAGCAGCATGTCCGTTGCGGCGGCCATTGGATTGTGGGCAGTTGCTGCCACCAGGACGCGTCCGTCTGCGCGCACGGTCAGGGCCCGGGGAGTGATGTCAGCGGAGATGTTCCAGGAGGCAACCCCATCTACGCCAAAGGATGTGTCCAGTCCGAATGGGGTCTCCAGGATGCGCCAGATCGCAAGGTCTCCACTGTCCCGAGAGGCCAGAAGTACGAGGCCGCCGCCGGGATGGGAGGCCAGGGCAACCACTCCTCGTGGGGCGTTCGCACCCGGAGCAGGAGTCCAGCTGTCACTTGTGCTGCCGTCTTGATCGAGGCGCAACACCTGCACCGATGGGCTGGGGTCCGCCGCTTCCGAGCGCAGGGTGAGGGCGAGTTGGCTGCGGCCGGTCAGGGGGTCGGAGAGCAGTTCGCCGCAGGTGATATGGTCGGCGGCTCCCAGGGCCGCGATTTCCAGGCGACCCGCCACGCCAAAGTCTGCATCCGGAGCGAGATCTTGATCACGCGCCTCCAGGAACAGAGTGCGCTGGCTTCCGGTGCCGTTGTCCTGCCAGCCTGCTGTCAGGCTGCCGTTGTTGGGCCAGTGGGCCAACTGGGTCAGGGCTGCGCCAGTTCCTGTGCTTGTCTGGGCCATGGAATCCAGAAAGCCTGCGCCTCCGCAGAAGTAGTCCGCCAGAAAAGTCAATTCCAGGGAAGCGGAATCCCCATCGCGACTGGCGGTGATGCGCAGGGTGTTGCTACCCGAGCCGTGTTGCTTGGGAGATATGTAGCTCACCAGGTAGAAACTGTTGGCCAGGTCACGCACATCTTTGGCCACATCGGTAAAGCCCGGGGTCAGGTCTGGCAGATTGGCCGCTTGTACAAACCCATCGGGGCCCAGCAGGGTCAGGCTCTGGGTGTCGATTTCGTCCCCCAGCCCAATGGTGTAGGCCGAGTAGTCTCCTGCCTCAAGGGCCGCCACAGCAGCATCTCGAGTCACCAGGCCCGCCTGGTCAGTGCCGTCGGTGAAGGTGATCAGGCTGAGGGAGAAGAATTCAAGACCAATGGCATCTGCATTTGCAGCGGCTTCATCCAATACCGCCAGGCCATCGAGCACCGCGCCAAAGAGGTTGGTGGAGTTGCTGGTCACGGTCACATCGTCCACATTGTCGATGGCCGCATGCAGTTGGGCTGCGCTGGCGCTGAAGCCCAGCGGGCCTGAAGATCCGGGCAGATAGCCGGGCACGCTGTCGGGGGCTCCAAAGAACCATGAGATAGCTACCTCCACCGCGGGCTCAGCAAGGGCCTCGTCCACAAACGCATGGGCGGCGGCAAGTTCTGCCGCCAGGCCTTCGGGACTACCTGCCACACTGCCAGAAAGGTCCAGCAACAGGTGCGCGTAGGCCCGGAAGATGCGAGGCTTGGGCAGCAATCTATGTTGGCTCTCGCTGGTGCTGACCAGGGAGTCGTTTTCATGCAGAAGGAAGTCCGCTGCGCTCAAGCCAGGTACCGGGCGGCCATCATCGGCGAGCACCTGCAAGAGCACCGACAGGCGTCCGGGCAGGTCGATGCGCGGGTGGGGACCGGGACCGATGGTGATCAGGGAGCCTGGGGTGGGGTCACCGATGACCCCGGGCCCAGGTCCCGTGCCGCCTCCACCGCAGGCCGCGAAGAGCAGCAGCAGGGCAGGAGAAAATTTGGTCAGCGCATTTTTCTTCGACAGGATCTTGTGCATGGATCTCGGCCGTCGCTCCTGCTGTTCTGCCCGGCAGAAGACCAAGCCCCCTCGGCAGTCAGACTAGGGAACTGCTGGGTTGCGATCTAGATTTGACCTCTCAAAGGGGGCTGGCCCCTCCTGCTGCTGAAATCGGGGACGAGGGCTCCTGATGCCCTGGAAAGAGGGTGGCCAGAGACGGAGTCCCCCTGGGAGGGTCTCGCGAGGGGGCGAGCGGATTCCAGCGCAGAGTCTGAGGGGGGCCAGCAGCGGGCCCCTGCTGCGGGTCAAAGACCCTCGAGACGCGTCGCGCGGTCCAGGATCGTGGCGTCGAAGTAATTCAAGCCCATGCCCGCATCCACCACCAGGCCCTGGCCAGCGATGCCCGATGAGCGAGGGGACAGCAGGAACAGGGCGGCCTGGGCCACCTCTTCTGTGCTCAAGCCCTCATGTCGAAGGGTCGCTTGTTCCGCAAACAGCCACGCATCCGCATAGCCGGGAATGCCAGCGGAAGAGCGTGTCTTGAGCAGGCCCGCGCGCACGGCGTTGACCCGCACTTGTTTCGTCGCGAGGGACTTGGCCAGGAACGCCACGGCGGAATCAAGCGCCGCTTTCGCTGGAGCCATGTAGCCGTAACTCTCTGCGGCCATGGTGGTGGTGGAGATCGAGATGGTGACCACCGATGCTCCCGCTGCCATTTGCTCTTCCAACGCTCCGGCTAGGGCGATCAGGGAGAAACAGGATACGTCCACCGCTTCCAAGAAGTGCTCTCGGGGCGTCTTGTGGAAGGCCTGGGCTCCGCCCTCGTAGCGCGCGAAGGCGATCGAGTGCACCAGACCGTGTAGGGGACCCAGGGGTTTGAGTCCTTCCGCCAGCGCGTCGATCTGGTCCTGCTCTCGCACATCGCAGCTGAAGACGGGATCATCGCGTGTGATCTTGGCGACCTCTTCGCGTCGTTCTTCCGTGCGTACCATCCAGATCGGTAGGGCGCCCACGGCACGCAGTTCCTGGCCGATGAAGGCCGCCACGCTGCGGCGGTTCGAGAGGCCCGTGACCAACACGCGCTTGCCTTTGAGTTGCAGCCAGTCGTCCATCAGAATTCGTCTCCATCTTCTTGCTTCACGGCCAGCATGAACTTGATGCGCGCCACCAACTCCGTTTGTACACGCACCTCTGCCTTGCACCAGCGGGCGTTGGCCAGGGAGTCGGTGATCTCCACCTGGGTGGTCAGAGTTTCTTCGGGGCGCACCATGCGCTTGAAGCGGGCGTTTTCGATGCGCACCAGCACGGGGGTGCCGGTGGGGGGATCGGCCTTGTTCTGGTCCGCGCAATAGATCGCGATGGCCGCGCTCTGGAAACAGTGCTCACAGATGTAGACACCGGGCAGAACCGGATTACCGGGGAAGTGGCCCTGAAAGATGTCCAGATCTGCGGCCACATCCCATTCGCAGGTCACACCGTCCGGCTGCAGTTCCAGTACACGGCTGACCAGCAGAAAGGGATCCGCGTGTGGCAGGATCGTGGCGGGGTCGAGGTCGAGGGCCTGATCAGATGCCACCTGCAACCTCCAGGGTGGTGCCGTTGATGTAGGCGGCATCGGCGGAGGCCAGGAACATGAGCGCAGCCGCCACCTCCTCGGGCCTGCCGAAGCGTCGGGCAGGTACGGACTTCTTGTACTCCTTGATCAGCTCCGGTGGCAGATCATCCAGCAGCTCCGTAGCTATGAAGCCCGGGCTGACGCAGTTGACCGTGATGCCACGGGAGGCCACTTCCTTGCACAGGCTACGGGTCAGGCCGATCTGCCCGGCCTTGGAGGCTCCGTAGTTGGTTTGGCCCTGGAAGCCGATACGACTGGTGGGGGAGGTGACGAACAGGATGCGGCCATAGCGCTGGGCCATCATGTTCTTGACCGCGCCACGGCTCATGAGGTATCCGCCGGTCAGGTTGGTGTCGAGTACTGCCTGCCAGTCGGCTTTGTCCATCAGGGGCATCAGGGCGTCCCGGCGGATGCCCGCATTGTTGATCAGCACGGAGATCGGTTGGTCGCCGATCTCATCCCAGAGAGCTTGCACTTCTGCCTCTTGACTCACATCGCAGCGAGTCAGGGTCAGGCGCTCGACGTTGTCTCCGGCCAGGGAGCGCAGTTCTTCGGCGGCCTCTTCATTGCCTCTGTAGGTGGCTTGCACCTGGGCGCCTTCAGAGAGGAAGGCAAGGCTGGCCGCTCGGCCAAGGCCACGGGTTCCGCCGCTGATGATGACGCGTTGATTGGAAAATCTCATGGGGGATGTGCCCTATGGCGTTTGTTTGAGCATGTGTTCTAGCACGGAGCAAAGGTGGGCGTCCACACGGTTGGCGGTGATTGCGCCGTAGTTGGCAGCGCCCAACCAACCGCTCATGATGATGCCCACCGAGCCTGCGTGGTAGAGGCCTTCCACCTGTTCGGGGAGTTGCATGGAATAGGTAAGGCCCTCGAACTTGGTGCCAAAGGAGGCACCGCGCAGGTGTTGGGTGTAGAACTCAAAGGTCCGGGGCGTGGCGGCTTCGGTGTGTGTGATGTGTTGGGTCAGGCCCGGCATGCGTTGCTCCAGGTCGGCGAGGGTCTCCTGCTCCAGACGGGTCTTGGCTGCTGCGTAGGCGTTCTCGTCCAGGTCGTTCCAGTCGCTCCAGTTGGCGTTCATGGAGGCCACAACAGAGCTGCGCCCCGTTCCCGGGCGCACTTTGGGGTAGTAGAAGCTGTAGGTACGGCTCTCGCCAAACTGATCGCAGAGAGCCTGGCTGTCGAAAGTTCTGCGGGTGGATGTGAAGAAGAGGTCTGCGATCCAGGGCAATTCGTAGTTCTTGGCGAGGCCCATGAAGACCTGCACCGAGGAACAGTTGGGACGCACTTGCATGGCGCCGGTGTAGAACTCTTCGCTCAGATGATCGGGGCCGATCAGATTCTTGATGGTGGGGTGCAGGCCTGCATTGGAGATCACCACCTCGGCACCGATTTCTCGGCCTCCAGCCAGGACCCCTTGCACGCGGCCCTGATCGATCAGGATGCGCTCCACCTGCACTCGGCTGAAGAGTTCCACTCCGCTGGTTTTGAGGGATTCCTTGATGTCTCGAATCAAAAGGTCCGTGCCACCGGTGAAGGTAAACACCCCCTTGGACATGAAATTCGAAAACACGATGCCAAAGGAGATCGCCGGGTCGTCCAAGTGCGCGCCGTTGGCGTAGGAGATCGGCTCCAAGAGTAAGCGGTGCACATCGTTGCGGCCGGGGAAGTACTGCTCGAACACATCGCCTGTGGTGCGCGCGTCTTCGTCGTAGTAGTTCATTTCGGCCAGGTCAGAATAGAACGCATCCACCGCTGCAGGGCTACAGCCCATGATCTGAACCAACTTGTGGGTGAAGTCCTCTTTGGTGAAGGCCGTATCGAAGCTGAATTGGGGATTGTCGAAGCGAATTCCGTCGAGTTTGACAATGCGCTTGGCCAGTTCCGGGCTCCAGTAACGCCGCACGGTTTTCTTCATGCCGAAGGGGAAACCGTGCAGGGAAATGTCGAACACATGGCCTCCCCGACGCTTGAACCAGGTGGCCATGCCACCCAGGTTGTAGTGCTGTTCGAGTACGCAGACCTTGTGCCCCGCCCTGGCAAGAATGTTGGCGCTGGTCAGTCCGGCGAGGCCCGAGCCGATCACGATCACGTCGTAGTGGTCTTTGGCCTTGCTGAGGGGATCGTTTCTTAGGGCGCGCTTGCCGTCTCGGCTGCCCGCGTGGAAGTGGGTGTCGCGGCTCATGGGGCTGCTCCCTGGCCTTGGGGTTGGGCACCTGCAGCGGCAAGAGCGGCCACGCCCGCCCCGCCCACCAAAGCCCCAACGATGCCGAGAAAGCCGTTGTCCGTACCGATGATGTGCAAGCCGGCGATTTTCGCCGCGTCGTGGGGCACTTTCGCCGAGACGCCATAGACCGCGCCACCCAGCTTTGAGGTGAAGTGCGTGATGGTGCGTGGGGTGAACACATCCCGGGCGACCACATGGGGGCTGGGATCAGGGGCAAACTGGGCAACCGCTGCCAGGGATGCCTGGTAGGCGGCCTCCTTTTGCATTGCGTAGTGGCTCTCTTCCAGGCCTTCCCATGCGGCTGCCTGGGAGAGCACGGTCATGCGCAGGATGCCCTCTGGTTCGGAATCCTGGCCGGCATAGTTCTCTGGGATGCACAGCACGCCGCTGCGGGCGTCAAATGGCTCGGGTGTGCTAGGGGCGTATATACCCCGGGGGCTGTTGTTCCAAAAGGTGATCGTCTTGTTGAAGCCCAGAGACGGTGCGCTTTGCTTCAGATGAGTGCAGCTCTCCACAAAGGTCATGGGGCCAACTGATTTTTTCCGTGCGTGCTGTTGCCCATCATCGCCGAGCATGCCCAGCGTCTCCACGAGGCCCGCGCTTGAGAGCACCAGAGGTGCGCGCACAACAGTGCCGTCGTCGAGCACCACCCCTTCGGTCTGTCCGTTTCCGTGCAGCACCTCTTGGACCCCGGACCTGAGGCGCAGGGTGCCGCCAGCGGCCTTCAAACGCCTGGTGAGCAGCTTGAGCAGGGGCCGCACGCCCCCTCTGGGTCGTGCAAAGCCCTCTTCATAGATGCTCTTCCAAAGCACAACAAACAAGGACCAGGCCATGTCGTTTGGAGTGGGGGAGCCATACCAAAGCAGGGGATGCAGAAGCAGATCCACCAGCAACTCATCTCTCAGGCGTCGAAGCAGTTCCTGACGCGTGCTGACAGGTCCCCCCCGGACATCATGGGGGCTGGCGGCAAGTTCCCGCGCCAGTTCATCGAACGCCTCACTGGAGGTCGGGAACTTGACGCGCACTTCGTTGGCGAGTTGTTCGAAGTCGTTGCTGAAGTCAAGGGAGACTTCCGGAAACACCGTGCACGAACCGAGTTGATCTCCCAGTTCCAGAGCTTCCAGGGGGATCCGCAACTGGCGCATGACCCGGGGCAGGGGCAGCTTGCGCGCGCTTTTTGGCGCTGCGTTGGTCAGGGCGTGCAGGCCCACATCATAGGTGCGGCCGCCGAGTTTGTAGAACGAGTTCAGGCCGCCCCACAGCCAGTGCCTTTCTTGCACCACTGTGGAGAGGCCTGCTTGTGCCAATCGGATTCCAGCGGCGAGACCCGCAGGACCCGCACCGATTACGACGGCATCCGCGCGCTCGTCTGTGGGTTTCACCGTGAGGACCTGCGGCCTAGCTGGTGACCAGCTCTTTGCCCGCCAGGTGCGGTGCGAGGTAATCCACGCAACTGTCCAGACTGGCCAGAGCCTTGTAGTCTTCCTCCGGCACATTCACGCCATAGCGTTTGCGCAGTTCCATCACGATGTCGAGGAAGTCCATGGAGTCCAGCTCAATTTGCTCCCTCAGGGAGACATCTGTCTTGAGACCCTCGACCTCTTCGTCGGGAGCAATGGTGCTGATGATGTCCTTGATGGCTTGGATGATGTCTTCGTTTGTCATGTCAGGGCTGCCCGTTGGCTTCGGTGTCGTGGTGATCAGTCGATCAGTTCAGGAGGGAGGGCGGCCAACGATGACCGCTGAGTTGATTCCGAGCATTCCGAAAGAGAGGTTCAGAATGGTCTCGACTTGTTCGTTCTTGTGAGGTTTTTCCAGCACCAACCCGCGCATTGCACACTCGGGGTCCAGGTCCGGCACATTGATTGTCGGGTGCACCCAGCCGTCTTGGAAGGAGGGCAGATTGCCCGCCAACTCAAGGGCACCGGCGGCACCCATGGTGTGCCCGATGAAACTCTTGGTGTTGTTGATGCTGGTCTTGGCGCTGTCCCCAAAGACCTCGTTGATCGCCTTGCACTCCTGGACGTCGCCTAATGGTGTGCTCGTGGAGTGAGTGTTGACGATGTGAATATCCTCGGCTTGCAAGCCCGCGCGTTGGATCGCTCCGCGCATGCATTGGTTCTGGCGCTCGGGGTTCGGCAGCACGAAATCCGTGGCGTCGGAATTCACCTTCCAGCCGAGGACTTCGGCCATGATCGGCGCGCCCCGGCGTTGGGCGTCCTCCAATCGTTCCATGGCGAACAAGCAGCCTCCCTCGCTGACCACAATGCCGTTGCGGCCCTTATCGAAGGGGCGCGAGACTTGAGTCGGGTCCTCGTGTTTGCCTAGCGCCCCTTCGGACTTGAAGGAGGCAAAGATGCCAAAGGTGTGGATGCTCTCGGAGACACCGCCAGCGAGAGCCATGTCTACCTCGTGCAACTGCAGCATTTGGGCCCCCTGGATGAGACCCAGGTTGCCTCCAGCGCAGGCACCGCCCACGGTGTAGTGGGGGCCTGTAACCGGAAGGGAGAGGGTCACCTCCCCGGCTGGGTTGTTGGCCACCGTGCGCGGGTTGTGGTGGTGGGACCAAAAGGAAAGATCGAAGTCGTATTGGCTGACTTCGTGGATTTGCTGCTCAGTTTCCACATTGCCGTGTTCTGTGGTGCCTACATAGACGCCCACTCGATCTCGGCCCAGCTTGTCCAGGTCCATTTGGGCGGCGGTGACTGCCTCGTGGGCGCAAAAAATCGCGATTGAGCCCGCTCGTGTGCCCCTGCGCAGGGCCTTGCGGGTTTGGTAGCGCGTGGCTTCAAAGTCGCACTGGCCCGCTACGGTCTTGCCGAAGTGCCTGATCTCCCAGGGACTGACGCCACTGACGCCCGCCAGCAGGTTGCTGCGGTACTTGGCGAGGGAATTGCCGTTGGGAGATGTCAACCCGACACCCGTGATCACGATGCGCGCAAGGTCAGTCATTCCTGTTGTCCCCGCCGGCTTGCTCGGGTTCGGTACCCTTCGGCTTCAAAATCGCCCCTTCAAGAAATTCTTCGTTGGCAAGGTCTTCTCCGCTGAAGTCTTCGAATGCACGCTGTTTGCGTGCACCGGGCAGGGCCACACCGCCCACTTTGAGGGCTGTGCCAATTGCCTTTGATAAGAGGCTCTGGGGATCACCCAAGGCACCGTGCACGCTGCTGAAAACCAACTGCATGACCGCATCGGCGATGTCGCAGGTGGAGAGCACAGAACGCAGGGTCAGTACCCGCGGATCCTTGTTGCCGTGGCGTTTGCGAATCACATCGAGGGCGCGATTCGCTCCCTCGCGGAAGTTCTGGAAGGCGACCTGTTCACGCCGGCGCAAGACCGTCGCCACGATGGAGAGGGTGTTCTCCACCGCCGCGTGCAGATTGCAACGTCGGGGGGGATCAAAGGTCGAGTGCACCGCGCCCCAGTCGATCAACTCCTTGAGGGTGGTGCTGGTGGCGCCGGAACTGATCGCGAGTTCGGCCGCGATTTCTTTGCTCGACATGGGCTTGCCTGCGAGCACTAGAAGACCCCAGATGCGTCCGTGGATCTGTTTGAAGCCAAAGGCCTTGAAGAACGCCTCGAAGGCCGGCAATTCCGCGGCCAGGTCGGGGGCCAGAAAGGGGACCAGTTCGGTTTGGGTGGTCTCGGTGGGGGGCTTCACGGGGGCGCTCAATGGAGTCGTCACAGATTTCACGAATTCTTGATATCTGCGTAGGCAAGGGTTGTACGCCCTGGTGGGAGTGCCCGCAAGCCTTGAAGAGGAATCTCCCCCTCACAATTGGGGATTCCTATGCCCAGGTCCCGTCGATTCCCTCAGGACCTCTCTAAATGGTTGCAGGGGTCAAGATCCCGCGCAGCCAGATTCCCAGGGCGGTGATCTCTTCCGCCATTACCTGATGCTCCATGGGGTACTCCTCCCATTGCACCCCATAACCCAAGTCCTCGAGGCGCGCCCTGGCCTTGAGCCCCATTCCGTGGGTCACCATGGGGTCCCGGGTGCCGTGGGCCTGGAAGATCGGAATGTTCTGGTTGACGGCTGTGCGTTCCGCTTCCAGGTCACAGTCTGCAGCGATGTAGGTCGAGAGCAGGATCAAACCCGCCAGGCGATCGGGGTGGCGCAGGGCCTGGTGCAGGGCGATGGCACCCCCCTGGCTGAACCCCGCCAAGACAATGCGTTCGGCCTCGATGCCTCGCGACCGTTCGCGCTCTATCAAGCGCACGAGGTGTTTCGCTGAGTTTCGCACCCCCAGCTCATCGACCTGGCGATCAAAGTCCATGGCCAGAATGTCATACCAGGCGGGCATGACCATGCCCCCGTTGACGGTTACGGGAATCTGGGGTGCGTGGGGGAAGATGAAACGAATGCCGTGGTCGTCAGGCAGGCCGAGTTCTCCAACGATGGGCGGAAAATCAAAACCGCTGGCACCTAGACCATGCAGCCAGATCACCGCAGAATCGGCGGGGCGGCCAGGTTCCATCACAACGCATTCGAGCAGAGAGGAGGAAGTCATATTCGGTTCTGGCCTTGTGTCTACCACTGAAGGGCCGTCATTCGGCAGTGCAAACCGCTGCCGATGCCCAGCAGGGCGACGCGCTCGCCCCGTTGAATAAAGCCCTCTTCCGCGGCCAGATACAATGTGGCGGGCAAAGACGCAGAGCCCATGTTTCCCAGTTTCTGCACGCTGGGGAAGTCCTTGTTGGGATCGAGTTCAAGAGTCTCAAGCAGTAACTTGCGATGGGCACTGCCAACTTGGTGTGTGATGATGCGATCGATGCTGTCTCGGGTCCAGTTCTGCTGGAACAGGAATTCTTCGAAGGTGCGTGCGGCCAGAGCGTTGCCCGCCTGCAGGAGAGCCTCGGAGTCGGTGACCATCACCAGTCCGCCATCTGCGGCACGATCGCCCGCGCAGAGCCCCACCGATTTGGTGTCTGCCTGGGCCGTGGAATCGAGCCATACATGGGATGTGCTGGCGAGTTCCTCGGCCACCAGCAAGACCGCCGCGCCCCCCGAGCCGATCGTCAGGGAGGCGTAGGCCTTCTTGAGAGCCTTGCGCGCTTCTCGGTCGTCTTCGATGGCCATCAAGGAGGCAATTGTGGTCTCGATCAATGGCCGCCCGTCTTCGCCGGTGGCGATCAGCGCCGCTTGGATCGAGCCGCCACGAATCGCCTGAGCCGCAACAGCCATGGCGTCAGCCACACCCAGGCAGGCGTTGGACAGATCAAAGGCCGCGCAACTGGGCGGCAGGCCTAAGCCCGCATGCACCACCGATGAGGTGGCGGGTTCGAGGAAGTCCCGGCAGACCCCGGCATGAATCAAGAGTCCGATCCGGCTGGGATCCAGGGTCGTACGCCCCAGGGCGTCCCTGGCGGCAGCGATGGAGAGGCTGCTGGGTTGGGTATCCAGAGGACAGAGCCGACGCTCGACGATGCCGCTCATCAGTTCAAGGCGGCCTCTGGAGAGACCCAGCCGGGTCAGCAGTGGCTCGATTCTCTGCTCCAACTCATCAGAAGTGACTCGTTCGGCGGGCAGTTCAAGTCCGAGGGCTTCGATACAGACCTTGCGCGGGGACATGGTGCCGGATCTTAGCTGGCGGACACCCCTTCCAGGCGACCAGGGAGGCGCTTTTGCTGGGTCCTCGCAGCGCCCGGGGTGGCCCCGGTTAGGATGCGGGACCCCCATTCGAAAAGGACCCCCCCCAACAATCGGGTTTCTTGCGGATTCCCTGTCTCTGGCTATGCCCACCGAACCTGCTCCGTCCATTCTGCATGTGGACATGGATGCCTTCTATGTGTCCGTCGAAGTGCGGGACAATCCGTCCCTTGCTGGGCTGCCCGTGTGCGTGGGCGGGCCTGCCTCCGGGCGCGGGGTGATCTCAGCGGCGAGCTACGAGGCGCGTAAGTTTGGCGTGCACTCGGCCCTGCCCAGTGCCGAGGCGCGGCGGCGCTGCCCTGACCTGGTGCTCTTGCCCCCGGACTTCGACAAGTACACCACAGTCAGCCGCAAGGTGATGGACATCTTTCAGCGCTACACGCCGATGGTGGAACCTCTCTCCCTGGATGAGGCCTTCCTCGACATCAACGGCACTGAGCGTCTCTTTGGTGATGGAGAACAGGTGGGGCATATGATCCGCGCGGACATCCTGCGCGAAACCGGATTGGTGGCGTCAGTTGGAGTCGCGCCTACCAAGTTCCTGGCCAAGATTGCCAGCGATCTGGACAAGCCCGATGGCTTCTGTGTGATTCGGCCTGCGGAGATTCGGGAAGTTCTCGATCCCTTGCCGGTCTCCAAGATCTTTGGGGTGGGTCCGCGCATGACCCAGAGACTGAATGGGTTGGGCGTGGAGACTGTGGGGGATTTGGCCAGGCTTGAGCGCGATGAAGTCAGCCGCCGTTTTGGAGCCACAGGCATTTGGATTCATGATTTGGCCCACGGTATAGACAACCGTCGAGTGAACCCCGTTCGTGAAGAGAAATCTCATGGTATGGAACGGACCTTTGCGGAGGACCTTGCCGATCGGACCGAGTTGCGCCAGTTCTTGCTGTCTTTCTGTGAAGAGGTAGCTTTCACTTTGAGAGACAAGGGCTTGCGGGGACGGACCGTGACTCTCAAGGCGCGCTTCAGTGATTTCCGCACTGTGACCCGCTCCAAGACCCTGGATTATCCCACCAACCTCGGGCCGCGGATCTTCTCCATCGCCAAGGAACTACTGGAGCGAGTGGAATTCCGGCCTCTGCGGCTGCTGGGGGTTTCGGTAAGCCGTTTGGAAGATGTGCGTCGACCCCAACAGGAGTCCCTCTTCAATGGCCAGCTCTCTGGCCGGGACCAGTGGATGGAGTCCAACTCGCGCCTGGCCCGTGCTACGGAGAGCCTCGACCGACTGCGCAAGCGTCATGGTCGCGGGATCGTCATGCCTGGCAGTCTGGTCGGGCGGGGACAGCCATCTCGAGGGTCCGGAAAGGCGCTGGAATCAGAGAGGGGGGGTGCCGAGGGTCAGCAAGAGTGGACTGGGGGTTCGGAGGAGAGTATTGAAGAGTTTTCCGGGGGGTTGGATTTACCTCTCCCGGATGGGGAATACGGCGCCTGACCTGCCGATGAAGGGGGGACCTTTCTTCAGTCTTCCCCATGATCTCATCTGTGCGCCTTAGGACCCCTGTTCTGGTCCTGTGCCTGGCATTTGCCCTGGCTGCCTTGTCTGTACATCTGCGCGGGGCCTTGGTGAGCGGCGTCGGCTCCCTCAACGACGAGCCCGCGCATTACGCCACCTCGATGATGGCCAGGGACTACTTGCTGGGTGGCGACTGGTTTGCGCCCCTGGACTACGCCCGTGATTGGTACTTGCACTATCCCAAGATTGCCCTGGGTCAGTGGCCACCGGTGCTCTATGCCCTGATCGGTGTTTGGATGGCGCTTTTCGGTGTCAGTGCTACGGCTGCGATATTGGGGATGGCGTTCTTGACCGCGTGCTGCGCGACCGTCCTCTTTCGTTGGATGGAGAAAGAGATCGGGGCGTGGGGAGCTGGTGTGGCGGTGCTCGTGTTCTTGTGCTTGCCCCTGGTGCAAGAGTTCAGCGGCGCGCTGATGACCGAGGTTCCCTTGGCGCTATTCTGCACCCTGGCCGTGTTGGCCTTTGGGCGCTACTTGGATCGAGGTGGTAGGAGAGATGCCTTGGCCTTTGGTCTATTCGCAGTGGCGGGCATCCTGACCAAGGGCAATGCCCTGGCACTGGGTATGGTGCCGCTCTTGGCGTTGGTGTTCACCCGGCGCTTTGAGCTTCTACGTTCGAAGGTCTTTTGGTTGCCCGCGGTGCTGGTGCTGGTGATCTGCGCGCCCTGGTACAGCGTGACCGCCGAGATTCAGGCCAGCAGCTGGTCTGGGGGAACGCGTCCGAACTTGGAGTATTCCCTACGCGCGTTGCCTTCCTATCTGGCCGCCAGCGTGCGTCTGGGGGGCTGGGGGCTGCTGCTGGCTGCGGCCTTTGGATTGTTCAAGGGGTGTCGTGATGGCCAGGGCAAGAATGGGGTCTGGATTGCCAGCGCTGGCTTCTTCTTGGGTCTCCTGCTCCTGTTGGTGGTGCTGCCCAGCGATGTGGACGGGCGGCATCTGGTGCTGGCAACGCCCCTCCTGGTGGGCTGCGCCGTGTATGGGGTTGTGAGGGCCAGCAAGGACTTGGGCCTGGCCCCCGCTTGGGGACTGGCTTTGCTGCTGGGGCTCTTTGGCCTGGAAGAACTGCGAGTGGTGCGTAAGGACTTTGGGGGCTACCGGGAACCGGTCATGGCGTTGCTACGGGATCCCCTTTACGAGCAGGCGGTGATCATGGTGGCTGGGGACGCGATCGGCGAGGGCTTGGTGATCGCCGGTGGCGCCGCGGCCGACAGCCCCCGGCCTCGGCACTACATTCTGCGCGCAAGCAAGGTCCTGATTTCCGACGACTGGAACGGGCGCGACTATCAGCTGCACTTCCGAACTCTGGACGAGATGCAGGCCCGACTGGAGGCTTTTCCGGTTGCGCTCCTGGTACTTGACTCCAGTACCAACCCTGCCCAGTGGTTCTCTCACCACACCCTGCTCGATCAACTTGTTCAGGAGCGCGGAGATGCCTGGGAATTGCTCAGTTCTCACGATGTGCGCCGCCAGGGTGAGGTTTTCTCACAGGCATTGCGGATTTATCGCCTTATCAACTGGCAGTCATTGCCCAAGGCCGAGGTCCGGCTGAGCACATCTGGAGGTGGTGGGCTCCTGCAGGACAAGGACGCGCCGGGGCCTTTGATCGCACCAGGCCCGCCGCGGATTGAGTAGGGCGCCAGCCGGAACGGGATCAGTGCTTCTGAGGCCGAAGTCCCGGCTCGTCAGTGCTCGTCGGTCAGGTAGCTCATGAAGGACATGCCGATGTCCTCGAACTGGTGCGGACGGGGCACATCGATGGCGTCCTTGATGCAGACCTGTTCGCAGAGTTTGCAGGAGACGCAGTTCTTGTCGATTACAATGGCGATGCGTGAGGTCTGGGGCAGGCTGTAGTCGCCCGGGTCCACCAGGTCCTGCATTTCGAGCGCTTCGAAGGGGCAGACATCGACGCAAAACTCGCAGCCGGTGCAGAGGGCTTCGTCTACCCGGGCCTTTGGCACCTGCTTGGGTTTGATCTTTTGGACCACGACATCCAAGCTGTCGTCGATGGCGTCAAAGGGGCAATAGACCCCGCAGACGCTGCAATTGATGCACAGCGCCGGATCGATGTAGTAGCGCTCGCCGGAGGTGATCGCGTTGGTGGGGCAGACGCGTTCGCAGATCGAGCAGGCAGTGCATTGATCGGTGATGAAGTGCGACTGCCACTGATGGGCCTCCATGGCCACCCGATCGGTGAAGGCCAGGATGGTGATCTGACCGTGGGCGTCGTGACGTGAGCGCAGGCCGACGATCTCTTTCCCTTCTAAGTCCCACTCGGTGGTGAAGCGGCCGGGGAAGGAGTTGGAGGTGTGGGTCAAGGCCAGGATCTTGGTCTTGAGCATCTTGATGTCGGTCTTGTCGTCGGGAGAGACGCGCGGTACCCAGGCTGTGAGGGAGACCTTGTTGCCATCAGAGTAGATGTGGGTGTTGTACTCCGGCATGATCTCCGGCGCCCCCAGGCGGAAGCGGTCGCGCACGGCGGGCACCCGAGTGGGCATGTGCAAGGTGATTTCGAACCCGTGGGCGGTTTTCGCCACCACATAGTCCCGCCCATAACGGCGGTCCCGTTCAACGCGGTTTTCAGTCAGGTTCTTCCAGCGGGCAAATTCCGCTTGCCATCCCGGGACTTCTTCCAGCTCGACAGTCAGGATTGCGGGGGGCACCTCTCCGGAGAAGCCGATTGCGTCGGTCGGGCAGACATCCACCACCGTTCGGGCGTTGTACTTGGCGGCCTCTTGGTCATCCAGCACATGGGCCTTTTCGTCCCCGCCCATGTAGAAGACTTCCGGGAAGTCCTGGCAGCATGCATCGCAGGCGATGCAGAGCACCGGGTCCACATCGAACAGACCTGCCTGGGCGGTCTTTTCCAGTTCGGTTTCGGCCATGGTTGGACTGTCGTGTTTGGAAAGGGGTCTGGTTGCAGGGGGAGTCGAGGACTCACAGGCATGCGCCGAGCACGCCAATATACCTTGTTGGATTCCGGTGGCCAAGATCTTGTGAGCCATTATTCGTCTACCAAGAGCCTGTTTTTCACAGAAGACCGAGCAGCTTTCGGGCTGAGGGGAACTTGCTGCTCCTCCCGAAGGCGCGCCTTTCAACGGAATAGCGGAGCGGTTGTTCCAGGGCTGTCGGGGAGGGGACTTTTCCGATTGTGGGACTGATCTGACCTTGGTGCAGGAGCGGCTCTTCCCTGGGTTGATCGCCGAAGCAAGTCCAGGTTGGGGAGGCTTCGTGGTTTGGTTCTTGGAGCGATCAGTACCCGAGCGCCCACCAGTAACGGGTGGGGCTCCTGAGGCCTGCGCAGCCCGTTGAAGGATGGTCAATTGGCGGCAGGCCTTGTTGGGTATGGAGCCGGCCTTTGAGTTGTGTTCCGCGCTGTCTTCACACCAAAGGGAGAGAAACTGTCTTCAAGATGTACATGTATCTCTTGGGAAAAACATTTGCCAGTTGTCAGGCCTTCAAAAGGACTTGACTGGGTCGTCGACGAAGATTCTTCGAACTGCTAGGATGGTGCTTCCCTGCGACGGGAGTTTCCGACCATGATTACGATTCTCATTCTGGCAGTCCCTTGCGGGGATGTCCCGGTTGATTTCAGCCGGGAGATTCAGCCGATCCTCTCATCGCATTGCTTTGTCTGTCATGGGCCCGACGAGGGTACGCGCAAAAAGGACCTGCGTCTGGACCTGGGCAGCGTGGTCGGCGGGGAGCGCGGGATCCTGGTGCCCGGGGATCCTGCTGGGAGTGAGTTGATTCGACGCGTCACTCACACGGACTTAGCCGAACGCATGCCTCCCGCCGAAGAGGCCGAGGCGCTCTCCCCCGAAGAGATCGAAGTCCTCACCCGCTGGGTGAAGGAAGGGGCGGTGTATCAGCAGCATTGGGCTTTCCTGACCTTGACCAGTCAGCCACCTGACGCTGCTGGCGATCAGGATTGGGCCCGCAACCCCATTGACGGTTTCGTCAGCGCACAACTCCAGCGCCAGGGAATCGAACCATCTCCCGAAGCAGACCGGGCCACCTTGATTCGGCGCCTCTCCTTTGATCTTTGTGGCGTGCCCCCGACTCCGGAAGATGTAGTGGCCTTCATGGAGGATTCCAGTCCGGTGGCCTACGAGCGGCTGGTGGATCGCCTGCTCGCCAGCCAGGCCTTTGGCGAGCGCATGGCTCTGGCCTGGATGGACGCCGCCCGTTATGGCGACACCTCCGTCCATCATGCGGATGGTCCGCGGGATATGTGGCCTTGGCGGGATTGGGTAATCAGGGCCTACAACCAGAACATGCCCTTCGATCAGTTCACCATTGAACAGCTTGCAGGAGATCTCTTGCCTGACCCGAGTCTCGAGCAGTTGGTGGCCTCGGGTTTTCACCGCAACACGCCCACTTCAGACGAGGGGGGGGCTATCGACGAAGAGTTGCGGGTCAAGTACATGGTCGATCGGGTCAAGACCACCGGCAACGTGTGGCTCGGCCTGAGCGTTGAGTGTGCCCAGTGCCACGATCACAAGTACGACCCCTTCACCATGAAGGATTACTACTCGCTTTACGCTTACTTCAACCAAAGCGTGGAGAAGGGCTTTCAGACGCGCAGAGGCAACGAGAAGCCGTTGGTCTCGATCCCCACAAGCGATCAAGCAGTGTTGTTGGATTCCCTGGCGGAGTCTCTGCGGTTGGCAGAATTGTTCTTGGCCGAAGCTCAACCCCCTGTTGAAGAACTCGATGCCTGGAGCAAGTCCGAGCGCGCCGCGCTGCTGGAAAGAAAGCGTCCCAGCTTGGGGCCATGGTATTCCCTTGGTCCCTTCGGTGGTAAGGGCAAGCCCTTCGCCTACAACACAGATCACGGGCCTGAGACGATCCAGGTCGACGTGACCCAAGAGGTGGCCGGCCTCAGTTGGCAGTCCCGGGCCACCGACATGGATGGCCAGGTCCACCGTCTGGGCCTGCCCAGCAATTCCGCACAGTACCTGTTGCGTACAATTGATAGCGAATGCGCTCAATCCGTGAAGCTGGCCCTTGGTAGCGACGACAGCATCAAGGTCTTTCTCAACGGGACGGAGGTCTTTGCCAAAGACGTTGCCCGGGGCGCTGTCTTGAACCAGGATCAGGTCAGTCTGTCCCTGCCCGCTGGCAAGAGTCAGTTGCTGTTGAAGATCGTGAACGGTGGGGGAGTCAGCGGCTACGCCTTCGAGATGCTGGGCAGCGGCTTGCCCGAGCTGGTGGTGCAGGCCCTGGGGCTGGAACCTGCAGCGCGCGATGCTGCTGCCCAAGAGGCTCTCAAGAGTCACTTCATTCGAGGGGTTTGGCCTCCCGGCAAGGAAAAGGCCGAGGCCCGTGAAGCGGTTCAGAGGGAACAGAACCAAGTCAACGCCAGAGTGTCCACGGTGATGATCATGGACGACCTGCCCAAGGGCCGCCAGACCTATGTGTTGGAACGTGGGCAGTACGATGGTCCGCGCATGGATCAGCCAGTGGACCCACAGGTTCCCGAGCACATCTTCCCTGCGCGATCAGGACAGTCAGAGAACCGCTTGGGCCTGGCCCGTTGGTTGATGGATCCAGATCATCCCCTGACCGCACGCGTCACGGTCAATCGCTATTGGACCATGCTCTTCGGGCGCGGACTTGTCTCCTCGGTGATGGATTTTGGGTCTCAAGGGGAGCGCCCCAGTCACCCCTCATTACTCGACTGGCTGGCTTTGGATTTCATTCAAAGTGACTGGAATGTGAAGCGCACTCTAAAGCAGATGGTCACGAGCGCTACTTATCGCCAGTCTTCCTCGATCAAGCCGGGAGGTTTCGCGCGGGATCCCGACAACCAACTATTGGGCCGAGCCAGCCGTTTCCGATTGAACGCTGAGTTCATTCGGGACCAGGCTCTCAGCGTGAGCGGCCTGCTGGTGGATCAGGTGGGGGGGCCCGGCGTCAAACCCTACCAGCCCAAGGGTCTTTGGAATGAGGTCTCCCTTGACGGGGGACTGCGCTTTGTTCGCGACAGCGGCCAAAAGCTCTATCGCAAGTCCATGTACATATACTGGAAGCGCTCCGCACCCCATCCGGGCATGACCGCCTTTGATACCCCTACACGGGATGTGTGCGTGGTCCAGCGCCAACGCACCAACACTCCCTTGCAGGCGCTTGTGAGTTTGAACGATGTGCAGTTCGTGGAGGCAGCCCGTAATCTGGCTCAGCGGGTTATCTTGGCCGAGAGTGACTTTGATTCCCGTCTGGATCTGGCCTTCATGCTCTGTACGGCGCATCCCGCCGACCAATTGAGGCGCGAGGTCATGCAGATGACCTATGCAGCCCAGCGCAAGGTCTTTGCAGCTGATCCCGAATCAGCTCAAGCATTGCTCGCTCTGGGGGACAGTCCTCTGGACGAGACACTCAACCCGGCCGAACACGCGGCCTGGACAGTGGTGGCATCAATGATTCAGAACCTGGACGAAACCCTGACCCGCGAGTAATGATGGACCCACTTTCTAATCACAGGCGATTGAGCACCCGCCGGAACCTGCTCGGGCGCAGTACCACGGGCCTCGGCGCCCTGGCGCTTTCGTCACTTCTGGGAGAGAACGTGCTTGCGAATGCGACCGCCGGGGACCGTTTCAAGACCGTGCCCCATTACGCTCCGCGGGCCAAGCGGGTGATCTACTTGTTCATGAGCGGAGGGCCCTCGCAAATTGATTTGTTCGATTACAAGCCCGCCATGCAGGAGTTCCACGGCCAGGAACTGCCTGAATCCATTCGCCGGGGTCAGCGCCTGACCACCATGACCAGCGGCCAGAGCACATTCCCCTGTGTGGCTCCCATGTTCGAGTTCAAGCGTCACGGCAAACATCAGACCTGGGTCAGTGAACTCTTGCCCCACACGGCCAAAATCGTCGACGAGATCTGTCTGATCAAGTCCATGAACACCGAGGCCATCAACCACGATCCGGCGATCACCTACATCAACACGGGCAGCCAACAACCCGGCAAGGCCAGCATGGGATCTTGGCTGAGTTACGGTCTTGGTAGCATGAATCGCAATCTGCCTGATTATGTGGTCATGATTTCTCGTGGGAAGGGCAACCTTCAAGCCCTCTACGCGCGCCTCTGGGGCTCGGGCTTCTTGCCCTCTCAGCACCAGGGCGTCAAGTTCCGTAGCGGCGCTGATCCTGTGTTGTACCTGGCCAACCCTGAAGGCATCGACCCCGCTACCCGCCGTCGCATGCTAGACGGAATCGAGCGCATCAACCGCGCCAAACTGGCGCAAACCAACGACCCGGAAATCGAAGCGCGCATCAGTCAGTACGAGATGGCTTACCGCATGCAAACTTCCGTGCCAGACTTGATGGACCTCTCGGACGAGCCCGACTCCACCTTCGAGCTCTACGGAGAAGAGGCTCGAAAGCCCGGCACATACGCGGCCAACTGCGTGCTGGCCCGACGCATGGCTGAGCGTGATGTGCGCTTCATCCAGTTGTTCCACCGAGGCTGGGACGGTCACAACAATCTGCCGCGAGAAATCCGAGGTCAGTGCAAGGACACGGATCAGGCCTCAGCGGCTCTGTTGGTAGACCTCAAGCGACGGGGCCTCTTGGATGACACGCTCTTGATCTGGGGGGGTGAATTTGGCCGCACCATCTACTCCCAGGGCAATCTGACCAAGACCAACCATGGCCGCGACCACCATGGGCGCTGCTTCAGCACATGGATCGCCGGTGCGGGCGTTCGCGCAGGTCACGAGCACGGCGCGACTGATGATTTCTCCTACAATATCATTCGCGATCCTGTGCACATAAACGACCTCAACGCTACCATCCTGCAGCAGTTGGGCATCGACCACCAGCGTTTCACTTATCCCTACCAGGGGCTGGACCAGCGCCTGACGGGAGTTGAGGGGGCCCGGGTGGTCAACGGCATCCTGGCCTAGCGGGCTCTCCCGATTCGCTCTGCATGGAGCCTTCAATACGAGAAGTACCACACACCGGCCAAGTTCGGTTCAAGAGACCGTGTCTTTGGAGCCGTTCAGTCGGGCGACGCTTGCAGATCTCTCGCAACCAAGACCTCGCATATCATGACTCTGTCATCCCATAACCTCGCTGCCCTCCTTTTGCTGATCCTGGTCAGTTCCTGCTCCTCTGTCGGCCCAAGTTCCGTGGGTTTGGATTCGCTCGATGCCACTTACTATCTCGACAACCGTGAGTTCAATACCCTCAACTTGCAGATCGCGACCAAGCTGCCTGGGAACCTGTCTATTTGGGGATTCACGGACTTCCATGGGAATCAAGGGGTGGGTCACGGGTTTGGAAATCTGAGACGCTCCTTCTCTGAGTACCGTTTGTCCCATGGAGGTCTGGGCGCTGCTCTGGGAGTCAAGGGCCTGGGCATGCAGGCGGAATACAACCTCCTGACTCCAAGCGATCAGGACTTGGGGCGCTTCGGACTGACCTATCGTCACGACCTGCCCCTGCCCGGCACTGGCCGCACCGGCTGGTTGCAATGGCGCGCCTTTCCCATCGAGACAGATGGCAATGGCGGTCAGGCCAGCTTGATCTACTCCCTGCCTCTGACAGAGAGCATGAGCATCGGCGGCTTCGCGGATTTCAATTTGATTGAAGGTGCCCCTCATCGTTGGATCCTTGAACCCCAGTTGAACCTGAAAGTCGCCGACGGTTTCTGGGCAGTACTCGAATACCGCTACAACGGTTTTGAAGGGGCTGGGGATCTGGACGGATCCGGTTGGGCCGCTGGGGTGAAAGCCAGCTTCTAGGATAGATTTCCGTTTGCTGCCCACGTCCAACTCTTGGTCGTTGCTTTGACTCTGACACATTGCAGTTGGAGAGTCTGATCCTCTTGTTGGGGACTTTGCCAACGCCGACTCATCCGATTCGGAATCTGGTGCCCGGCCAGCTTGTGAATGTCCGAGAGGACTGAGGAGTGTTTCCTGGAGGCCCAATGCGAGGCTCTGTTCGGGAGGTGTTCCTTCTTAATATGGGGCCACAAGGATGTACCTGCCTGGTCGAAGGGGCACCTCGGCCCTTTCGAGGATCCCTCCTGATACGAGCCTCCAAGGGGCTTTCTGCAGTTTGTGTCGAGTTCCGATAACATGGTCTCGGGCTCCCCCTCTCAAGCCAGAACCCTGAATTCAATGGGGTTCATACCAAAGGACCTGATCATGTCTCGACAATTCCTGCTGAACACCGCTTCTCATTTCTTGGCTCCTGTTCTGCTGGTTGGCGCCCTACTGTCGATGGGTTTTGCTCAAGGACCCCATCAAGCGATTTTCCTTGGATCTTCCACTTCTGGTGGCGCAGACCCATGGTGGTTGATTGACCCTTTCACGGGAACGCTGATTGACTCAGGCGCAGACGTTGCCACCAACAACTGTTTTGGTGCCAGTTTTGCCCATGGCGACCAGCAATTGCTGGCCTTGTCATCTCTGGATGACACTCTGTCGGTGGGGACGCCTCCTGGTTTGGGCATGGGGTTCACTCTTCTGACGAATTTCATTGGGAGTCCCTATGGCCTTGCTGTTGACCCTTGGTATCAGAGATATCTTGCAATGGTCAATACGGGCTCTGGCTTTGATCTGCAGGTGGTGGATGGGAACCCCAATAGCGGCACATACGGGCAAGTGATCGCAAGCAGCGGGCCACTGCTGGCCTTGGGTTTGATCGAGCGCTGGGGCCTGTCTCCTCCCGGCCGAATTGCAGTGGCAGTGCCTGCTTTGTTCAATGGAACATTGGCGGTCTATGACACAGACCCCTCCAGCCCGGGGTACATGACCGCGATCAGTACTCCCTCCACGTCCGGGACACCCGGTATTGCAATCGGAACCTCGGTTGCAATCAGCGCTGACGAGTCGATGGTTACGGTGGCTCTGGCCGCGAGTCTTGAGACCCTGTTTGTGCGCTACGACCTTCTGGCCGGGGCTTGGGTGGATGTGGATCCGGTACTCCCAGGGGTGCAGCACATCAGCATTCCCCTGGGCATTGGGCACCGGATTCGACTCCTGCCCGGTTCCAATGAAGCCATCGTATGCGGTGCGGGTCACAGCTCCCAACATGGTTGGATCGGGCGCTTGGATTTTGGGGTAACGCCTGATCAGTGGAGTTTCACGGAGTTTGGTGTGGGTTCGGGTCAGTTCTCGGACGCCAACGCCCTTTCCCTTTCCCCGGACAGCGCCTATTCGTTCATTGGCGTCAGTGGCCCTCCCAGGGGCCTGGTGATCGACAACCAGACAGGGAACGTGATCCACTCTGTTGCTCTGCCCAGTTCCACAGGGAGTCTGGTGTCTTCTTCCTGGCGCGGTGTGCCGGGCAGCGGCGACTTGTTCTGTGGACCCGCTGCCCCCAACAGCAGCGGGCAGTCCACCACCCTGGCGCAATCGGATTTCTCGGGGCCGGGGTTGTTCCACTTGGAAGCCCGACAGGGTCCGCCTCTGCAGTTTGGCTACTTCCTCATGTCTGCAGGCCTGGAGGAACCGGGTCTGGCCGTGAGTCAGGGGTTCCTTTGCCTGAAGGCACCAATTGGGCGCTACAACAGTGTGGCGGGTCCTTCGCTCAACTCCCTGGGTCGTTTTGATGCGTCTGGTACTTTTCAGAATCTGTCTGGAACTTCCAGCGTGTTCAGCGGCTTTGACCTGCCCGCTGCGGCTCCCAGCCCTCCGGGGGGAGTCATCTTGCCGGGATCGACCTGGGCATTTCAGCTCTGGCATCGAGATCAAGGCAACGCTTCCAACTTTTCGGATGCGTTGGTCGTGCAGTTCTATTGATACGGAAAGTATCGCTGCCCGGCCACTCGTGTCCGGTCGCGCTCAGGGCACGCTGCCCACTGCCTGCAGCAGCCGGAATTGTGAGCGGTTGAAGGTCGCCACTGCTTCCAGGTAAGCCCGTTTGGCTTGGGCGTTGGCGCGGATTGCCTGCAGGGCTTCGATCGGGAGTCCCTCGGCGGCCCGCGAGCGACGCAGGCTGAGATCCAGGGCAGCCGCGGCTTCGCTCACGTTCTGGGCGGCGTAGGCGATCTGGACCTGGCCCGCTTGGATTTGCAGGTGGGCCAGGGTGACCTCCTGGGCTATCCTGTCCTGGGCGATCAAAAACCGTAGTCGGGCGCTCTTGGTTTCGGCGGCAGCGTTGCGACGGGCGGCGGATTCACCCAGCCCCAGGTTACGCAGGCTCCAGGTCAGGGTCGCGCTGAACTGATCTTCCTCGCTGAAGTTGTGGAAGCTGGAGTCTGGCGCGCCTCCCAGGCGACCGGTGTGCAGGCCCAGGTTGAGTTCTGGAATCAGGACGCTGAGCTCCTGCTTGCGCTCGGCTTGCTCTTGGGCGCGCAGGCTCGCTTGGAGTGCGCGCAACTCCGGCCGGGACTCTTGGGCGCGGAGCAGGAGTTCGTCCAGGCTGGATTCCAGCTTGAACAGCGCCAGGGGGATCAGCTGTTCTTCTGCTGTTCGCAGGGCGCTGGTGGGGTCCAGGCGCAGGAGAGTTGCCAGATGGGTGGAGCGCATTTGGAGGTTCTGCTGCGCTGCGGACTCCAAGCGTGCCCGCTGGGCGAACTCGGCGCGGGCCCTAGCGGCGTCCGCTTCGAGGCCCTGGCCGGCGGAGGCGAAGGCCTCAGTAAGCTCGACCAATTCTCCTGCCAGGGCTGTGTCCACCTGAGCCTGACTCGCCAGGGCCTGGGCCTGTAGCAAGTCCTGGTGGGCCATGGCGATGGCCGTGAGATTATGGTTGATGCTGGCGCGCACCGACTGGGAAGCTGCCTCTACCTGATGGCTTGCGCGGGTAGGTTCCAAGAAGGCTTGGGCAAGGTCGATGGTGGCGATCAGGCCTCCGCGTAGGTAGGCCGAGTTGCGGTCCACCTGCAGAATGTTGCCCGTCGTTTCCTGTAGGGCACCACTGTGATCCTGGTAGCCCCCGCCCACGGTCAGGGTGGGTAGCAGCAGGACTTGAGCCGCGTCCAATTGGGCCTCGGCGGCTGCGAGTTCTTCCCGCGCGAGGGCAACCTGCAAGCTGCTGGCGCCGCCGATCCGGAGAGCGCTGGCGAGGTCGAGGGTCTGCGCTCCAGCATGTTCCTGGCTGGCAGGCAGATTCGGCTTGACTCCAGAAGTGTCTTTGGCCGGAACGAAGCTCCTGATCGCAAGCGGTGGCGGGGCCTGAGCCCTGGGGCCTTGGCAGGCGCAAAGGCCAAGGGCCAATCCCAGGCTGGCCAGCCCTTTTCCTCTTGGTTGTGGAGTCTCTTGCAAGCGCATCAATGGCCTCCGTCGGGGGTGCGTACGGACTGACCATCGCTCAGTTCGCTGAAGCCCGAAGCGACCACCAGCTGGCCGGGCTTCAGGCCTCGGCTGACCCCTACTCGTGAGCCGTCCTGGAAGATCGCGGTAATCGGGGTCAGATGCAGGGTGCTTCCATCGAGTACGAAGACCGAGAGCTCTCCGTTGCGGGTGAAGACTGCCGAAGCGGGCACCGTGGGGCTGGCCTTGAATTGCTCCAGGTACACGGTCAGGTCGCCATAGGCTCCCGGCTGCAGTTGCCGTTGGCCTTCTGCGTTGGCTGGGTTGTCCAATTCCACTTCGGCGCGCATCATGCGCGAGCGCTGGCCCAGGGCTCCGGCGGTGCGCGTGATCGTGCCCTCGAAGTGAGCGCCAGGAGCGTTGATCAGGTTGCCGAAGCTGATACGGTCGCCCTTGTCCAGAGCCGCCGCTGCATCCATGGGTAAATGGATTTCGATGCGCACGCGATCAACTCGCTCCAGTCGCAAGAGAGGTCTGGCGTTGCTGTTGCTGTCGGCGGCTTGGATCAAGGCGCCCGGGTGCACATGGCGTTGGGTGATTACGCCGGCGAAGGGGGCCTTGATGGTGGAGTACTGAATGCGCTCCACCAGGGCGGCGTAGCTGGCCTCGGCCACTTGCACTCCGGCATGGGCCGCCCGTTCGTCTGCGTGGGTTTGTTCCACTTTGGCAATTGCCTGTTGGATCTGGGCCTCGGCCGCTGCTACTGCCGCGTCTACCGCAGCGAGACTGGCCTGGGCGGCGGTCAAGCGTTGGCGCGCCTCGTCGAGTTTCCTTGGCTCGATTGCGGAGGACTCGGTGACCAGTACCTGCCAGCGCTCAAATTCGGATTGGCGCAGGGTGACCTGAGCTATCTTTTCCTGGCGCGTAGAATCCACGGCGCGTTTGTTGGCCTCGGCCGCCTGGGCTCCTGCCACCGCCGCCGTCACCCGAGCGGCCTGTTGGGCCACTTGACTGCGTGACAGTTCGATCAGGGCGCTGGCTCGGTTGAGTTCCGCCTGCATCTCGGGCACAGCGATGCGCGCCAGGATCTGGTCCTGGCTCACTGTGTCTCCCAGGTCCACCGCGATTCCACTCAAGTAGCCGCCTACTCTGGCGTAGAGGTCGGCGCTTTGGATCGCTTTCACGGAACCCGGTACGGTGATCGAGAAGCTCAAGTCTTCGGATATCACGGGGGTGGTAACCACTTGGGTCAGGCCACTCGTCTGGGATGCTTCTGCACGGACCACATCGGCTTGGCTCGTGGGTCCGCAGGCAAAGAGGATCAGGCCCAGGGGAAAGAGGGCAGGACGCAGGCTGGAAGGGGAGTAGGTCATGGTTGAGTCAGGCAGCAGCGGTGTGGGTGTCTCCACCCTTGAAGAGCACGAACAGGCAGGGCACCACCAAGAGCGTCAGCACGGTAGCACCCAGGACTCCACCGATTATCGTGCGGGCCAGGGCGCCGTTGGCATCTCCTCCCGCCAGACCGATGGCCATGGGCAGAAGTGCGAGGGCGGTGGTCAAGGAAGTCATCAGAATCGGACGCAGACGCACATGGGCGGCTTCGAGAATCGCTTCGGTGGGGCTGGCTCCGTCAGCCAGCCGCTGGTTGGCAAAGTGGATCAAGACGATCGAGTATTCCACCACAATGCCTACGGTCATGATCAAGCCCATGAAGGTCATGATCGAAAGGTTTGTGCCCGTCAGGCTCAGAACCACAACAACACCGATTAAACTCAAGGGTACGGTGAGCATGATCACAATTGGGTCGGTGAAGCTCTTGAACTGGGCGACCAGGATGAGGTAGACCAGGAGTGCGGCGATCAAGAGTCCTCCGCTGAACTGCTCGAAGGACTCGCGCATGCTGCGCACCTCGCCCTGCATTTCCAGCAGATAGCCCTTGCCTGCAAAGGCGTCCCCGTCGATCTCGAACACCCGCTCGCTGCCCTCGCCCTTGGATACGACGCCCAGTTCTTGGGAGGCGTTCAAGCGAGCTTCAATGGCTGCGACCACCGATCCCGTGTCATAACCAGGCTCCACATTGACAAAGATGTCTGTGGCCCGGGTGATGTTGCGATGGTTGATCACTGCGGGTCCGGTGGACTGGTGGATCTTGGCCACATTGCGCAGGGGTGTGGCTTGGTCGGAGTTCTCCCCCGTAATTGGAATGTTGAGCAGGGTTTCCAGAGAGTTGATGTCCTCTTCCCGGTATTGAACTCCCATGAAGTAGTGGTTGCCGTTGCGCTCATCGATCCAAAATGCGGGTTCAAAATTGATCGAACTGTTGGTGGCGCTGACCAGGTTCTTCATCACATTTTCCACCGTTACGCCCTGGTGGGTCGCCAGGGTGCGGTCCATCTCCACATTCAAGATCGGATAATCCATGCGCTGGGCGATGCGCACATCCACCGCGCCTGGAACCTGGGCCGCTTCGCGCTTGATCAGACGTGCGATCTCTTGGGCCGTATCAAGCTTGGAGCCGGTGATCTGGAAGTGGATGGGGGAGGGCTCGCCCATGTTCAGGGCGGCGGTCATCATGCCCCCTGTGTCAAAAGCGAATTCCACTTGGGGGAACTCCCGGTTCAAATCCGCGCGCAGGGTTTGAACCAGTTCAAAGGTCTTTTGGTGCCCATCCTTGCCCTTGAGCTGCACCAGCATGAAGGCGTCCATTGGCCCGATATTGGGGGTGTAGGCCGCGGGCCAATCCATCAACACACCAATGTTGCTGATCAGGATCTGCAGGTTGGAGTCCGGGTGGGCTTCGTCTCCAAGCGCAAAGCCCGGGTCCGGTTGGCCGATGGTGTCGATCAGCATCTGCTCGATCTTGGCTACGGTTTCTTCCGTGCGCTCGATGCGTGTGCCGGAGGGCATGCGTACGTTGATGCTCAATTGCCCAGGGTCCACCGGGGGGAAGAGTTCTGTGCCCATCTTGCTCATGCCCAGGCCTGCTAGAACCAAAAGGACCACGCTGATCAGCACCGTGCGCTGACGGTTTTCCACGAGGTCTCTGACGAGGTCTTTGTAGCGCACCAGCAAGGGTGAATCGACCCCTTGCTTTTGGGCCTGGCTCCGGCCCTTCAAGAAACGCGCGCAGTAGGCCGGCACCAAAGTCAAGGCCAGCACATAGGAACCCAGGATCGCTATGCTGGCGGCAATTGCCAGGGGCGTGAACAGGAAGCGTGCCAGACCCGATAGGAAGACCACCGGGTAGAAGACGATGACAAAGGTCAGGGTCGAGACCAGCATGGGCATGGCCACTTCCTGGGCGCCTTCCAGCGCGGCCTTGGGAGCGGACTTGCCCATATCCACATGGCGCACAATGTTCTCCAGCACCACGATGGCCTGGTCCACCAAGATGCCTACTGCCAGTGCCAGTCCCCCCAGGGTCATGGCGTTGATCGTGTCTCCCGTATAGAACAGACCGATGATGGCGATCAGAATAGAGAGCGGAATCGCCATCACGATGATCAAAGTCAGGCGTAGGTTGCGCAGAAAAAGGAGCACCACCAGCCCCGCCAGAAGCGCTCCGAGGCCCGCGGCCAGTTGCAGGCCGCCAATGCTGGTGCGCACGCCCGCGGACTGGTCCATGACCACGCTCAGCACCAGGCTTTGCATCTTTGGGTCGTCCGCGTTCATGTCCTTCAGGCGCGAGAGGATCTGGCTCAGGCGGCTCTTGATCGCGTCCACGATCTCAATCGTATTGGCCCCGGGCTGGCGGTAGATCGGGATGTAGACCTGACGGGCACCGTTGGTGCGCACAATGTTGCTCTGGATCTGGCCCGCGTCCTTGACCTCGCCCACATGGCCCATCAGCACAGGTGCTCCATCGAACATGCCGATGGGGGTCTGGTTCATCTCCGAGACCAGGGTCGGGATTGAGTTGGTGAAGAGCTGGTAGTCCAGGTCCCCGAGCTTGGCATTGCCCGCCGGTATGAGCACATTCTGGCTGACCAGAGCGCGTTGCACATCCATTAGGGAAAGGCCCCGGGCGGTGAGTTTCTCCTCGTCCACATAGGCCAGGATGCGGCGCAGCTTGCCCCCGTACACCGCTGGCGCAATCACTCCCTGAATCGCCTGCAGGCGGTTGCGTAGCTCAAAGTAGGCGATGTCGTAGAGTTCCTTTTCGGTCATCTCCGGACTGGCCACGCTCACCAGACAGAGGGGCACCGATGCCGTGGGGTCGAAGGGCATCACCATGGGCGGAATGGTCCCCGGCGGCAGGTAGAACATGTCGCTCATGGCGTAGCTGGTGACCTGGCTCATGGCGGTCTCCAGGCTTATGCCTTCGCGGAAGAAGTCCTTGACCACACAGACCCCCAACATGGCCTTGGCTTCCTGGTGCTCAATGCCCACGGACTGGCCGGTCCAGCGTTCCAAGCGACTCATGATGTCGCGTTCCATGACCTCGGGGGGCATGCCCGGATAGAAGGTCACGATCTGCACCGCGGGGGTGTCAAAGATCGGCAGCAGGTCGGCTGGAATCTTCCGATACGAGACTGTTCCCAGGACCAGGGCCCCTAGGGCGAAGACGATCACCAGGTGGGGGTTCTTGAGAGCAGTCTTGATCATGGGTGCGAGTCGTGGAGGATGGGTACGCAGAAGGGGGGGCATCCTAGGCCGGTGGGGGGGTGTGCCCGGGTGAATGGAGAGCGGGTTTCAGTCCAAAAACCATGCCTCGTGCCCTAGGAGTCCCACTTCTGTTGGCGGTTGTGCCTCTGGCAGCGGACTTCGCCAGACAAGTAGTGGCTACTCTTGGCCAGGGCCAGGGCCAGGCAGCGGCTAGTGCGCTTCGAGCCAGTTCTTGCCGTGGCCGAACTCGACCACCAGCGGTACGCTGAGATCTGCCGCGCCCTCCATGGCTTGCTTGACCATGGCTTTGGTGGCGGTGAGTTCCCTTTCCGGCAGTTCGAGCACCAGTTCATCGTGTACCTGCAGCAGCACTTGGGATTGCAAGTCCGAGGTCGCTAGGGCCTCTTCCAGGTCGATCATGGCGCGCTTGATGATGTCCGCCGCCGAACCCTGTACGGGGGTGTTGACCGCTGCGTTTTCCGCGTTGACCTGGGCCATGCGGTTCTTGGAATGTAGATCCGGAAGGGGGCGTCTACGGCCGGAAAGAGTGGTCACATAGCCGACTTCCTGGGCATCCTCCAAGGTCTTGTCAAGCCAGTTGCGGACCAAGGGGAAGGCGGCGAAGTAGCGTTCAATGAAACCCTTGGCCTCGTTCAAGGTCAAACCGGTTTCTCGAGCCAGACGCTGGGGCCCCATGCCATAGAGCAGGCCGAAGTTGATTGCCTTGGCTTGTGAGCGCATGGCTCGATCCACGTCGCTGGCCTCAACCCCAAAAATGTGACTGGCGGTGGCCGCGTGGATATCATCGCCGCGTTCGAAGGCGGCGATCATTTCGGGATCCTGTGCCAGGTGGGCCATGATGCGGAGTTCCACTTGGGAATAGTCTGCGGCCAGGAGGATCCAGGGGCCGTGCTCGTCGGGCTCGCGTGGGATAAAGCACTCGCGCAGCTTGCGCCCCCTTTCGGTCCGCACGGGGATGTTCTGCAGGTTGGGGTTGGAGGAAGCCAGGCGTCCCGTGGCTGCGGCGATCTGGCTGAAGGAACAGTGGATGCGGCCGGTATTTGGGTTTACGCTGCGGGGCAAGGCGTCCACGTAGGTGTTCTTGAGCTTGGTAAGTTCACGCCAACTGAGGAGTCTCTGGACGATTTCCACATCCCCGTAGGACTGGGTCAGGGTGTCGTGGTCGGTGGCGTACCCGGTCTTGGTCTTGCGCACCCGTTTGACCCCGGCATTGTCTTGGATGCAGAGTTCCTCGAACAGCACCCGGCCAAGGGCCTTGGTGCTGCCAGGATTCAGGTCGGGTGTCTTGGCCAGCTCCTGGATCTGGCCCAGGAGGACTTCGATTTCCTCTTCCAGTCCTTGGGACATGGCTTTGACTTTGGGCACGTCGAGCCTGATACCCCGTCGCTCCATTGCCACAAGTACGCTTACAAGGGGCATTTCCAGGTCATAGAAAAGGGCGCGGTTGCCACTCTCGTCGATCTCCGCGGCCAACTCTGCATAAAGTCGGAAGGTCACATCCGCGTCTTCGCAGGCGTACTCCGCCACCTGATCCACCATGATTTCGGCCATGGTGACCTGATTCTTGCCCTTGCCGATGATCGCGCTGGTTGGGATCTTCTGCAGGCCGAAGTAGGAAAGTGCCAGGCTGTCCAAGTTGTGCCGTCGGGTGGAGCCCGCCACTGTGAAGCTGGCCACCATGGTGTCGAAGTGGGGGGGCGCGAGATCGATTCCCTGTGCGCCGAGGACCAGGGCGTCGTACTTCCAGTTCTGGGCCACGGGCTTCAGGTCGCGATCTTCCAGCAGGGGGCGCAAGGCATCAAGCAGGGCTTCGGGTCCAGCGGGAAGAACCTCAGGGCTGGCATTGAATGGCACATAAAAGGCGCGTCCCGACTTGGCGCTGAAGGAGGCGCCTACCAGGGAGACCTCAAGAGCTTTCAGGCCGGTGGTTTCGGTGTCGAAGGAAAAGGTCTCCGCTGTGCGCAACTCATCGAGCATGGCCTTGAGGTCATCAGCATCGCGCACGGTGATGTAGTCCAGATCGATGGCCTGCCGTTCTGTGTCTTCGCTCAGCTCTTGAGCCATGTTGCGGAAGTCCAGTGCCTGGAAGACGCCCTGTAGTTCTATCTTGTCGGGGGCGGGTGTCTGGATCGATTCAAAGCCCGGGTCGAGGGGGACTTCTGTATCGATGGTTACCAGCTCGTGCGAGAGCAGCAGCATGTCTCGCTGTTCCTCGATGCGCTCCTTGTTCTTGCCCTTGATCTGGTCGAGGTTTTCGAGCACACCGGCCACGGTCCCGAACTCTTGGATGAGTTTCTTGGCGCCCACCACGCCGATGCCTTTGACGCCGGGTATGTTGTCTGAGGAATCGCCCATGATCGCCAGCACATCGATCACATGATCGGGAGTCGTGCCGAATTTCTCCTCGACCGCATCGATGCCTTCGATGACCAGATCCACGCCCGGTTTGAAGATGTTGTAGAGCTGGACTCTGGGCCCCACCAACTGCATCAAGTCCTTGTCCCCGGTGACAATCATGACTTCGTGCCCGGCCGCTTCCGCCTGGCGCGTCAGGGTTCCGATCACATCGTCCGCTTCAAATCCGGGCACTTCAAAGATCGGTATCCCGTGGGCGCGCACCACCTCGCGTATGTCGTCGAGTTGGTCGATCATCTCTTCGGGAGCCTTCTGGCGCGTGGCCTTGTAGTCGCTGAATTGCTTGTGGCGGAAGGTGGGGCCCTTGGGATCGAGGGCCACCGCAACCAGATCGGGTTTCTCTTCCCGCAGGATCCGGCGCAGACTTGCGGTGAAGCCATAGACCGCCCCCGTGGGGCGTCCATCGCTGGTGGTCAAGCCGGAGCGGGCCATGGCGAAGTGGGCCCGGTAGGCCATCGCTGTACCGTCAAACAAAAACACTCTTCCCATGGGGAGGAGTGTACGGCTCCAGCGGGCCACTCGCCCCTGGCAACTGCTCTCGATGGTTTACTCGAAAGTCACCGCGATCGCGTGGGTGAAGTTCGAGGCGGGTACCGGGTTCAGGTCCCGGTACCAGGTCTGAAAGTTCCAGGTTTCCCCGGGCAGCACTGCCACGTTGGGATTGAGGGGCAGGGCATTGATGTCTACGGAGATCTGAAAGGTCCCCAAGAGTCCGGAGTTTTGTACCTGGGTGTTGAAGCGGCCTAGAGAGCCTCCCAAGCAGAGCATGCCCTGGGAACCTCCGGGTCCGGGAATCGCCGCTTGAGTGGCGCTGACCAGGAAGTAGCCGAACTGGTTGCTGGGTAATTGGGCTGCAATCAAAGAAAAGTTCTGGTCCGCTACGGCGAAGCTGCCTGTGGGCAGGATGATGGCCGGCAGGCCTGTGGAGTTGGGCACTGCTGGGATGCAGTAGTCGCTGGAACCGCCATTACCGCCGGTCCCACCGCAGTTGGAAGCGAAGAGGCAGTCGACCCATTCGGGGTGATCGACGAAGGGGTTGCGGTTGCTTTGCAACTGATGAACCACGTTGTTGCGGTTCATTTCAAAAGTGTCCACCGGATCCGCTGCGTGCCATTGAAGCAGGACTGAGAGCAGGCCCATGTAGGCGACGTCCTCGTTGCTGCCAGTGTTTGATTGGCTGATCAGACTGGTGGAATTGGTCAGGATCAGATCGGGTTCGTCGATGCCGGTGAAGGTGTGGCTGTCCCCATTGTAGCGCACATCCGCATAGAGCAGGCCTCGGGCCACATCCCCCTGACGTCCTGCCCATACCTCCCAGGTGCCATTTGTGAAGGCACCGCTACCCCAGTTGGAGTTGCCCGGATAGGTTCCCGAGCCTCCGCCGGCGGTTGTGTACTCGGTGCACGTGGATGCACAGTGGCGGAAGGGCCGATTGCTGCGGGCTGAGTTGTAGCCGTCGTCGCACAGGCGCAGCAGGTGGCAGTCGGTGAAGGGATAGTTGTCCGGGCCATCGATGGGAAAGCCATAGGACTTGGGCCAGGTGTGTTCGCGGTTGTAGTCCGAAGAGCCCTTCGCATAGGACTCGTTTCTGTACACATCGATGATGCGACTGGAATCGCTGGGATCCTCCTGGGCCAGGTTCAGAATGTCCCAGGTGTCAAGGGCACTGGAGGTGTAGGGCCTGCGTGTGTGGTCGTCGATTACATTGTGCAGGGTGGCACGCAGGTTGTTCGCGTTGGAGTCATCCACCGTGGCGTAGTAGCCGGGCGGTGCCTGTGGAGCCGCTGGGGAGGCACAACAAAGAAGTAGGAGGCTGTGGATGATCATTGGACGGGGAGCGGGCAGGAGAGGGACTCTATCGTAGACACGAATTCAACTGGCGGGTCCTGCATTCTCGCATCTGGACGATTGGGAGCCAGCTTTGGTTCCCAGCAGGGGTTCCAGCCCCGTGGGGCGGAGCACCGGGAGCCTCGACTAGACAGCGGGCGGCAGGACCCCTTCTGGGTACTGCCGCCCGTTGTATGAACCGCTGACCCATGTTCTTGGGTCAGAGGGGAAGATCACTGGAAGGTGATCGAGATACCGTCGGTGAAATTCGACGTAGTGCCCGGGTTCAAGTCACGGTACCAGGCCTGGAAGTTCCAGGTCTCTCCCGGCAGGATGGCCACCGGGCCAGAACCAAGGGGAACTGCCATCACATCGACTGTCGCGCCAATCGAACCAGCTGTGCCACTGTTGGCGATCTGGGCGTTGAAGCGAGCCATGTTGCCTAGAATGCACAGGTTGCCCTGTGAGCCACCCGGGTTGGGTACAAAGCCCTGGGTAGCGCTGGCGATGAAGTATCCGAACTGAGAGTTCGGCATGCCGCTGGCGGTGAGTTCTACGTGGTTGGCGGAGACCAGGTCGGACCCGAAGGCGGACATGGCAGCCGTGGAGCCGGTGGAGTTGGCGTTGGCCGTGCAGTAGTTGGTTCCGATTGCGGTTCCACCGCCACCGGTGCAGGGGCCTGAGGAACCCGGGGCCGTGGTGCAGGAGGAGGCTCCGTTGGCCGCTCCAGGGGTGTTGATCACGCCCGGGGGATTGGAGAAGTCGAGCCAGGTGTCAGAGCACCAGTCGTTGGGGTAGTCACCCGGACGGAAGACGCCTGCTGGGGTCCAGGGGCCAGCAAGATCGGGGCCTACTGCGGCGGCGCAATCAAGCGCCGTGTCGAGATTACCTGTGTTGTAGTTGCCCTCCCATATCGTCAAGCTCTCGTGGATCGTCATGCGCGGATCAGTGCCGATGGCGGTGATGCCGTCGTAGTCCGCATCTGTGTTGGTGTTCCAGTAGCTGTTCAGATCCGATACTGCGGCCGGATCCGTGATGTTCAGCAGGTAGTAGGTGTTGGAGCCGTTCTCGAGGTGGTTGGCATCGCCGAAGGGCGCGTGAGGACCTTGATCCAGGTCATAGTCCATGCCCGGTACGTTGATCGAGCTGAGCAGGAAGTAACCATCGCCGGGGACCGTGTGTCCAGACAGGTCCCAAACACGATCGACCGTGCCAGAGGCCAGACCATCCGAGTCCAGGATGACCACGAACCAGTTGTCGAGAGCGGCGCCTGGGGTGCCGACCAACTCGATGTATTCGTAAGTATCGGTGCCCGACATGGAGCCGTAGATCTCGTTGAACTGGGGGCTTTGCGCGAGGGCGGGGGCAGTCAGAAGGAGACCAGTTGCGCTGGCCTTGAGTAGAATCCGTTGAATCATTACTAGGGAAGGGTCTGGGGAAGTGTATGCCCTGTACTCGGGTGGGCGATAGCGGCCTTGCCGACTCCCCACACGGGCCACATGGGGGGACTCGCGCAGCCTAGCCTAGAAGCCTGATTTTCGCTAGGTGCCAGGAGTTTGAAAATGGCCCCAAATCGGCCATTTTGAGGGGATTGAGAAAGGCCCCTGGGGGGAGTGAACGCAGCTGCTGGGTTTGGCATGCTGGTCGTATGCAAGAGTCTGGTCTCCCCTCTATGGATCCCAGGGACCCTTCTACTCGTGATCTGCCCTTGCATACCCTGTTGGGGGGCTTCCTGATGGGTTTTGCCAACTTGGTGCCAGGCATCAGCGGGGGCACCATGATCCTGGCCATAGGGCTCTACGACCGTTTCGTGGGGGTTATCGCCAATCTGACCCGGATTCGGGTGGATCGGCGGGACCTGCGTTTTTTGCTGCTTTTTGGCGGTGGAGCCCTGCTGGCCGTGGCGAGTCTCTCGGGTCTTCTGGTGGGGCTGGTGTCCAGTCATCGCTGGTTGATGTACAGCCTCTTTGTGGGCATGACTTTGGGGGGCGTGCCCCAGGTCCTGGAAGGGGTACGGCCCCTGCGGGGGGCGGGCTTGGGCTTTCCCCTCTTAGGACTTGGCCTGATGGGTTGGGTGGTCTTTGGACTGACCGGGTATCAGGTGCCGGAGACCTTCCCCTCGCTGGTGTTGGTGGGGGCAATCGCTGCCTCAAGTATGATCCTGCCAGGGATCAGTGGTTCCTACCTGTTGCTGGTGTTTGGGCTTTATGAGTCCGTGATCGGAAGTCTCTCTCGCCCGGAGTTGATGGACAACACCGCCGAAGCTCTGGGGATTCTGGTGCCCGTGGCTATCGGGGCGGCTCTGGGAATTGCATTGTTGTCGAACGCTTTGAGAGCGCTGCTGGCTCGGGCGCCGCGGCCCAGTCATGGCGTGCTACTGGGTTTGATGTTGGGCTCGGTCATGGGCCTCTATCCCTTTCAGGAACCCGTTCATCCTTGGCTGGCCCGAAAGCCGGTGCGCAAGGCCGTGGCAGAAAGACTGGCGCAGCCCGACTTGGAGCTGGCAGCCGTGCGCGAGCACTGGGGATTGGGGGACGAAGTTCCCTTGGCGCGCTTGTTGAGTGAGTGTCAGGGCCTTGATGGGGGCCAACTGAAGCGCAAGGCCGAGGCCCTTGAGCGTTTTTCTCCGGGGCTGGGTCAGTTGCTGTTGGCGCTTCTGGTTGGGGTCGCGGGCTTCGGTATCACGCGCCTTGTGAGTCGCGCTCCCAAGCCATCGTCAGCAGGCTGATGCCGACTCCCAGGGCGATGACTGTGCCCGAGGTCGCTTGCAGGGTATGGGCCAAGAAGGCGCAGGACGCCCCGGCGCAGGCTGTGATCCAGGCTGGCGCCGGGGTCAGGCGCTGGATGCGCGCTGCAGTCACCAGGGCGGTCAGATTGGCCGCCAGAGCTCCCAAGAGCAGGTTCTGGCCCAGAGCCGTGGCGTTGTCGTTGCTGAAGGCCGCCAGCACCAGGAGTGATGTGGCACACAATGCCTGGGCACTGGGTCTGGAACTGTCCCGCAGCCCCTGTGTGTTGCGCACCTCCTGAGGTACTGCTGTGGACTTCAAGAGAGCCTGCTCTTCGGGGCAGTCAAGTCGGGCGACTGCGTCCCCGGGTGTGACCCAGCGCAACCATGGCTGCTGCTTGGCGACACCCAATGTGTCGACCACAAAGGAAAAGTACCAGGTGGAGAGTTCATGCTGGTCGAGTTTCGATCGCGCCTGACCCGCAAAGCCCATGGGTGTTGCGGGGCGCCCTGTCCATTGGGTCGCCAGCCGGCCAGCGATAGTGGCGCGATCTTCATCTTGGTGGACCGCTACGCGGGGCAGGGTCCAGCGCTTGTCCTGTTCGACGAGGGCGACCTGGGGTCCCTGTGCTCCTTGGCGCCAGATCAACGCTCCAGCCAACTTGTGCTGGCTTGTGCTGGTCTCCGGGCCCTGGGCTTGGCTGGCTTCAGTCATGGTCTCTGGTCAATTGGTTTCCGTTATCAGGATCGTGGGCAAGCCCTGTTCTACGAGTTTCTTGCGCAGCCGTTGCCAGCGCTTGGTCACCACTTCAGAATTCAATCCCAGGCGTTCGGCCACTTCGGCGTGCAGCATGCCCTCCAAGCCGCAGTGGATGACCAGGGCGCGCTCCTCATCTTTGAGAGCTTCGATGGCCTTGTTGAAGGCAGCCATGTTCTCGTCCCGCGCGAGACGCACAGAGATCGCTGTGATTGAGTCAGGGACCCCTTTCAATTGCAGGAAGCGTGTATTGGATCCAGCTCCTGCAACCCAGTGCTTTTGGCCTGCCCGGCCTGCTTCCAGGAGCACGTTCTTTGCAATGCGGAAGAGCCAGGCGCGGATCGAGGGGCCATCAGGATCAAAGCCAGCGAATCCTTTCAAGGCTCGTAGAAAGACCTCCTGGACCACATCACCCGGATCGACTTGTCCCCGCAGGCTGGGACGGATGCGCATGGATGCCCACGCGAAGATCGTTGGAGCCAGATGGGTGTAGAGGCTCTCAAAGGCTGATTTGTCTCCGTCCTTATACGCTCTTACCCAGAACTGCGTTGCCCCGGAATCGTCGGGGTGGGGGCCCTCGTGGTCAGGATTGTCCTGGGCGCTGGGGTGGGAAGCGGGGACCATGCTGCCCTAGTTTGTACCATGCCGAGCGATGGATGCCCACGCCAACGAGGGGGCTGCGGCCCTATTTGACTTCCTATGCCTCTGGGAGGAGGACCAGGAAGATGGTTGCGATCGCTCGTTGGCGGAATATCTGGCCCGTTTTCCGCGCCAGCAGGCGGCGGTGGCAGACGAGTACCTGCGCTTGACAAGGTCCGCAACTCCTGCTCAGGCGGAGGAGAACCAGGAAGTGGACAGTATCCCTCAAGCCGAGAGGGTCGGGGACGATCGCCGACAGGTGGGTCATTATCGGATCCTGGGCGAATTGGGAGCGGGGGGCCAGGGCAGCGTTTTTCTGGCGGAGGACCAACGCATTCGCCGCACGGTGGCCCTCAAGTTGCTCAACGGGGTCTTCGTAAGCCAGGCTGGTCGCGCGCGCTTGCGGCGTGAGGCAGAGGCCCTGGGTGCCTTGGCCCATCCCGCGATCTGTCCGGTGCTGGAGGCTGAGATCGAGGGCGAGATTCCGTTCCTGGCGATGCCGGTGCTCAAGGGGCATGACCTGCGTCAGATTCTCACATCCAAAGACCCACTACCCCCCCATTGTCCACACTTCAAGCCCCGCACCCGAACGGAATTGCAGGGGGTGTTGCGTTTCTTTGAAACAGCGGCGCGGGCCATGCACGCGGCTCACGAAGCGGGTGTGGTGCACCGGGACATCAAACCGGGCAACATTTTTGTGCTCACCAACGGCCAGCCCATGCTGCTCGACTTTGGACTGGCCCACGATGATTCGGAAGAAGCCGAGACCCTGACCCAGGCTGGAGATGTGTTTGG
>DUBE01000045.1 GCA_012960475.1 Planctomycetota bacterium
GGCGGCGCTGAGGGCGGAGGGGTTGAGGAGGTCGGTGCCCTCGATATTGGCTTCTGGATCGATCCAACGGGTCACAATGGTGTCGAACAGGAAACGGTTTTCGGCTCGTTCGGTGATGACCTTGCCCGCGGGCACGCCGGGGCCAGCCAGGATCAGGGGTACGGCCATGAGTTCTCGGTGCAATTGGTTGCCGTGGTAGAGCATGCCGTGCTCGAGGAACTCTTCCCCGTGGTCGCTGGTCAAGACGAACAGGGTGCGCTGGGTCAGGCCCAATTCGGCTATGTGCTCAACGATCGCGCCGATGGCGGCGTCGGACTCCGCCACCGTGGCATCGTAAATCGAGAGGGCGAGCTGGGCGAGGGCCTGGATGGGCGCAGGATCGGATTCTCTGCCCTGCAGCCTTTCCCCAAACAAACGCCGGAGTTCGGCCCCGTCTCGGGCTCCATTGAACTCTCCTTCGATCAGATGTTGGAAGCGCTCGTCGGGCTCGTACTGGTGCGGGTCGGTCAGGTGCACATAGGCAAAAAACCGATACTCGGCCACACTGTCGATCCACTGGTTCACATCTGCCGCCAGAGTCGCGCCTCTGGCCCAGCTGTAGGTCTCGAAGCTCTCGAATCCCTGGTCAAAGTCCTTGTCTGGATGTACCAGGGGGTTGGCTGAAAAGGCGGCGGTGGTCCAGCCGGCCGCTTGCAGGCGCTCTGGCAGTGTTTCGAATTCTTGGGCAAGATAGCAGGCCTCGTAGCTCAAGAGCCCGTGCTCGGCCGGACTCAAGCCGGTCAATAGGGATGCGGTGGAGGGCCAGGTCCAGGGCGATGGGGCCCAGCCATTGGCAAAGCGCGTACCTCTCGCGGCCAGCGCGTCCATGTGTGGGGAGGTGGGTTTTTCGAGGCCGTAGCACGTCAGACGGTCGGCGCGCAAGGTGTCGATCACCAGGAAGACGATGTTGGGTTGTGCTTGCGAGGCTCTTGTACGTGGCCGGTCCACAGTGCGCAGAACTTCGAGTTGGGCAAAGGCTGCGTGTACGGGGCCATCTCCCGTGATGCGCTCCGTGCTCAAGGTCAGGGTATCGAGGTCCTTCAGGGGCAAGAGCGGCGCTCGGGTCCAGATCTGCTCGCCCATGGGTACGCTTCTGCCGTAGGGCTTGGTCACTTCAAAAAGCACCACATCCCGAGAACGGACCGTGAATCGGACGCTGCCTTCAACGGTCCCCTCGTAGTCTTCCCGATCAAAACCCACTGCCAATCGCAGGGAGGCATCTGCGTGATCCGGTTGAACTGTCAGATTCAGCTGCGATTCAGGGCCCATGTCCAAACAGGGCAAGGGACTTGAGTCGTGCTGGCGCCGCTTCGACGGGGCGAGAGTCGTTGCCTTGATCTCTCGCTGGCCCGGGACCACAAGGGGTCCGCGACCGGCATCTTGACTGACCCAGGAGAGTATCACCTTCTCGATCTGCATCTGCGCGACAGATGAGCCCTCGTCCCCATTGCCGAACCAATTGGGCAGGAAGGCCACAAGCAGCACCACGATCAGTCCAACACCGATGACAGTCACGCCCCAGCTTCTCCGTTGCGCTTCGTGGGGTGCGCTCTGTCCTTCGTTCACTTGAAGAACGCCTCCCAGTTCGTGAACTGGGTCAGGATTTCGGGTCGAGCCACCACGATGCGCGAGGGATGGAAGGTGGTGTACCACTCCCAATTCACGTCCAGCGGACCAAAGATATGCTGCGTACTGCCGGGCAGGTTTGAGCCCAACAGCTCTACATTCTGGTTGCGCGCAACTTGGGCGGGACGGAAGGCGATCAATTCCGTGGGTGATGTGAGACCGGTCAGGCAATGGTCAGGCAATTCGCCAAGGTAGGCCTCTAGCTCTCCCGCGAGTTCAGGGGTCAAGCCCACCTGCTCCTCTTGACTGTTGATCCAATCCGCAAACGCTTCAATGGGAGGGCGACGGTCTTCAATGCTGCGAGCGCTGGCCTCCTGGCGCAGGGCCCCTGGTATGGCCAGCGCCGCCACAAGGCAGAGGGGCAATACCATCGGGTAGCGCGCCCAGCGCCCAAACCAAAGTGCACCTTGCGCCGCGAAGAGAACTCCAAAGGGCAGGAACAACAACATGTTGCGGGCAAAGAAAACTCGTTGGCTGGAAAACACCAGAGTCAGCAGGCAGGGCACTGCGGCCAAAAGGACCATCTCGTTGGGTTTGCGGCGGGCCCAGACAACCATGCCCAAAAAGACCAACAGAGAGAACAGCGCAGCCAGGGGCGCGTAGGCGGAACCCAGAGTGCGGCCCAGGTAGTTCATGATCAGGCCCATGTGCGACAGCCCCGGGGCCACTGTGTAGCCGTAAGCGCCGAGGCCGTAGTGCTGGATCTCCCAAAGCACATCGCGCAGGAAGAGTTGGGGTTCTACCAGGCAGCCCGGAGTGATGGCTATGAAGGTGGCCGTCATTGCCAGGAGCAAGACAGGAATCTCATCTTTGGGTCGCGTACCGCGACGGTTCCAAGCGCTGACCAGAAGCGGCAAGAGGAGAATCCCGCCCGTGTACTTGGTGCTGATTACCGCGCCCAGGACCATGGCCGCGGGCACCAGGCTGCCTCCGGTGCGGCGGGCGCGCAGCAGCAGCCACAGGTAGAGGGACGCGAACTGCACCAGGATCGGATCCGGCGCGACCCAGCGGGCGTGGTAGGCGAACTCCCAGGAGGTGCCCAGCGCTGTTGCCGCCCAGAGTCCTCCCAGGGTGTTCAGGACTTCGCGGCCCGCCAGAAAGATCCACAACAATGCCAGGCTGGCCAGCCACAAGAAGATCTTTCTCTGGCGTTGAATGAAACGCGGGGAGCCCACCCGGTCCTTGAGATCTTGAGTGGGGATCGTGATCCCTTGGATTTCTTGTCCCACTCTTCGCTCGTGACGGATCTTCATGTCCCCCCAGGGGATTTCTGCCAGCTCCGGAGCGAGAGCGCCCACGGACAGCAGAAAAGTCATGGAGGGATAGTTGTACCAGCCCGGCAGCAACCGTCCCTGGTCCAGGGCGTGCTGCAGATTCTGCTGGTGCAGGGGATCGTCCCAGTATCTGCCGAAGTCCAATCCCCGGGAGCCCGTCCAGGTGAACCAGCCGAGAATCACCAGCACCAGCCAGCCCCAGTGCTTGTTGAGCCTGGCGGGGGGGCCGATGGGGGCGTCATCGGCCACGCCTTTCCCTTCTTGTCCTGTTTCGTCGATGACCGACGCCTGCAAGGGAACATCGCTCGACGGGTCCCCATCCTGCAGTGCTTCAGCGGCGGGCTTGTGGGAGTCGGGCAGGTTCATGGGCTCAATGCGACTGGAGACCGAGGCGTTTAGCCAGGATCAGGCGCAGCATACGCAGGGCGGTTTTGGATACATGTAAAAAGCCGGAAGAGTGTTTGGATTCCCCGCCCACTCGGGCGTGATAGCTGACCGGGATCTCGATCACCCTGAGGCGCGCGCGCAAGGCCTCGATCATCATCTCCGGGCTGAACTCCGGACCTGTGCCTTTGGTCTGTTCGCGAATCTTGACCCAGGTGGATTTCCAAAGCGCGCGGTAGGAGCAGCCCACGTCGGTGAAACGTGGCTCCTGGCTCCACCACAGAACCTCGATCAGCTTGCCCACCACGATATTTCCCAAGCGGAGCAGGCCGCCCATGTTGGAGCCCTGTTCGATCATCTCGCGGGTGGTGCGCGTGCCCATGACCATGTCCGCGTCTTTCAGGAACTCCAAAAACTTGCCTATGTCCTTGGAACGGAAGGAGTGGTCCGCTTCGGTGATGATCAGGATGTCGCCCTTGGCGTTGTCCAGTCCCCACTGGATCGTGTCCCCATAACCGCTGAGAGAAACCGTCTCCACCCGCGCCCCGGCTTCCCGTGCCAGCTCTGCCGTGCGGTCGCTGGAGGAGTTGTCCACCACCAGCACCTCGTCCACATGGCCCACAAAATCGCGCACCACGTGGGCGATGGACTCCTCCTCGTTGTAGGCCGGGATCACCAGGCTGGTGGCAAAGCCGTCGAACTGTTTGGTGCGGGCCAGATGATTGGCGGTGTGGTGGTCTTCGAGGCAGTTGACATTCAGATAGTCCCCGCTGACTTCAAAGGGTCTTACGATGAGTCCGTCCTGGGCTGCCGCGCGTATCACATCGGTCAATTCCACTCGGCCGCTGCGCTGACTGGGGGCCGTGGTTCTGATGCGCTCAAAGATGCTCGTTTGAAAGGCATAGGTGCCGCATCCGAGCATATCGCCGGTTGGGTGTTCCGGTTTTTCTTCAAGGTCGACGATGCGGTCATCGGTGATGGTCAGGCAGTAGTTTTTTTGGATGCGCCGTGGATCCGAGGTGCGATGCACCGCGCACCAGGCAAACCAGTCTTGGTCTTGAGGCTGCAACTGTGAGTGGTTCGAATCCAGATAGACCTCGTCCCCCAGAATCGTGACAAAGGGCCGATCCAAGTGGGACTCGGCCAAAAGCATGCCTCGTGCCAGGCCAATCTTGGGATCGGGGCAACGCACATAGGTGATTTTGACTCCAAGCCTGTCGCCATCCCCTAGATGCTCCTCGATCATCTCAGCCATGTGCCCGGTGATGATCACGATCTTCTTGATCCCAAAGGCATCCCGCAGGATCTCCACATTGCGTTCAATAATCGGCCGCCCGGCAATCTCCAGCATTACCTTTGGCATCCATGTGGTGGCGGGGTAGGCGCGCACTCCTTCGCCAGCGGCGGGTATCAGTCCGAGTTCAAACATCTCTTGCAGGTGGGTTCTGGGGCCAGTGTAGGGAGTTGAGGCCTTTGGTTGAACGGGGCAGGGGGGCGAGCTGCGAATCCTGGCACATTGAGTCAGGTCAGCACTTCTCTCTCTGCGCCCCCAAGGGGCCATTCAAGGCTAGAATGCGCGGCCATCCAGACCTGGAAAACCCCTTGGAAATCCCTCAGTCCCTCAAAGGCGTGGTTTGCGCCCTGCACCATCTGGCCATCGTGGTCCCAGATCTGGCGGCCGCGCGGGGTTTGTACGAGGGAGTCCTGGGGCTGGCTGCGGGAGAGGTGGAACTTGTGGCCGATCAGAAGGTCAGGGTGCTGGTGCTGATGGCGGGGGAGCAGCGCATCGAGTTGGTCGAGCCTACGGCGCCCGATTCGCCCGTGGCCCGGTTTCTGGAGCGCAGGGGTGGCGGTTTGCACCATTTGGCCTGGCGCGTGAACGATCTGGAGCAGGCCCTTTCGATCTTGAAAGGGCGTGGGGTGCGCTTGATCGACGAGCAGCCACGGAGCGGAGCCCACAAGACCAGGATCGCCTTCTTGCATCCAGCGGCCACAGGCGGAGTGCTGATGGAACTCGTTGAGGATTCTTCCGTCTGATTCGAGCCAGGGCCTTTTTACATAATCTCATTCTTCATCCCAGAAACCACTTCTGATCCCATGTCCAGCGAAACCAAGACCGAGCGCCTCTTGCGGATGCGAGCCGAAGCCCAAGCGGGTGGTGGGCAAGAACGCATCGATATACAGCACAAGAAAGGCAAGCTCACCGCCCGCGAGCGCATCGACTTCTTGGTGGATGAGGGGTCGTTTGTGGAACTCGATCGGTATGTGACCCACCGTTGCACGGACTTTGGAATGGGGGAACAGAAGATCTTGGGTGACGGCGTGGTTACTGGTCACGCCTTGATCGATGCTCGGCCGGTGTATTTGTTCTCCCAGGACTTCACTGTGTTTGGGGGCAGTCTTTCCGAAACCCACGCGGAGAAAATCTGCAAGGTGATGGATCTGGCTGTCAAGGCGGGAGTGCCAGTGATTGGGCTCAAAGACTCGGGCGGCGCGCGCATTCAAGAGGGAGTTTCAAGCATGGGCGGCTATGCGGAGATTTTTTGGCGCAACACCCGGGCTTCGGGGGTTGTGCCTCAGATCTCGGCCATCATGGGGCCCTGCGCCGGAGGCGCGGTCTATAGTCCGGCCCTGACGGATTTTGTGTTCATGGTGGAGGGCACCTCTTACATGCACATCACCGGACCCGATGTGGTCAAGACCGTGACTCACGAGATTGTCACTTCGGAAGAACTCGGCGGAGCTGCGGTTCACGCGGAGAAGTCCGGAGTCTCGCATTTTACTTCTGCCGATGACAAGAGCTGCTTGAATTCGATCCGGCGACTGCTCTCCTATCTGCCGCTGAACAACGCGGAGGGCCCACCTGTGGTCGAGTGCGATGATCCAGCTGATCGTTGCGATGTGGAGTTGGATACTCTGGTGCCCAGCGACCCGCAAAAACCCTATGACATGCACGGGGTGATCGAGCGCGTGGTGGATTCCGGGTCCTTCATGGAAGTGCACACTGATTATGCCCGCAATATCTTGGTGGGTTATGCCCGCTTGGGCGGTCGAGCGGTGGGTATCGTGGCAAATCAACCAGCTGTGCTGGCGGGATGTCTCGACATCGCGTCCAGTGAGAAGGGCGCGCGCTTCATTCGGTTCTGTGATGCTTTCAATATTCCAATCGTGACCTTTGAAGATGTGCCGGGGTTCTTGCCGGGCACCTCTCAGGAATACGCGGGCATCATTCGTCACGGAGCCAAGCTGCTCTACGCCTACTGCGAGGCCACGGTCCCCAAGCTGACTGTGATCACCCGTAAAGCCTATGGGGGCGCCTACGATGTGATGGGTTCAAAGCATGTGGGCGCGGACATGAACGTGGCCTGGCCGGGATCGATGATCGCCGTAATGGGCGCCGCCGGGGCCGCCAGCATCATTCATCGCCGCGAGATCGGTTCTGCGGACGATCCCGAGTCTTTGTTGAAGCAAAAGGCCGACGAGTACGAAGAGACCTTCAACAATCCCTATCGTGCCGCCGCCCGCGGTTTCATTGATGATGTGATCGAGGCGCGCATGACTCGACCCTACCTGATTCGCGCTCTGGGTGTTCTGGCCAGTAAGCACGAGGCTGGCCCCACCCGCAAGCACGGGAACATCCCGCTCTGATTGCGGAAGAGTCTCTGTCATGTTCCAACGCATTCTGATTGCCAACCGGGGCGAGATCGCTCTGCGTGTGATTCGTACGGCCCGCGAGATGGGCATCGAGTGCGTGGCGGTCTATTCTCCAGACGACCAAAAGGCTCTGCATGTGCGTATGGCTCACCAGGCAGTGGCCCTACCGGGAACCACTCCATCGGAGACTTACCTCTGCGCCGAAGCAATCCTGGAGGCTGCGCGGGTCAGCGGCGCCGAGGCGGTTCACCCGGGCTATGGGTTCTTGTCCGAAAACGCGAACTTTGCCCGGGCCGTGGTCGCCGCGGGGTTGACCTGGATCGGCCCACCTCCGGAGGCTATTGCCGTGATGGGGGACAAGATCGAGAGCCGCCGGGCCATGACTGCTGCCGGAGTCGCTTGTGTGCCCGGCATGACCGATCCCGTTGCGGACCCCGCCGAAGCCTTGAGCGCTGTGGCGGAAATCGGCTTTCCCGTGGCAATCAAGGCTGCCGCGGGCGGGGGCGGCAAGGGGATCCGGATCGTGCGCGAGGAGGGGGAATTGGCATCCGCTTTCAGGGCCGCATCCGGGGAGGCCCTCTCGGCCTTTGGGGACGATCGTCTCTATCTTGAGCGCTACCTGGATCAGCCTCGCCATATCGAGATCCAAGTGCTCTTTGACCAGCAGGGAAACGGGGTGCATCTGTTCGAGCGTGAGTGCTCGATCCAGCGGCGCCATCAAAAACTCGTGGAAGAAACACCCAGCACTGTGATCGACGCGGCTACCCGCGAAGCCATGGGCAGCGCTGCCCTCCAGGCCGCAGCCCATGTGCAGTATCAGGGCGCGGGCACTGTGGAGTTCCTTTGGGCCAAGGGAGAGTTCTATTTCCTCGAAATGAACACCCGCCTGCAGGTGGAGCACCCGATCACCGAAATGATCACCGGTGTGGACCTGGTACGCCAGCAATTGTTGGTGGCAGCAGGAGAGCCCCTGGAATTCGCTCAATCCGACCTGGTAGCCAACGGCCACGCGATTGAAGTGCGCATCAACGCCGAAGACCCCAGCAAGAACTTCCAACCCAGCACTGGCGTGTTGCAGAACTTGCGCGCTCCGGGCGGTCCCTGGGTGCGCCTCGACACTGGCATGTACCGGGGCATGGAAGTGGGTCCAGCCTACGATCCGATGCTGGGCAAGCTGGTGGTTTGGGGACAGAATCGTGCCCAAGCGATCGAGCGCATGATCCGCGCCATTCAAGAGATGAATGTGGGCGGGGTCAGCACTTCCTTGCCCGCGGCCTTGTTGGTGCTGGAGCACGAGCGCTTCCGATCCGGGGATTATGACACCCACTTCCTGGAGAGCCTGACCATCGAGCCTCCTGCCAGGTGGCTGGAACTGGCTGCAGCGGCAGCGGCGATTCACCGCCATGATCTAGCTCGCCGGCGGGCCCTGGCAGCGCCCGTCGCCGACCGCGCGGATTGGGTCGCACGGGGACGTCGACAGGACAGGGAGCGTTGCACCAGGGCCGGCCGCCCCGACCACCCTCAGCGAGGCAGGGCATGAAGTACTTTGTCGTTTGTGGAGACCAGGAGGTCCAGGTGGAGGTCGAAGAGCACCTGGGTCAGCGTTTGGTGCGCGTCAACGGCGAGCCCTTTGAACTCTCCTATTCCGAGATCGACTCCTTGGGTCAGGTTGCGGTGCAAAAGGACGGGGAGACCTTCGCCCTTTCCATGGAAGGCAACACTGAACAGGTGCGCGTGACCCTGGCGGGTCATGTCTATGCCTTGACTCTGGAAGATGAGCGTGAGCGCGCCGCCCATGAGGCGGTAAGAGCTGCGGACCGGGGGCGCGGTCCCTTGCGGGCGGTCATGCCTGGTTTTGTGGCCGAGCTGCTGGTGACCGTCGGTGAAACCGTGGAAGCGGGGACGCCCCTCTTGGTTCTGGAGGCCATGAAGATGCAAAATGAAATCAGCGCCCCGGCCTCGGGAGTGGTACATAGCATCGCCGTGGCCCCTGGGCAGGCGGTCAAGGCGGGAGATGTGTTCCTGACCCTTGAGTAGTCCACTGAATTGGCCGTGAGCGGGTATCCTTGTGTCATGGGACTCAAGCCGTCACGCACTTTCATTCTGGGACTCTTCGGTCTTCTTTGCCTGAACTCGCCCGCCCTGGCTACTTGGAGCATTGTCGTGCTCAATCATTTGACAGGCGAGGTCTGTGTGGCCACAGCAACCTGTATTCCCAACATCAATATCAGGAAATATGTGCCGGTGATTCGCGTGGGCAAGGGCGCGGGCGCTGCCCAGAGCATGATCGACTCCAGTGCCTACAACCGCAATATCATGTGGTCGGCTTTTAGTCTGGATGCACCCCCTGATCGCATCCTTGAGAGATTGACCAGTGTGGGCAGCAGTCCCCAGGAGAGGCAGTATGGCATTGTGGGCTTCAGCGGAGACGCACGCACTTTCAGTGGGTACTTCAACGGTGCCCATGCCATTGGCGTCACGGGTCAGGTAGGAGAGCTCTCCTATGCGATTCAGGGCAATGTGCTGGTGGGGGCCTTGCCTGTGCTGGAGGCAGAACTCGCTCTCTTGAATTCGCCGGGGGATCTTTCCCAGCGGGTGATGGCCGCCATGCAAGCCGCGCGCTACGCGGGGGGCGATGGCCGTTGTTCCTGCAGCCCTACACAGCCCACAAGTTGCGGTGCACCACCACCCTCCTTTGTCCATAGTGCTCACGCCGCGACCATCGTGATTGCGCGCATGGGAGACATCGACGGGGTCTGCAATGTCAGCTTGGGCTGCGCCAACGGGACCTATTATCTGCGCCGGAATTTTTCTGGAGGCGTGAGTGACGTGGATGCGGTGGAGGGCCTGCAAGCCAACTATGACATCTGGCGCGCTGTGAACGCGGGGCGTCCCGATGGGATCACTTCTGTAGTTCAGGTGCCCGACCAGGAACTGCCTGCGGACGGGCAGTCTGTGACTCACGTGGTGGTGCAGTTGGTGGATCTGGAGGGAGTACCCCTGACTGCGGGAGGTGCCACGGTGACCGTCGAGACGCGCCACACGGGACCTGACCCGGCCCTGGCCGGCGCGGTCAGCGACCATGGCAACGGCAGCTATTCCTTTGACTTGACCGCCACCATGATCCCGGGTGAGGGGGAATGGGGCCTGCGCGTGGACGATGGCATCAAGCCGGTGCTGCTCTGGCCCCCGGTGACCTTGAGCACTGTGGCCACGCCGGAACTGCATTGTTCCCGCAGCACAATCAACGCGTCCCAAGGAGGCACAGCGACCCTGCGCGTCCAGCGTCCCCTGGTCGATGCAAACCGCGCCTATCAGATTCTTGGCAGCGTTGCGGGTACTCAGCCCGGCACCATGGTCGGCGGCGTCTTGGTGCCCCTCAATAATGATCGACTGTTTGGTTTGACTCTGGCGGGAGGCCTCTTGCCCCCGGTCTTCCAGGGTTTTGAAGGCGACCTGGATGGGGCTGGACGCAGTCTGGGGCGTTTTGCCATGGATTCGAGTTGGGCCTGGGTCTTCGTGGGCCAGAGCTTTGATTTCTGTGTGCTGCTGGCGGACATGGGCCAGGGGGGCGAGGTTCTGGGCCCGGTGGGATTCTCCGTCGAGCCTTGATGTAAACAGGCTGCCCGTTGCGCTCAGCTTGAGGGCTATGATGCCCACCATGAGCACAAGTCTGGATCCCCTGACCTCGCTGTTGGTGGACTACATCGAAATCCCCTCGGTGACGGGGAACGAGGAAGACTATGGCAACGCCCTTGCACGTTCTCTTGAGCAACGGGGCCTTGCGGTGGAACGCCAGGAGGTAGAGCCCGGTCGTTTCAATCTGCTCGCCCGCGCGGGGCAACCGGAAGTGGTTTTCTGCACTCATCTGGACACGGTGCCGCCCTTTTTCGGATCCCGCGTGGATGCGGACTTTGTTCATGGCCGCGGCTCCTGTGATGCCAAGGGTCAGGCCGTGTCCATGTTGTCGGCGGTGGAGAACCTGCTCAAAGCGGGCGAAGACCGGGTAGGCCTCTTGTTCACCGTGGGCGAAGAGGTGCTTGGCGACGGAGCCATGCACGCCAACGCCAGTCTGGCGGATCCTTGGGCCCCGCGCTTCATCGTGGTGGGGGAGCCCACGGGCAGCAGGTTTGTCAAGGCCCACAAGGGTGTCTTCCACGCGCAGCTCACCGCTCATGGGGTCGCGGGTCATTCGAGTCAGGACATTGGACCAAGCGCGGTGCATGAGTTGGTGCAGGCCCTCGAACGCATCCTGGCGGCCAAGTGGGGGCGCGCGGAGGGGATTGGCTCCGGCACGGTCAACCTGGGTTGCATCGAAGGGGGGGTGGCTCCCAATGTGGTGGCCGAGTTCGCCAAGGCCTCATTCCTCCTGCGTTCGGTGGAGGACCCCGCAGTGGTCCAGGACCGGCTCCTGGATCTGCTCGGGGAGCATGTCGAGTTGCGGGTGAATGATGGGCCTTACGGTCCCGTGCGCTTTCATGTGCCCGAGGGTGAAGAGGGCGTGGTGGTCGCCTTTGGTACCGACGCTCCGTACCTCTCCAAGTGGGGGCAGCCGCTCTTGTTTGGGCCGGGCGCGATCATCGATGCCCATACTGATCACGAAAAGGTCTCCCGGTCGGAGATGGCCGCGGCTTCGGCTCGTTTGGTCAGCGTTGCTGAAGAATTGCTAAGCAGTCTTGATGCGTCGGCCACATGACAAGCCCTTCACGGTCGTTCCACCTGGCTAAAGAACCACCCATGCAAGCAGAACTCCAAGGAGAAGAACTCCTCGCTGCCCTCGAAGCGGGCATTGTTCGCGCAGCCGAGCCCCAAGGGGATGGCGGTTGGCGGGTCGTGCCCTGGGTCAAGCAGGGCATCCTTGATCTGTTCCGTTCCAGTCCTGTAGTTCCCATGGGGGTCTTTCGGGACAAGGCGGCCTTTCCTCTGCGTGAGTTCGACGAGGGCTCCGGCGTGCGCCTGGTGCCTGGTGGCTCCGCCGTGCGCCGGGGAGCTCACCTGGGACCCGGAGTGGTCTGCATGCCGCCCATGTACGTGAATGTGGGTGCCCATGTGGGAGCAGGTTCGATGATTGACTCCCACGCCCTGGTGGGTTCCTGTGCCCAGGTGGGCTGTGAGGTGCATCTTTCCGCCGCAGCCCAGTTAGGTGGTGTGCTGGAACCGGCGGGTGCGAGGCCTGTAATCATTGAAGATCGAGCGTTCGTGGGGGCCGGGGTCTTGGTGCTGGAAGGAGTACGGGTGGGCAGTCGCGCCGTGCTGGCCGCGGGAGTTGCCCTTGCTGCCAACACAGTGTTGTATGACCTGGTGAACGAGCGTGAAGTGCGAGGCAGTCGCGAAGAGCCCCTTGAGATTCCTCCCGGCGCGGTAGTGGTGCCAGGAACGCGACCTGCAGCGGGTGGGTATGCGCGGCAGATTGGGCTCTCGCAGGCCTGTGCGTTGATCGTGAAATATCGGACTTCCTCCACGGACGCCGCTACCGCTCTGGAAGAGGCTTTGAGGTCCTGAGATTTCAGGTCCTATCAGATCTGTCATAGTTGTATGGGGCGGGTAACGAAAGACCATTCCAGCTACCTCACTTGCAACTCAGAGGGTAATCCCCTATATTACTACTGGCCCTGGATGGGGCAGTCATATTTGCGAGCGTGGCTGTCCTGGAAAGCTAAAGGGCCCGTCTCCGCGTCCTTGGTGGTTTGCGAGCCCACCTTGTGATACCTGCGGGACACCGGAGGTCGACCCACTTTCCTAGGTCGACCTCCACCTTTTTTAGCGCCTTCATCGCGCGCGCTTGTTGCCTGCTTCAAGTTTGCAAGGGACCCAGGTCCGCCGACTCAGTCGAGCTGGGTCAGCCGCGGAAAACTCGGAGTCGTATCTGTCGCTGGAACCAGACGCCCCCAGGCCTTGGGTAGATCGAGCACCGTGCGTGCCAGCATTGTGCCGTGCTGTGCCAGGTGGGTGAAGGCGAGTTGGCCTCGGCCTTGTTCAATTCCGCCCTCTTTACACCAGACCTCTTCGACCCAGACCAGATCATCCCAAAGCACCGCGCCCGAACCGTCCGCGAGCACCGGCAGCACCAGCCGGGCGGCCGTCAAGGTCAAGAGGCCCTGCTGGTCTGCATTGATCGGGTCGAGCAGCATCAGCTTGGGTTGCTGCACTCCTTCGGGGTTCAGAGCTCCAGCAGTGAGGGCTTTACGGGTGGTGAAGAGTACTCCTTGGACTTGATCCGAGGGCGGCGCAGACTCGCGCAGCTCAAGGCCCTTCAGGCCTGCGCCGCCTACCAGAGCGCGGCGGGTCAGAGTTTCGAACTTAGCCCTGGGGTCAAGCACCAATGGCCCGGCCTCGATCCCCAGCAACTCAAGGCAGCGCGAGCCCTGCTCCGCCAGCAATTCCTCATCAAATTCGCTGGACTGAACCCGTTTGTTGCGGCCTCCGGAGAGCGCGTCCTCCAGGGGATCTGCCAGAGTCGCCTGATAACCCCGTTGGAGCAGAGGGCCGCCCTTGCCCCGTGCCAGAATCAGCCCGAGTTTGCGCGACCAGCCCCAGTTCTGGCGGATGCGGCCGGGATCCGGCTGGGGGCAGAGGTCCCGAGGGGCCTGGGTGAGGGATTTGGTGAGGGCTTCTGGGGGCAGGGAGCGAAAACTGTCCAGGTCAATCGCCCTTGAGGGATCCAGCCCCGCTGCGCCCATGCGCCGCCGTAGGTGCGCCACCAGCGGCCATTCCTCGCGAATCGTGCGCAGAAGCAGTTCCTGCCCCATGGAGGTCCGCTGCTTGGGGGGCAGGTCGCAGAGGGCTTGGAAGGAGCGGGGAATAGTCATGGCCCTTAGTGTCTCAAGTTGGGGCGGCCATGGGGACGATGTAAGCGCAGGGGGGAGGCCTCTGATACTCCCAGGCTCAAGGTCTGACCCTTGCGCCTGACCCTCTCTTCCCCATTTCCATTCCTGCCCGATCCGATGCACAACTCTTCCCAATCCAACTTGGGTCCGCGTTCTGGGCTTCTGAGCGAGAGGCCCCGTCGGGTACTGGTCTTGGGGGGTGGCGGCATGCGGGGAATGGCGCACATTGGTGTGCTGCGTGCCCTCAAGACTCTGGGCATCGAGTTCGACGTGGTGGTGGGCACATCGATCGGCGCCCTGGTCGGAGCCATGGTGGCCATCGGCCGGGATGTGGACGACCTGGAAGCGAGGGTGCGCTCCCTCAAGAAGGAGGACTATTTCCGGCTCAACGCGATCAAGATGTTGCTGCGTGGTCCGCGGGTTACCTCCATGTACCAGGGGCGCAACTTTCGCCGCAGTTTGGAGCGCCTCTTGCCCGAGCTGGAGATGGGCAACACCAAGATGCCGTTCTTCTGCAATGCGATCTGTCTTGAGAGCGGTGGCAGTGTCTTTTGGGGCACCCCAGGATTCGATGGCATATCCCTTAGCGATGCGGTCTACAGTTCCTGCGCCCTGCCCGCAGTCTTCGAGCCCTTTGAACACGAGAGCCGCCACTACATTGACGGGGGCATTGCTGATCCCACGCCCCTGCGTTTTGCCAAGGCCCTGCGTCCTGAGATGGTGATCGCTGTGGACTTGACGGTCAAGGGCACCTATCGCGCGCCAAATTACAAGAACCGGGCGATTTCGACCCTTTTCCGTTCCTTTGAGATTGCCCAAGAAGTGGTTGTGGAGCATGTGCTGCACATGCACGCGGACGAAAATGTGGTGTTGATTCAGCCCAAGGTCGGGCACCTGCATCGTTTCGACTTCGATGAGGTTCCAGATGTAATCAAGGCCGGAGAAGAGGAGGCCTTGAGGGTCCTGCTTTCCCATGCCGCGACCCGGGACCTGGTGACCTGCAAACTGGAGGACCGCTTGTCCTGTCCGGTGACTCCCGCGGACTATGTTCAGTTGTCCATCGATCCTGCCCGTTGTGTGGGTTGTGGTCTGTGCGAATCGGTCTGCGAGACCCAGGGCTTCAAGATGGCTGGGGACACGGCTCAAGTGCGCAAGGTGCACAACTATGAGTGCACCCGGGATCACGCCTGCGCGCGCAATTGCCCCACTCAGGCGATTCGCCTGGGGAATCTGTAGGGCCCGAATCTGGCCGGGTGAGATTAGGGCCTGACTCTGGGATTGGCCTGACCCTCAGATGAGGTCTCGCCGAAAGCGCTGGGGAGAACGTACAAGCGTCCCTTATGCAGCCGCTTGTCCCCTCCAGGGTGCTGACTCTAGTCGCGCCGCAGGCGCCCGCGTTGAGCTTCCAGACGACGAATGTCCTCCTCGCTGAAACCCCGTTCTGGTTTTGAGGGAGACTCGATGTTCACCTCGTTGGCTGGAGCCTGCCTGGGCGATCTCTGCCAGTTGTCCTGGGTTTGATCTGCGTCGGCCCCGCCAGAACTTCCAGCGGCGCCCGCTTGGGCGGCCCGGCGCAGCATCTCTCCCAGGTCGCCTCCGAAGATGCCGCCAGCACCTCGGCCCGCGTGCTTCAGTTGCACCATCAGTAATTCGCGCTTGCCCGCGAAGAGCAGATAGAAACCCAGAAAAGGCAACATCAAGGTCCATTGCCAGCCAAAGAAAATCATGCTCCAGGCAAAGACGCGGCCGACCCTCGCCGCTCGCTCTGTGCCCCGGACCCAGCCGTCCTTGCGCGCTAGGAACGAGCGCAGCAACTTGCCTCCGTCCATGGGGAAGGCAGGCAGCAGATTGAATGTGCCCATGATCACATTGACCATCACCAATAGGGCGAGAATCTGGGCGAAGCCCAGTTGTGCGGTGGTGGCCATGGGGATCAGTTGCCCCAAGAGGCCCATCAACATCAGCGCCAGGGAGGCGGCCCCGGCGATTACAAAATTGACCAGAGGTCCAGCGATTGCGATGGCGCCCTCCGTGGAAGAGTCCTCGGGCATGTTCTCCAACATGGCGATGCCGCCCAGGGGCCAAAGGGTGATGTCGATCACCCGCACGCCGAGTCGTTGGGCCATCAGTGCGTGGCCGAGTTCATGCAGGAGCACCGAACCCATCACCAACCCCATGGCAAAGAAAGTCATCAGGGCCGCTTGCCAGCCGCCCGTATCCAACTGCAGGAGGGCCAACAGCCCCATCAACACCAGCAGGAAGGGCTGCAGGCGAATGGGGATGCCGCGCACGCGGCCCAGCATCCAGGGTCGCCCGGGGCCATTGAAGAAGCCGATGGTCATGGTGTCAGGAGGCTGGTTATAAGCGATGGGGCAGAGGTCCGGGGGCCCGTGATTGCCGATTGGGTAGGCTATGGGATCTTAGGCCATGATTAGCGTGAACTCCTATCAACCCCGAGTGCGGTGCTTTGACCTGGGGGAGGGTTTGGGTTCTGAGGAAGGCCTTGACTCCCAAGGGGCAAGTCAGCTTTGTGGGAAACCCTCGCCCGGGTTTGCAGGACTTTCCCCCGAGGCTCTTGCTCTCGGAGGCGCCGCCTTGGCCCAGGGCCTGATGCTGGCCCTCGATCCTGACAAGGATCCCTTCATCTTGAGCGTGGGATCTGCCGTGGCGCGTGGTCTGCCCACGGCCGCGCGTACCACCGTGTCCGCGCGTTCGCCGCTCACCGGAGGTCTGGCCGAGGGCCAGGTGGGCAGTGATTTTGGTCGGCGCCTGGCCGGGGTCTGCGACGCGCTTGTCCTGCTCGGAGTGTTTGCAGAGGGAGATGGGGTCTTGGTCTTGGATGGAGAAGGCACGGGAACTGTGCATCGGCGGCCGCATTGGCTGGGACTGTCGGCGCGTGAACGCAACGCTCAAATGGTGCAGGATTTTGGACAGGGCGCAGGGTTGAGCGCTGGGCCGGCAGCTCAAGCGGGAGTGCGGCATGCTCATCTGGCGGCGGGCCATGATCCGCCCAGCTTCGTGGGTCGCGGAGGACTTGGCCGGGCTCTGGCCCAGCACGGTCTGCTGGGGGTGTTTGCACAGGCGCAACCAGTAGCCAGCAAACCCTCTGCGGAGTTGAGTCGGGCCCTGCTGGAATCCCCGCGCCTGCTGGAGCGGTCCCTGGGGGGCACGCTGGAGTTATTCGACGAGGCAGGGGTTGCTTCAGGTCAGATGGTTGACGCTCCCACGGTTTCGGACTCCCAGCGCCATGGCTGTCGGGGCTGTCCCACACCCTGCGGTATCGTGCTGCGGGATGGAGCCGGACCTGGCGTGGGGACCATGCGTTTCTCCGCCTTGCAGCCCCTGCTCGGAAGTCTGGCCCAGGACAGTGCGGAGGCCCTCGGGGTGCTTGAGGTCTGCAATCGTCTGGGCCTCGATGTGCGTGAGGCTGCGCGAGATCTGGAGGCCTCCAGCCCCTTCGAAGATCAAGCCCAGGCAACCGCGGCTCTGGAACAACTGGTGCGAGATGGCGAGGGCCCCATGCGATCCGCCAGCATTCGATCTGCTGTCGGCCTGCTGGGGCAGGTCGGTCCCCTGGCCAGCGCCCGCGGGGCTGATCCCATGCGCAGTTTTCCGTTCCTTGGGGAGGGGAACTCTGATTCCGCACGCCTCGCAGCGCTGGCTCCTGACATTGACTGGGGGCAGGGCCCCCTGGATCCAGATGAGATTTTGGGCAAGGGTTTTCTAGCCGCCTGGCACGAGGACCTGGTGGCCGCCTTGGATGCCCTCGGCTTCTGCACTTTTTCCGCGGCGGG
>DUBE01000046.1 GCA_012960475.1 Planctomycetota bacterium
GGAACAGTCATCGCCCTGGGCGAAGGCGGGGGTGGTCAGCAGTGCGGCCAGAGCGCCTGCACGGATATAGTTTCGAGTAGTAGTCATGAAAGGTGAAGAAAGAAGATGAAGGAGGCGGAAATGGGGGAGATCTGTTGCCTGGGAGCGCTCCCAGGCCAGTTCAGTCTGTCAGGATTCTGCGAGACCGCAACCCCTAATTAGGGCCCCTCAGCTTCAGCCGCCATTGGAAAGGCCCGATTGCGCTCCTCAAATTGCCTTGAGGGTTCCTTGCCCTGCCTCAACGAATTCCAGTAGGGCTTGCAACCGGCTTTCTGGAACCTCTCGGTTGTCCCTCGTCAGGTATGGTCAGCGCGAAATGAACAGGAGCGGGCGCCTCCCCGCCAGGGGAGGCGCCCGCTCCAGGAAATCGCAGGTTCTCGGGGATATTCCCCGAGGCCATTGATCAGAAGGTCACCGAGATGCCGTCCGAGAAGTTGGACGCGGTACCATCGCGGTACCACAGCTGGTAGTGCCAGGTGGCACCAATCACGATCACACCGCCCGGGGGGCTGGGCAGGATCGCGGGCACGTCATAGCCAGAACCAACCGACGAGTTGCCGGACAGGGACTGCATTACGCCTGCCGCATCAAAGCGACCGATCGAGTTCAGGGTACCACCAGCAGCCGGGCTGTAGCGTCCGATGGGTGCGGTCAGGCAAAGCTGGCCTTGGCTGACTGACACGCCCGGATCCATGGAGGCAGCGGCTACCAGGAAGTAGCCGAACTGGTCGGCGGGACCGTCAGTGGCTTCCAGGTGGTAGAGGCCGGGACCAGAGACACTTGAAGTGGCCAGGGTCGCGGAGCCGCCACCGGAGTGCACGTTGGCCGGGCTGCAGAACAGCGACGGGCCACCAGGGCCAGCACCGGTCAGGACCAGGTCATAGTCGTTGCAGTCGCCGGCAGTGTTGGGCCAGACGTGGACACGCAGGATGCAGTCCATGTCTGCGCCAGTGGTGTTGGTCCAAATCAAGTTCTCGTTGTCGGAAGCACTGAAGCCGCAGGCCAGGGTGCCTCCGCATCCGGAGTTCTGGTCATCGTTACAGAATCCAGCTTCATAGAGCATTGCGTCCAGGTCGGCAGTCGCCGAGATGAACAGGGCGTCAATCGTCACGGTGCCGCCATCGGCTACGGTGAAGGAGAAGAAGTCGGGCTCAGTTTTGGCGGTGTTGAGGGAATAGGTTCCATCGCCAATCGCTGCCGGTGCTGCGCAGGAGTGGTTCGGGGCGAACATGTCCGGGACTTGACCCGCGCAGGGGTCGACAAACGTACCGATGTTCAGGACGCCAGCGCCAGAAGCGCCGCCCCAACCACCACACTGAATCAGGAAGGTGTCGCCAGCGTTGACGCCGGTCAGGTTGAGTTCACTGTTGAAGGCACCGCAGGGACCATCATCGTTGTAGGCAGTGCAGGTGGCTGCGCAGCCCGTGCCACTGTGTGCATTCAGCTTGGTGTCATAGCCCGAGCCACAGGTGTCGATCAGGTAGTCACCCGCCGCGCTGGCGGTCCACTGGAAGAAGGCATCGTTGCCCAGGTCCAAGGAACCGGCGTCTGTGCAGCCGGAGCCCCCAGCGAAGCCGCTGGTGGTGGCCAGGATAGTATCGTAGGTCCAGTTGCCAACGCCGCCAATCGCTGTGGCGGTGGAGCAGTCATCGTTGCCGATGCCACCGGAGCCAGCATTTGAGGTGTTCAATGTGCCGAGGCCAGCTTGGCCACCAAAGCCACCGAGTTGAATCAAGAAGGTGTCGCCAGCAACGATGCCGGCGATGATTACGCCGCTCTGAAGACCAGAGAAGTCATCGTTGTAATAGGTGCAGGTGGCTGTGCAGCCCGTGCCCGTGTGAATGTTCAGTTTGGTGTCGTAGACAGAGCCGATCAGGTCGATCTGCCAGGTGCCCGCCGCGTCGGCGGTCCACTGCATGAACTGGTCAGGGCCCACGCCGAGGGAACCCGCGTTGGTGCAGGCTGAGCCGCCAGAAAACCCACTGGTGGTGGCGGCGGTGGTGTCAAATGCCCAGGTGCTAGCGCCAGTAATGGCGGTGGCGACTGAACAGTCGTCGCCTTGGGCTAAGGCTCCAGCGCTCATGAACAGGGCGGCGGGAACAAGAAGGAAAGGGGTAGTACGCATGGTGTTATGGATCAGAAGAATTGAGATCTAGAAGATGTCTCCCCGGGGAGGGGGCGAGGAAATGATACTTGTTCCAAAGTAGTCTGGGGGCTGAGCAGGGAATTTCTGTCTTTTCGAGCCATGAGAAATTGCAGGGAATGGCCTCAGGAAGCCGTCTGAGCCCTCTCTCAACCCTTGCGTCTCGAAATGAGTCCTAGTTTCTGTCGCTGTTCCCTATTCACTCAGCAAGTCCTGCCGCTGAACGACGAATGGCTCTTTTGAGGGTCTAGAACAGGGGTCCCAGCACAAAGCCTGGGATCAATCCCAGCGCCAGCACCATGGCCGCGCAGAAACCAGCAAGGAACGCCGCCAGGGGCCGGTTCATGCTGGGAATCGCCCAACTCTCGGGCCGCGGTTTCATCCACATTGTGATTATCACGCGCAGGTAGTAGCCAAGAGCAATCACGCTGGTCAATGCGCCGAGCACCGCCAGGGGCAGCATGTCCGCGCGCACCGCCGTGCTGAAGGCCAGCCATTTTCCGAGGAAGCCACCGGTGGCGGGAATTCCGCCGAGGCTGAGCAAGAACAGAGTCATGCCTGCAGCCACCCCAGGCCGCACGCTGCCTAGTCCCTGCCAACGGCTCAGTTGGGTGTGGTCTTCGCCATCGGCCTCCATCCAAGCAACCAAGCCCAGGGCGCCACCAGCGGCGAAGGCATAGGCCAAGAGGTACAGCAACAGGGCGCTTGTAGCTGCGTTCAGGATCTCGGCCTGTTGGTTTGTGCCTGCCGCAGAAACAGCCGCGCTGATTACTAGCAGCAGTAAACCCGCGTGAGCGATGCCGGACCAGGCGAGCAGTCTCTTGAGATCTGTTTGCACTAGAGCACCCAGGTTGCCCAGGGCCAGGGTTGCCACGCCGATTATTCCCAGGGGCAGGCCCGCTTCGCTCGGCAGGATCGGAGCAAGGCGCAGCAGGAATGCAAAGGCCGCTGCCTTGGTTCCTGTGGCCATCAAAGTGGTAATCGGCGTGGGCGATCCTTGATACACATCGGGCACCCACAAATGGAAGGGAGCCACTCCCGCCTTGAAGAGCAGGCTAGCCAGGATCAGGGCCATGCCCACACTGCCTAAAGGGGTTGTCAGGGCCACGAGCGCATCACCGAGCCCTTCGATGTTGAGCGTGCCAGCGGTGGTATACACCAAACCTGCTCCCATCAGGAAGAGGGTCACGCCAAAGGCGCCAAGAATGAAGTAGCGCAGGCCCGCCTCCACGGAATCGTCGCGGGTGCGGCGGAAGGCTGCCAGGCAATACAGGGGGATGCTGAGCAACTCGAGCCCGATGAAGAAGACAATCAGGTCCTGTGCACCGGCCATCAAGATCATGCCGATGGGGGCGGTGATCAAGAGGGCATCGTGTTCCCCCAGGAAGGGCTCTTCCTGGCCGTAATAGTGTCGAGCCTGTCCCCAAGCCAGGAGGGTCGCCCCCAAGAAGATCAGGGTGAAGGCGCCGGTTTGGGAGTCTCCCATGAAAGTGCCCCCGAGCACCAGGCCGCTGGGCTCGGCGATCAGTTGGCCTGCGCTCCAGGCGGCGCCCAGAAGGGCTGCGGGTACAACCGCCGGGCGTAGTCGCGTCAGGCCAGGGGTGATCTCAGCAATCAGCACCGCCAGCAGACCGCCGGTCAGCCAGAGCAGGGGCGCGAGGGCCGGGCCGGCGCCCAAGTAGAGGTCTTGCAGGGACTCGAAGCTCATCGTGCGCTCTCCGGCTTTTGGTCGTCAGGCAAGTCAAGCTCGACTCTGGCTGCTTGCTGATCTCGAGCCGCATCCAGTCGTTGTTCGATTACTGCGAGGCTAGCCTCCGTGCGTTGAATGAACGGTCCGGGCATCACTCCGATCACCAGACAGAGCAAACAGATCGGAGTCAAGACTCCCAATTCCCGCGGGGTCAAGTCGCTCAAGGTCTTGTTTTCTGTGTGGGTGATCTCTCCAAAGAGCATCAAGCGCGTGGCTCGCAAGAGATACACGGCGCCAAAGATCACTCCCGTGACGCTCACCGCGGTTAGCACCGGGCTGGCTTCAAAAGCGCCCAGCAAGATCAACCACTCACCTACAAACCCGTTCAAACCCGGCAGGCCCACGCTGGACAGAACCGAGAACACAAAGAAGAAGGCAAAGAGCGGCATCACCTTTGCGATGCCCCCGTAGTCCGCCAACTCTCGCGAGTGACGTCGTTCGTAGATCATGCCGATCAGAAGAAACAGCAGCCCTGTGGAGAGCCCGTGGTTCACCATTTGCAGCACTGAGCCCCGCAGCCCGGCGCCGGTCAAGGCGAACATCCCGAGCACCACAAAGCCCAGGTGACTGACTGATGAACAAGCGATCAAGCGCTTCACATCAGTCTGGGCCATGGCCAGGAAGGCGCCGTAGATGATGCCCAGGGCCCCCAGAATCATGAAGAGTGTCGAAGCCTCAAGGGCTGCCAGGGGGAACATGGCGATGCCAAAACGCAGCAGGCCATAGGTCCCCATCTTGAGTAGCACTCCCGCCAGGATCACCGATCCCGCAGTGGGGGCTTCTGTGTGGGCGTCCGGCAACCAGGTGTGGAACGGCAGCAGGGGCACCTTGATGGCGAAGGCCAGGGCAAAGGCAGCGAAGAGCCATCCCTGGACTTCCAGGGGTTGCGTGCCCGCCCATTGGGTCAAGGCTGCAATGTCCAGGGTGCCAGAAAGGTAGACCAGGGCAATGACCCCCACCAGCATCACCAACGACCCCGCCAGGGTGAAGAGGAAGAATTTGAGCGTCGCGTAAAGGCGACGCTCGCCACCCCAGATACCCAACATGAAGTACAGGGGCACCAGGCTGACTTCCCAGAACACATAGAACAGGAAGATGTCCGTGGCCAGGAAAACCCCGAGCATGCCCGCTTCCATGATTAGCAGCCAGACCAGGAACTCGCGTACGCGGGTGGTGATCGACTGGCTTGCGGACACCAGCACAAGGGGCATCAAGAAGGCCGTCAGGCTCACGAGCAGAATAGAGATTCCATCGATGCCCAACGAGTAGTTGACGGCCAATGCCCCGGGAAGTTCAAACCAGGGACGGCTCTCGGTTAGTTGAAAGGCTGCCTGGTTCGGGTCGAACTCCTGCCACACCAGGAACCCAAGAAGGGCCGTGAGCAAAGTGATTCCGAAGCTGACTCCGCGCAGGACGCGGACCTCGCGCACGGGCACCAGGGCTATCAGGATCGCTCCGATCAGGGGCGTGAAGACAATCAGGGTAAGCAGGGGCATGGGCTAGCAGTCCTTTGAAAAAGGGTCGGAGCGAGACGAAGCCATCTTTGTCGAGGCAAGTCCGACGCAGCACCTGTGGACAGGGTGAAGTTGTAGTAGTGAGGTTCTCAAGGGACTGCTAGGCTCCGATCCACATCCAAATCGCGGCGAGGGCGCAGGCTGCGCCACCAATCGTGAGTCCATAGGCGCCGAGATGCCCACTCGCTTGCCGCGATACTCTCTGACCCAGGCGCTGCGCAAAGCGTCCGAGGCCATTGACCGCTCCATCGATCAAGGCCAGATCGAAGAGCGTGGAAATCGCAGATGCTGCGGTCATCACGGGCTGTACCAGCATCACTTGGTAGGCCCGGTCGATGCCCCAGGCGTTGGAGAGTGACAGGGCCAGTTCCGGGTGCTTGGTTTCAAAGGCCAGATCGCTCTGGGTGCCTTGGCGATGGGCATGGAAGGCCAGGTGAGCACAACCGAGCGCAATCATCGCGCCCACGCCCAGCAGGATCCACTCGGTCAGGTGGGACAGGTGTCCGTTGTGGGCCGCGGCCAGAATAGCCTGACCCGGCTCCACAACCGGGGCCAGCCATTCACCCAGAATGTGCGGGGCGTGGAAGACAATCGGCAGGCCCAGGATGCCTCCTCCCACCGACAACAGCGCCAAGACAAACAGGGGTGTGGTCATCAGGGCACCGGACTCGTGGGGGTGCACTGCTTGTTTGTCGAATCGTTCCTTGCCGAAGAATACGAGAGCAACCATGCGCCAGGTGTAGGTGGCGGTGATGGCAGCTGTGACCAGACCGACGGCCCACAAGATCAGGGACACGCCACCCCCCGCAAAAGCTTGGGCCAGGATCTCGTCCTTGGAGAAGAAACCACTCATCAAAGGCAGACCCGAGAGGGCCGCGGCCCCAGCAATGAAGGTGAGACAGGTCTTGGGCATATGTGCTTTGAGTCCGCCCATCTTGTGCATGTCCTGTTCCTTGTTCATGCCATGGATTACCGAGCCTGCTGCCAGGAACAGGAGCGCTTTGAAGAAGGCGTGGGTCACCAGGTGGAAGATCGCGCTTGAGAAAGCGCCGACCCCAAGGGCCAGGAACATGTAGCCCAACTGGCTGACTGTTGAGTAAGCCAGCACGCCTTTCAGATCGCGCTGGCGCAGGGCACTTGTGCCCGCCACAAAAGCTGTGGCTGCGCCGATTGCGCCGATCAGCGTGAGAACCAGGGGCGCCGCCGCGAAGAGCGGGTTGAGGCGCACCACCAGATAGACTCCACTGGTCACCATGGTTGCTGCGTGGATCAGGGCCGAAACCGGAGTCGGTCCCGCCATTGCGTCCGGCAGCCAGACGAAAAGGGGAATTTGGGCGCTCTTGCCGCAGGCGCCGCCAAAGAGCAACAACGCGGCCAGGGACAACTTCCAGGGCAGTTCCGGTTTGGCCAGCAGGCTGGCCTCGCTGTTGATTGCAGAGTAATCCAGGCTGCCCAGGGTGGTGGCCAGGATGAACATGCCCAACAGAAATGCTGCGTCGCCGATGCGGTTGACCACAAAGGCTTTTTGAGCCGCTTCCGCCCGCCAGCTGTCCTTGTACCAAAAGCCGATCAGGAGGTAGGAGCAGAGGCCCACTCCCTCCCAGCCCACAAAGGTGCCCACCATGTTGTCCGAGAGCACCAGCATCAGCATCATCGCCACGAACAGGTTGAGGTAGGCGAAGAATTTGGCGTAGCCCGTGTCGCCCTTCATGTACCCAGCCGCGTAGATGTGGATCAAGAGGCCAACGCCCGTGACCACCAGAGTCATCAAGGAGGACAAGTGATCGATCATGAGCGACCAACTCACGGTGAAGTCCCCGGTCGGGATCCAGTCGTAGCTTGTACTCAGGATGTTGGCCTCGCCTCCACGCAGGGCGAGGAAACCCTTGATGCTGAATGCAAAGGCAGCGGCCATGGCCAGAATGGCGATGTTTGCCGCCAGTGGCTTGCTGGTGGCCTTGTCATCGTTCTTCGGGCGTCGAAGACCTGCGAGGTGCATGGCCCCCGTCAGCAGAGCTCCCATGAGGGGCAAGCCTGGAATCAGCCAGGGCCAGAGCTGCCCAGTTTCGGCGATGGTCGTGTCCATGGGATCAGTTGGCTTTGGAGGCTGCTCCAGTGGGGGAGAGCCGGTCGAGGGAGACAGTCTGCTTGCGGCGATAGAAGGCGATGACCAGGGCCAGGCCCACTGCGGCTTCCACTGCGGCTACGGCGATCACAAAGGTCACCATCACCGGGCCTTCCGCTACCCAGTGTCCGGCCAGGGCCGCGTGCTGTCGGGCCCCCGCCAGAAAGGCGAGGTTGGCGGCGTTGAGCATCAGTTCGATGCTCATCAGCACCACGATCATGTTGCGGCGCAGGAGGAATCCTCCCATGCCGATCGCGAAGAGGATCGCAGAAAGGATCAAGAGGTGTTCGGTGGGCACGTTCATGCGCTGGCCTCCTCGCTGGTGCTGGCGGCAGCGACGGGCTTGTTCCGTTGGCGCTTGGCCAGGGTCATGACACCCACCGCGGTGGCCAGCAGCAGCACCGAGGCACCTTCGAAGGCCAGTACATAGGGGCCGAACATTGCTTGGGCCATGCCCAAGAGGGGATCCAAACCGCCCTCGGGCCATAGGTAGCCGAAGATGGGCCGCGGCAGATCCGTGCGCGCCACTGCTACCAGCAGTACAGCCAGGGCGCTGCCTGCCACCGCCAGGCCGCCCGCCAACTGTTCCTTGTGAAGCACGCCCTGTTCCCTGGCCAAGGCCACAGGGTCGCCCTGGTTCAGCAGCATGACCACGAACAGGAAGAGCACCATGATCGCGCCCCCATAGACCAGAATCTGAATAGCCGCCAGGAACTGAAAGCCCGCCAACAGATAGATCAGGGCGATGCCCGTGAAGCTGCCCAGCAACATCATCACGCTTTGCACCGGGTTGGCGGAAACCACTACTCCCAGGGCGCACAGGACGCTTACGGCTGCAGCCACGTAGAACAGCAGGTCTACCATCGATCGTTGATCCTCCGCACATAGTCGATGCGCGGTTTCAGCGTGCTGGCGGGACGCTCGAGTTGCTTCATGTCGTAGACCAATCCCTGGCGCGTGGTGTTCGCCAATTCCAGTTCATCGCTCATGAAAATCGCCTCCTTGGGGCAGGCCTCTTCGCAGAAGCCGCACAGGATGCAGCGCAGCATGTCGATCTCGAAGCGTTCTGGTTCGCGTTCGATGAAGCGTTCGGTCTCCTGACTGTCAATGGTGATCGCGTAGGCCGGGCAAGCTGCTTCGCACAGGCCGCATGAGACGCAGGCGATGTTGCCGTCGTCTTTGACTACCAGCCGCGGCTGGCCGCGGGTGACTTCGTTCGTTGGCAGGGCCTCTTCGGGGTATTGGCGCGTAACCCGGGGCTCGAACATCTTCTTGAAGGTGATCGCCAAGCCACGAAAGATCTCGGGCAGGTAGATGCGCTCCCAAAAAGTTAGCTCTCTGCGTTGGACAACAACCATGTTCGGCGGGTGATCAGGTGCTTGGTGATCGGGTCTAGGAGAGAGAAATGACTGCGCCGGCCAGCAGCAGGTTGGCCAGGGCAATGGGGAAGAAGATCTTCCAGCCCAGGTTCATGAGCTGGTCGTAGCGGAAGCGCGGCAAGGTCCAGCGCACCCAGATGAACAGGAACAGGAAGAAGGCTGTCTTGGTCATGAAGGTACCCACTTGCACGATCCAAGGGGCATCCTCCCAGAAGGGTACCGAGTAGCCGCCCAGGAACAGCACTGTGGTCAGGCAGGCCATGACTGTCATTGCGCAGTACTCGCCCAGGAAGAACAGGGCGAACTTCATGGAGGAATATTCGGTGTGGAAGCCGCCTACCAGTTCCGGCTCGCACTCGGCGAAGTCGAAGGGGTGACGGTTGGTCTCGGCAAAGGTGGTGATCACGAACAAGATCAGACCCACCTGACCCACCACCGGGGTGAAGCAGTGCCAGTCCAGGAAGTTGCCGGTATTTTGGACCTCGACAATCTCACGCAGGTTCATGCTGCCCGAGAGGGCTACCACCGTGAGGGCGGTCATGATCAGCGAGAGCTCATAGCTGACCATCTGGGCCGAGGCACGTAGGCCGCCCAAGAGCGAGTACTTGGAGTTCGAAGCCCAGCCTCCGAGGATCACCCCGTAGACCGAAAGTCCTGAGAGGGCCAGGACGAACAGCAGGCCGATATCCAAGTCGGTCAGGGAGAGCAGCCCGAAATCGATGCCAAAGATCGTTGTCTCCCCGGCGAAGGGGATTACCGCTATGGTCAACATGGCGGGAGCTGCGGCCATGATCGGCCCGAGGCGGAAGAGGCCTTTGTTGGCGCCGTCGGGGGTGACCTCTTCCTTGAAGATGAACTTGACCCCGTCTGCGAGGGGCTGCAGTACGCCCCCGGGCCCGACCCGGTTGGGGCCTATGCGCAACTGCATCCAAGCGGAGATCTTGCGCTCCGCCAGGGTCATGGCTGCAGCGGTTCCTAGCAGGCCTCCGTAGATCAGGGAGGCTTTGATCAGGATGATCACAAAGGACATCAGGACTGGACCTCACGGTTGGTCAGAAGCTCGTGCAGGTACTTGAGCAGGCGCAGAGTGTTCCAAACACCTGCGGGTGCCGGACGTGCTTGCAAGATGTTGCGGCGCAGCCCGTCGATGTTGACCCAGTGCCCTACTCGTTCCACCGAGCTGGGCAGTCCGATCGCAATATCGATGGGGGAGTTGCCTTCTGTCGGTGCGTCAGGCAACTCACAGTCGAAGAGCAATACCCGGGCGCTTGGGGGCAGGCTGTTGAAGCCTTCCGCTTCCCCTTTGCCAAGCAGGCGGGCCACTCTCTCGCCAATGCAAAGGACTGTAGAGTGCTCGCTCGCGGTGTGCAGGATTTCCTCTGCAGTCAAGGCTTCCAGGCCCAGATCGCTCAGGCCTCGCCGGTTTGGCCCCGGGTCGCCCGTGTGCAGCACATCGTCTGCGAGGTCGTTGGAAGCCGTGGAAACAAAAGCAACCCGGGCGCTGATTGTTTGACCCAGGGCCAAGAGTTCGCCACCTTCTTCCTGGGTCAACCATGGGGAGGCAATGAGCAGGGGCTTGTCTCCGGTGGTCAACATGTCGCTTGCAATCTGCAGGCCATTTTCTACCGAGGTTGCATCCCAACCCCGACTGGCGCTGGGCAGCAAGGTCCCCACCAGACGGTCGGCGAGTGAGAAGGCATCCAGGGCAAAGCGCCCGGTGTCACACATCCACCAACCGTTGACGTCTTCGTCGTGGCGGGGCCGGATGCGGGTCACTTCGCCCTTGCGTAGAACCTCCACAGTGGTGGCGCAACCCCGACTGCACTCTCCGCAGGAGGAAGCGGTCTTGGTCAGGTTCCAGACCCGTGCCTTGAATCGGAAGGACTTCAGGGTCAGGGCACCTACCGGGCAGACATCCGCCAGGTTGCCCTGGTAGTTGCCGCTTAGAGGCGTATCGTTCCAGGTCTCGATGGTGGAGTGAGAGCCCCGTCCCGCCACGCAGAGCTGCGGAGTCTTGGGCACTTCATCCATGAAGCGCACGCAACGAGTGCAGAGGATGCAGCGCTCCTGGTCCAGCAAGATCACATCGCCCAGGTCCTTGCGCTTTTCGAGTTTGCGGCGCGGCTCCACCGATCGTCCTTCGCCCTGGCCCTCAGTAAAGGAATAGTCCTGCAGGGTGCACTCCCCGGCCTTGTCGCAGATCGGACAGTCGAGGGGATGATTCTTGAGCAGGAACTCAAGGCATTCCCTGCGGGCATCGTGAGCGCCCTCGGTTTCGGTGTTGACCACCATGCCGGGCATTACGGGTGTACGACAGGCCACCATCACCCGTGCGGGCATCTTGCCCTGTTGAACTTCCACCTGGCAGATGCGGCAGGAGCCCTCGGGGGTCAGGCCCGGGTGGTAGCAGTAGTGGGGCACCTCGACCCCAGCTTGGATGCAAGCCTGGATCAGAGGTTTGTCCGTGCGCGCCTGGACCGTTTGGCCATTGACGGTGATCTCCACTCGCTCGATCGTGGATGGATCAGCGGGGGTTTGCTTTGTGAGGTCACTCATCAGACTGTTTCCATGGGCAGGGCGCGTTTCTTGGAGACCGCCGTGTGACCGCCCGCTTGCACATATTCCACCAACTCGTCGCGGAAGTTGCGGATCACCGAATGGGTCGGGATCGCCGCCGCGTCTGCCAGAGCGCAGATTGTCTTGCCCGGTGCCATGCCGTTGGAGATGTCGCTCAACAGGTCGATGTCTTCCATGCGACCCTGGCCGTCGTGAATGCGTTGAAATACCTGGGCCAGCCACTGCGTGCCTTCTCGGCATTGGCTGCATTGACCGCAGCTCTCGTGCTCATAGAAGTCCATCAGCACCAGGGCCGAGTGCACAACGCTGGCGGTCTGATCGAGGATGATCATAGAGCCCGTGCCGAACATGGAACCCACCTCCTTGAGAGAGTCGTGGTCCATGGGAGTGTCGATGACTTCTGGTCGTAGGAACCCCGTAGACGATCCCCCGGGAATCCAGGCACGCAGGTTGTGACCGTGCCAGACGCCGCCCGCATATTCGTTCAAGATCGTGCTGGCGGGGGTGCCCAGGGCGACTTCATAGACCCCGGGTTTTTCCACATGGCCGCTGATGCAGCACAGAAAGTTGCCCGAGGACTTCTCACTGCCCATGGCTTTGAACCAGTCGGCGCCGCGCTCCAGGATGAAAGGTACATTGAAGATCGACTCAACATTGTTGACCGTGGTGGGTTGGCCCCAAAGGCCAAAGCCCGCGGGGAAGGGGGGCTTGGGCCTAGGATGGCCCCGCTTGCCTTCCAGGCTTTCCATCAGCCCGGTCTCTTCGCCGCAGATGTAGGCCCCCGCGCCCTTGTGCATGTGGATCTCGCAGGAAAAATCCGTGCCCTGGATGTTCTTGCCGATCAGGCCAGCAGCCCGGGCTTCTTGGATCGCCTCGTCCAGTCGTCGGTAGGACAAGCGGTATTCCCCGCGTACATAGATGTAGACCCCGTGCAGGCTCATTGCCCAGGCGGCGATCAGGCAGCCTTCAAGCAAGCCGTGGGGATCGCGCTCCATCAGCACCCGGTCCTTGCAGGTCCCCGGCTCAGATTCGTCTGCGTTGACCGCCATGTAGCGCGTGCGGGAATCCCGTTCCTGGTCGGGCATGAAGCTCCACTTGAGGCCGGTGGGGAATCCCGCGCCTCCACGTCCGCGCAGGCCTGACTCCTTGACGACTTCAGTTACATCCTTGGGCGGGGTGCCCTCAGAGAGGATCTTCTTGAATGCTGCGTAGCCGCCCTGGGCTTCGTAGCCCGCCAGGGTGTGGCTGTCCCCGCGTTCTATGCGCGAGAGCAGGTAGGTCTCGTGGCTCATCGGTCCAGCCCTCCTAGAATCTGCTCGGCCTTCTCGGGGCAGAGGTCCCCGTGGTAGATGCCGTCCACTACCATCATGGGTGCGTTGGCGCAGCTTCCCTGGCACTCCACGTGTTCCACATAGAAGCGTCCGTCTTCAGAGTTGGCCCCGGCCTTTGCGCCGGTCACTTGGCAGACGCGATCAAGCAGCTCCTGTGAACCCCGCAGGTCGCAGGAGATGTTGCGGCAGACGCTGACTATGTGCTTGCCCACGGGCCTTAGGAAGAACATGGGGTAGAAGGAGGCCACACTGAAGACTTCCACTGGTTCCATTTCGAACCACTCGGCCATGGCCTCGATGATCTCTGGTGAGAGCCAGCCCCCCAGTTCTTCCTGGCAGCGGTGCAGGGCGGGAATCAGAGCCGCCCGGCGTTCGGGATAGTGACTGGCGAGTTCGGTGAACTCAGCTTTGAGCGCGTCGGTGAGTACCATCAGCGGTCAACCTCGCCCATGACAAAGTCCAATGATCCGATGATTGCCATCACATCGGAGAGCAAGCGTCCATGTGCCAGTTGGGGAATTGCCTGCACATTCATCAGGCCGGGTGCGCGCACATGGCAGCGCAGAGGATCGCTGGTGCCATCGGAGGCGATGAAGAAGCCCAGTTCACCCTTGCTGGACTCCACGCCTCGGTATGCGCTGCCCTTTGGCAGCTGCATGTCGGTTACGACCTTGAACTGGAAGATCAACTCCTCCATGGATTCGTGCGTGCGGTTCTTGGGGGGCAGGACATAGCGGCGGTCCTGGAGCAAGAAGTCCTGGCCCTGGCTTTGCTCCAATCTGTCGAGGGCCTGCAGGGCGATCAGCACGGACTGGCGCATTTCTTCGATGCGTACCAGGTAGCGGTCATAGCAGTCCCCCTCAGAGCCAACCGGCACATCGAAATCATAGGTCTCGTATCCGCTGTAGGGTTCCGCTCTACGCAGGTCCCATTCGACTCCGGAGCCCCGCAGGTTGGGGCCCGTGAGGGACCATTCCAAGCACGCAGCAGGGCTCAAGACTCCCACGCCCCGGTTGCGTGCGTTCCAGATTGCGTTGCCCGTAAGCAGTTTTTCGAACTCGTCGATCTTGGCGGGGAAAGCGCTCAGCCACTCCTTGATGCTGCTGGCGATGTTCTCGTCCACATCCGCATAGACCCCTCCCATGCGGACATAGCTGTTGTTCATTCGGTGGCCGCTCCAGGCGTCGAGCAGGTCATAGGCCTTCTCGCGCTCGGTGAATGTGAAGAAGAACATGGACACCGCGCCTAGATCAATGGCGGTGGTACCCAGGTAGATAAGGTGCGCCATGATGCGCGAGACCTCCATCATCAGCACCCGGATTTCCTGAGCGCGCTGGGGTACTTCGACTTGCGCCAGGGCTTCCAGGGACAGGGCGTAGGCGGTGTTGTTCAGCAGCGGTTGCACATAGTCGAGCCGGTCTGTGTGAACCAGGAACTTGCGCCAGCCAAGGCTCTCGCAGGTTTTTTCCTTGCCCCGGTGCAGGTAGCCCACTTCCGGTTCGCAGCTGAGAATCGTCTCGCCGTCGAGTTCCACGGAGAGACGCAAGACTCCATGGGTTGCGGGATGCTGGGGACCAACATTGATCTTCATCAATTCCCCGTGCATGGGATCGTCCGGATCAAGCGTCAGGTCGCTGGGGCTGCCAGCGACGTACTCGAGGACTTTGCTTGTGGCGCTCATAGACCGGCTCCTTCCTGGCTGGTCTTGGCTTCAGCCCGTTGGATACGTTCCCGTTCCCATTCACGGTAGAGGCGGTCTGGTTCGATGCCCTGGTGTGGAAATTCCTTGCGCAGGGGATGGTGGCCGTAGGCTTCTGGCATCAACAGTCGGCGCAGGTTTTCGTGGCCGTCGAACCGAATGCCAAACATGTCCCAGCACTCGCGCTCCATGTAGGCCGCGCCCGGCCACAGGTCCGTGCAAGTTGGAGCGTTGGGATGGTCCCCTCGCAGGGCACAGCGCAGACGCAAGCGATCGTTGTTCTGGATCGAAAGCAGCTGATGGATCAACTCAAAGCGGGGCTCGCTTGGACTGTGGTCGATCGCAGTCACCAGGGTCACGGTTTCAAAACCGCAGTCGCGCTTCAGGACTTCGAGGGCCTCATGCAATCGTTCCAGTGCGACCGTGAGGGTCGGCATGCTATCGCGATCTTGCGTTTCCCGGACCTCGTCCCAGCCAAGGCTCAGCATGTGCTTCAGGGCAGCCATCAGTTCTTCTCCCTGGAGCGTCCGGTGTACTGGTCCTTTCGCAGGCCGGAATCTGTCTTGTAGGTGCCCATACGGTGGGTTTCGACCATGCTGTTGGCTGGTACGTCCAGGCGACCCGTGCCCGACTCGTCGAGTTCCTGCGGGCCTTCGAGCACTCTCCGAATTGGGTTCTCGCGCTCGATCTTGCGTTGCAACTTCATGATCGCATCAATCAGGGCATCGGGGCGCGGCGGGCAGCCCGGCACATAGATGTCCACCGGCAGAATGCTGTCGACGCCCTGCACCACCGCATAGCTGTCGTACATGCCGCCGGAGGAAGAGCAGACCCCCATGGCGATGACCCACTTGGGGTCGGGCATCTGGTCATAGATTGTGCGCGCGGCCGCGGCCATCTTCCAGGTCAGGGTTCCAGCCACGATCATCACATCGCACTGACGTGGACTGAAGCGCGCGGCTTCTGCCCCGAAACGCGCTATGTCGAACTTTGGTCCGATCATGGCCATCAGCTCGATGCCGCAACAGGAGAGTCCCAAGGGCATGGGCCAAAGACTGTTCTTGCGGCCCCAGTTGATCAACTCGTTGACCCGGGTGGCCATGAAGCCGGACTCGTCGTCCCGTGTGGTGGCTTCTTTCAGCGATCCCATTCCAGGCCTCCCTTACGCCAGACGAATGCTAGAGCCACCGCAAGCATGGTCACAAAGACCAGGATTTCCGTGAAGATCAAGCCTCCGGCGTCGAACTCAGGCGTATTGAAGGTGCGGGCTGCGTTGGCCCAGAGGATCAGGAAGATCCCCTCCACATCGAACAGGATGAAGAGCACGGCTGTCAGATAGAAGTGAATCGAAAGGCGCATGCGTGCGTTGCCCACAGGCTGCATGCCGCATTCGTAAGGATCCCCTTTGCCGACCACGTGGCGTTGGCGACCGACCAGTTCGCTCAGCAAGACATTGCCCACAGCGAAGGCGGCGACCAGCCCAATCAAGAGCAGGATGGGGGCGTAGTCCTGAAGCATGGTGTCGGTGGTGCCGGGGCCTTAAGCCGATGGCTGGGCCGGGCTAACTGGGGATTGCTGGTGGGGCCCGCTGGTTGGCGCAGGGGGGAGCCCGAGGGGCAGCGTCGCAGGGAAACCAGGACCGTCTGACGCTGCAGGCTTGGGGCGGATGGGCAAATATTGCGCGCAGAGTCTACTCATCAGACGCGGCTGGGCAACGGGTGGATGGGCCTAGTCTTGGATTCCTTGGATTGGGGGTTGCTCACCGATTTTCTGGAGGGTGCTCAAGCTCCCTGAGGTTGGGAGATGTGCCCTGATTGGTGTGCCGATATTGCCATGCGATTCAGGCTGCTACCTCCCCTCGAGCGTGCGCCAGCGCACATGTTCCATTGTGAAGCAGCCTGGGGGGCCCTGGGGCTGCCCCAGGGTTCTTGGGGCAGGAAATTGGATTCGAAGACCCTAGATTTACAGGGTATTTGGTAGCGCTGGCAGATCTGGGTCGTATTCACCATGAACCCGGGCATCGGACCTGTCAACCGACAGGTTCCACGCCCAGGCGTCCTCCTAAGGGGAGACGGAAGAAGAGAAGAAAAGCCATCCGATTCGCAGGGGATCGCGGAACGAGTGGCGAAGGAGGCGGCGGCGCCCCCCGGCAAGAAATTGCTGAAGGGGCGTCGCCCTTTTTCCTGGATCGGCCTCGCTGCCGGGCACCTCAGCGCTCAAAAGTGCGTTCGATGAAGGTCACTGGTTTCACCATGCCGGGAGCCTTGTGGATGCCCGTGACCCGTAACTCCGTGGCGCCAAGCCCTTCAAGGGCCAGCTCAAAGTCCGCTTCCACTGGCAGGTGAGAGCGATGATTGAAGGTGTGGCTCAGGCGCGAGAGGCGCTGACCCTTGGCGTTGTAGAGGGAGAGGCGTAGAGTCAACTCGCGCCCGATCAGGCCTGGTACCCGATGTCCAGTCAGGTTGGTCACAGTGAGCAGCGCGCCGGCGTTGGTGAACTTCCCTGCCAGGTTCATAGCCTCTCTCAAAAAGGCCGGATCCCTGGAGGTCTCCAGGCGGTGGCTGCGGCCCGAACGAAGGATGCCGGGCTTGCCGCTGAGTTCGTCGTTGGCCCAGTCCCGTTTGATCGCGGGCATGTGACAACCCACGCAGGAATCACCGAGCTCCGCCTGGCCAGAAGCCTCGAAATCCTTCGCTACGCCCAGAACAGGGCCAATGTTCACATTGTGGCAGGTTATGCAAAGAGCGTTGGATGTCTCGTGGTTGAAGAGTTCACGAGCTTCGCTCGGGTGCCCTTCATTGGCATGACCTTCGGGTCCAAGCATGGTCTTGCCGTCGGCTGCCAGATGACAGGTGGCGCAGGTGACACCCAGGTGCGCGTCGTCCTTGCGGGTGGCGGGGATCTTGGTGGGTGGCTTGCCCATAAGAGGTACGGGCGCGTGGCAACCGGTACAGCCGCGCTTGCGACGGATTTTCTTCAGAGCCCGCTTGTAGTGCGGATCGATCCAAGCAGTTGCATGGGTCGAGTGACGCCACTCTTCGGTGATGGTCTTGTGGCAGCCTGCGCAGGAGAGCCCGCTGAGGTCTTCGAGCCGGGTGGGTCGGCCATCTGAGATCAGCCGCGCCAGCCAGGAAGCGTGGGGATCGCCGCGGGATGCTTCTGGGGGAGCAGGGTCTTGAGGCCTTGCACCCTGGTCAAGCGAATCTCCGGGAGCCTGAGCCTCGATGAAAGCGGGGCCCAAAAGCACAGCGCCCATCAACAGGGGCAACAAGCGAAGACCAACCATGGTCTCATCCTGACGGTTGCCTGGCCCTGGGGACAAGTCCCTGGGTCCTTGACTATTTGTCGAAGACGTTGGTTTCGCTCGGGCTGATGCGTTCTTCGACCGACTCGATAGTCAGGTCCAGGTTGGACAGATCGAGATCCGCCAGGGGCGAGGGGCTCTCTTCCTTGGTCGGGGCCTGGCTTGAGTTCTGCTCGGGAGTCTGTTCTTCGGTTTGTTCGTTCTTGCTGGTACTAGGCATGTTGGGTGAGGGGTCGGGGATTGGTTCGGGTCTCAGGCAGGGTCGTGCAATTCACAGCGAGCAGGCCGCCGCGGTGGAGGTCACGGGCGAAGGCGACGATTTTTTCATAGGTGCGCCCGGTCTCCGGGGCGTCCGGGCTGAGCGTGTCGAGCAGGGCTTCCAGGCTCCCAGCTTGCCCGAGGGCCTCGATCAGCTTGCGGGCATCCGGGGAGAGTTCCAGGAACTCGTGGTTGAGAGGGTCGTAGGCCAGGACCGATTGGCTGCGGGGCACCCCGCCCAGTTGGGCGCGGGCCTCTTCCTCTGCATCCGTCACAAAGCGTCCGGTCAGGAAGTCTGGCCGGGCAGCCCTGGCCAGGGGATGGCCCAGGGTTTGGATCACGCTGGTGTAGGAGAAGGGCAGGTCTCGCAGGCCCAGGCCAGTGGTGGGGATGAGGCTGGGGTGTGCGTCCCGGGCCTGCAGTTTCTGCTTGCGCTGGGCGCAGAGTTCGACAAACGCTTCCGGACTCAGGCCCCGGGCCAGTTGCAGGAAGTAGTGGGACTTCTGCATGAAGTAGAAGATGTTGTCCCCCTTGAAGAGAGGCAAGGACTCGCGCAAGCCAGTCATCATCTCCTCGAACATCTCTGCGGCTTCCTGCTGTGTCATGCCGCTGGACGCTTCGTAGTCATGATAGAGCTGCAGGTCCGCTTCTTCGTCGTTGAGAATCTTGATGCCGAACTGATCGGGCTGGTGGTAGACCTCGGCCACCTCGTCGATATGAAAGGTCTGCAGGCTGACTTCGCGCACCGCGGGGGCGTTCTCCTGAATGAATGCCAAGGTCGCTCTGGCCTCTTCGCGGGTTTCGGAGGGGAAGCCAACCATGGCGTACCAGGTGATGCTGATTCCCGCCTTGTTGCAGTTCTCCGCCACTTGGGCGGTGGCCTTGAGGGACTGGCCTTTCTTCATCAGTTTGAGTAGCCGTGGGGTGGCGGTCTCATAGCCGAAGAGCAGCTTGCGGCAGCCTGATGCGTACAAGCGTTGGGCGCCATGCTCGTCATAGGCCTTGGGTTCGACCCGCGCATCACTCCACCAGGTAATGCCCGCGTTGCTCTCGATCAGAGCTTCAGGCAAGTCACGAATCATCCCCGGGGGCATGCAGTCGGTAATGAAGTTGAAGTGCGTTGAGTCATAGTGGTCGCGCAGCTCGGCCACATGTTTGGCAATTGTCGAGGCCTTGCGCGTGCGATAACCGGGACCGATCACCGTGGGCAGGGTGCAGAAGGCGCACTCCCCGTAGTAGCAGCCCCGGTTGATGTCATAGGGAATGACGGTTTCCGGGGAGAAATACAATTCGAAGGGCAGGCCTCGGAAGTCGGGAACGGGTGCTTCATCGAGTTTGACAGGGTGGGCGGGTCCGTTGTCCCGAACCTGGAGCTCTTCACGGCGGTCAAACCAGGTCAGGCCGCCAATCTCGCTCAAATCGACGGTTTCCCCCTCAGGTGCGGCCTTGAGCGCATTGCAGAGGGCCAGCAGGGGCGCTTCTCCCTCGTGGAAGATGATCGAGTCCAGGCAGACGTGCATGCCCGGTGCCTGGGTCAGCTTGTGGCCGATGTAGGCCAGGAATCCACCCCCCGCAGTCACATGACAGTTGGGCAGGGCCTCCTTGACCATGCGCCCCAGGGTCAGGGCGGGAATCAACTGACTGCCATAGATCACCGACAAGCCCAGCACTCGGGGTTGGCGCTCGATCAGTCCGGGCAGCACCCTTTCGGAGAAGAATTTGATGAAGGGGTTTTCTTGGGCATCGAGGGTTGCGGCCAGGATCTCTTTGGAGCGGTCGTTGGCATAGCGCATGGTGAAGTTGTGGGGCGTCAACTCGCTGGGGTAGTGCGCTGCGGACACAACTCGCAGACCGTGGTAGAGGGCTCGAACAGCTGGAATGTACTTTTCTGGATCAAAGCAATCCGGTCCACGCATGACCTCTTTGGCCTGGTCGATGGTGTCTATCAGGGCTTGGGCGCTGACCTCTGTTTCCACCGCCGCGCGCCAGGCACGCATGTTCTCAAAACTCAGCTCGGGAGTCCCATGCGCTTCATGTCGTTCGGTCTCCAAGCACGCCGCCGCCCGGTGGCGAGCGTAGTCCAGATAGTCCGCTGATAGGAAGTGGTCATAGGCTTCCACCGAATAGTCGCGCAGATCCACATCCCGGTGGCCGCCCTGGTGCAACCAGGCCTTGAGGCAGGGCAGGGCCAGATAGGGTTGGGTGAAGTGCCCTTGTGGGGGAAAGGCCAGCGTAATGGGGAAGGCTTCAGTTGATGTCATGATTGCTTTGTTGTGACGAGACCCGCTTCGGCGAGTTGTTGGATCGTTTGTTGGAGGCCGGGGTGGTTGCCCTCCAACTCGCTGGTGGTCTGGATTCCGGTCAGGGTCTCAAGTATTCGAGCGATGTCCCCTGTGACCTTCAAGGTTCGCGTACTGGCCAGGGTTCCCGGGGAGCGTTGCACCAGCATGTGGGTGGGGTCTGCCTTGGGCCGTAGGCAATCCGGTCCCAGGCTGGAGAGGTCGTGGTCGACCCTCAGAATCTCTCCCACGGGGATCGGGCGGCTGTCAGGGCGGAAGGCTCCGGGAGTGGAGTGAAGGGGCTCCTGTGCCTGACGAATCTGGGCCTCTTCCCAGGCCAGAACATCGTCCAGCAAGGGGTCGGCCTGGGAACGCACAAAGCCCGAAAAGGACCTCCCAGTGGCCCTCCAGGCCCTAAATAGAGCCAAACTGTCCAGGCCCAGGTGAGGCCGCAAGAGGGCGAAGGTGCGCGCATGGCGCTGCAGCAGAAGAGGCAGTTTCCTGGCGATCTTGGCCAGCTCTTCCAAGCGCTCTTCGGAGTGGGGAAGTTGGTGCCAGGTAGAGAAGACGTCCGGGTGCGCCTCGATCAGAATCTGCTCCGCGGGACTGTCGCCCGCGCCAAGAGCCATGTCCGGTGGGATGCCTTCCACTCGCCGGGTCCTGCCTTGAAATTCCACCCCCAACTCGCATCCCGGTTGGGGGTTGACCAGATGAAAGGAGAGGTTGACCCCCGCGCGCAAGGCCGCATTCGAGGCCAGGTCCAAGCTAAGGGCCAGGGCCTTTGGATCCTCTCCGGGCAGCCCCAGAATGAAAGAGAGAATCGGCGTGATCTTGGCCGTGGCGCAGTCGTCCAGAACCCCCAGGGGATCCAGGTCTTCCGGGGTGTTCTTGTTGTTTGCCCGTCGCACCAGAGGGTCGGCCGACTCGATGCCCAGCAGCACCCGGTAGCAGCCAGCTTGGGCCATGGCTTGCAGGAGTTCCAGGTCCAGGTGATCCACCCGCGCCCGGCACTCCCAGGGAGTGCCGCCCCCCCGTTTCTTCATTTCTGCGCAGAAGGCGAGTGCCTGCTTGCGGTTCGCTCCAAACAGGTCGTGGCACAGGTAGGCTTGACGAGCACCCGCCAAGGATGTGGCCTGCAGGATCTCGTTCACCAATCGTTCCGGGGGCAGGCAACGGGAGTGGCGATTCCAATAGCGGCCGATGCTGCAAAAGGAGCAGTCATAGGAGCAGCCGCGTCCGGAGTCGATGGGTACCAGACCCTCGTCTTCACCACTGATTTCCTTGTAGACGAGGAGCGGCGCAACCAGATGCCAGGCTGGAGGGGGCAGCTCGTTCAAGTCCCGGATCAAGGGTTGATCCGCTTCGACGATCACTCGGCCCTCCAGATCGCGTCGTGTGATGCCCGCCACGCCCACCAGATCGCGTCCCTCTGCCATTCGCCGTAGGATATTGGGCAGGGTCAGTTCTCCCTCACCGCGCACAACCACATCGATGGCCTCGAATCGTTCCAGGAGTGTCACATCGATTGCGCCGGCCCCAGGTCCTCCGAGGACGATGGGCGTTGTGGGTTCCAGGGCGCGGAAGTGTTGAGCGATGAGCAGGGCGGCAGGCAGAGTGGCACCCATGACCGAGAGGCCCAACATGTCCAACGGGCCCTGGGCGGCCAAGAGTTCGGCGGCCTTTCGAAAGACCCGGTCGCCGGAGCCCAAGGATCCTTCTGCCTGCCGGAAGGCCAGGTCTTCCAGCAGAGTCTCGTGTCCCGCTGCTTCGAGGGCACCGCCCAGGCGCAACAAGCCCGGTGGGGGCATGGAGTAGCCGAAGGTGTCGGCGTGGGGGGCTGAAGCAATCAGGACGCGCACGGTTGCATGTTCCTTTTCCGCTGGCTTCAAGTCCAGACCCGTCTGCGCGCGGTTTCCCCGGTAGGATGTTGGCGTGTCAAGATCCTTCTTCGACTCCTGCCAAGAAGAGTGCCCGTGAGGCGCTGGTCTCTGGCCTGCGCGGCCGTCCTGCTCGCCCTGCTGCACGGGGCGAGTTATTGGAACGCGGGTCCCTTGGACGATGACTTCATCTGCCAGGTCTTTGGGCGCAGCCTGCTCGAGGGTCGTGGATTTTCCTGGTGGGGTGGCGAGCAGGTTGAGGGCTTCACAGTGCCCCTCTGGGTTGGTTTGCAGGCCCTGGGCCAAGGTCTTGGGCTCCGGGCGCCGGATGTGAGCCGCGTGCTTGGTGTCCTGGGGGCGGGCCTTGCAGTTTGGGCCCTGGGCAGGGCCTGGGGTGCGCGCACGGGGTCCCGTAGCGGAGGACCCGCCTGGGTACTGGCTGCGGCGCCGGCTTTTGCCTTTCATGCCTGTGCGGGGTTGGGGACGAGTCTGCTCAGCGCGTTGATCGCCCTCTGGCTGATGGCCTTGGTGCGGGCGGAGGGAAGAGATGAAGCGCAGCGTCGCCATGCCCAAGTACTGGCGGGGGTCTGGCTGGGGCTCGCGTGTCTCTTGCGCCAGGAGTGCGCCCTGCTCTGGTTGGTTTGGATTGTGGTGGCCCCACGCGAACAGGCTGAGCGTAGAGGCCTTGCCCAGTGGCTACCCAAGGGCGCCGGAATTACTCTTCTGGCGCTCGTCAGCTGGAGCGTGGTGCGCTGGTTCCTGTTTGGCCGTTTGCTTCCCATTTCATACTCAGTCAAGGCTTTGCCCATGGCCGTGGATCTGACCTATGGCCTCGACTACTTGCTCGGCGACCTGACCTTGCTTGGGTCCGGATTGTTGGCGCTGGCGGCAGTGCTGCTCGTCCTGGGCACAAGCGCCCGTCCGGTGGACCGGGTGATCGGTTGGGGGTTCTTGGTGTACGCCCTGTATGTGGTCGCGGTTGGGGGAGATTTCATTGCCTGGTCCCGTTTCTTCGTGCCGGCGGTTCCACTCGGTCTGTGGTCTGCGGCTGTGCTTGTTCAACGCTGGCAGATCAAGCCGCTTGCGTTGGGGCTCTTGTGTGTGGTGTTGCAGTGGCCCGCTGCCCTGCCCGATCAGGACCTGCGCAGCCGCGGCGCGCGCTTCCTTGATCATCAGGTTTTTGAGGAACGCTGGAGCCTGATAGGTAGCTGGGTTGGGGAACACGCGCCCGAGGGAACACGCCTTGGGACCTCTCCCATCGGCGCCATCGCCTGGTATTCCGGGATCGAGGTGCTGGATCTGCTTGGCCTCGTAAACGGCCATTCCCTGGGTCTGGAGCCCGATTTGGAGCGGGTCAAGGTCAAGGGTCACCATCGCAGCGCAACGAACTGGATGCTTGAGGAGCATCCCCACTGGATCCTGTTGGGCAATGGCATGCGTGTCGCCGGGCGTCTGGAAATCAACCCCTGGGAGGTGGATCTATACCAGAGCCAGAAATTTCAAGATGACTACCGACGCATCGAGATCGATCTGGGTCAGGGCCCGCCTTTGGATCTTTTTGTGCGTCGTGACCTGCCTGACCCCGAGAGGATTCGCTGATGGTCAAGATTGGTCTGATCGCCGACATACAGTATGCGGACCGGGAGGACAAGGGCTTCTGTCTGTTCCGTTCTTCCCTGGATCGTCTCGGACAACTGGTCGATTTGTTCAACGACGAGGGAGTGGACTTGGTCGTGCAGCTGGGAGATCTGGTGGACGGCAATGGTTCCGATGATGAAGGGCTTGAGCGCACCCGAAAAGAGTTGGATCAGGTGCTTGCTGTGCTTGCTGACTTGGACGCTCCCAGCGAGCATGTGATCGGCAACCATTGTCTCTCCCTGCCCCGGGCCGAGCTGCTCAAACGCTTGGGATTGCAGCAGGCCCAGCGTGCGATCGAGGTCAAGGGTCAGCGCATTCTGCTGCTTGACTCTTTGGCGGTCTCGCTCTTCGACAAGGACTTGGATCCAAGCGCCCTGGCCGAAGCCAAGGCTGCCCTCGCCCACCAACCAGATTCCGGTGCACCCTGGGCGATGGATTGGAACGGAGCCCTCGGGGAGCGTCAGCGTGAGTGGCTCAAGCAGGAACTCGCCCGGCCAAACCCCGCAAGCCTCCTTCTTTGCCATCATCCGATCTATCCACCCGCTGCTCGGGCGCAATTCCTGGCCTGGGATCATCAGGAGGTGCTCCAGCTTCTGGATGCGGAGGGATCGCAGCCTGTGACCTGGGCTTCGGGACACGATCACCGGGGTGGCCGCGCGGCTGATGGGGCGAACCTGTACCTGACCCTGCCCGGTTTGGTGGGGGCGAAGCAGGTCTGTGGTCTCGAGCGCATTGAACGGGGCGCGATTGAGTTGTTTGTGCCCCAACATTGAGATGGATCGGCCCTGTCGGATTGAGGCAGCGCTCCTGGATTCCTAGGCTGGTCGCGATGCGCGCCCCGTTTTTCCTGCTGTCCCTGCTGATCTGTCTGCCCTTGGGCGGTTGCAAACAACCCGAAGGGGAGGGAGTCACGCGCATCGTGCTTGTGACCATCGATGGGTTGGCCCATCCACGTCATGGTGGCCTCGGGCCGTTCGAGGACTGGGCCCAGGGTGGTCTGCGTTTTTCCCGCGCCAGCGCTGCCTCTAATTGGGCGGTGCCCTCGCTGGCGACTTTGCTGACCGGTCGCAACGGGCGTGATCATGGGCTCACTGACTTGGAGGGCGGGCGCTGCTCGCAGGACCTGGTCACCCTGGCGGAGGTCATGAGCGCGGCGAATTGGACTTGCCGGGCGGTGCTTTCGGATCACTTCTTGAGCGAGCCCCGGGGTTTGGATCAGGGGTTTGAGACCTGGGCGTTGGTCGCTGGCGAATCGAGTCTGGTTGCCAGCCAGGCGGCTCTCGACTTGGGTCTCGCTCAACTGCGAGCGGAACAGGGCCCCTGCCTGATCTGGTTGCACTTGAGTGGACCCCGTCCACCCTATGGCGCACCGGATTCCTGGCCAGCTGATTGTGCCTTGCAGCCAGGTCAGTCCCATGAGCGCATGTTGAAACTTGTCAGTGACGCAGATCACGAATTGCGCAACGATCTGATCGCTTTGCATCTGCACGATCAGGCCCTGCTCTTGGAGTCGTTGGCCGCCTGGCTTGATCAGATAGACCAGGAGACCCTGGTGGTCCTGGTGGGCACCAACGGTTTTGAACTTGGCGAGCGGGGCCGTCTGGGGAGTGGAACTTCCATGGGCGAAGAGGCTTTGGCCGTGCCATTCTTGTTGCTGGGAGCGGGGCTGCCTGTGGGGCAGGTGCAACGCCGGGTAGGGCATGTGGACCTGATGCCCACCTTGCTCGATCTTTCCCGTTTGCGCGTGCCGCACGATCTCGGCGGCATTTCGATCCTGCCCGGCCGCGAGGCGCCTTGGCGACCCCTCTTCAGTTCCACCCGTCGCGCTCATCCTCGCGATGTGGTTTATGAGGAGGGACTGAAACTATTGCGTGATGGGGAGACGGGGGGAGTTTCCCTGTACGACTTGGATCGGGACCCGGACGAACGCATGAGCCACGGATCACGCCTCGGTTCAGACCGCACGCGACTGCGGCAGGTGCTGCTCCAACACCTGGAGTTGCTATGAACGCACGGTTGAACAGGGCATTCTCGGGCTTGTTCCTGGTTCTGCCCCTGGCCTGCGGTGACAGCCACCAGGAGCAGTCTTCGCGACCCAACGTGCTGGTGATCTACTGCGATGACCTTCGTTTCGATGGTGCCGCTGCCCTGGGTTCGTCTTTCTTGCCCACACCGGGCATCGACAGGCTTGCCGGCGAAGGAGTGACCTTTGAGCGCAGCTACACAACCACCAGTCGCTGTTGCCCCTCGCGCGCGACCTTCTTGACGGGTGTGCGCGCCTCCACACACGGGGTTTGGGTCAACCGCCCCAGCGTTGACTGGCAGACCGGCCGGCCACTGTTGCCTGAAGTACTGCAAGAAGGGGGCTACCGCACCGCCTGGGTTGGCAAGTGGCATCTTCCCAATCCCGGGGCGCTGCCCGTGCGCGGTTTTGACCACTTCGCTTCCTATGAGGGTCCCGGGAGTCACTTTGACCAGACCTTTGTGGTGGATGGCCAGTCGCGTACGACGGGCGGTTTTCAGGCGGATGTGATCAACGACCTGGCCCTGGAGTTCATTGACGGGGAAGCAGCTGTTGAAAGCCGGCCCTGGTTCCTGGTCCTTGGCCACAAGGCACCGCATGTGCCCCTCACCCCGGCACCGGAATTTGTGGACGTCCTTGAGGACATTGACCTGCCCCTGCCTGTGAGCATGGACGATCCTTTGAGCAGTCTGCCCGCGCGTTATCAGAGTTCGCGTGTGGGGGAGGGCGGCCGTCATGGGATCGCGGAGCGCGATGAGTGGTACCAGGAGGTGCGCGCCTATTGGGAACTGGTGCTCAGTCTGGACGCCAGCATCGGGCGCTTGCTTGAGAGCTTGGAGGCTCGGCATCTGTTGCAAGACACCCTGGTGATCTTGACCTCGGACAATGGCCAGTTGCTTGGAGAACATGGTCTGCAGCAAAAGGGCCTCGGGTACGAGCCCTCGATTCGTGTGCCCTTGATCCTGCGGGATGGCCCCTGGGGGCATCGCGGGGTGCGCAAGGGGCTGGTGACCAATCTCGATCTAGCACCGACCATTTTGGAGCGCGTGGGCCTGCCGATTCCAGCAGAGTTTGAGGGACGCAGCTTTGTGGATCAAGTGCGCGACCCCGAGGCTCGAGGCCAGGAACGTTTCTTGTATCAGGCTCCAGCTTTTGGGGGGGATACGGGAGTCGTGGAACGAGGAGTGATTGAGGCGGAGTGGAAGTATCTTGTGTTTGAAGCGCCGGGCACTCGACAGGAGGCTCTTTTTCATTTGGTCAGCGATCCTGATGAGAGACGGGATCTCGCGCAGGATCCAGCCCACCAATTGGTTCGCGACCGCCTCGCAACCTGGTTGATTGCGGAACGGTCGCGGATTGCGAAGTGATAAGGGCTACTTCACCTGTTGGACTTGGACGCCCTCGCGGGATTTGTTCAATTCCGTCTGCCAACTACGGTCGCGGATGTCGTTTTGAGCGCTGTTCAATTGGAATACGTTCTTGAAGTACGTACCTGAACCCGTAAGAGGCTGCTGGAGCTGTTCGCTATCTTGAATCTGCGGTTCCCCCAGGGCGATCGCTCCTCGATGGAAGGCATATTGATCGTCTCCCAACTTGGCCACTACTGTGGCGCTGCCCACAACCGTATCGGCTACGAACAACCCCCGTGGGTCTGTGACGCCTCGAGTGAATCTCTCGTTCGAACTGCCAATCACCCGCACATCCACGCCCCGCATATAGGTGCCATCGGTGGCATCGAAGGCTTGCACCCGGACTCGTCCAGAACCGGACTCTTCTGTAATTTCCAACTCCAGATCACTGATCAGCATCAGCCCCGAAGTGAATAGTTCGTCGCCACGGGCGATGATCAAATAGGCGCCGGGCTCGGTCAAGTCCATTGTTATGGGAGTCTTGGATTCCCTCCGGTCTTCCGATTCCTCAAGGGAAATTTCCGACTGAAGAGTGGGGGAAATTCCAGAGAGGTTGACCCGGGTAATCTGGGAAAGGTTCTTCTCTCTCAGGTAGAGGGTCAGGAGGTCGACCTTGTAGACCAACATCTCTACTCCAGTGAGACCCTTGTGACGTAACTCCAACTCGGCGGCCGCGCCGGGTCGTACCGTGGTGACTTCGTCCAAGGCGATTGTTTTTTCACGGAAGTCGCTCAGCGCCTCGCGGGCATCGGCGAAGAGCTCCTTGACGCGCTCGTAGTACTTGCTCGCTTCTGTCAACTCGCGCCGAGCGTGGTGGATCTGCCCTAAAATGTAGAGGGCCAGATCCCGGTTCTCGCTGGGGTGGATACGGCCATCTTCCACGTACTCTGCCGCAGCGACCCGGCGCAGGGCCTGCAGGGCTTCTTCTTCCTTGCCGAGCCACCAGTTGGCGACCGCCTGGCTATAGATGAAAGCGTCCTTGTGTCGAGGCGATGTAAAGAGCGTTGCGAAGGTACCCGACAGATCTGCAGTGCCCATGTAGTCGTTCACGCTCAGGCGCGCGCTGACCAGAGCCAGGGCCGCATCGGCGGCCTGGGGGTCGGTAGGGTGCAGGGCCAGATAGCGATTCAAATGCCGGGAACCCGCCAACACGAGTCCCCCTCGGCGCCAATCCTTACGCACCAGACTCTTGTCCAGATGTGCCGTCTGCGCCTTGGCGAGCAACTTGTCCGTCAGAGTCAGGTGAGCTGTCTTGACCGCTGAGAAGTCAGGGTAGGCCAACCAAAGTTCTTGCAGCAATTCCATGGCGCTGGCGAATTCGCCCAGCTCTTCCAAGGCGCCCGCCACTTTGGTGTCGCGACCAAAGGTCTCCAGCAGGGTAGCGCGGAAGATGAGCATGGCGCGTTCGTGTTCGTTCAATGTGCGATAAGCCTCGCCAATGGCTACCACCTCGTCGAAAGGAATCGTGATGCTGGGGTCCTTCTCCTTGATTACTTCGAAGTACTCCACGATTGGTTCCGGATCCTTACGCTTGACCGCCAGTTGCAATAGTCGGTGGGCGGTTTGTACCAGGGGTTTTTCCCGCAAGAAGGGCTCGAATTCCAGGTAGAGGTTGGTCAACGCATCGTGGGCGCCTTCATGGTTGATGGGGCTTTCATCGAATTGGCGCAGGCCTCGGCTGTAGAGTTCATCGGGCGTGGCGCGATAGGTGTTTTCTACCTGGGCCAGATCATTCTTGATCTCAAAGTCCCGCGCCTGGCCCACTACCATGGCGCCGGGGTTGTTTTCGCTGCGCAGGGTCGGGGGCAGCAGTTTGAACGCTCCGGCGATGCGCGCGCGGAATTCGAACTCGATACTGCCACTTGTGGAGTGCGGGTCGATTGAGACCAGCACCGCATCGGGCCGCACGCGTGCCTCGCCAATGCCACCTTTGACCGACTCCGCGATCACTTCGGCTCCCGCCGGGGTTGGCACGCGCATGACCAGGTGTCCGTCGGCCGAACGACGGGCATCGCGCCACCATCGGATGTGCACCTTGGCGCTTTGACCCCTGGCCAGTTGTCCGACTTCGTTGATCCACTGTTCTTGGAAGTCGCGCAGGATGCTGAAGCCCGTTGGCAGCACTTTGCCGTTGAGCCGCGGCGCTGCGGGCATGAACCGTTGCTCGGCTATTACCAGATCGCGACGGTCGTTCATTGTGGCGGAGAGGTCTCGGGTAAAGCCCTCCAAGACCGCAGCCCAATGAGGTTTGCCTCGGCCTTCCACGGTCATGTCGATGCTGATCCTGCGGTCGGCTACATTTTCAAGGTCTACAATCAGAATCTGGGCGGGATCTCCACCGTGCAGTTCGACAGTCTGTTCCGCCTGTCCTGCGATTCGAATCTTGATGCGCATGGTCTCGCCCATGGCCAGAGCGCTACGGTCCTTGTCCAACAAGCAACCCAGAACCAAACCACGAGCCTTGCCGAAGGGACGTTGGCCGAGCATCCACTGGTTTCCTGCGTCGATCAGACTCGAATCTGGCTGAGCGGCCTTGAGGGCCAGCACAGCCAGAGCGGTTTGCTCCAACTTGTTCAGGTTGGCAGGGGAGTTTCCTTTCACGCTCCAGGAAGCATGCCTGGTACTTTCGGTTGTTACCTGTCCCTCGATCAGGCTGCAGAGGTCAGCCGCCATGGGCAGGGAACCGTGAGCGGAGAGGGCCAGGGAAGTGTGTACCAGGGCAGCAGGGGAGAGTCTCGCGCGCTCGCGATACAGTCGGTTGAGAGCAGCAAAGTCCGCCTTGCCTGCGGCGGCCAGAGCATGTTGCAGGAGCGCCTTGGTCTCCCCGTCCTGCTGGGAGGCCTGACGATGGGCGTTGGTCAGATACTTGAGGCCCAGATCCATGGTCTGGTCCAAGACCGAGATCCCAATCTGACGCGCCTCGGCCAGGGCCCAGACGCAGCGCGCACTCTGAACGGGATCGTTGCTCCGGCGGAAAATAGTGCGCCAGCTCCCGTCTTTGTCCTGGGCAGAAGTCAGGGCTGCCACCAGACCAATTGCGCGGTCTCGTAGTTCGGTCAGGTCTGTGGGGCCAGCTGTTCCGGTCTGTTCCAGGGCATGAAGCACCCAGGTAACCCCCAACAGCTCGCTGGCCATGTACCCGGGGGTGCCTGCGTCCTGGTACACAGCGCAACGCCAGATCGGACCGCGATCGAGAGCCTCATCAATCAGGAGGCGATCGATCCCCGCACCGATTTCCAGCTGCACTGTGCGTGCGCCGTACTTGCGGCCGCTGGGCAACTCAAGGAAAGTGGTTGTGTTCTCATCGAGTACGCCACCGACGCTGGTGGTGAAGGCCAGACCATAGGGACGCACCAAAACGTTCTTGGTGACTTCTTCGGGGTTCTCATCGGTGTTCGCAAGGTTGGCTGAGACCTTGAGCGCAAGGGCTCCCTCTGGCAGGGGATCAAAGAGACCGAACTCGACCTCGGTCACCGCTGCGCTCTTGGGCAGAGTCACGGTGCTCGTTCGACTGAAGGTTCCTTCGCTGGTCTCTACGGTCATGGTCAGTCTGCATTCGGTGTCAAGACCAACCAGGTCATGGATGCGCACGGAGGGATTGGGTGCGTCTCCTTCCACCAACTCGCCGGGGAAGAGCAGTTCCAACTGGAATTCCGCTCGGCTGGTGAGTTTGGCCTTGGCACCGCCCACCAGGGTGCCGGGGGTCACGCCCCGTGCGATCAATTTCCAGCGCGTGGAACGCTCGGGCATTTTGAAGCGCACTTGGGCACGACCTTCTCGATCGCTGATAACGGAGGGTGACCAGAAGAGCGTGTCTCCATCGTTTTCAGCCTTGGCCTGTCGGGCTCTGCCTCCAGCCAGCAAGCTCCTACGTCCCCCGTAGCGTCCGCCAAACCTTCCTCCGGCGCCGCCGCCTATACCGATGGCATCGTTGAACGTCACAGGATCAAAGTCCTCTTCAACAGAGAATTCTGACTCGGGCGATCGCGCTCTCTCGTTCATACTGCGTCTGATTCGCTTGTCGCTCAGAGTTTGAGTGGCGCTTTGTGGTTCCATTGCCTCATCCAATCCGCGTACATACCCAAGGGCATCGAGGGAATCGAACAGGCGGCCTCGGTCTTCTTGCCATTGATCCAGGGCCTGGCGCCTGGTTTCTTCCAGCAGTATCTCTTTCGCTATGGTCTGGGTACGGCCGTGGTAGCTGAAGGCGCAAGAGCTGGTGGTCTTGAGGCCCGCATGTCGATGAGCTGCGGCTTGGAAGGTGCGCTGCAGGTCTGGGGTTCGGTCCGGGAAGAGTTGCAAGAGTGCAGCGTCCACCACCGCCAGGGACACCTCTGCTTGGGCCGGGTTGCCCAGTTGGTCAGTGACGAGAATGTCGACCACAGCCTCTTCGCCTGGGGCGACAACATCCTTGGCCGGTGTCAAGCTGATGTTCAGCTTGCGGTCGATGTTGAGTTCCACATGGGCCTCGTGCAATTCACCCTGCTCCATCATGCAGATCGCGACTTGCACATTGGGGAAGTGGGCATCACTGGTTTCGAAGTTCAGTTCACTCTTCTCTTCGTTGAAGCGCACCAGGCGGTGCTCCAGGATCGTCTCTCCTTCAAAAGTCACCAAAGCCAGGTTCTTGGGGGTGCGATTGATCACCTTCAGGGCAACATTGTCCCCCTGGTTGAACTTGGTTTGATCGGTCAGAATGCGCAGACGTACTGGGTCGTTGTCTCCGGAGGCATAGAAGTCTTCCTCGTCGCTGATGGGGTTGCCAAAGCGATCAGTGGCCAGGGCGCGTAGGGTGTAGCTTCCGCCGCGCTTGGGATCGAGGACCCATGAGCCGAGGCCCTTGGAGTCAGTGGTCAGGGTGATTTCGGCGCTGGTTTCTTCTGCAGAGGTCCACAGAGGCGAGCCTTTCGGAGCTTGCCAAAGCGCCAAGATGTGCACTTCTGTTTCCACGGGATCCCCAGCGGGATCTGTGGCCTTGATTCCTATGGTCACCGGTTCGCCAGCGAGTCGAGTGTGCTGGGGTACCTCCAGTTCAAGACGGAAAGCGCGAATTGCAAGATAGACTGCGCTGCTTGCGTCGACTCCTTCGCTGGGGATGCTGGCCGCAAAAGTCAGCTGTCCCTCGTTGGCGTGATCGCGGGTCGAGTAAGTGACATTGGCCTCGCCTTCCTGATCAGTTCGTGCACGATGCTCCCGTCCGTCGGGTAGGCGGAAGACGACTTCCCGCCCGGCAACAGGTTGGCCGTAGTACCAGTTCGCCTGGGCTGTCAAGGTGACATTGTCGCCACGGTAGACCACTGTCCGGTCTGCTTTGACCAACAACTCGACTTTGCGCAGTTCAAATCGCGCGACTTCGAACCTGACCTGGAAGAGCAGGCCTTTGCGTGTGGTTCCGCGCAGCATCCAGTTTCCCAATCTTGCACCCTGGGGGAGTGCGAAAGCACCGGCGATGGTGCCGAAGGGACCGAGGGGTAAGTCGGCACGGCGCATGCGTCGGCCGGCGGGATCGATCATCTCCACGCGCACCTCTTCCCCTTCATTGAATGTGTAACTGCCGTCGTTGACATCACGCACGATGGCTCTCCAGTTGACCGTTTCGCCCACCCGATAACCTCCGCGATCCGTGAAGAGCACCATGCGAGGAGTCAGGCCAGCTGAAATTTGCAAGCCCTGCAGACTCAACCCGTCCGAAGCCACATGCCCATCTCTTGCGGCGAACATCTGTACCTCCGCTGTGGTTTGCAGTTCTTCGAGGGCTACCCGCGCTGTACCGTCCGGACCGGTTTTCAGTTCGCGAAGCAAGGCCGCACCGCCCTCTCCCTGGCCGGGCAGGGCCAATAGAACCTTGACTTCCGAGGCGGCTTTGTCCGTCAGCATGTCCTGAGCGAAGACAAAGGCTTCCCGACGAGAGCTCTTGACCAGAACCTCTATATCGCTGCGGATCAAGAGGGTGGCCGCGCGCTGGTCGCCGGATTGCACCACGATGGCCCAGACCCCCGGTCCCTGCACATCGATTTCGATTTCCTGGGTCAGGGGTGCGAATTGCTTGTAGTCCTTGAGCTTGAGTTCGAAGGACTCATCCGGAGCGATCAGATCCAGGTCCAATTCCTCGATGCGCTGGTGGCTGAGGTGTTTGCGAAAGTAGGCTTCCAAGTCGAGGGCGTGCACATGCACTTTGAGTTCTTCCAAGTTGCGCGTGCGCACCTTGACCCGTGCGGTCTCATTACTGCGCCAGGTGCGCTCGGTCTCCAAGTTCAGGCGCGGACTGGTCATGGCCGCAAGGCGAGCCCGGGCGCGCCCGGCGTACGAGCCAAAGTTGCAAGCGCGATAGGCCTCCACCGCCGCGCCAACATCCTCCAAGCGGTATTCAAGGGCATCTGCCAGTTGGAATAGTGCCTGGGAAGCCTGGTTGGAACCAGGATGCCGGCGCGCCACTGTGCGCCAGGCTTCCACTGCTTGGAGCAAGATGGGCTTGAATTCCTCCCCTGCCTTCTTTGCTTCTCTTGCTTCCTTGTCAAAGAGCCCCGCCAGCGCCAGATGGACTGTGGGCACCCGTGCATCCAATGGCCAGCCCGAGAGAAACTCGGCCCAGGTGCTCCGCGCTGCGTCGTACTCACCCTTGGCCACGTCGGAATTGCCTTTGGCCCAGACGCTGTCGACAATGCCTCGCTGGGCATCTGACCAGCGCGGACCCGAAGCATAGCGCCGCGTGTATTCCGCAAAGAGTTCGCGCGCCCCGTCGTGATCATCGAGGGCGGTACGCATTCCGGCTTCCAAGAAGAGTGCCTCCTGATGCAGGGACTCTTCCGCTTGGAGGACACTGGCTTTGTGGTCGGGGGATAGTCGCGGGCGCTTGCGGAAGGCCTCATAGGCGTCCCGGGCGTCTGCGTGATGACCCTCTTCCCTGTGCAGGGTCGCGATGCTGAAGGCAGCCTGGAATGCCTTTTCGTCTTCGGGGTGAGCTTCAAGGAAGCGTCCATAGGCGGCCCGTGCCATGTCGCGCATTCCGCGCTTGGTCCAAGTCTGGGCAATCGCAAAGCGCGCACGGGAGAGGAGCTCCCTGGACGCGTCTTCCTGGTCATTGCCCTGGGCACTATTTTCCGCTCCGGTTGTTATGTCCTGAACCAGGTCCTCAAGAGTTCGCAAGGCATCTCCCGCGCTCCCCTTTGCCAGCTCGGCGAGCCCCTTGCGCAGCCGTGCTTCTTGCCTTCGACCAAGTCCTTTTCGATCTAGATAAGTATTCCAGTCAGTCACCGCTTGTTGATGCTTGGAGAGTTTCTCACTGCAAACTGCGCGTTCAAAGAGAGCCAGCTCCACTGCAGACAAGGGTGCGTCCAAGTCAAGTACACGTCCAAAGAGCTCCCTGGCGCCGTTGAGATCTTGCTCCCCTTGATCCGGTTCGTTGGGCTGGCGATCCGCCGCCATGCGAATCGCGTGCACCAGATAGACCTGGGCCAGGCGGCCTTGTCGCTCTGGACTGCGCAGGGCTTGGGCGGCCGCTTCGAAAATTCGCTCGGCCTCTTCAAAGCGGCGTAGTTGGCGCAGGTTCTCCGCTCGACGGAAGCGAACTTTGGCCAACCAGGGGCTCTCCTTGTGTTCCGTTTCAAAGGTCTCGGCCAGAGCTACCGCCTGGGCCAGGTCTTTCCCCTCGGTCAAGGCAGTGATGCGCAGCAGGGCCCAGAAGTCTTTGCTCTCTGGCTGCAAATCATCCAGATGCTCCAGGGCCTCCAATGCATCCGCGGTCCTTCCTTGGAGAAGAGCATCGCGTACCAGAGCTGGAACCCCAGGAAGAGCATCGTCGGGGCCCTTGAAGGGCTCGGGCTCCTGGGTAGTCGCGGTAAAGATGAGAAGGGACAGGCCGAGGGTGGCCAGGGCGGTTTGGACAAGGATTCTCATGGCGGGCGGGAGGTCCAGGCGGGAGGCCCGGGGGCTCTACTTCCCAGTGGAACGGCGGGCGGGGGGCTTGGTTTGGAATTTGTGCCAGGATTGCGGGCGGATGGGTCCAACCGCAATGGCTACGGGCCTGGGGGAGGGCTGGAGAGGGTCTGGCTGGAGGCGCTCTCGGTTCGAACTCCGTGAGGGGCCCGGCTCGCTCCGCCTGCAGACGCTGGGCCCTTTGGGAGTTGGAACTCCAGGACCCCGATTGGGGGAGAGTTTCAGCACATCTCTTGCCCGCAATTACTTCCTTCGTCAGGGACGCCAACCGGTGCGCGTGATCCAGGGAGACGGCTTGGAGTCGATCCCATTCCTGGAGGGACCGTACGACCTGGTTTTCCTCGACGCCCAGAGAGATCAGTATCTCTCGTGTGTGCTCGTGCTCCTCGAGAAGCGCTTCATCGAGCGCACCATCGTGCCCACCTTGGTGTCAGTAGCAGCCCGGGCTATTGGTGGCTTTTTGTCCGAACGAGGAAACCACCGAGGATCAGGTGGTTAGGGTGGCGTGAACAAGTCCTCGACAGCCGATACCATGATTCGCCTCCTAACCATGAGTTTCGCCCTGCTCGTGGGCACAACACTCCCCGTAAGCGCCCAGGTCCACTACTTCCCCAACGGGCGGCCGTGGAAGCAGCAAGCCCGGTCGGGGCCCGATGCCGAGGTGGAGGGCTGGCTCTATAACCTGGGGATCACGGGTATCCGCGTGCGGCTCGAGGAAGAACAGCCCACGCACCTGGTCGTCGGACACGTGTTCGAGGGGACGCCCGCGCACAGGAAGGTTCGTGTCGGAGACCACATCGTCGGCGCCCGAGGCCTTGAGTTCCGCACCCCGCACCAGAACGGCTACGGCATGAAGGTCTTCGGGCCGCTGGGCCCCATCGCCGACTTCGTCGATGCCCTCGAGCGCGCGATCGACTCGAAGGAGCGCGAGCTGCGCCTCAAGCTGTGGCGGGACGGCAAGCGCGTCGACGTCAAGCTGAAGATCCCTGCGCGAGTGAAGCCCTACGCGAAGTCGTTCCCCTTCGACTGCGAGCGGACCGAAGAGGTGCGCGAGCGCCTCTGGGCGCACCTTGCTGAACAGCAGCGCGACAACGGCTCCTGGGGCAATCCGGTGCACGACACCTTCGCGCCCCTCGCCCTGCTCGCCAGCGGCAAGAGTGCGTATCGGGACGAAGTGGAACGCAGCGTGCGCTACCACGCACGCAACACGTCAACCGAGGACACCTCGGGGCTCGTCAACTGGAAATACATGGCCGCCGCGATCGTGATGAGCGAGTGGTACTTGGAGACGCGGGATCGCTGGGTCCTGGACGAGTTCCAGGAGGTCTACGATTTCCTCTGCACGACACAGTACCTCGACCTCTCTCAGGTCAACCCCAAGGTGCGTGAGTCGCACCCCGGCTCCTATCCCAAGAACGCCGAGCAGCAGTACGGCGGCTGGGGCCACAACCCCGGCTTCGAGGGCTACGGACCCATTGCGATGATCACAGCTCAGGGCGCGCTGGCCTTCGCCCTAATGGACAAGTGCGGCATCGACGTGGACGAGGTCCGTCATCGCGCGGCCTATGCGTTCCTTGAGCGCGGCACCGCCAGGAACGGCTACCTGTGGTACGGCGACTCGGTCGCGCGCGATCAGAGCTGGGCCGACATGGGCCGCACGGGCACCTCGGCTATCGCCCACTGGATGAGCCCCCACCGCGAACACAGGAAGCTCGCCCGTCTGCACGCGACCATCATGGCCGAGCACCCCAATAGCTTTCCGGATACGCACGCCTCACCCCTGATGGGCATGGCCTATGGCGCCCTCGGCGCCTCGATCGACCGCAAGGCCTTCGGGACCGTTATGCGGGCCAACCGCTGGTGGTTCCTCCTGGCCGAGTGCGCCGACGGCACCTTCGCCTACCAGCCCAATCGCGACAACTCCGGCTACGGCGCTGACGCGCGCCTGCTCGCGACCACGGTCACTGCGTTCATCCTGTCCATCCCGCTCGAAGGGCTGGTGATGACGGGGAAGAAGGCGCGCTGAAGTGACCCGCGTCTTCAGGGCGGGACGAGGTCCGCCTGCCCTGGCGAACCCGGCTGTGGTGAGCAGCGTCAGGGCATCATGGACGGACCTCAAGGACCAGCCGCCCGGGTTATTGGTGGATTCTTGTCCGAACGGGGCCCGGGAGCGCAGGAACAAGGGAACCCCAGTTTCCACCACCCCCAAGGTCCAGAATGCTCCAAGCCAGTATTTGCTCATCCGTTCCCGACGAGTCTTCTCGTAGCTCAATTGCGCAAGGCGTGGGGCAGCTCCAACGCGCGGCGATGCGTACCGTGGGCACCCCCCGCACTCTGTCCGAGGGTGGCTACCTGCATCATAGGCACGCCGGGACGATGCTGCCGCCCTTCATCGCGCCCGAGGCGGTCGACGCCCTTCAGAGCACCTGGGACACCGACGAGCACGACTTGTTCGTTTGCACCCATCAGAAAGTTGGGACGCACTTGACCAAGAAGTTCGTTGTGGAGGTGTTGCGTGCCCTGGGTGACTACCCCGAGGACAACCCTATTGCCAGCGGAGACATCGGCCACCACAGCGTCCCGTGGCCCGAGGTGATGGTCTCCCAGGAGGGCTACGCGCGCTTCGAGCAGTTCTGCCGCGCGACCGAGGGCCGGGAGCGCCTTTGGTATGTCCACAGCTCGGTCGAGGACCTGCCTGTGCGGCGCGTCCACAAGCGCTCGAAGTTCGTCGTAGTCATACGCGATCCGCGCGGCGCCGCGGTTTCCCAGTACTTCTTCTACAAGCGTCACCCGCTCTTGCAGGTGCCGGAAGACCTTGACCTTTCCACGTTCATCGAGCGGTTTGTCTCTGGCGACCTCTACTTCGGGGACTACCACAAACACGTCCAGGGGTGGCTGCGCAGGAGCAACGCGCGCATCGCTCCTGATCAGGTCCTCGTCATGCGATATGAGGATCTCGTAGAGCGCAAGGTCGAGTCGGTCGAGGCGTTGGTCTCATTCCTCCGTCCCGGAACTCGCCTTTCCCCCGAGCGTTGCGCGAAGATCGCCGCGAGCACGGAGTTCCAGACCATGAAGCGGGCGATCACGAAGCGCCCTGGCAGCTTCCACTTCGACCCGTCCACCTTTTTCCGCGCGGGAACGACCCGGGATTGGGAGAAGCACCTGGATCCGGAGCTGGTTGCGCGGATCGATGCGAAGACGCGACGGGTGTGGGGAGACGATCCGGCCTGCCCAGACCTGTCGGGTTTGCGCACCCTTGATTCGTGAGGCTGAGCGATGATCGCGACCGCTGCCCTCATCCTGGGCCTCCTGAGCGCTGCTTCTGCCCGTCGGATCTTGGGACTGGGATGGGGTTTCCTCGAGGCCCTCTCGTTAGGCTGCCCCCGTGCTGCGTCATTCATGGGTCTTGTCCTTGTTGCTCCTCGCTGCCTGCGACAGGCGGCTGGAAGTGCGAGAGACTGGATCGTTGGCGCTCGGGCAGAATCTCTATCGCGCCGGGGCGCTCGACGTGGAGGGGCCAGAATTCGCGTCTCTTGCGGCCCAGGCCCAGTTCGCGCGTTGGGGTTCCTATGCCGGAGGCCTCGATGTGCGCTGGATTGGCGGGGGTGCAGACGCTCCCAGGGGATCGACCTCACGTGGCGAGGTCACCCAACCTGCGCGCTCCCATGCCGGCCGCATGCTGCTCTGTGATTTCTCTGCAGGAGAACTCGCGAGTTTGCCCGCCGCCGGTGCCCTGCGCGAAGAAGGCGGACAGCTCCACCTGGGTCCCCACCTGGCTTCTGCCGCGGACTGCTGCCTGATCTTGGTGTGCATCGATCCCCTTCGCGATCACCTTCCCTTGACCGTGGTGGCCGGGTCGAATCCCAAGCGCCTCTTGTCCGCGCTTCCCAACTTGCGCCCCGGTTGGCGGCGTGAAGGACTGGTCTTTCTTCGGGGCAGACCCTGGTTACGTCTTGACTTGGAGAGGGGCGGGAGTGAGTGGACCATTGTGGACCGAGGCACATTACCGGGGTCTGGTTCTGATGAGGGTCGTTCTGTTCATGGTGACCTCAGTCACTCGGGCGATGGCCTGGTCGATCATGGGCAATTGGCTCCAAACCTGACCGGCACCAGCGAACCTGGGGTAAGCCACGCCGAGATCATTGATTACGGGTTGGCCTGCGCCGCGGCACTCAAGCGGGCCGCGACGATCACAGGCGAGCCCAGCGGTGCTTGGAGAATCCACGCTTCGAGCAGCGTTCCAGCAGTTGGTTGGCCGGCCGAGTTGGCTCAGGCGGATGAACCTACTCGTACGCTACAGGTTCTCTTGCCTCCGGGCAGCCCCACCGACGGAGGCCGCAATCTCGCCTGGGCCGTGCTCTTTGCAAACCAGCCCGCCAGTCCAGCTTGGTGGCTCGACGCCATGAGTGCCTGGTGCGCAGGCCTGCATCAGTCAGAGCGTCTTGGGCTCTTGGCCAATCATCCTGAACGTCCGACCCTTGAGGAGTTGATCACCGATGACGCCTCCGGTCGCCATTCGCCGTACCTCTTGAGGCCCTTGCGCGCTGAATTGATCGAGTGGTGTCGGCTTCGGGACCGCGATCCCGAGACTTCTCTCGCGGAGTTTGGCGAGCACCTTGCAGGCCTGCACGGAGGGGAGCCTGCGAGCATCGAGTTCCAAGCCACCCCACGCGGAGCATTTCTGCGCGCCGATGGGGATCCAGGCTCCAGGGCAGGGCGCGCTGCACTTGAGAACCTGTTCGCCGCCGGCGCCACAACTATCGCTTTGGCCTACGACCTCTGCTTTGATCCCGACCCCGGGCAGGGCCGAGCCTGGCAACCCCAGCGAGCCCTCGGCAGTGTTCTTGGCGATGCGAGTTGGCTGGCGGCCAGCGCTCAGGCGCGGGCTCTGGGGCTTGAGGTTCAACTTTGGCCTACAGTCCTTGCGTCTCATTCGGGGGTGCCTTCTTCGCGCCTGGTACGAGTGTTCGACGAGCAGCGCAAGGACTTGTACGATCAACTTGCTGCCAGCACGACTCATGCGGCCCTCATGGCCGAGGCGTCCGGGGCGCGGGTTGTTTCCATTGGGTATGACCTGGGCCAGTCCCTCGTGACTCGTCTTGATGAGGAGCACTCCGAACCGGGCGAGTGGCAACTCAAGGCTCAGCGCGTCAAGAGAGCGGGTTGGACCCGGGCGATCAGCGCCGCGCGGGCGTCCTTCAAGGGGGGCGTTGTGCTGGCCACCGAAGATATACGCCGCTTCGACTTGATTGACCTTTGGCCAGAGGTTGATGCCCTGGCAGGCGGTCTCTTTCCAGTATTCGAGGGCACCGACCAGGGCCAGATCCCTCTCTGGCGGCTGAAGGAGTTGTTTGTAGAGCACCTTTCTCCAGCGGACCAGCGCGCAGAGGAACTGGGCTTGCCCCTTTGGATTGCCCCTTCCGGTTTTAGGGCGACCCTCTATGCCGCTCGCGGGCCGGGCGCGGATGGCGGGGCTCCAGTTGGTGGGAATCCCGTGAACGCCGAGCGCCAGGCTCAACTGCTGGAAGCCCTCGGCCACGGTGCTCGCGTTCATGGAGCAGGTCTCTTGGTGTGGAAGCTCACCAGCGAAGAGCGGGACCTGCTTGGTCGTGGGCTAGGCGGAGAGCGTGCAAGAGATCTCCTGCGTACGGTGCTCGCGCCCTAGCTTGTTGCTGACTTCGGTTCTTCAGTGTCGTCTGAAGAGTGTGACCTGCGGTCTCCAACCGAACGACCAGGTCTCTTCGGCTTTGCCATAGTCCTCGAGCTGCCGCCGCAGGTCGACTGACTCCGGCAGGGCAGAGTGCATCAGCCAGATGCGCTCGTGTTGCTGCAGGTCTTGGGGCCGAGCCAGGTGGATTCCCTTGGTTTCCAGGCGAGCGTCTTGTGGGGCATCGAGTTGTTTCCTGTACCTGTCCCACGGTCGCCCGGTGGGGAAACAAGGGGGTTGGTATTCCACACAAACCACCGCGTCTCCCGTCTGCCACTGATCCCGCACCAGTGACACCGCGCCGGGATAGTCTTCCGTACCGTGGGAATCCACATTGAGCAGGCTCAACACAAGCGCTGCCATCACACAGGCGCTCAAGGTCCAACGCTTTCCCTTTCTGCTCGCTCCACTTGCCGCCAGCACCGCCATGGGCGCGATCGAAGGCAGGATGTAGTGCCAGGTGAATCCCGAGCGCGGCATGAACTGCGCCACCCCAAAGGTCCAGAGGGGAACCACCCAGGCCAGGCAGGCGAGCACCATGGTGTTGCCTTGCAGCTTGGGTTCTTCACTGCGCCAGGAGAGAGCCTTGCTTCCCGCCAAGGTCAGAATCCCCAAACTCGCCAGGAGAAAAGCTCCTTTGCCGAACTCGCCCCCAAGACGGAGGTTGAGGAAGAAGAGATGGGCGTAGGCCTCGAGCAGGCCAGGTACGCTCAAGTCGTCTCCCCCTGGTGGAAGTCCGTGCCCCAGTTGTTCCACGAACCCCGTGGAATACCAGGGCAGGCTTGCTAGCAGGACAGCAGCGAGAGGCCAACGGATTCGCCGCACAAAACTCTCCATGCTTCCCGCCTGCCAGGCGGCTACCAGGCTCCCTATTCCCAACCACAGAAGGTAGTGTCCCGCAAAATAGTGCAGTCCAAGAGCGCCCCACACACAAAGCGCCCCGATCAGGGCGGCTGGTTTGCTGGGTCCCCGGAGCAGTCTCATGCTGGCCCAGGTGGCGCCGGTGATGCAGGCTGCAAGAGGTCCGTACATGCGCGCCATGGAGGTTTGGTCCAGGTGCAAGCTGCTCAAGACCACCAGGGCCAGTGCCAGACGCATGGCGTTCTTTCCGAAGGGCCGTGCAATCAGACAGACAAAACCAAATTCGATTCCCGCGGCGAGCAGGGCAGGCACCCGGAGGAACAGGTCGCTGTCCCCCAGGAGGTACCGTGAGAGGCTGATCAGCAGGAATGAGAGAGGCGGGTGGTTGTCCGCCCGGACGCTTTCCAAGAGCGCACTGAGGCCGGCACGACTGGCATGGAAGTCCGAGTGGAACTCGTCGAGCACAAGCCCCTTCTGGGTGGCGAAGTAGCAGCGCAGGGCGAGTCCGAAGAGGATTATGAAGGCGATGAGTGGGTCAATGCGGCGCAGGGCAGGGTCTGCGGAGGGGGGAGGGGGAGGGGGCATGGACTCGTTGCTCAAGCTTGTACCCTACCCATCCACTGGTCCTTCTTGGTGTTGGAAAACCAGAGGGCACGGTGAACCATTGCCCGTGGGGTGTGCTCTTGAAATCGGCTGTGCGCTTGGAATCGCCAGTAGCGAATGGTGGCTTCAGCTCAGGCGCCAGGCATTTGTTTTCGTCAAGAGGTGCGCGGATTGCTGGATGGGCGTATCTTTGTGCGGAGCGGGGCAAGTCTGCCCGGATCAAGATGAGCGGTCAAATTCCAACACCGAAAGGGGCCACAACCTTGGTGGGAGGCATCGGGCCAGCCAGAGCCCGCTTGCTCTCAAGCGTTGGACTCGACACTCTCGAAGATCTCTGCTTACTCACTCCAACCTCCATAGTCGAGTGGCCTGCCCAGCACACTGAAGGACCACTCCCCACTACTGGGCTGGTCCGCGTCTCGGGTTCCGTCCTGGCCGTCAAGCTCGTGCGCATGCGGGGCAAGCAAAGCCGCGTAGTTCTGCGTTTGGATGCGGGGGGCTGGGAAGCACAAGCCAGCTTCTGGAATCAGCCCTGGATCCGTGAACGTTGCGCGGTCGGTGACCAAATCGAACTCTGTGGCGAGGCTCGCAGCACATCCAAGGGCCCTGAACTTCTGGGCCCCAAGATTGGCACCGAGCGCGATCCGCTTCCCGCTCCGGGTGTCTTGATGGGAACCTACCCCGCTCCCAAAGGAATGTCCGATCATGTGCTGGCGGGAATCTGTAAAGAGGCAGTGCGCTTGGTGGGGGGGCAGATCAAGGAGCCCTTGCCCGAGAACCTGCTTGCTGCGGGGGATCTGCCCGATTTGCCCACGGCAGTCCAAGCCGCCCATGAGCCCCGTTCGCGGGTGGCTTTTGAGGCGGCCCGGCGGCGGCTGGCCTTGATTCCTCTCTTGGCTTTGCAAGCCCAACTGGCGGCGCGCCGGGCGGGCGCGGAGGAGAGTGGCGGGCGGCCAGTACAGGTGAGTTCTGAATTGGATAGGGAACTGAGAAGTCGCCTACCCTTTCAGTTGACACCTGACCAGCAGCAGGCTTGGAAGGTTTTGGTCCGCGATCTTGGGCGGCGCACTCCCATGCGCCGCATCTTGCAGGGGGATGTTGGCACGGGCAAGACCGCTCTGGCGGCGCTATGTTCCTTTGCGGTGGTTGAAGGTGGGGGGCAGGTTGCCTTTCTGGTGCCTACCGAGGTTCTGGCAGAGCAGCATCACATGGGATTGGCACCCTTGCTCGATGCCGTGGGGATTGGGCATGCTCTCCTGACCGGTCGTGTACGCGGGGAAGAGCGGCAGCAGATTCTTCGACGCCTGGCCACCGGTGAAGTGGGCGTTCTGTTTGGGACCCATGCGATTTTTCAGAAGGGGGTTGAGTTCGATTGCCTGGATCTGGTGATCATCGATGAGCAACAGCGCTTCGGTGTAGGTCAGCGTTCGGCCCTGATGAACAAGGGCAAGGGCGCCCACCTTCTGCTGATGACGGCCACGCCCATTCCGCGCACCTTGGCCCTGACGGTCTATGGGGACTTGGAGGTGGTCACACTACGCAAAGGGCCGCCTGGGCGTGGTGAGGTCCATACACGCTGGGTGCGCGGCGCCAAGACCCGTTCGATCATTCCATGGTTGGCGAAGCGCATGGAGGCCGGGGAGCAGGTCTATTGGGTTTGTCCGCGTATTGGCAGGGACGGAGACGATGCGCCCGGTGCAGCGGAAGCGCGCTTTTCGAAGTTATGTGATGACAAGCGGGTGAGCGGCTTTGGGGTGGAACTCGTGCACGGAAAGGTCCCGGCGGAGGAGCGTTCATGGCGATTGCAAAGGTTTCGCAGGGGAGATGTCGGCTTGTTGGTGGCGACAACGGTGATCGAGGTTGGCGTCGATGTGCCCTCGGCCACCGTGATGGTGATCGAGCAGGCGGATCGTTTGGGGTTGGCTCAATTGCATCAGTTGCGCGGGCGCGTGGGACGCGGGCCCCTTGAGTCCTGGTGTTTGTTGGTGGGAGCAGCCGCGGCGGAGGAGCGTTTCTCCATGTTGATCCAGACCCGTGATGGATTCGAAATCGCTGAAGAGGACTTGCGACGGCGGGGAATGGGAGATCTGGCGGGCCTGCGTCAAACCGGCAACAACCCAGAGGGCCTGGACCACTTGGAGCGGGACTTGGATTTGTTGCTGCTGGCACGCGAGGTCTGCCAGACTGATCTTCATCTGGCGCGTGATCTGGCCACGGCCTGCGGGCCGCTCTTGGCGCCCTGATGACTGGCAGGTGAGGTTTAGGACTGGCAGGTGGGAATGGAAATCCCTGGAAATTCATTGTCTTGACCCTCCCAAGAGCCCTGGGGGCGTAGGGGGCGGACTGCTCGGCCCCTGGCGGCCACCCTCTCCTCCTGCTCTCGGTATCCTGCGGGGCTGCCGTGGGTAGCACGGTGACCATTATGCGCCTCGTCTCCACAACCACTCTCATGCTGGCCTTACTGGTCGGTTCTGCGCACGCTCAAGTCGACTTGCCTAGCAGGGGGGCGCGTAAGCCCCTGCCGGGGCGACCGGTGGTCACACCTGTGGGCCAGGAGCGTTCTGGTAGTCGGGCGGTCAAGACTGAGAAGCCCGCGCTGGTTTGCACCATATGTAGCCTCAAGAAGACCGACCTGCCCATCAAGTGGGACAGCCCGACAGGTCTGCAGGAAGAGCATTGTGAGCGCTGTCAGGCTCATCGTCTGTTCCGCATTCCTGATAGGGCTGGTCTGCCCGGAGGAGAAGCGGGAGGATTGGACCTGCCGGGGTACAAGGTTGGTGTGAGTGACCCAGAGGGCACCAGCGAGGCGGGTCTGATACAAGGAGTTCACAGGGGTTCCCTGCGTGCCGCCGCCCATGTGATTTTTGCAGAGTTGGCCCGGCATCGGCGGACGGATGATTCGCTGCTGGATCAGGCTCTTGAGAGTTTGCTCGGTATGGGGCCTGAAGGGCGTGAGGTATGCGTTGAGGCTCTTGCCAGCGATCACGGCCCCACGGTCCTGGTGGCCGGGCGCTACTTTTTGGCCTCTAGCGAGGGGCGCGATCGGGATCTTGTGGCCCAGCGTCTGTCGTCCCGCACCCCTGGTTCGGTGGGGGGCATCCTGTTGCGCATGTTGCACCAATTGGATCCGGTGCGGGCGAATCCAGAGTTGCTCGCCCACCTGATCGATCATCCCCAGAACAGTCTGCGTGCGGCGGCTCACAACCTCCTCAAGGAGGCGCCCAGGCCAGAGTGGATTCCATTCTTGTTGCCGGCACTCAAGTCAGACAGCGCAGATGCACGTTGGCGGGCAGCGGATTTGATTGCGGGTACGGGTGATGCGGCGGCGGTTCCTATTCTGCTTGAACATCTGCATGATCCGCGAGCCAAGGTTGCTCGGCGGGTGGTGGCGTTCATGGCCCGTTTCAATGGCGAGACGATCGAAGTTGAACTCATGCGCCGTGCGTTTGGCCAGCGTTGGATTCTGCGTCCTTCGGCCTACGCGGTCTTGGCTTTGGTGGAGCGCGAGGATGCGCGCCAAACACCCTTGCTCGGGCCGGGTCATGTAGATGCCTTGCTGCGGGGCATGAACGTCAAAGATCCTTTCGTGGCAGGGACCTGTGCCTTGGCCTTGGCGGGGATTGGTTTTCGTGACGAGAACCCCAGCGAGAGCCCCTGGTTGGATTCGGTCGTTCCCAATCAGTTGGTTTCCTTGATTGCAGGGCAGGTATTTTTCAAGGACCGCGAAGCGCTGGTAGGCGCGGCCGTGCGGCGCTTGCAGATGATTACCAGCAAGAGCACTGGTGCGGTTGCGGGTACCTGGATCAAGTGGTGGCGCGAGAACCGTCGCGGCTTCCGGGCCTCACGGGCGATCTTGCCGATTCAGGCCTCGGATGTCCTGCGCTTGAGAGTGGATTGCATGGATCGTGCGCGCGCTCAGGGGTTCAGTTTGCTTGGTCCCGCCTGGCTGGATCAGGCGCCGCCGGATGCTGGAGTCGAACCGATTTATCTGTCCGCGCAGGATGCTCGGGAGATGATGGGAATGCTCCAGGGAACCGGCGTGTTCGGAGGTCAGCGGCTGCCCGGAGTGTGGGGCGCCGAGCATGCTCGTGGTCGCGCCTTGAGCCTGAGTGTGGGTCAGCAGAAAAAGACCTTTGTCTACGGGCCGGGATCGGCTACCCCATGGTTTGAGCGCACTTTTGCCTCATTGGATGCGCTGCGGCAGCGTTACCGCTGGCAGCGCTTTTATCGTCAGGACATCCATGGGGATCGCATAGGTCTGGTCCGCGCGGAAGGAGAGGCCTACGCTTCCCCAGCAGTCAGCGTTGTTGTTCGAGCACAGAAGACAGCCGAGTTGGTGTTGGCCTGGATGGCCGAAAAGAGTCCCATCGATCGGGACCTGGGCCTGCTTGAATTGGAGAACTTGCGATTGGTTTCTGGGGCTCTTGGGGAAGACCATGTGCGGTCCTTGATGGACCTGCTTGCGGAGGAACGCTACTGGAATCAGCGCTCCCGACGCTTGACCGAGCTGGTTCAATTTTGCGGTGGCTTGCATGCGGACAAGGAGCAGGGGCCTTTTCAAGATGGTCTGGGCAAGGACCTGATCGGCCTATTGCACGACAAGTTTGATGTGGAGGCAGCGCTGCCGATTTCGGCATTGATCAGTCTAGGAGGAGCTGCGGGAGAACGTGCTGCGGCCGGCGATTCCCGCCCCCTCTTGCGCGGAATCTCCGCGGGCTTGTTGGCTAAGAGGGGTGCAATGACAGATGTAGATCTGTTGATGATTCTGTTCGATGATAGTGATGAAGCCGTGGAGGTGGCCACTGTGCGGGCGGCTGGACAGAACGGGATAGTTGAAGCTCAGGAGGCCATAGCTATTCGCGCAGGAAGCGGCACTCCGGCGGTACGTGCCCAGGCCCTGCGTTCTCTGGGGCAGATTGGTGGCTTGCGGGCCAGGGATGTTCTGCTGACCAGTTTGACCGAGCCTGGGGGGCGCTACCGTCTGCCCGCCGCTGAGGGTCTGGTTGCGCTGGCCGATCCGCGCACCTCCGAGATCTTTCTTTCCATGCTGCGCACCGGGCGCGATCCGGGTTTGATCGAAGCAGGTCGCAAGGGGCTGATGGCCCTTGGAAGTTCGGCGCACTTTACCCTCATGAGCGCTCTCAATTCCAGTTCCCTTGAGGTGCGCAAAGGCGCGGCGCTGATTCTGGCACGTCAGCGAATCCCTGAAGCGGCCCCCGTATTGATTCGCCTGAGCGTGGAAGAGCCAAAGAACCTGGCCCTCTTGCACGAACTGTGTGTGCTGTCCTGCGTGGACTTCAGGAACGAGCCCGACTCCACCGCAGCCTGGTGGTCATGGTGGGATACGGTGCGTCGTGATGATGCACTCTCATGGTTCCGTGCAGCTTGCGAGGCCCGCGTCATGTCCGCGCCCCTACCGGCCGAGTTCGAACTCAAGAATGCCAATAGCACGGTGCCTGCGTTTCTTTTGACTGTCCTGGGCAGGGAGGAAACTTGGTTGGCAGAGCGTGCGCGCCGGGAACTGGAAGTTTTTTTGGGAGGCGAGTTGGACCCACTCCCTCGTAAGGCTCAAGATCGTGAATTGTGGATTCAGACCCTGGAACAATCTTTGCGCCGCGGCAATTGAATTCGGCCCGGCGGGTCCTGACCAGGTTGTTGATCCTGTGCAGCTTGCTGGTGGCCGTGGGCTGGTTGGTGCATGATGATCAGGGTCGTCCGATTGTCCGGGCCATTGTCGAAGACTACTCAAAACAACGGGGTATACGATTGGTTGGCGAGCGTTGGCCCGCGATCTTCGAGGCAGCCAAGAAAGAAGACCTGGATCCGAGCCTGGTGGCGGGAATCATGTGGTCCGAAAGCCGCGGGGTGAGTGGCAGGGTTTCTTCGATTGGCGCCTTGGGTCTGATGCAATTGATGTTGACTGCTGCCAGTGATGCAGCCGAGCGTTTGGGCCTCGAGGCTCCTGACCACGACACTCTGCTCCATGATGATGCCCTCAACCTGGCCTTGGGCTGCAATCACCTGGCCTGGCTGCGAGATTCCACCCCGGAGTGGAACGCGGAGGCGTTGCTGGTGGCCTACAACACTGGGCGCGGGCGGTTGTTGGAGTGGTCTCAGGAAGCTGGGTCCTATCAACTGTGGGTCGCCAGCCAAGAGATCCGTCACCGTGCGGGGCGGTCCATGAGCCCTGCACTGCTTTACGCCCGTGAGACCCTGCGGGTGCGCAACGCCTTTCGCGAGCAATTCGCAGGTGACCAGCGGTGAATTTGCGGGACTTCTACAAGGGTCTTTCCAACCCAGGCTAGGTGGGGGCGTAGCTCTGCGTTTACCCTGTGCGGCTCCACAAGCATTCTTTGCCCAATCCATGCCCCAGCCAGCCCCGACCCCTGCCATGCCCGATGTGTCCACCGATGTCTCCCCTGAGGAAATTCAGCAGGCGAGTTCCTGGGTCGCCGATCTTCAGGCCTCTCTCGGTGAGGTCTTGGTGGGGCAGGAGGCACTCTGCCGCGACCTGACCCTGGCCTTGCTCACCGGTGGTCATGTGCTGCTGGAAGGCGTCCCGGGACTGGCCAAGTCCCTGGCGGTTTCCTGTCTGGCGGACGCTGTGGACGCGAGTTTCTCGCGCTTGCAGTTTACTCCGGACCTTCTGCCTTCAGACTTGGTGGGGACTGAGGTCTACGATGCACGTGAGCACACTTTCAGCGTGCGCCGCGGACCGATCTTCGCGCACTTTGTCTTGGCAGATGAGATCAACCGTGCCCCCGCCAAGGTGCAGTCGGCCTTGTTGGAAGCCATGCAAGAGCGTCATGTTTCTATTGGCGGCGAGACAATGGAATTACCCCAGCCGTTCTTGGTGTTGGCTACCCAGAACCCGATCGAACAGGACGGTACTTATCCCTTGCCCGAGGCTCAGCTTGATCGCTTTGCCCTCAAGAGCGTGGTGGGCTATCCCTCCGCTGTAGAGGAGCTTGAGATCATGGACCGCATGTCCCGCACTGCGCCAAAGACCAGCGTGAGTCGAGTGGTGACTCTGGATGTGATCAATAAGAGCCGCGCCATCGTGGACCGCATTCATTTGGATGATCGTCTGGGGCGCTACATTGTCAACCTGGTGCAGGCGACTCGCGATCCCGCGAGTGTGGGCTTGGGCGACTTGGCCCCTTATTTGCAATACGGTGCCAGTCCCCGGGCATCGATCTGGTTGGCTCTGACCTCCCGGGCCAGTGCGTTCATGGACCATCGAGGTTATGTGATTCCGGCGGATGTGAAGGCGATCGCTCCTGCGGTCCTGCGTCACCGCATCCTGACCACCTACGAAGCGGAGGCCGAGGGCGTGACCTCGGATGATTTGATCGAACGCTTCTTGGAGACTGTGCCAGTTCCCTGAACTCTGCTCGCCCCCTCAATTGTGCCCGTCACAGAGTCCACATCGAAGAGCCCCAAGGTTGTCCACCAAGGCAGTTTGGCGCCGGAGTTTGCAGCTCGGGTTCGTCAGCTTCAGTTGCGCACCCATCGCTTGGTCAACACTGCGCTGACCGGTGGGTATCGCAGCGTCTTTCGTGGGCAGGGCATCGAGTTCGAAGAGGTGAGGCCCTATGTGCCCGGGGATGATGTGCGCGGGATCGATTGGAATGTGACCGCGCGCACAGGCAAGCCGCACATCAAGAGTTACCGTGAAGAGCGTGAGCTCAGCGTGCATTGCCTTGTGGATCAAGGCCTCGGCATGGGCTTTGGAACCCGTCGCTGGTCCAGGCGTGAAGCGGCGGCTCAATTGGTGGGGCTCTTTGCCAAGGTGGCAGCGCGCAATCAGGACCGGGTGGGCTTGACGCTTTATGGCCCAGAGCCCGGGCTGCACTTGGACCCGCGCAAATCTACGCGCCACATCCAGCGCCTCATTCGTGAGGTGATGGTGGCTCAGCCCTTCGATGTGCCGGGGGACCTGAAGCGCGTTCTTGAGGGATCTCTGCGTGCCTTGCGCCGTCGTTCGTTGGTTTTGATTTTCTCGGATTTCGCTGACGCAGGTGGGCGCGGTTGGGTGCGGGCCATGCGTGCGCTGGCAGCGCGTCATGATGTGATCGGCGTGCGTTTGGTGGATCCCTTCGAGGTGCGTCTCCCCAAGGTTGGCCGCTTTGCCATCGAGGATCTCAATGGGGGAGATTGGAACTGGATCGATGCTGCGGACAGGGGTGTACGCGAAGGCTGGCAGCAGGCTGCCGAGCAGCGCAAAGCTGAGATTCACGGAGCTCTGCGGGAATCCAGGGCTTCGCGCATCGACATTTCCTTGGACGAAGATCTAGCCGCGCCGATCTTGCGTTTCTTTCGATTGCGCATGGCGCGGACGGGGCGAGCAAAATGAGCTTGCTGGTTCTCACCCTGTGTCTGCAACAGGCCACCTTGCATGCGGAGCCCGTCCAGGTGCAGGTGGGTCAGCCCGTGACCTGGACCTTGGTTGTGGAGCATGATGTGGACGAGGCTGTGGATCTGGAGAGTCTCGCTCAGCCTTCGGATGACACCTGGGTCCTGCTCAGTGGGCCCGAGGTGGCCCGTGTTCGGGATGGGGAGCGGGCCAGCACTCGCATCCAGTGGTCTCTCTTCTCTCTTGAGGGGGGGGACCGAGCCTTGCCCGGGCTTGAGGTTTCTCTCTCCAGCGGCCTGAAACTAACGGCTTTGGCTGGAAACCTGGAGGTGATTGGTGATCTGGGACCTGCTGAGGATGCACCGCGTCCCCTGGGTGGACCCATTGCGCCCCCGACCGAAGCGACCTCCTCTGCTGCGGGCATGTGGTACCTGGCTCTGCTGCCCTTGATTCTGGCTGGGGCCTACTTTCTGCGCCGGGGGCGGGCGGAGCCTCAGGTATCCAACCCGGTGCCTCCGGTGGATCTGGCAGCGCTGCTTGCGGGCAGCGCCGATTCTGGTGATTTTGCTGCGGCTCTCTCCGGACGCATCCGTGAATCCATCGACACAGAACAATGCGTGCCGCGCCAAGGCATGATCGATGAGGACTGGATTCAAGATGTGCGCGCACGTGGGGGAATCGACCTGGTTGTCATTGATGACGCCCAGCAACTCTTGGCCTGGGCCGACACCCTGGAATTCGGTCAGGTGCAGCCCTCCAAAATGGCCCTGAGTGATGCCCTTGAGCGAGTCGAAGTTCTTCTTGCCAGGGCTCAAACGACGGAGGCCGTGGCATGATCGGCATCTTGATCCAAGAGCCCACCCGCACTCTGGCACAAGGTCAAGTGGAGTTTCTTGGGGTGTCCCTGGCGGATCCCTGGTTCCTTCCTCTGCTCCTGGGTCTGCCCCTGGTGGCCTGGCTCGCAAGGGAACGTCGTCGTGCGATTCCCGCCCGGGCGCCGATGATCGCCCATGAGTTGCCCAGCACCTGGCGTGTGCGTTTTTCCTGGTTGCCTCTGGCCCTCGAAGTGGCGGCTTTGGCCTGTGCGCTTTTCGCCCTGGCGCGGCCCCTTCAGGGGGAGATCTACCTGACCAGCGAAAATGAAGGGGTGGATATCGTGCTTCTCCTGGATCGTTCCACTTCCATGGAACAGGGGCAAGAGGGCTCAGGCGAACGGCGCTTCGATATTGCCAAGCGGGCGGTGGGGGACTTCGCCGTGCGGCGTATGACTGACCGGGAAGGAGCTGCGGACAATGTCTGCCTGGTCGGCTTTGCCATGTTCACCGAGTTGCTGTGTCCGTTTACCTTGGACGCGGGAGCCATTTCGGGAGTTCTGAAGGATTTGGATGTGGAGCAGCGCCGGGACCTGGACGGTACCAGCATCGGTCTTGCGGTCTCCGAGGCTGTACGGTTGCTGGAGCTGAGTGAAGCCAAGTCCAAGGTGGTGGTGATCTTGACCGACGGGGAAGACACCACTGGTCTGATCGATCCAATGGATTCCGCGCGGCTTGCGATGGAAAAGGGCGTGCGCATCTACGCGGTTTTTGCAGGTCCACGAGTGGTGACTCGCTATGACCCTGTGACCCGCCGACGGGTTAATACTCCCGTGCGAGTCAAACTCCTGCCCGCCTTGGCCAAGGTTACTGGCGCTCGCTTCTTCCATGCCCAGGACGAGGCCGAGTTGGAAGAGGCTTATGCGGAGATCGAACGGCTGGAACGCACCCCGCGCATCGAGCAGACTCAGGCCGAGCACTTTGACCTCTATCGCTCTTGGATTCTGGCGGCCATGTTGTTGTTCAGCTGCGCTCAGTTTTCACGTCATTCCTGGGCCAGGAGGACTCCATGATCGCGTTGCTTGGTTTCGAGATCTTGCGTCCCCTGGATCTTGCTTGGATCGGTCTGGCGCCCTTGTTGTTGTTGTTGGGCCGGGCGGCTTACGTGCGTACTCAGGCCGATGTGCTCTTGATGGTGGACCCCCAGCGCGCGGCGGCGTTCTTTGGGGATCGTTCTTTGCTGGCGGCGCGGGTGCGCCTGTACTGCGCGGTCTTGGCGTTGGTTCTTGCGGGTCTTTCTCTCTCGGGCCCGGTGCGTGGCTTCACCCTGCGCGAGATTCAACGTCAGGGGGTGGACCTGGTGTTCTGTTTGGATGCGAGCAAGTCCATGCTGGTGGAGGACCTGGGCCTGAGTCGGTTGGACGAAGCCAAGCGCCAGATCAAATCGGTTTTTCCCAAGCTTGCAGGGGATCGAGTGGCATTGATTTCGTTCTCTGGCGAAGCCCGCCGCATTGCGCCCTTGACCCGGGACCTACGCACTCTGGGTTGGTTCTTGGACGGTGTGGATCCCGCAGATCATGCCCTGGGGGGCACGGATCTGGCGGCGGCCTTGAGCGATGCCCTGGACCTTTTTGATGGTCGCACAGGAGCCAGTGAAGCCATCGTGTTGATTACCGATGGGGAAGACCATGGAGGTCGAGGCCTTGAAGTTGCGGTGGAAGCGGCGCGTCGCGGGATCGCCGTGCATGTGCTCGGGGTCGGTACACAGGCCGGGGGCAAGATTCCCATGACCAATGGTGGCTGGGTGCGTGGCCCCGATGGCAAGGAAGTAGTCTCCCGTCTGGCATCGGAAACCTTGCAGGAGGTGGCCCGGGTTACCGGAGGCAAGTATGTGGGGGTCGAGGGCGCTGTACTGGGTCTTGAGCGTTTGTACCGCGAGGGGATTTCCACCCTTGAGGGACAAGTTTACGATCAGGGTATGGAGCGCGTACCCCATGACCGTTTTCAGTGGCCTCTGGTGCTGACGATTGCGTGCATGGCCGTATCCATGTTGTTGAACGAGCGCCGGTCCAGGGCGGAAGAGGTGGCCTCATGAGAGTGAGTCGTTGCAAGTCCATGGGCATCAGGAACACAGTTTGCTTGTGGGCCTGTCTGGTTCTTGCCCCCTTGGCTTGGGGTCAGGATGAGGCTGTTCAAGATCAGGCCGTTGAGGATCAGCAAGTGGAACAACCTGTGCCCATCAACACAGAGCCAACCGAACCTGCCCAGGAGATCATCCTGTCATGGGAAGGCCCCTATTTTGACGGCTTTGATGAGGCCTGCGCCGCTTTCGAAGACGGCCGGGATCTGGAGGCCGTGGCTCTTGCAAAGCGTTTGGCCCAGGAAGACAAGGCAAGTCTCAGGCGTCGGTCTTGGCAGGCCAGGACCCGCGGGCTCAGCGAGCGCCTGTTCTTCCGGGAGTCGAGTCCCCTGGCCGGTTGGGTTGATCCCGGGCGCTCTCGGGTCCAGCAGTCGGCGGCACGGAATCTGGAGGGCCTGGCTCATCACAAGCGCGGGGCTCTGGAAGAAGCGGAAGAGGCCTGGCAGGCTGCTCGTGGTCTGGCCATTGGGCGCGGGTCCCTTGCTGCTTGTGATGGGCTGGGTCTCCTGGACTTGGAGCTGGCAGAAGAGCACTTCGCACAGATTCCCGAGGTTCAGGGAAAAACGAACAACCCCATGGCGCCGAATTTCACCGTGCCTCCCGCATCAACCCAAGGTACGGGCGAAGAAGAAGCCCCGGATCCTCTTTCCCTGGCCCGAGAGTCCTACCTCGCAGCCCGGGAACATCTGGTGGAGCGCTTGCGCGTGGACTGGCGCAACGAGGATACGCGGGCCAATGTGGAGCTGATTCAAAAGCGCCTTCATAGGCTGGACGAGATTGAAGCGGAGCGCAGGCAAGAGGATGGTCAAGAGCGTTCTGACGATCAATCCCAGGACAGCGAAGCCGAAGACTCAAGCGACTCTTCGGGCGAGGGTTCTGAGAAATCCGAGGACGAGCCCCAGGAGTCCGACCAGGAAAAAGAGAGCGATGGGGATCCCGAAGGCGAGGGCGACCCCCAGGAAAATGAGGAGGATTCCGATGACCCCGAGCAGCAGCCCGAAGAGGGAGACGGGGAAGAACAGGCCGAACCGGAAGAGCGGCTGCTGACCAAGGAAGAACAACAACGCCTGCTCGATCAACTTCGACGACACAACGAGAAAGGTGAGGAGCTGCGTGAACGGCTCGCACGCCTGCGCGCCCGGTCCACTGACAAGGACTGGTAGCTTCCACTTTCCGCACAGACGAACAAGACTTTCTCCAGAGACCATGCAGTTGACCAGTATTCACCTCAAACAAGAGAGCCTCCAGCAAGGTCAGTGGAGCTCAGGCGGCAAGTGCCCCCCCAGGGCGCATTTGGTCCGTATCGCCACGGCTCTGCTCAGCTTGCTCTTGATGGCCAGCGTTTCAGCTGCGCCTCAACGACCCGTGCGCGTGCGTGCCCAGCTTTCCACCGGAGTGGCAAAACTTGGCGCCAATGTCCAACTGGTGATCACTGCCGAGGGAGACCCGGCTGCCACTCTGGAAGCCCTGCCCCCGGTGGACGGCTTGCGCATTTCCCAGCCGGCCTCGCCCATGTATTCCGAGTTCACCCACCGCGTGGCCGGACGGCAGGTGCGGCGCATCACTCTGAGTTGGACTCTGCAGGTAGAGACTTTGCGCGAGGGCAAGTTCGAGCTGCCGAGTGTGCGCGTGGTTTCCAACGGACGCGGCCATTTGGGCCAGGTGCTGCCCGCCTCTTTGACGGTGGTGCGTGACATTCAGGGAGCTGACATGGGTTTTCTGGAGGTATCCGAGGTGCCAGAGACGGTTTATGAGGGCCAGCCCTTCAGCGTGCATCTGCGTGCGGGCTGGGATGCAAATCTGCAGGTGGCCTCGGCGGGCATGGTCTTGCCTTGGTGGGGCCGCTTGCCAGGAACCCTGGAGTTGAACACTGGTCAAGAAAACCTGGGGCGTAAGGTGGTCACCATCGGTCTCAACCGATCCAGTCGGGTGGATGTGGTCGGCCCAATCGAAGAGAACCGGGACAAGGGGGTCTTTCATGTAGTGGAACTCAAGCGGCGTTACTTGCCCACCCGTCCGGGGACCTTGGACTTTGCCCAGGGAATCTTTGAATTCGGCGAGTTGGTGGGCAACGCCGGTCCCTTTGGCCGACGCAAGACTCGGGACTTCTACGCTGTGCTGCCGCGTTTTGAGGTGCAGGTGCTGCGTGTTCCTGAAGAGGGGCGCCCCTTCGCTTGGACCGGAGCCGTTGGTTCCCTGAGCGTGGACCGGGAAACCGACACCCGAGACGTGGACCAGGGCGCTTCGATTCACCTGACCATGCGCTGGCTGGGGGATGGCAACCTGGAGTTCTTTGATCTGCCGGACCTCTCCCGGCTGGATTCCTTCAGAGGGTTTCGGATTCTTGGGGTAGAGGACATTCCCGGAGTCCTGGAGCGCAAGGCGACCTGGGAGTTGGTTCCAGTGGACGCCAATCTGGAGGCCATTCCGGCGATTCCCCTGTGGGTCTTCAATCCGACGTCCAAGGCCTACGAGTTGCTGGAGAGCGATCCGGTTCCGATCCGCGTGCGAGCGGTGGAAGGTGGCCTTGATCCTGCCCTTGGTGGACCGGTTCTCGACGCTCCGGATGTCCTGGGCATCGATCCCCATGCACGCACAGGACCTGATCCTGAGGGTCCTTCGGGATCGAACCTCCTGGTCGGCTACTTCTTGCTGCCCCTTGCATGGCTTGCGGGGCGCATGTTTGTGCGCCGCCGGGGAGATCCCGGAGGCCGTGCTGCCCGTCGTCGTCGGGCTGCGCCGCGGCGTTTGTCCCGCGCCTTGGGCAGGGCTGAAAATGCGGCCGACCAGCGCCAGGCCCTGGCGACTTTTCTCGGCGCCTGTTCGGGTCAGAGCGACCAGTCATGGATCGGTCGCGCTCCGGGCCTCTTGGGCTCTGCGGGAGGGCAAGAACTCGAAGCCTTGTTCGCGGCCTTCGACGCTGCGATTCACGGGGGCGACAACCAACCTCTGGACAAGACCATGATTGAGCGGGTTGCCCGCGGGGCAGGGATCTAGATGTTCTCTTCTCTGTTGCTTCTCCTTGTGCTCCTCGGTTCAAGTGCCGCAGCCCCCCAGGGTGTGGAATTGGATCTGGCCAGCAGTCTCTATCGCCAGGGGGATCTGGTCTCTTCCCAGACCCTTTGGCTTGAAGCCCTGGATGAGTCTGCTCCTGCTTTGGAGCGGTCGCGCCTGTGTGCCAACCTGGGTACCGTTGCGTATCACGAGGGACGTACGGAGGAATCTGTCGCCTGGTTCAGCGCGGCCCTGGCCCTCGATCCGCGCAACGATGACCTGCTGCACGACTTGGAGTTGACCCGCGCACAGGCGGGCATGGCTGGATTGGATTCTGGTTCCCTGCTCGATGCCTTGGGTTTCATGCTGACCGAATGGACTCCTGCGGAGGCCGGCTGGATTGGTCTTGGGGGGCTCTTGCTCCTTAGCCTGGCGGCGGTGCTGGAGGCCATGCGGGGGGGCCGGCGCACGGCGCAGTTGCTCATGCTGGTTGCCCTGCTCCAGCCGTTCTTTCTCGGTCCCTTGCTCGCCCGCAATTGGAACAGTTCCGGGGACCCATACATGGTGATTGAGGCGGGCGGTGTTCTTGCCCGCGCCGAACCCCGGCCTGATTCCTCCCGTCAGGCCCATCTGGCCCCAGGAAGTGTGCATGATCGCATCGACTCCTGGCCCGGTTGGATTCTGCTGCGTGGGGACGACGGTCAGCGCCACTGGGTGCCAGAAGATTCCACATTCCAGCTGACTCGTTGATTGTTGCTTGTGCTGGGCCTCTCCGGGGGCGATCCTAGGCTCGATGACCTTGCGTGTATTGATCCCTGGCCTGCTGTTGTTGAGCTGCTCTCCTCACCAGAAGGCCGAGCGCCTGGGAGAGGGTGTGTTGCTGATCACCGTGGACGGCTGGCGCCGGGATCATCTGGGCGCCTTTGGAGCGCCGTTTGAAACTACCCCCTGGCTTTCCTCCGAGGCTCCCGAGGCGATTTTCATGACCAACGCTTGGGCCCACGACGGGGATCCGGTTATGTCCCACGCATCTCTGCTCTCGGGCAGCGAGTCCATGCTCAGTTTGGTACCCGAGGTGGTGCTCGATGATGGCACGGTAATCCAGCCGGTCTATAGCACTGCAATGCCCGATCGCCTGCCCCGGCTGGCTCGGCGGTTCTTGGCCAAGGGTTGGGCCACCGCCGCGTTTCTTGACAACCCGCGTCTGGGAAGCTTGCGCGGGCTTACGACCGGCTTCCACGATGTGATTCCCTTTGGCGGATCGGCATCCTCTGGTGCGATCGAGGAAGGCCATGGCATCGACTTGACCCACAAGCGCTTGGTGCATTGGTTGGATCACCTGCCCACGGGAGCAAAGTGGTTTGCCTGGGTGCATGTGGGAGACTTGATGCGCATCTGGAACGACAAGGAGCCGCCCATGGACGAGGCCTTCCTGCGCGGGGCCGAGGACGATTGGACCCCGCCCACCGGAATTCGCTGGCCTTCGTATCACTCGGTGGCCTCCCAGAACCAATCCGACCCTCCCCGTACCCATGGTGAAGGACTGTGCGTCTACGATACGGCCCTGGCTCGACTGGATGGTTTGTTGGGAGCCATGGTGCAGGATGTACGCAGGCGCATGGACCCGGATGAAACTACCATCGCCCTGGCGGGATCCATGGGCATGTCTTTTGGCGACGCGGGGGTCTTCTATTCTTCCTCAGGGCTGTCTTCTCATGATGTGGGTGTGCCATTGGTTCTTTGGCCCCGCAAGGCCGCCGGCATTCCAGCTGGCCGCGCAGCAGGAGGCTTGATGGGGTTGGTGGATTTGGCGCCAACATTGTTGGAGATCCATGGCAGCGACCCTCCAGGGCCCGCGGGCATGACCGGGATCTCCATGGCAGCCTATTTGCGTAACATCGATGGGGAGGCTCCCCGGTCCGATCCAAGTCAGCGAGAGGAGTTCTTTCCTTGGGATCAACTGCACGGTGGTCTTGGGGGAGAGGTGCCGGTGCTCTTGACCAGTGTCTTGATGGGCGGGCAGGGCTTTGTCAGCGACAGCATGTTCATGATGGACGCGGGGTCCAAGCCCGCCTTGCTGCGGGCCTTGACTGGCATTCCTGGCCGCCCACCCAACGCTGCCAGCTGGATTTTTCTGGAGCAACGTGCCACTGGTCGCAGCTGGCGTGCCGCGCGGTCGGATCTGGTGGAACTCCCCGAAGGCCTGCCAGCCAGTTTTGAGGATTATTTTGGGCCCAAGGGCAGGGTGGGAGCCTCCCTGGAGGAGCGGCGCCGTAGACTGCACGAGCTAGACATTCACTCGCCCGGCAGCCTTGAAATCGGTGGGCTGCGAGATCCTTGAAGATTCTCTTCGTTGCTAACGGATTCCCCCCCAACGGACAGTGGGGTACTGAGTTCTACACTCATCAGGCGGCGGTCGGCCTTGCCGCCCGAGGACATCATGTGAGCGTCTTTTGTCCGAGGCGAGAAGGTCAAGCCGAGCGCTATAGCGTAACCAGCACCACGCGTTATGGCTTGACCCTGCATGAGGTCTCGAATCCGCCAACTCGCACCAAGCGTTTCCGGGATAGCTATCTGAGCGAGGGCGTCGAGCGCTGTTTCGATGAGCTTCTTCGGTCTCACAGACCTGACGTGGTGCATTTCACCCATTTTCTGTGGGGACTCTCAGCGCGCTTGCCGACCTTGGCCCGGGATAGCGGTGCAAAGGTGTTGGTGACCTTGACGGATTTTGGCATCAGTTGTCACCGCGGTCAATTTCTTGACGCGTTCCTCAAACCATGCGAGGGCAGTGAACCTGCCAAGTGCGCCCGCTGTGTGCGCACCCTTGGTCAATACGATGGGCCCCAACCCTTGCGCAGTGCCAAACAACTCCTGGCGACCGCCATGGCTAGTATTGGCGGTTTGGGTTTGGTTCCTACGGCGGCTGACCTCAGGGAACGTGACCTGGCCCTGCAGGAAACCGTTCAGGCTACCGATATCTTCATTGCGCCTACGGAAGCGATTGCCTCTCGTCTGCGCGGAATCGTGGTTCCCACTGAGAAGCTGGAAGTGCTCTGTTATGGAATCGACGAGCGGCCTTTCAACGACGCACCGCCCACCCACGGAGAGGAGTTGTTTCGCTTCGGATTCCTCGGCCAGTTTCAACCCCACAAGGGACTTGACGTGATCTTTCGAGCCGTGAGTCGGTTGGCAGAAGACTCTACCTACCGGGACCGCAAGTGGTCCGTGCGCGTGCATGGCACGCCGGTGGGTGGCCGCCACGGGCGCTTCATCGCCCGCACCTGGGATCCTCGACTGGCGCCCCGGATAGAGTTTCATGGTTCTTTCGAACCCCTGCAAGCTCCCTGGGCCATGGCTGAGTTGGATGCGGTGATTGTGCCCAGCTGCTGGACCGAGAACGCGCCCCTGACGGTGTTGCAGGCTATCGCCATGGGCCTGCCCATGATTGTTTCGGATGTGCCGGGCATTCGTGAGGTGGTGCCCGAGGGCACCACCTTCATCACCCCCGGGGATGCCGCCGCCCTATCAGTTGCCATGGGCAGCATGATCCGCGATGGAGCCCGCCGGAACCTCGTGGTCGAGGCCATGCCGATTTCTCACGGCGACCACATCGATGCCCTGCTGGGCCACTACCGGCGTCTGCGCGAGGGTCGGCCGGGGCTGCGGCTGGTGTCTGGGAGCTAGGCTCGGGGCATTCTCGGGGCACTGAAGGGCTCCAGACTCAAGGCCATTGGGGTCAGTTGGTCGATGGAGGACCGTGCGTCTTCCCCGTCGGATCGGCTTCTTGGGCCAGGGTTGGAGCCCGGATGCGGGGGGGGTAGAGGTGCACACTTCTGCTCTGGCGGAGGCCCTCGTGCAGCAGGGAATTGAGGTGGGTGCCCTGGCTTGGGGATCCGCCGAGCAGGGCGCTCGCTTGTTGAATCAAGGTGGCGTGACTGTCACCAGGCAGCCGCGCTTGAGGGACAAGCCAGCTGCCTTTGCTGGGGGAGTCAATAGTGATGACGCTCTTGAACTCTGGCTCGATACCCTGCGCCCGGAATTGGTGCATGTGCATCACCTTTCGGGATGGGGCGCGAGGGCTCTGGATGTACTTCGAAAGCGCGGTCTGCCGGTGGTGGTCACTTTGCATGACGATTGGCTGATTTGTCCTCGGGGGCAGCGCTGGCATGTTTCGAACTATCTTTGCAGGGTTCCGGATCCTGATGCCTGCGCGAAGTGCCTGGGGGAATCCCATGGTGAATTGGCGCAGACAGCTGAGCAACTGACCAAACGCCTCCTGCATGCGAACCAGGCATTGCAATTCGTGGATCGGATCATGGCCCCTTCCAGCACTCTGCTTGAAGCGCATCAGCGAGCAGGGCTTGAGTGCGCGGGGCCACATGCCCTTGGGAGGGTGATGCCCTTGGGGATTGAAGCCGAATCTCTAGGGTTGGAAACAAAGCGTCTGCGCGCCTTGCGCGGTGATGATGATCTCTTGCGTTTGGGCGTGCTAGGCAGCGTGCAACCTTCCAAGGGAGTGCTGCCCCTGGCTGAGGCTGTTGTGGCCGCAGGTCGAGCGGATCTCGTGCTTGAGATTCATGGGCCGCGCACCAGCTACCACGGAGATTCCCAAACGGTGAGCAAGGTCGAGGCACTGGCTAGGGATCATTCCGCCATTCGCTTGCATCCGAGCTTCCATCCCGCCCGGCGGGCCGAAGTTCTGGCGATGCTCGACGGTGTGGTGGTGCCCTCTCTATGGGAAGAGGGCTTTGGCCTCGGCGCTCGCGAGGCCCGAGCCACCGGCCTGCCGGTACTGGCCTCGCGTATTGGCGGCTTGGTTCAACTGGATCAGGATCCGGGCGTGACCTTGGTGGAACCTGGAGATCAAGAAGCCTGGGTGGAGGCGATCCATGCATTCAAGAGGGGCCTGATCCAACCCTGCGACGTGATCAAGAGCACCTTGGAGATGACCGACGACGTGTTGGCGGTTTACGCCAGCGTGTTGCAGGCGCGTACCGATCAGGCTGCCTAGGTTTCAGCCCAGGAAGCCTTCGAGCTGTCCCGCCAGAGCATCCCAACTGAAGTGTGTGCGCACCCATTCCGCCGCCCGCAGGCTTCGTTCGAAGCCGGGTTCGGGGTTGGCCAGATGTTCAAGAACTCCCTGTCCGAAGGCCTCTCCGGGTTGAGTCAACTGAAGCCAGTCCTTGGCCTGGGGCAGGCCTTCCGCCGCGCGCTCGGTGGCGATGATGGGACAGCCTGTGGCCAGGGCCTCTACCATTTTCTGCCGCGCGCCCCCGGCGATGGGTATGGGCGCCAGAAGAGCACTGGCATGTTGCAGGTAAGGCAGGGGGTCCGGCACATAGCCGACCCATTCCACACCATTGGGTTTTTCCCCACGGAGTTCCGGCGCTTCCCCGGCACCAACTACTTCCAGCACCAACTGCGGGTGCTGTTGGTAGATGCGGGGCCAGTGGTCGCGGAACAGCTCGGCCAGGGCGCGGCGGTTGGGCTCGTAGTTCAAGCTGCCAAAGAACAGGAGTCGGTTGCGATCTCGATCTGCTTCGGGCACCACGAAGCGTCGCGGATCCACACCCGCTGGCAGCACTCGGGCCCTGGCTTTGGGGTGGCGCCCGAGGAAACGGGTGCGGTCTTCTTGGCTGGCGAATACATGGGTGCTTGCGCGCAGGGTCAGCATGCGCTCCAAGCGTTCTACCCGCAACCGCTCATGCCAGGGATGCTGCAGGTCCCGGGCGAGTTCCACTTCCAGCTTGTGGTGATGCGCGAGAATTGGTGGGGATCCCCGGGGCACCGTGCGCAGGAGCCATGGCTCATCCAAGAACAGAGCAGAAAAACGGACACTGTTGTCGGGGTTTGCCAGCCAGGTCTTGAGAGCTTGAGAGTGGAACCAGCGCTCTGGTCGGGCTGCGAGGGGAGCGACTCCCGGAGGCAGGGGGCTGCGAGGGAAGATGTGTACCGTCTGAAAAGCGTTCGCCGCTACAGGCAGATCGTGATGGGGACCCGGGTCTTCCACCGCGCAGAGGGTGACCGGAACCCGTTGAGCCAGTGCTGAGAGCAACTCCAGGGTTCGGCGGCGCCCTCCGTCGAGGGCTGGCCAGGGGGGGACAGCGCAGAGGGCAAGGATGTGCACCGCGCTAGGGTAGTGTTCTGGGAGGTAGAAGCCTTACAGGGTTTTCTGCCTGGTCGCGGCCACTTGAAGCTGGACCTGGGTCTTGTCTGGGATCTGAGACTGCATCTTTCAGATACGGATCCAAGGGGCCTAATCGATCTCAACTCAGCGATTCAATCGACAGAGCAGACAACTCCGGATTCAGAGGACAAGCGGGCGGAAGAGGCAGGGCGGTCTGGCGCCCTGATGCAGCAGTGATCAGGTCAAGCGCTCTGCTTGCCCTCAGGCAGGCGCAAGGTGCTTGTATCCGCCTTGCGTTCGGCCTTGGGCAGACTGGGGGCGAGGGTATCCAAGACGCGCTCTGCCGTGGCCCGGTAGGCGGTGAGTTTTCCACCGAGGATAGAGAGCACCCTGGGATTGTGCGCGTCGTCGATAGGCAGCAACACTTCTCTCGAACGCTTGAAGGCGCGGCCCTTGCCGTTTTCCAAGACCCGCAGTCCGGCCCAACTGGTGATGGGCGTGGAGTCGGCCTGGGGGAAATGCCTCTGGAAAATCGTACGCAGGTAGTCGATTTCCTCTTGGCTGGGAACGATCCTGTCCGGTTCCCCCGTGTAGAGGCGTTCGGTGGTTCCCAGCAGGGTGTGTCCTTTCCAGGGTATTGCGAACACTGCGCGCCGGTCATGCTGGGCTTCCACATAGAAGGCTCCCTTGTGCAGGGCTCCGGGGAGTTCAAGGTGGCTGCCTGCAACCAGGGCCACCTGCGGGCAAGGCGCCGCGGGGTGCAGTCGCTGTGCTACCTCAGCGGCCCAGGGCCCTGCCGCGTTGACCAGGATGCGGGCCCCCAGAGTTTCGGTTTTGCCCTCTCGCAGGAGTTCCACCTGCCAGCGGTCCTGCTTCCATTCCGCCCTCACCAACTCCGTATTCAGGGAGTGCTGTGCTCCCAGTTCAATCGCCGAGGCCAGCACCGCGCGGGTCAGGAGTGCGTCATCAGTGGACCCATCCTGATACCGATAGACCGCCCGCAGCCCCTCAGTGCGCAGGCCATCCAGATCGTCCCATTCACTCCTGGGCAGGCTGCAAAAGCGGCTGTCCTTCCTGAAGCCCGCCAGGAGCGAATAGAGGCTCAACCCCGCTCGCATGGTCCAGGGGCCGCGTTGCATGTCCCCATACACAGGAATATGGAAGTCGATCAGCCGCACCAGATGGGGCGCGATCTTGAGCATGATCGTGCGCTCCCGCAGGGATTCGTGCACCAGCCGCAGTTCCAGGGTTTCCAAGTAGCGCAGCCCCCCGTGGATCAGCTTGCTTGAGCGGCTTGAGGTCCCCGCTGCTGGCTCCTTCTTTTCCACCACCAGAACTTCATGCCCTGCCGCCGCCAAGGCCTGGGCCACCCCGGCCCCGCCAATCCCGCAGCCGATCACCAGAACATCAAAATCCACCCTTTCCACCATCGCAGCCTAAGCCATCGGGTCCCGGAGACTGTTCATGGTTCTGCGCTTCTTTTTTGGGGAAAAGGGCTGCTGGGGACGGGCGACAAGACGGGGGAGGATCTACCCTCTGTTCCATGAGCACTTCCTCCGAGTCCGCACCCTGCCTGATCTACAACCCGAATTGTTCCAAGAGTCGCGCAGCAATGGAATTGCTGGAGCAGAGCGGCCAGGATTTTGTTGCTCGGGACTATTTGCAGAAGCCCCTGTCCGCAGAGGAACTGCAGCGCCTGCGGGAACAGTTGGACCTGCCCGTGCGGGATTGGGTGCGAGGAGCGGACTTGTCCTTGGACGAGGCGGGATTGATTGCAGCGCTGGTGCGGGATCCGAGCCTCCTGCAGCGACCGATTGTGGTGCACGGACAGCGTGCCATCGTGGCCCGGCCACCGAGTTTGCTGCTGGAGTTCCTCGGTGTCCCGGAGAATGGGTGAATCCCCTTACTGAGGCACCTTGTAACTAATCGCGCTCAACCAACGCCGCCCAGTCCTGGCTGTGGGCAAAGGGTGGCAGACCGAGGGAGATTGGGGCTCCACCGCTGATGGGGGCGGCCACTGGGTAGGAGACGCCGTTGCGCGGGTCGAACCAGGTGAGGTGGTAGGTTCCTGGTGCGGAACTCAGGTTCAGTGTGGGGGCCAGATCCGACACCGGCATGTAGAGGGCATAGACTTCGCCGGGTCGTGCGAAGACCTCGCCGCCCCCATAGGCTTGGCGCTCATCGGTCATCAGATCGTCCTGGGGCTGCATTTCCCAGAACGGCAGGGCTTCGAGGAATTCCCGGGCGTATCGCATCTGGTCCCACATGGCCTCTCGGGTGCGGAAGTTCTCGGTGCGCAGATCTCCGCCCAGGGGCAGGTCGTGGTAGCCAAAGTACCACTCCAACTGGCCGCCGGAGAGGTACACATCCCAAAGGTGCTGTTTGCGCAGGGAGTTGGTGTTCGTGTCGGTCAGACCCGTGGTTTGCTCGTCGAAGTCGATCACCCAGGGCTGTCCCGCAGCGGCGGAGTCCGTGCGCCAGCGCTCGACGATGGTGCCGGAGTGATCCGGTGAGGCCTGCAACGAGGTAGCTTGGAAGAGGGGGCTGCCCAGGACATTGCTGTAAGGCGCGTAGTCGCCGCTGGGTCCGATGCCGTGGGTGTGGAAGGCAATGGGGTGCTCGAAGGGCGTCAGCTCTTGGATCCAGGCCGCGAACTCTTCAAGTTGAGGTACCTGGTGATTGGTTTCCTCTCCCAGGTTCCACTTGATCGCTGGGTGGTGTCCGAAGCGCGCTACCAGTTCGCGGTAGAAGATCTTGCGTTCGGGTCCCAGCTGTCCATTGTCGAGCCAATGCTCATTGCCCCATTCGGTTTCCCCTAGCACCAGGTGCAGGGCGATGCCCCGGCGCATGGCATGGGCGAACACGAGGTTCCATTGGTGCAGCTTGGAGAGGTCGTAGTGCAGCTTGTCCGAAGGAGAATCCAGGGGGCCGAGGAAGGGCCAGGTGTCGCGTCCATCTCCCCCCAGGTTCATGGGCAGGAAATAGGCCGAATTGACCCCACGACTGGCAAGGTAATCCAGAGCTCCTACCAATCCGCGGGAGTCAACGCCGGTGGTGCTGGAGGTGAAGAGGGGACTTGTGTCATCCCCGAGCCCATTCTTGCCAAAGTCCTTTACATGGGGTAGAAAACGGTGCAAGCCCGAAGGCAGGCCGCCGGTGCTCGCGCCCCCGGGCTCGTCCCAGGTGCCGTCAAAACCCTCGAAACCAAAGAGGTTCTCAGGGCTGTCCGTGCCGCCCTTGAGGAAGTACGGTCCGTCCCGGAACTTGAGGTAGTGTGCGCCCACATACTCCAGCGCGCCGAGGCTCAGGAATCCGGGGGCCTGGGTGTCTCTGGGGCCAATGGGCAAGAGACCTTCCAGTCCGGCGAGCATTCCCGCCTGGCCCGCCGCTGGATTCAGGTTGGTGGCAACCCCGGCGCCTACGCGGAAGTGCACGGTGTACTCCCAGGTGCCTTCTTCAAAGAATGACGCGCGCACTTGCCAGGCTGTGCCAAGGCCGCTCCCGGCGCCATCTCCGGCGAAGAAGCCCTCCACACGCATGCTGGCTCCCGATGGTGCGCTGAAGTCAATCCACAGGCGCCGGTCGAGGAAGGGGTTCGGGGATTCATCCGCCTCGCTGAAGGCTGGCCCCTCAAAGGTCAAGGTCACAGGGTGCCACTTGATCAGGGTGCCGGTTATTGTGCGCCCGTCCGCAGCGTCCACCAGCGCCGAGAAAGGTCCCTCTGTGTCAACAGACCCTGCAAGGGTTGCGGCCGTGATGCGCAGCCAGTAGGTCACCCCTTCGCCCAGGTTCTCCAGAGTCACCGTGTGCTCCAAGGCGGGGTCATTGCCGCTGGATTGGACTGCTCCCAGCTCTTCACTGGTGCCCCAGTCGAGTTCACAGAGGGTTGGGACGTTGGTGGTCCAGTTGACTGTCAAGGAGCGTGGGCCCGGCTGCTCCACTTGCCACGCGAGGATTTCTGCTTCCCCTAATTCGCCCGCCTGACCGATTCCATAGTCCGGATCGCCGCCGCCGCCACCGCCATCGTCCAGATCAAGGGGATCTTCTGACTCGAATCGACCCGAAGCCACAACGCCGCCGCCCCCAGTACCGCCACCACCCGGGCCACCAGTCCCCGGGTCTGTTCCCCCTGAGCCTTCCGAGCCTTCGCTGCAACCCAGGAGAAAGAGCACAATCCCTGCGCAGAGCAGGACTTTTGGCCGTGAGGGGTATTGGAAGGAGAGTGCCAAGGCATCCAACCTATCCACATGCAGCCGATTCCTGGGGTAGATTTTCGCCCCTTTGGGCTGCTTGCAGGTTCCTCATGGTATTGAGGGCCTCGAGGTCGACAGCTCTCATCTACTCTGCAGGCCCAGAAACCTCTTCCGGTCTCGAAGAGCCTAGCCCAATCCCTTGAGCTTCCTCGACGGGGGACTACACTCTGCGTCCGAATCTGAGCAACCCCTTCTTCTCCGCACTCCCCAAGTGTCCCCATGTCAGAACTCCACGATGTCGTCATCATTGGCTCCGGTCCTGCCGGCTACACAGCTGCGATATACAGCGCCCGCGCCAATCTCAAGCCGATCCTGTTTCAGGGGATGCAGCCCGGTGGTCAGCTGACTATCACCACCGATGTGGAGAACTTTCCTGGTTATCCCGACGGAATCCTGGGCCCGGAGATGATGGAGGACCTGCGTAAGCAGGCCGAGCGTTTCGGTACGGACATTCGTTTTGACGAGGTCGTGGAAGTGGACTTTTCCAAGCGTCCTTTCACTATCAAGTCTCAGTTTGGCGAGGTCCAGGCCCAGGCCGTGATCATCTCCACCGGAGCCACCGCCAAGTTGATTGGTCTCGAAGCAGAGACCCGCCTGATGGGGCACGGTGTCAGTGCCTGTGCCACCTGCGATGCCGCGTTCTTCCCGGACAAGGAAGTCGTGGTGGTGGGGGGTGGTGATTCAGCCATGGAAGAGGCCAACTACCTGACGCGTTTTGCCTCCAAGGTCACCGTTGTCCACCGCCGCGAAGGCTTGCGCGCCTCCAAGATCATGGTAGACCGAGCGAAAGCCAACTCGAAAATCGAATGGGCTTTGAACAATGTGGTCGAGGATATTCACGCTGGGGAAGACGGCAAGGTCAATGCGGTCACCTTGAAAAGCACCACGGATGACTCGACTCAGATGCTTGAGTGCGAGGGCCTTTTTGTGGCCATCGGGCACTCTCCCAACACCAAGATCTTCAAAGACAAGATCGAACTTGATGGCAAGGGCTATGTGGTCGTCACCCCTGGCGGCACTCAGACCTCGGTCGAGGGCGTTTTTGCCTGCGGCGATGTGATGGATGCGACCTACCGCCAGGCGGTCACCGCCGCGGGCACCGGTTGCATGGCTGCCATTGATTCCGAGCGCTGGCTGGAAGAACAAGAACACTAAGGCCCTCTGTCTGTTACGCGCGGGTCAGCGCCCCTTCTCTTGCATCACGAGCCCCAAGCCGAGTACATCCTGGGCGTCGATTCCAACGAGTTGGAGCGCCTCTGGTCCCAGCATCGAGTCTGGGAGGATGAGATGCGTGCATTGCTGAGTCGGGCTGGCCTGGCCTCCGGGCATGTGGTCTTGGACTTGGGGTGCGGCCCCGGGACCACTTCTCTTGAGTTGGCGCGCTGCGTTGGATCAAGAGGCAAGGTCCTTGCTGTTGACGAGAGCCGCGCCTGTATCCATACACTCTCTGCTGAGGCCCAGCGCTTGGGCCTCGACAACATTGAAGCCAGCATTCGGTCTGTGGAGAAACTTGCCCTGGAACCAGAAAGCTTGGACGCCGCCTACGGCCGCTGGATCCTCTCCTGGGTGGCCGATGTGCCTGCAGTCTTCGAGCAAGTCACCTGCGCCCTCAGGCCCGGTGGCGCATATATCATGCAGGAGTACCTCGATTGGCAGGCAATGAAACTGTTGCCCCGCAGTCAGGTCTTCGAGACTGCTATTCAGGCCTGCATGCAGAGCTGGACCCGCGGAGTGGGCAAGATTAACATCGCAGAGGAGGTTCCAGCCCTGGCCTGCGCGGCGGGCCTGAAGGTGGAGTCTTTCGACGTCAATGCCCGCTCCGGCCAGCCCGGCACCCCAGTCTGGAATTGGCTGGGGGAATTCTTGCAGAGCTATCTCGCGCGCCTCGTGCGTCAGGGTGCTTTTGGCCAGTCCGACCATGAGGCATTCTGCTCAGAGTGGAGCGAACGCACTCAGGGCTCCGATTCTGTGATCATCGCCCCCGTGGTGGCGGATGTTGTGCTGCGCAGGCCGGGTTAGGCCCTGGTCCCTAAGATTGCGCGAAAAGGCAGCGAGCATGTCCTAGGATGGGGCTCACGGTTTCCGTCTGGAAGCCAGAGCCCTTCCTTTTCTATCCTAGGGTCAGATGCGCATCGGGATATTTGTTCATGGGCTTCCGCCCCGATCGACCCACGGGGTTGAATCACACACCCAGGCCTTTGCGGAGGCGCTGGTGCGGGAGGGGTATTCCGTGGAGGTCCTCGCGCCCTGTTGCTTGCCTGGGCGGGCGCTGTATTCCCAGCGACGTGAGGTGCGTGGCTCGGGTTATGGGGTCACCTGGGTGCAGGTTGCGAGCCCCGCAGATCCGCGCCACATGGCGCGGGCGGTGGGGGCTTTCTTGGATCGCGAGCGACCGGATGTGGTGCACCTCCAGCACATGATTCACTTGAGTGCGGCAGCGATCGAAGAAGTGGAGCAACGCAAGATTCCCATGGTCTACACGGCCCATGATTTCTATCCCGTCCACGAAACCCTGAATCTGATGCGGCCGGACCTGATGCCCTTTGAGTGCGGCGATCTGGAGATGCAGGCGCGGGTAAATCAGGCCCGAGGGTTTCTCGACAAGTTGAGCGGCCTTGGGGATCATCACGGCACCGTCCTGTTGGATCAACCCGGGTTTGCAGATCAGCTCGGGGAGGCTTCGGCCGCGACCCTGCGCGCGATCCTTGATGGCCAGCGGGATGGAGGCCTTGAAGAGGCGCGAAACGAGGTCCGCTTGCGGGCTGAGGTCATGCGCGAGACCTTTGCCAAGGTCGGCAGGCATTTCGCTACATCAGGGATGCTCGCTCGTCGCTTGGGCAGCGCGCTGGGTCGTGCGGTGGAACTGCGCCCCAGTGGCATTCGGAGTGATCACCTTTCCGCTCTGCCCCCAGCCTGTTCCCATGGGGGACCACTACGCATTGGCTTCATAGGTGGGCTGCTCAAGCACAAGGGTGTGCATGTCCTGTTGGAGGCCTTTGCTCAGCTCGACCGGTCGGCGGAGCTGCACATTCATGGGGCTTCTCATGACAGGGTCTATGTGCGACTCCTGCGCGAGCGTGCGGCTGAAGTGGGGGCGGTCATGCATGGGGAATACAGCCGCGGGGAATTGCCTGAGATACTGGCGGGCCTCGATCTGCTGGTTGTGCCTTCCCTTTGGATTGAGAATGCGCCCTATGTAATTCGCGAGGCCTTTGCCGCTCATCGGCCCGTACTGGTTTCGGACACTGAAGCCCTGCGCGAAAGCGTGAGGGATGGCGAAGACGGCCTCTTGTTTGCTCAGGGGGATGCCGTCGCCTTGAGCGCGGCCCTTAGGCGTCTAGTCGATGAGGATGGGCTCTTTGGGCATCTGGTGACGGGCATCAATGCGCCCCTTTCAATTGACGCGGAGGCTCGGGCCTATGGGCAGACCTATGGGGATCTTGTGCACGAGGCACAGGTTGAGAAACCACTGCCCGTGTTGCCCGCCAGCGTTGAGCCTTTTGCGGAGCGCTATGCAGCCCTTGAGATCCTGCCTACCCGAGATCTGTTCGAGAAGGTGCAGAGTGGGCTGGAAAAACTCGGGACTTGCATGGGGGTGGCCCAAGCACCGGCGGATCTCTTGACCCAGGCGGTGTCTTCGGGGTCGCCCACCAGGGATCTCTTGCTGGATCATGACCGTGCACTTGAATGGTTGCGCAAGAGTCTGGCGGATATGGAACATGCCCGGGAGGAGATGGAAAAGCGCGCGGGTTGGTTCCAGGAACAACTCGCCAGCGCCGAAAAGCGCGCTCAGTGGCTCAGTCAACAGGTGGATCACGGGGAGAGCACAACTGGGGTGGAACGGGATTGGTTGAAGGAGTCCAAGCAAGACCTTGAACAGGAGCGCGACTGGTTGCGTCGGCAGCAGGCGGAGACCGAGAAGACGAATGTCTGGTTGCGCGAGTCCCTCGATCAAGCTGAGCAAGAGGCCCAGAAAATGCGTGAGTGGGCCGAGGACTCAATCCAAAAAGCTGGGGAGGAAACAGAGAAAGCCAATCAGGCCATGAGGGACGCGGCCGCGGAAACCGAGAAGGCCAATGCTGCAGGCGCAGAAGCCGCCGAGGATGCTCAAAAGGCTCAGGAGTGGACGGCCGAGTCCCGGGAGCAGACTACGGCGGAGAACGAGTGGCTCAAGGAGACCGCAGAAGAGTTGCGCCGGGAGAATCTCTGGCTGCAGGAGAAGGCTGACGATGGAGACGCTGCAATAACTGCTGCGCAGGCGTCCGCTACGGAAGCCACCCGAGCTTTGGCAGCCCTGGGGCAGGAGCGGGAGTGGATGCGTGGGGTCTTGGAATCCCGCCAGCAGGAGTTGCGTTGGATTCGCGAGCGGCTGACCGGCGGTGCGGTGCCAGAGGGGGAAGACCCCTCCAAGGACCATGCGGCGATTTTTGCGGCTCATGAGGCTTTGGAGCGCGAACTAGTGGCAATGCGCTCTCACGAACAATGGCTGTATACCGAACTTGCCACTATCGCCAGCATTCTTGAGAGCCAAGGGCCAGGGAGCGAAGCGTTGGTAGCCGATGAGTTGCCCCGAGCCCTGGCCAGTATGCGCGCCGCCGCTGCTCGCTCCATGGGCGAGCTTGTCTGGCGGCGGAAGGAGATGTTGGCTGCCCGAGAGGGTTCTGATCGTTTGCTCGCGCGCCTTGCTGCGCCGGAGCTGGCGGACCGCATTCGTTCCTGGGAGCTGACCCCCGGTCCCCCGGCCCCGCTGCCGCCCGTTGTCGATCCTGAACTCGCGAGTCCCGAAGAGAAGGAGTCCGAAGGCCTGCACCGGTCTGCTCCCGACGGCATTCTTTCTGATGATGAGGACGAGTCATGAGTCAACGAGTTGCCGTAGTCATTCCCGCTCTGGACGATCGGGATCTGTTGACTCAGAGCCTGCCCCTGTTGATCGACGAGTTGGAGGCCCGTGGTTGCGACGATGAGTTGACCGTGGTGGACGACACGGGTCAGGATCTCTTGGCCGCTTGGATCGCCGAACGATTCCCCGGTCGCGTGCGCGTGATCGTGCGTGAGAGTTGTGGAGGCTTTGCCAAGGCTCTGGTCACGGGTGCTCGCCTGGGTACGGCGGAGTTGCTCTTGTGTTTGAACCCCGATGTACGCGTGCGCCCCGGCTTCCTGACTCCCCTGGTGGAAGCCATGGTCGATCCTGAGGTTCACTCGGTTTCCCCCCGGGTGCTGCTCAACGGTGATGTCCAACGAGCGGAAACCCACCAGCGCATGTTGGTGGACGGGGGTCGCCTTGTCAGCCAGCCCCTGACTCCCGATCCCGATTCCAGCGAACCAGTGCCAATCCCTTTCCCTCTGGGGGGCGCCATGATGGTTCGCCGGGAAGAGTTCTTGGCTGAGGGCGGTTTCGATCCTCTCCTTGCGCCCTTCTACTTTGAAGACACAGACCTGGGCCTCACCGCCTGGCGACGGGGCCGCAAGGTGCTGGAGATTCCCAGCAGCGTGGTGGAGCATCACCACCGGGGAACCATAGGCCGCGTGGTGCCAGAGAAACTCGTGCGGGCCGCCATTGAACGCAATCGCTTGTTAGTCCACTGGAAGCACTTGGATTCCAAGACAGCCGCCCACGAGCACTACCTCGCTCTCTACCGCGATGCCTTGGACGCAGGCATCGGCGATCGTCGGGAAGAGTTGATCTGGATGGCCCTGGCCCTGGAAGACTTGGAAGCTGCCACCGCTTCGCGCAGCAGATTGGGTTCCATGCAAAGAACCCTGGAAGCAGCTCTCGTAGCCGCAGATCCGAGCCGGGGCTGAAACCGGGAGCACAGAGCTCAACTAGACACGCGGTCAAGAACCTCGCCCAGGATCTGGACATGGTGCTTCGCCCGGAATTCCGCTTCGACCTTGGCTTGGCCGGCCTGGCCGAGCTGGGTGGCGAGGGCGGGGTCTGCGGTCAGGCGGCCGATGGCTTGGACCAAGGCTTGAATGTCGCCTGGTGGAACGAGCAAGCCGGTGACCTCCGGTTCGAGCCACTGGCGTACGCCGCCCACATCGCAGGCGATCATGGCACGGGCGTGGGCCATGGCTTCGATTCCAACTATGCCGAAGGGCTCGGCCCACAGGCTGGGCATCAGCGATGCGCGCACGTGGGACAGGATTGCGCGCATGGAGGAGGCTGTGACCCAGCCGGTGAACAGTACGCGTTCGGAGATTCCGTGACCTTCGGCGCTGGCTTTGAGGGGTTCGAGCAGGGGGCCGTCGCCGGCGATGATCAGGCCGCAGTCTGGGACCCTCGCGATGGACTCAAGCAGGAACTCAAGCCCCTTCTCCGGTACCAGGCGGGCGGCGCAGAGGAATACGGGGCGCGGAGCCTGGGTTCCAAAGAAGTTGACGAGGTCCTGGGGCAGAGAGGCGTTGGGGTCCGGTTCTTCGAGGGTGAAGTATGGACAGACCGTGATCTCATCGCTCCGCGCTCCGACTGCTTCGAGTTCCTTGGCCATGTACTGCGAAGCCACAATCAGATGCCGCGCAGAGCCCAGGCGTCGGATCTCGCGCACCCGGCCAAGGACCCGACGTACTCCGCGCCAGCCCCGCGGAAGGTCCAGGCAACCTCCGTCCACGATCCGAGGCAGGCACGCCATGGGGGCGGGGGAATCGCAGGTGGTTCCGTCGGCTCGGCGCTTGTTCAGGCCGGGGCAGAAAAAGGTGTGATCTTGAACGAATCGCACCAGGGGCGCGACCGAAGCCAGTTGTACAGCGACCCAGGGCGCGACTCCAGAGACCAGGAGAACCAGATCCACCCGCAGGGCCGCCAACACATTCTCAGCATCAGGGTGATCTTCCTGGGCGGCGAAGAAATCCCCCAGGGGTGAATAGGTAAGGGCCTCGGCCCCTGGCGGCAGGGGAGCGTCGCCCCCCGCGCTGAGGATCACCAACTCATCCCCGGCCGCGGCCAGTTGTTCGGCCAGATCCAGGGCATAGCGTTCGCTGCCACCGATGGGCTCCCAGCGCCCAACCGCCAGTGCAATGCGCATCAGCCGATGGTCATCAGGAACTCGGCGTTGACTGAGGTCTTGCGCATCTTGGCGATCAGCATTTCCATGGCTTCCACAGGGTCGAGTTCGTTGAGGACCTTGCGCAACATCCAGACACGCTCGATTTCCTCGTCAGTGAAGAGCAATTCTTCCTTGCGGGTGCCGGAGCGGTTGATGTCGATTGCAGGGAAGATCCGTCGATCGGAAAGGCGTCGGTCGAGGACGATTTCCGAGTTGCCTGTGCCCTTGAACTCCTCAAAGATCACTTCGTCCATTTTGGAACCAGTTTCGATCAGGGCTGTGCCAAGGATTGTCAGGGATCCCCCGTGTTCGATGTTGCGCGCTGAGCCGAAGAAGCGTTTGGGAAACTGCAGCGCCGTTGCCTCAAGGCCACCTGAGAGCAGCTTGCCGTTGCTTGGGGCTTCGGTGTTACATGCACGAGCGAGGCGCGTGATCGAGTCCAACAGGATGACCACATCTTCCCCGGCCTCGACCATGCACTTGGCCTTCTCGATCACCATCTCGGCCACTTGTATGTGACGGCTGGCGGGTTCGTCAAAGGTGGAGGAGACCACCTCTACCTTGTCACCGATCACGCTACGCTCGAAGTCGGTGACCTCTTCGGGTCGCTCGTCCACCAGAAGAATAATCAGGTGGCAGTCGGTGGCGTTGGCCACGATGGACTTGGCCAGCATATGGAGCAGGACTGTCTTGCCCGTGCGCGGGGGGGCGACGATCAAGCCGCGCTGACCGCGGCCCACGGGAGCTACCAGGTCGATGATGCGCATCTCGAGGGGGTTTTCTTGGGTCCCCTCCAGGGTGAAGCGCTGTTCCGGGTAGAGGGGGATGAGTTCCTTGAAGCCTGCGCGGCCCATGGACTCTTCTGGTTCGTCCCCGTCGATCGAGGTGACTTGATCGAGGCAAAAGTACTTTTCCCCTTCCCCAAGTGGGCGCAGGATACCTGTCAGGGTCATGCCTCTTGCCAGGCTGCAAGCCTCGGCAATGGAGTGCGGCACAAAGACATCCTCCTCAGAGGGCATGTAGTCCGTGTGCTGTGTGCGCAGGAAGACATGCTTGCTGTCCCAGACATCCACCACACCTTGGACTTGGATCGGCATGTGGTTCTGCAGACGGTGGCGTGTGATCTCCCAGATTGCTTCGCGCCGATTGCGGCCCTGGAAGTCATCGACCTTCAAGTCCTCTGCCAACTCGTGCATTTCATTGAGGTGCATGGCCAGGAGCGCATCGTGCTCCACAGGATCCGGGGCCGCGCCCTTCTTGGCTTCGGGCAGGGATTCAAGCAGTTCTGCTTTCTCGTCGGCGCTGAGGTCTCTGGGCAAGGCCTCGTAGTCAATCCGCAGGCCAACCTCTTTGAGGGGACCCTTTGCGCCTTGGAAGCCTTTGCCTTTCTTGCGTCGGTAGCCTTGCTTGTTCTTGAACTTGCCCTTGTTGGGGCCGTGGCTGCGCTTCTTTCTTGTGGCGGTCATGGAGCTTTGGGAGGGGATAGGCGTGCGATGGTCGTAAGTAGTGTTCGCACGTTTTCGTTCAGTTCGGATAGGGTGCCGTCGGCGCGCAGGGTCCAGTGGGCGGCCGCCTGCTTCGCGCTCAAGGGGAGTTGAGTGGCCTCGCGCCGGGCAACTTCGCCCGGAGCCCAGCCACGGTCGTGCTGTGCACGCCGGTCTCGTTCCTCGTCAGGGACCTCGATGAAAATCAGGTGATCGCAGGCCGCCGCCAGGCCGTGCTCGGCATCATTCTCCAAGAGGAGAGGAACATCGAGCACAATGTGCGGGACACCGCAGGCCCTGGCCCGCTTGAGGTCGCTGGATATTCTGGCACGAATGGCCGGGTGGGTCCAGCCTTCAAGTTGCTTGCGTGCCTCCTGATCCTCAAAAATCACCTTTCCCAGGGCTGAGCGGTTGACCTGGCCGTTGGAATCGAGCACCTCAGGGCCGAAGGCCTCGGCGATGCGGGCGATCATCTCGGGCTCCGTGAGGATCTCGTGGGCCAGGTGGTCGGCGGAGATCACTTTTCCCGAGGAACCTGCCACGAGGTCTGCCACAGTACTTTTTCCCGCAGCTACGCCGCCCAGGAGGCCAAAGACCACGGATGCTTGAGGAGTGGCTTGCAAGACTCGGAAACCAGGGGTGCTGATGGGGTTAGGAGTGGACGGAGGAGCTCTCTGAGCCTCTTCGGGGGCGGGATGGCCGCCGCATCAGGGTAGAAAGGGACCGGCCCTTCGCCAACCTGCGGCTTCCAACCTTGCCTCCAGACCCCCTTATCGGTTATCTAGTGCCCCCTTCATACGGGTCCTGCCCAGCGGCTGGTCCCGTCCTCCCCCCAGAACCCCCCTAGCCCCGCCTCCCCGATGGTCGTTCACGATCGGGAGGCCCGATGCATGATGCAGCGATCCAACAGCGGCACGGCCCGCGTAAGCGCCATTTGGATGATCCTTGTGTTTGTCCTTTTCCTTGGAGCCACCATGATGGCTTATTCCACCAGCGGTGCCCGGACCAAGGCTATTGAATCTAAGGAGGCTGCGGAAGCAGCGACTGCCGTTGCTGACGAGAAACGTGCGGAGGCCCTCGACTCAAGTCGGCGCATCTCCGAAGTCCTCGGCTGGTATGACCGTGCCAACGCGACCTCCCGTTCAGATGTGGCCCTTGCAAGCTCTGGTCTGAGCGAGTTCAAGAACGCATTCGGTGGCATGACCGATGCGGAGAAAACCTGGGAAGAGTCCTGGCCCCAGGCGGCTAGCGCCTACCAGCAGACTCTCAACACAATACGCACCCTGGAAGGCCAGGTTGCCGACCTGCGTAATCAAGTCAGCGCTGCGAGCTCGGCTACCGCTTCAGTAACCGATGCCAAGAACACTGCGATCCGCGGCTTGGAGCAGCAGTTGGCTGATGCTCAGTCCAACGCTCAGGACGAGCGCAATGACCTGGAGCGCCAGCTATCCGCTGCCCGCAATCAGTTCTCTTCCGCCGACGCCAGTTGGAAGGCTTCTCAGTCAGAATTGGCCGACGAGAAGCGTGCCCGAGAAATGGACGGCCAGGCGGCCCGCACTCGTCACGGTGCCTTGACCCGTGCGCTTTCTGACCAAGCTGGCCTGACCAAGGAAAAGCAAGGCCACGACGGTGAGATTCTCGCCACCTCCGCCAGCCTCAATATCGCCTACCTGAACCTAGGCGCCACCGATCGCGTCAGCCGAGGCATGCGATTCAACATCACCAGCGGCAAGCCCGGGTCCAGCACACACAAGGGCATTGTGGAAGTGATCGATGTGGAGTCCGACCGCGCAGTCTGCAAGATCATCTCCCTGATGGACCAGTATGACCCGATCGTCGAGCGCGATCTGGCCTCCAACCCGCTCTTCGTCCCCGGTGGCGAACGGAATGCCGTGATGGCGGGCCGCTTCTCAGGCAGCTGGAACGAGGCTGAGCTGCGCACGCTGATGGGCGAGATCGGCATCAATGTGCAGAGCAAGATGGACAAGTCCACCGCCTTCCTGATCGTGGGCGATCCACTTTATAACGATCCGGAGACCGGCGAGCCCCTTGAGGAGCCCATGGCGATCTCCGAGCTGGTTGTCTACAAGGACGCCGAGGCTGCTGGCCTGACCATCGTGTCCATCGAGGACATTCGCCGGTTCTTCGTCAAGTGACCCTCAATCGGCGGGTCGTCCCTTGCGGAGGACCCCCACAATTCGGATCCTTGCAGCGGCCGGGCCTCTTACCACAGGGGTCCGGCCGCGAGCATTGGAACTGCCATGGCGACCCTACCCAATCCCGACGACGAGCAAGACATCGAGGCCTCACGTATGACGCTGGGGGAGCACCTCGAAGAACTGCGCAGTCGACTGTTCCGGAGCGTGGTGGTTCTTGTGCTGGTGTTCTCGGTGGTCTACGCCTGGCGATTCGATGTCTTCAGCATTATTCAGGGGCCTCATCAGAAGGCCATGGTGATGCTCAACGAAGCTCGTGCTGAGCACTTTCACGGGTTGATTCAAGAGCAACAGGCGGCGGGGCAAGAAGTGGATCCCTCGATTTGGTTTGAAGAGGGCTACCCCGAGGCCAAGGTCCTGACCCCAAGTTATCGCAGCGAAGATCGCCTGAAGCACTTTTCCGCAGACCAAGGATTCTTGTTGCGCCTCAGGGTCTGTTTTTGGATTTCCATTTTCTTGGCGGGGCCCTATCTGTTGCTGCAGATGTGGGGTTTTATTGCGGCGGGCCTTTACCGCAGTGAGAAGTCGGTGGTCCGTCGCTATCTGCCCACGTCCTTGGGACTGTTTCTGGGGGGGGTGTTGTTTGGGTACTTCGTGATGGTGCCTTACGCCCTTTACTTTCTGGGGCTGGACGATCTGAACTTGGATACTCTTGAGGTGGGTAGCCAGATCGCGAGTAGCTACCTGGAGTTCATGAAGGGGTTGGCCCTGGCCATGGGAGCGGTGTTCCAGTTGCCGGTTATCATGTTGGCCCTTTCCAAGCTGGGTCTGGTGGAAGCTGATGTCTGGTCCCAGTACCGGCGGCACATGGTTGTGGGCGCCTTGGTGGTCGCTGCGATTCTGACTCCGCCGGACCCTATCACTCAGATGTTGATGGCCGGGCCGATTGTGATTCTCTACGAGGTGGGCGTGTGGTTGACCCGTCTGGCTGCGCGCAGGGAAGCATCTGAGCAGGCGCTGAGTTGATGGGTGCTGGCATGGCCAAGTCCATCGCCATTTGCGCGGTGGGGGACGAACTGCTGGCGGGGGCGCATCCTGATCTCAACTCACCCTTTCTCGCGCGGGCGCTGTTGGAAATGGGCCACGAGGTGAGGCAGGTCATCGTGGTCGGGGATGATGAGGCCCTGATTGCCGAGAGCGTCGAGCGTCTTGCTCGTTCTGCCCAACTGGTGTTTGTGACCGGGGGCCTGGGGCCGACTCTTGATGATGTGACCCGTCATGGCGTGGCGCGAGCGGTGGGGAGCGAGTTGGTTACCTCCCCCGAGGCTCTGGCGCAGATCGAGGCCTGGTATGCGCGCAGCCGACGAGAGATGCCGAGTTCCAACTTGCGCCAGGCCTTGGTGCCCAAAGGGGCGAAGGTGCTCTTCAACCCCACCGGCACCGCTCCGGGATTCGAGGTTGCCTGCGAAACCTCGCGGGTGCTGGTCTTGCCGGGGCCGCCAGCTGAGTTGCAGGCCATCTGGAGCGAAGTGGTTGAGCCATTGTTGATTGCCAGCGCGCCGGTTGAGTGCCTGCGATTGGTGCGCAGCTTTCATCTGCAGGGGTTGTCCGAGAGCGTTTTTGCGGATCAGTGCGGAGACTGGATGGGGCGGGATGAGAATCCTTTGCTAGGGGTCACTGTGGCCAGGGGAGTGCTCACTGTGCGCTGCGTTGCACGGGGCCAGAACGAGGATCAGGTGCAAGCATTGCTCGACGGGCGTGCAGATCAACTGCGCGAGCGATTTGATCAGTGGATTTTCAGTCAGGACACCTCTGATCCAGCTGAAGTTCTTGTGCGGCTTCTGGAGCAGCGTGGGGAGACGATCTCCTGTGCCGAATCCTGCACCGGAGGGCTTCTGTCTGCGGCCCTGACTGGAGTCCCCGGTGCCAGCGCCGTGTTCTCCGTGGCTCACACTGTCTACTCCGCAAAGGCCAAGCAGGAGGTGCTCGGGGTGTCGGAGCAGCTCTTGCGGGATCACGGTGCGGTGAGCGAACAAGTGGCGGGGGCCATGGCCCTGGGTGCTGCGGAAAGGACCGGGGCAAACCTGGCTCTGTCCATCAGCGGGATCGCTGGGCCCGAGGGCGGGACCCCAGAAAGACCCGTGGGGCTCGTGACCTTTGGGGTCTGCTACAGGGGTCGGGTCTGGACCGAAAAGCGCAACTGGGCGCCGTTGGCTGGGCGCGCGCAGATTCGGGTCTGGGCCACCAGTCACGCCCTCGTGCGTGGGGTTCGCGCCCTGGAGGGTCGGCTGGATTTTGACCAGAGTGCTTGAGTGGCCCCAGCTTCGGATCTGTTCTGGATTTCTTTTTGGGTTCTCGCGCAGGGTCGTTCGGATCGCTACTCTCTTCCTCGCATTACCCCGTGGTGTAATTGGCAACACATCTGGTTTTGGTCCAGACGTTTCAGGTTCAAGTCCTGGCGGGGTAACCACAATCAGCGGCCCTCCCCTCAGGTTCTTTTCTGAAGTGGAGGGCCCTTTTTTTGTCCCTCGTTGACTGGGGCCTGGGGGGGCAGGTCTTCAAAAGAGTTCGGGCACAATTCGAACCCAGGCACCTGGCCCAGGGTCGAGCAATTTCGCTTCATACCCTGTCCCGGCCCAGGGCATGTGTTCGGGGTGAGGTGTTATTGGGAGACTTGTCGGGGTGCGAAGGCCCTGCCAAGGCTGTGCGGCGCGATTCGTCGGGAAGTACAGGGTCCTGCCGGTCGTCAAGGGGGCTGGTAAACCGCATTCTGTGGTTCCACCCATTGCAGTCATGAATATCATCCGCTACTTCCGCCCTGTTTTGAGTGTTCTGGCGCTCGTTCTATTGGCTTCCAGCGTGAGGGCTCAGGAACTCGCCCAACTGCGCTTTGCAGGGCTCGTGCGGGGCCCAGCGGAAGTGGTGTCTGAGTCTCAGCTCGGCTTGCCGGGAATGCTGGTGGTCAAGGTGAAGGCAATGGTGCGCGGAGAGGCTCGCAATGTCGACTTTGAGTTGTTCCTCGCTCCCAACACGAGCGGCCAAGAGGTGGCCGGGCTGGTTGCGGCACGCTTGATCAAAGCGGGTTTCGATGTGATTCAACCCGGGAATTCGGGCAAGTCCGGTACAAGTACTTTTATTATCGTGGATGCCCTGCGCGTGGAAGTACTCGTGCCCAATGGGCTAATCACATCATTGGCGAGTCTCTCCAGTGCCCCGGCCTATTTTGAAGTGGTGGCGGAGCGAGAAGAAAAGGACTCCTTTGACATTCAACTTTCCTGTGCCTTTCGCTTGCCGATCAAGCGCGGCATCGAGCGGGTCGACTTTCTGGTCGTGTTGGAGGGCCCGGTTCATGCGACCCAGATGGCCGAGTCAATCTCAACCCAGGCCTTGAAGCATGGCCTGCGCTCCGAGCGCCCCAACTCGGTTGCATGGCGTCCTTTGAGGACGGTCAAGAGCAACACCTGCCTCGGATTTTGCGCCAGCTGGCACGGCCGCCCTGGTTGGGGCGCAGTGCTCGGCCTGGCGGATCATCGTTGACGGATCCATTCGTCTGTGGTGTAGCGTGCGCCGAGATCCTCGGCCAGTTCCCGCTCCTCGCGGCTGGGAACGCTTGGGATGAGTTGTAGGCCCAGGTGCTGGCGCATGTGCTCCAAGAGCAGGGGGGCGAAGGACTGGGCGGTGTGTTCTTCGCTGGCATTCTCGAAAGTCGCAATGGAGCCCTCAAGGGGCGTGCTATTGACCTTGATCGAACCGTGGTGCAGTACCCGGCCGGCCTTGCGCCGTTGGGCAGAACCCACCCCCTTGCGTCCGTCCCAGGCCACATCCAAGGGCGTGGAGTGGTGGAAGCACATGACGCTTGCGGGGTTGTCTGAGGTCAGGGGTTCCTCTCCTCGCAAATGTGCGGGCAGGCCGATCTCGCGCAGGGCCAGAATGATCGCTCCATGTATGCGAGCGTAGCTTGGGCCCACGGGACCTCGGTAAAGGGGGTGCGCTTGCGGGCAGCTGATGGAAAAAGTCAACTCGCCCTCGTGGTGGATTGCTCCGCCCCCGGTCAAACGGCGCACAGTGGCGCTGGCGGATTCAATCTCGCTGACCTGGGTGGCTTTTTGGAACCAACCCAAACTCAGAGCATCGGGCGACCAGGTGTAGAGGCGCAAGGTCGGCTGATCTCCCTCCAGGAGGAGGGCTTCATCCAGACCCATGTTGAATTCGGGGGTTGTGCCCCAGGTGGTGATCAAGCGCCAGATGTCTTGCATGGCCGTAGTCTCAGGGGCAACCCTGGCCTGGCAACTCTAGTGGGCCGCAGCGATGTGCTCTTCGTAAGCCGCTGCGTCCAACATGTGGTCCAGGTTGGGGGCCTTGGCTCTGATGCGTACCATCCAGCCCTTGCCCCAGGTGTCTTCTGCCAGAACCTGCAGATGGTCTTCGATGACCGGGTTGACCTCGACAACCTCGCCGGTTATCGGAGCCTGTAGGTCGGAGACTGCCTTGACGGATTCGATTTCTCCGAAAGTCTCGCCTATCTCGACCATGCGGCCCACTTCGGGCAGGTCGCAATACACGAGGTCCCCCTCGTTGCCGTTGCAGAGTTCGTTGATGGCGAAGTCGGTGATGCCAACCATGACGGAGTCTCCGTCAATCTTGGCCCATTCATGAGTAGTTGCGTAGCGTCGGTCGTCGGGGCGCATGGTGTTGTCTTCTTGGAACTATCGTTTTCGGGAGTAGAAAGGAAGGTCGGTCACGGTCAGGTCCTGGCGCTTGCCGCGCAGATCCATTTGGACCTTGGTTCCCGCTTCGCTGAAGGCGAGGGGAACATAGGCCGTGCCGATGTTCTTGGAAAGTGTGGGGGAGATGGCACCGGAACAAATCACGCCAATCTGCTCGTCCCCGCTCATCACCGGGTAGCCCTCACGGGGAGCGCGTTTGCCGTCTGTTGATACACCTACCAGTTTATTGGTGGGACTGGCTTTGATCTGTGCCAGGGCATCACGGCCGATCCAATCGCCCTTGTCCTCGTGAAAGGAGATCCCAAAGGAGAGCCCCGCCTCGATAGGGTTGCGGGTTTCGTTGATCTCATGCCCATAGAGGGACATTCCCGCTTCCAGGCGCAGGGTGTCTCGGGCTCCCAAGCCGATGGGCTTGAGGCCGTACTGCGCGCCGGCTTCCATCAACGCATTCCAGACGCGCTCGGATTCCCCGCTGTCGAAGTAGATCTCGAAGCCGTCTTCGCCGGTGTAGCCTGTGCGGCTTACGCGCACATTAGGCAGGCCGCAAAGGGTCCCGAAGCCAGACTTGTAGTAGCCGATAGTCAAGAGGTCGAGGTCTTCCACAACCGTTTGCAGGGTTGCTACCGAATCCTGCCCTTGCAGGGCCAGCATAGCCAGTTCTTCGGTTTGGTCTTCAAGGCTTACGTTGGCCCCGGCGAGGTGTTCTTTCAGCCAGGCCACATCGCGTTCAGTGTTCGAGGCGTTGACCACTAGGAATACATCCTCTTCGCCGCGGTAGACCAGAATGTCGTCGAGAGCACCACCGTCTTCCTGGCAGATCAGTCCATAGCGAATCGAGTCCACGGGAATACGGCCAACAAAGGTGGTCACGATCTTGTCGAGGGCACTTATGCGATCTGCACCTGTCAGACGTAAGCGTCCCATGTGCGAGAGATCAAACAGGCCGACCTTCTCGCGTACGCAGCGCACCTCGTCCAGGATCGGGCCGTATTGCACGGGCATGTGCCAGCCACCGAATTCAACCATGCGCGCACCAAGGCGTTCATGAACCGAATGTAGGGGTGTCTGCTGCATGGATCAGGAGTGTGGCATCCCGTTGATTGGGATGGCCGGGGCGGGTGGATTGATGTCCGCGCACCTGTTCGCACATGCGTCCAGTGAGCCGTTGAGATCCGGGTCCTGGGTGCCTGAGAGTTTCACCGCTTGGTTACGGCTTGCCCCTTCGGCGCCAACCTCGTTGGGTTGGGCTCTCCCCAGATCAGCGGGGGGCGGATTCTAGCCTCTGGGCCCGTTGGGGTGGCTCCTCTGAATGCTCATTTCGTCCAGACATGGGACATGGGGTTCGTCCCGGAGGTTTTTTGTGTCTCGTCCTGGGACAGGCCCCGCCCTTTTGCCCTGCCAGCCGCCCCTGCGCCTAGGGGGGGGTAGCGTTGATTTGGAGGCCGCACACGCCATGAACACCGCGCAGAAACTCATTTTCACTCTCTTTTTCTGTTTGACCGCCGGGGCCAGCGCCCAGGTCAACAATTCTTTTCAACCCAGCTTGCGTTGGGGGCACGTTCCCGCAAGCAGCGAGGCCTGGATTCCTCGGGATGTGCACTTTTGTGCTGACAACAATCTGATCTGGGCCGGAGCCGAGGGGCAAGACCCCCAGTGGATGGTGCTGGACGTACCCCGCGATCAGGCCGGGCCTGCCCGATTCCTGGACACGACCTCGCCCGCCAATGCCCTCTTCAGCCGTACGGTTGCTCCTTCCAAGAGCGATGTGGTCTTTGGTCTGGTGCAGGAGGCTGCCCCGAATATCTATCAGAGGGCCACTCACATCACCCGTCACACCCCCGTGAGTGCAGCGCGCACGGGCACCTTCTCGGTTGATTGGAATCACACCATTGCACCTCTGGTCAACTCTGCGGCGCAGATTGCGACTGATGACACGGGCAGCATGGTGGCTGTTGCGGCTTTTAAGAGCGCATCGAGTTCGGTGCGCTTGGAGTTGCTCGATGGCAGCAACGGAGCGCTCCTGAGCGGCCAAGATCTGCCTGGTTTGGCACTGTCCAGTCTCAAGGTGAGTTCCGATGGTTCAATCATCGTCCTGGCGGCGGGGTTGGATCTCTACATCCTCAATGGGAGTGGTCAGATTCTGCACCAGCAGGCTCTCAACGCCGCGCCCAGTGCAATCGCTGTGGCCGGTGATGGCAACAGAGTCGCGGTGGGTTCCGTAGGGCAGTTGGTTGTTCTGCAGCAGGGATCCAGTGGCTGGGGTCTGGTGATCACATTGACCCGTTCTCAGACCGATGTAGTCACCGCCTTGGATCTCTCTGCAGACGGAGGGATCATGGCCGTTGCCTGGTGGCGTCACACCACCGGTACCTGGGCACGCTTTGAGCTGCGCAGCAACGCCATGTTGGTGGCACAGCATGAACAATCAGGTGGCCTTGGCGCCCGTCAGAATCTCCCCCGAGTGGCTCGTGTGACTCCTGATGGATCCCGTGCAGCGTTTGGTTCCTGGGGCGATGGCTTCTCACCCGAAGTGATCTTGCTGGAGGCGGGTGCGCCTCAGCCCGTATGGGAAATCGATGTTCCGGGCAGCGTCACTGGGTTGGACCTGGATGAGACGGGAACCTGCATCGTAGTAGCTCACAAGGATGTACACGCCAGCACTTTCGGCACAACGGGCGGCATCCGGCTCTATGACATTGGCGAGAATGATCTACGTCAAAACAACCCTATGACCATTGGCGGCGTGGCTTCGTTCTCCACCAAGAAGGAGGGAGCTTTGATCTCTCTCCTGCTCGTAGGACAGCGTGCCAATGCATCGGCCGTGCCCGGAGTGGTTGGACTCCTGCACCTTGACCGCTCCACTCTTTCGATCTTGGCCGCAGCAGCGGATATCGATGGTATTGCTGACCACCAGTTCTCCATTCCCTCGGACCCGGCCCTGATTGGAACTGCTCTTGCGGTGCAGGCGGCCTTCCGCCATGCGGGTGGCACTTTGCTGGGCGAGCATGTCATGGACCCGCTGATTTTCTAGAGCAAGACTGATCCAAGGATCCCCCGCCTGCGGGGCTTGACTTACGCGCGGTGAGTTGGGCCCTGCAGGCACCTTTTTTGGGCAGTCGGGGCCACTGGAGGCCATCTGGAGGGGTCATGGGCTCTCTGGATTCGCTTCTGAGAGACCCGTCCGGTTTCGATTTCAGATCAGGTGTCAGGAGACCCGAAGGATGGAGACGTGGGGGAGCTCTTTTCCCCCCCCCTGCCCCAGCGCCGAGAATCCCATTGCCTCAAGAAGCCAAAAACGACCCGCTGCAAGGCGGCAAGACCTACGTGGATGATGCCGTGCAGGCGATTACCGGCGGTCCGGACCACGAACTAGACGCAGATGGCCTGCGCTCCATGATGGAGTCTGCGGCTTCGGATTTTGACCGCCGCACGGCTCGCGCCTTTGGCCTGGCTCTGCTCGATCATCTGAGCGAGGACCCGGCCAACATGCGCCTCCTGGAAGCGTTGGTGATCCTTGGCCTGGCACACCCTGACGTGCTGAGTGAGGCGCGCATCTCCTTGGCGGTGGAGGGTCGACGGCTTGCTGTATTGCTTGAGCGTTCCGGTGATGTGGAGCGGGCCCAGGCGCTCTTGGAGTTCATGGCCGGGCACATGCCCCTTGACCGTACTGTGGATCAGGAACTTGCGGGCCTCATGCGGCGCAACGGTAACACCGAAGCACTGGTAGAACGCTATCTGGCCCGGGCAGACGATGCAGTAAATGCGGGCCGCGTGAGCGAGGCGATCCCTTGGTTGCAGGAGGTCTTGCTCTTGGATCGCACCCGCCGGGATGTGGCGCGCATGATTCGGGATCTGCGTTATGGAGAGGTGGAGCGCGAGCGTCGCAAGCGCCGTGGAGTGCGGCTTGTGTTGGGGCTCTCAAGTTTGTGTTTCCTGGTCACAATGGGCGTGGCCTGGAACAAGGATGCAGCCCGTCGTTACGCGGACTTGCCCTCAGTGTCGGGTTCCAATCCTCAGATGATGGCGGCGCGGCTCGAAGCGCTTCAGAATCTCAGTGCGACGCGGCCAGTTTGGAGTGGTTCGCTCAAGGTGCGCGAGGAGCAGGATCGTATTCACTGGCAAATGCGTGATGCCCAGCGTCTGGAGCGTGAAGAACAAATTGCAGCAGAGTTGGCGGAGCAACTGCAGTTGGCCCAGGCCGAAGCTGCTCGTGTGCGAGGTCTGACTCACGCAGAGCGCGGAGACTTCAAGGCGGCCCTGGCTGCTTTTGACGAGGCCCTCGACAAGGCACCTGAGGGTTGGGAGCACTTGTCCCAGGTCCGTGTGGATCACGAGGCCCTCTCCCAGCATCTGGCTCAGGAGCAGGAGGCCGGGCGATGAATCTCTTTGGGCGCGTCTTTCACCGGAGCAGGCAGCGCAGCGCTGCGCGCCGGGTAGCTCTGGATCCTTCCGTGCAGAATTACCTTGCTCTGGCTCACGAGTCGGTGGTCAGTGGTGAATCCAGTCGGGTTGAGGCGATCTGCCACGAAGCCCTCGACCTGCATCCAGAGAGTTCAGAGCTGATTCAAATGGCTCGTCGGGCGGCAAGGTTGCGCCTGGACGGCCGTGTGCGTGAACTCGAAGCGGATCTGCTGCTGGCGCCTCGACCGGCCCTTTGGAGTGAGTTGATCGAGGTGCACATGGAGTCTGGGCGCTTTGCACGCGCACAGGCCGCGGCCCGGCGTTGGCGTCAGGCTGGGGGCTCCGGCGAGGCACTGCATCTTGAATCTTGCGCGGCAATGGGCGCTTTCTTTGGCGGCGGCGTACGCGAGGACGGTCAGTTGGCCTGGGAACTGGGTCAGCGTGCGGTCAAGGCCATGCCTCGCGATCGACGGCCGCTTGAAACTCTGATTGCCTTGAGCGGTCGGGTTGGTGCCCATGGAGAGCGCCGCACTCTCTTGGCAAGGCTGCTCGAACTGCGACCAGGCGAGCCTGAGGCGGAAGCGGCTTTCCGTGAGTCCACCCAGCAAAGTGCCAATGCGCCCGAGT
>DUBE01000047.1:0-13581 GCA_012960475.1 Planctomycetota bacterium
GCCTGCTCACGGGCTTCCTGCTTGCGTTGGGCGCGCTCGTCCTTGAGGGTCGCCTTGTGCTGTTGGAGATTCTCGACGGTGTCGCCCAGGCGCTTCTTGTGCCCTGAGAGGTCTTTCTCCAAGCCACGGATGACCTTTTCCAGGCGCTTGAGTTCGGGCGACCAGGCGTCCTTCTCTCCATCAAAGGCGATCACCTCCAGCCCCATGGCGAGCAGAGCGCGGGTGGCCCCCTGGGGGGCCGCGGGCGCGTCAAAGAGGCCCTCGATGGAGGGCTCGCGACTTTGGCCCAGAGAAGCGACCACCGCATGACGATAGACGGCGCCTCCGTGGTCGCTGGAGTACATGCTGGCGTTGTAGAACGCAAAGAAACGCTGGGCGAGATTGCGCAGCAGGGGGTCGTTGTCCAGATACAGCTCAAGGCACATGAGCACCAACCAGCGTTCCAGGTTGGCGTGACCCACGGACAGCACGCGGCCCCCAGCGGAGCCAAGCCACTCTTCAACCTTGGCCCTGACCGGCAGGCCGTAGTCCCGGTGCTCCGCCAGATAACGGTGCTTGACCCCCAACTTGTCCGCCAGAAAACCCATCAGGATTTCCTCGGCCTCGTCCACTTGAGGTGTGCGATAGGGACCAGCCAGGATGACATGACGCGCCGCCACCCGGGCGCACTCGGCGACAAAGGCCTTGCGTGCCCTGGGGGGCACATGTTCCAGGGTGTCAAAGGCCGCAACCACATCGAAGCTGTCGTCCAGGAAAGGCAGGGCGCCGCCGCTGCCCAGCACCAGACCCTCTTCCTCGGAGGCCTCAACATCCACCAACTCCACCCGGTCGTTGGGCAGGAACTTGCGCAACAGGGCAGTGCGTCCGCCCACATCCAGAATCCTGAGTGGCCTGCCGCCAGGACGAACACGCTCCACCAGATCCGCCACCAAGCGGTAGCGCTGGTACTGGTCGAAGGGCAAACTCAGGAGGTCGTCCATGGGAACCGTAGGTATCAGGACTTGGAAATGCGCCGGTTGCCACCCTGTTCCACGGTCCAGGTGGTGGGCAGGTAGAGCAAGCCGTGCTGCAGGTGGCGCCCGTCCACGACCTCAAAGACCGCCGCGTGCTCCCGGTGGTCGATCGCTGTGGGAGCGGGTTTGGAATGGTCGTAGAGAAACGCGGTCAAGTAGTACTCACCTTGCAAGAGGGGCAGGGATTCGAAGCTCATCTCCACCGCGCCCTCCTCCCCGGCCTTGACCGGAGACAAGTCAATCGAGTCTTCCCTCCAATGGTGATTGGAGCCGTTCACATAGGTTCCATCCGAGCGGTAGACTCCCAGACCAAATACCGGCTGCGGTGTGTCCCGATTAGCCTTCCACTCCACGCGCACGCTGAAGGGGTCACCGGGTTCGAAGCTCCTGGTCTCTTCCCCATGCTTGCCGCGCAGGGTGATCTTGCCCGTGGTGATTTCCTCCGTGCCCCAGCGCGGATACTGCGAACCCTCCCGCGCCAGAGCCGACAGGCGCTGGTTGCCACGCTCGTGAGCGCTCTTGAGGTATTCATCCGCCACCTCTTCCGCCGAGCCCTGACTGATCACGCGACCGGCCTCCATCAGCACCACATGTTGGCACATGGTCTTGACCGAGCCCATGTCGTGGGACACAAAGACAGTGGTCTTGCCCTGTTCGCGGAACTCGTTCAGACGATTGATGCACTTGCCGCGAAAATGCTCATCCCCAACGGAGAGAGCTTCGTCGATCATGAGAATGTCCGGGTCCACGCTGGAAGCCACGGCAAATCCCAAGCGCACATACATGCCCGAGCTGTAGGTCTTGACTGGTCGGTCGATGAACTCGCCCAGTTCGCTGAACTCCACGATCGACTCAAAGCGATCCTCGATCTCCTCGTCCTTCATGCCCAGAATCGAGCAGTTCAAGAAAACATTCTCACGGCCGGAGAACTCCGGGTGAAAGCCAGCGCCCAATTCCAGCAGGCTGGCCACACGGCCCTGCACATGCAGCTGCCCGGTGGTCGGCGCGCTGATTCCGCTCAGCAGCTTGAGCAGGGTGCTCTTGCCCGCACCGTTCTGACCGATGATGCCCACTGTGGACCCATGGGGCACATCCAGGTACAGATCGCGCACAGCCCAGAAGTCCCGGTGGCGGGGACCGCCCAGGCGCAACATGTCGTACAAGCGATGAATAGGCTTGTCGAACAGCTGGTAGCACTTGCCCAGTCCTTCCGCATGGATGGCGCTGCCCGAGAGTGCCTGTTTTTGTTTCTCGTCGCTCACAGGAGATCGGGGATACGGGCCTTTTGGGAGAAGAAGAAACGACCGCTCAAGGTCAACAGAACAACCGATAGCAGACCAGTACGCAACACCAGCATGAGATCGGGCCAGGCGCCGTAGAGCAGAATCTGCCGCCAGCTCTCAATGATCCAGTGCATGGGGTTGATCTGCATCAGCCAGCCATAGCCAGCCCGTTCCACCAGGTGCGCCGGGTAGAAGATCGGGGTGCAGAACATCCAGACCACCACGCCAACCCCCACCAGATGCTGGGTGTCGCGCAGGAACACATTGAGGACGGACAGGAAGTAGGCCAGACTGAGTGTGAACAGAAACTGCAGCAGCAGCATCAGAGGGATCAACAGCAGGGACCAGGATAGAGACAGGGCCTTATAGCCCTCATTCCGCATGCGGGGTTCTGACCCCCCCGCAAAAGCGGGAGCTGCTCCCGGGGGCGGGGCTGGATCATCCAGCAGGGTCGCACGGAAGTCGTGCTGCACCTGGGGAATCTCCCCCACCTCGGCCAATCCGCCTGGTTCGACTCCAACGATACGCACGATGATCTCCTCATCCCCTTCCACCTCGTCATCAGGCAGGGGCTGCAGCAAGAGATCAACACCCCGAGCGGTGGCGGGTAGCAGGACCTGGGTCGGACCCAAGAAGTCCTTTCCGTGCTCGGCGCTGCCAGAGTATTCCAGGGTCACACGCACATCCCCTCGGTAGCCACGCTCGATCGCAATCGGCACCCGCAGGACGTCTCCTTGCTCATGCTGCAGAACTGGAATGCGAGCATGTGTGTCCGGGGCACCTTCGTGCTGCACCGTGGTGTGAGGCACATGCATGTAGGTCCGGGGCACATCCACAAAGCCAAACCAAGTCACCGCGATCAGGAGCACAGGCACGCCAATCATCATGTTGATCAGGCTGGACTTGACCAGGAACGCGGGCAACAACTCGCTCGGGAAGACCACCTTCTGGATCAGGTTCGAGTTGTCGATCAGGCTGCTGGTGGAGCGTGTCAAGGTCTCTGCGAAGGCTTGCCAGATCACGATTCCCGCCAGCATCACCAGGGCCACCTCGGTCGCCCCCTGGCTGTCACTCCAACGGGTGTTGAGCACCGTGCGAAAAACGAAATGGTAGACCACCAGATTGACCACCGGAAAAATCACCGACCAGAAAAAACCCATGCTCGAGCCCACATAGCGCGCCCGCAGGTCGCGCTTGACGAAATCCCAGAGGAGTCGTCGGTTGTTCAGAAATGACCGTAGGACGAGGATCATGGCAGCCTTGCTGGGGTTCAGAGGACTCGTTTGCCCAAGGCGGATTCACAGAACTCAACCGCAACCCGCGCGGTAGCGTTGTTCGTGTCGAGGATTGGGTTGATCTCAGCCATTTCCAGACTCAACAGCTTTCCGCTCTCAGCGGCCAGTTCCACCACCAGATGCGCCTCGCGATAGGAGACGCCGCCAGGAACCGGAGTACCCACCCCGGGCGCAACTGAGGGATCCGTGCCATCCACATCAAAGGAGAGCACGTAACCCGCAGTATCAGCGCAAGCGATCTCAATGGCCTCACGCATCACAGCATGCATACCGAGTTCGTCGATCTCCTGCATGGTGAAGCAGCGCAGACCAAGTTCGCGGATCAACTTACGCTCACCGTCATCCAGGGTACGCACTCCCACCAGGACCGCGTTCTTGGGATCCACCGCAGGAAAACGTGAGGACAGGCGAGTCAAACTGGCGGGTCCGTGTCCCAGCAATGCCGCCAGGGGCATGCCGTGGATGTTTCCCGAACCCGTGGTCTCCGGCGTGTTCATGTCCCCATGGGCGTCGAACCAGATCAAGCCGATTTTCTCGCCCCTCTCATGGTAATGACTGGCCAGACCGGCCACGGAGCCAGCGGCCACGGAGTGATCCCCACCCACCACCAAGGGAAACCAGTCATCGGCCACCAGTTCTTTGACACGCGCGTGCAGACGCTGGCAGCAATCGGAAATCTCTTCCAAGAAACGCGCACAGGGATCGGCAGGTTCCAAGTCCACCGGGTCACGCACCTCCAGATTGCCCGTGTCCCGGAACTCGATGCCCAGGTCTTCAAGAGCTTTTTGAATGCCCGCAATGCGAAGAGCGCTGGGTCCCATGTCCACGCCCCGGCGGCCACCGCCGAGGTCCATGGGGACTCCGATCAAAGCAACGCGGGAAGGTCGTTGGGGGCTGACAGACATAGTTCCTACTTCGAACCGAAGTTAGTGTGTACGCGCTCCCATGGCCCCCAGGAGAGCGCCCTGAAGCAGGGGCCGGTCGGTTCCAACCGAACTCCCCAGGCGCCGCGAAATCTCCTCCAGAGCAACCATTCCCCCCAGCTGGCCAAGACAGTACCCCACCCGACGGAGATCCTCCGAAGAAGCCTCCATGGGCGGCTCCATGGCCCAAAGCAGCAAGCTCACTTCCCCTGCCTGTTCCCGGGCCAGGGCCGCTGCAAGCAGACTGAGGTGGATGGAACCGCTCCAAAGAGCCGCGCTGATCAGAGGGTCCACCTCCGAGCGCCCGGCCCGAACACATGCTCCAGCCAGCACCATGTCCGTGCTCCCGAGGATTTCCGAGGGGAAACGGGTCAGGAGGTGAACGAGTTCAGCCCGGTCGGGCAACTGGCCCAGCGCTTCCAGAGCCAGCACTTCACCCGCAGCTCCCGAGGGAGCCAACTGGGACTCCTCCAACAGATCCCCCGTGGCCGCACGCCGTCCACCCAGGCGCAAAGCCGCCAGAGTCAAGAGACGGCCGGGAGCGCCGAAGGGCAATTCGGCGGACAAGACCTCGCACAGGTCGAGCACCAGAAATCCACCCCGGTGACGTTCCAATGAATCCATCAGACTGTCGACCAAGGGATCCTCTCTACCTCCGCTGACCGCCAGCAGCAGGTCGCGGATTATCTGGTGCGCGTCCCCGTCTCCCAGGCGCGATCGCACAACCAGAGCTTCCGCCCGCACTTCGAGATCTGCGTGTTCTTCAAGCTTGCGCAGGGCGGGAATCACCCGGGCAAGGTCCGTGACCCCGGCCCCGTACATCACATCGAGCAGCAACCCTGTGTCGTTTGATGCCAGGGCAGCTTCGAGGGGCGCAAGGTAGGTCGCATCCCGACGCACCATCGCTGCCAACGCCAGACCGCGGGAACCGGGTTGCTGCACCGCCTGAGCCAGACACTCCCCCATGGAGTCGCCCTGGTAGCCCTCCAAGATTGAGCGCACCAATTCGCGCCAGCCATCGCTGCCGCGCGGAGTCCAGTGACCGCTGGCAACCAGGGCCTCAAGGGCGACTGGCATCATTCGAACGCCGGCCCGAATGCGGGTGGGAGTCGGATCCTCCAGCAGCAGCGCCAGCAGATGATCAGCCACGGCGGGCACGGGCACCGAAGGCAATTCCTGCAGAATCAGTTCTTCAAGGAAAGCCGGGTCAGCGGCCAGACGGGTGATCAGGATCTCCGACCAGGGCCGACCGTCCACCAAGCCGAAGCGCCTGGCTGCCCCCAATCGTAAACCGTACCAACGGCGCGCGGCGGGGTTCTCCGGCAAGGGCGCGGGATGGACATGCACCGCCAGGAGAGCAGCAAAGGGATCACGCAGGGCAAGCTCGTCCGCCAGGGCCTTGCCCAGCTCAGGTCGAGCGAGGTACAGGGCCAGCAGAGCATGCGCCCTGCGCGAAGGATCGCTGTCCTTGGCCCAGGCTTCCAACTGGGCCTGGGCTCCGCCCAAATTGGGGCCAAGAGCCCCCAGGGCCAGAATCGAAGAGAGCGCCACCGGTGTGGCACCGGGATCGGTGGCGCGATCCACCAGATCCGCGCGAGCCATCACATCCCCACCTGCTCCCCGGGCAAAAAGCGCCTCGCAGAGATCGGCAATGACGCCCGGAGCGGGAACTGCCTCAGCCCCACGCCTATTCAACTCCACGGCCTTACGGGCCAGACTCGCAGTACGTGGGGTGAAGGAGAGCCGTCGGTCCTGGTCCGCCAGGCGGGCCAGGCTCTGACCCAGGGCACCTGCGGAATGAGTGGCCGGAGACTGGAAACTGGGAGCAGCCACGGCCAGCGCGGGGGGCGCGGGCAGGGCGCACAAAAGCAGGGTGATCAGCATCGCAATACAGGACTCCAAAAGGATCCTATCGACCCCTGGAGCGGTCCCCATTCAGGCCTTGTGCCACGAAGCCACAAAAATCAATGCGACTTCGTAAATTCAGGCCTTTTTTCGCTCCTTGGACCAAACCAGCCAGCAAGAAATTAGTGCTCTGTTGCACCAATCAATTCGATCAATTCAGCGCGCTTTTGATCCCGTAGTTCAGCAGTCTTGGCCTCAAGGTTCAAACGCAGCACCGACTCGGTGTTGGAAGCACGCACATTGAACCACCACCAGGAGGCCTTCTTCAGGCTCCCGTACTCAACCGTGATGCCGTCCAACTCGTCCTGGACTCCGTCCTTGAAGTGCTCCTTGAGGGCCTCCAGCACCGCCCCCTTGTCCTCCACCTGGAAATTGATCTCACCAGTGGCGTGGTAGCGGCGCAGATCCGCGACGCGACTGGAGAAGGACTCATTGGACCCGGACAACAGATTCAGAGCGCTGACCAAAGCGATCACGCCACTATCGCAGACAAAGTTGTCGCGAAAGTAGAAATGACCAGAGAGTTCACCACCGAAGATTGCGCCATTGTCGCGCATGGTGGCTTTGATGAAGGAGTGTCCCACTCGGTCGCGCACGGCTTCGCCCCCGGCGTTGGTGATCTCTTCCTTGACCACCCAGGAACTACGGAGGTCATAGACAATGGGTTTGCCAGGCTCGCGGGCCAGGAAGTCCCGGGCCAGGAGCGCCGTCATCAGGTCCGCAGGCACGGTTGCGCCGGTCTCATCCACAAAGCAGCAACGGTCCGCGTCCCCGTCAAAACTGACGCCGAAGTCCGCTTTGGTCTGGCGCACCAATTCGCGCACGGGGTCCAGGTTCTCTTCCTTGAGGGGGTTGGCCTCGTGGTTGGGGAAGGTGCCATCGGGCTCCATGAAGATGATCTTTGCTTCCACATTCTTCAAGAGGGGCAAGATCGCGGGCAAGGTGTGGCCCGCCATGCCGTTGGCCACGTCGATGGCGACCGTCAACGGCCGCTTGACCTGGGCAAACCCTGCCACGTGCTGGGCGTAGGCCTGGAGCACATCCAGTTTCTCACCCCCACCCCGACGTGTGGAAGAGGGCTGCTGTTGCCCTTCACATGCCAGTTCGATCTCCGCAATACCGGTGGTCATGGAAATCGGCCGCGCCCCGCGGCTGCAGAGTTTCATGCCGTTGTACTCACCGGTGTTGTGGCTGGCTGTGATGCACAAGCCTCCGGCCACATCCTGGGAGCCAATGGCGAAATAGGTCATGGGGGTCGAGGCCAGCCCAATGTCGATCACATGGGCACCGGCACCGCGCATGCCTGCGATCACAGCCTCGGCGATCTCTGGAGAGTGCACGCGCATGTCGCGCCCCACCAGAAGAGGCGAGCCGCCAATGTGCTCGGCAAAGGCAAAGCCGATGCGCCGGGCCAGATTGGTGTCGAGTTCATCGGGCACGATGCCGCGGATGTCGTAGGCCTTGAAGATGCCCATGGGCGCTTGATCTCAGGGTGCTGGGGAGGTGGCTCAGAGGCGGCCTGAGGCCGCTTTCCCGGAAGTTCGGGGGCGAACAGGATAACCACCCTCGGGGGCCTCATGAACTACCAATTGGACCCCGCCCCGGGAATGGACTCAGTCCCGGTATTGGCTTTTGGTCAGCCCAGAATATCTCTGGCTGCTTTTTCGAGTCGATCGAGGTCTTCCGGTCCCACATCCAAATGGGTGACAAAGCGCAGTCGCCGTTCGCCCATGGCCATCACCAGGACACCCTCGCGCCCCAGGGCTTCCAGCAGTGCTTGAGCGTCATAGTCGGAGTGTGTGACCTGCACCATGGCAATATTGGTCTGCACCAGGGCGGGATCGGACTCCAACCCTGGCAGGGCTCCCAGGCGCTGGGAAAGTTCCTGGGCCAAGGAGTGGTCCTGGGCCAATCGCGGCACATTGTTTTCCAGCGCGTGCAAGGCAGCAGCGGCCAGGTGCCCGGACTGGCGCATCCAACCCCCGAGCCTCTTGCGCACCAGCCGCGCGCGTTCCAGAAAGTCCTGCCGGCCGGCAATGATTGAGCCCACAGGCGCTCCCAATCCCTTGGAAAAACAGAGGCTGACCGAGTCCGCGTGGGAAGCGTAGGTGCTCGCGCTCACGCCACTGGCCACCACCGCGTTAGCCAGACGCGCCCCGTCCAGGTGAATGGGAATCCCAACTTCCCGAGCGAAACCGGAGACATCCTCAAACACCTGAAGGGGCAGCACACGACCGCCCGCGTAATTGTGGGTCTGCTCCATGCAGATCAGGCGCGAAGGTGGGCAGTGAATAAATTCGGGACGCACCGATGCCTTGACCTGCTCAAGATCAAAGTCCCCTTCTTCGCCACCCACGGTCATGGACTGCAATCCGTGCAGGTAACCAGCGGCCCCGGCCTCAAAGGTAGTCACGTGGGCAAAGCGCTGGACGATGATCTCGTCACCCGGCCGGGTCCAAGCCCCCAGGGCCACCTGATTGGCCATTGTGCCCGAAGGCACGAACAGAGACCCTTCCATTCCAAGCCAGTCCGCCGCTGCCTGTTCCAGGCGTTGAACTGTGGGATCGCCTTCCAGCACATCGTCCCCGACCAAGGCATCTGCCATCAAGCCGCGCATGACGGCATCGGCGCGGGTGACCGTGTCACTCCGAAAGTCCGCGGGGGCCTGAACCATCAGGAGCGTTCTCCAAGCCAACGCTTCACACGACTCAGACCCTCAAGGATGTTCTCTTCGGAGTTGGCGTAGCTGAAGCGCATGTACCCAGCCCCAAAAGCCCCGAAGCTGGTGCCGGACAGGCAAGCCACCCCAGCTTCATTCAACAGGCCGTGCTCCAACTCGCGAGTATCGAGGCCCAACTCACTGACATTGGGGAAAGCGTAGAAAGCGCCCTTGGGCAGCACACATGAGATCCCAGGAATGTCGTTGAGCCCCTGATGAATGACCCGGCGGCGGCGATCAAAAGCTTCGCACATAGCGTCCACCGGTTCCTGTGTGCCTTCCATGGCCGCCACCGCTGCCACTTGGGCTGCGGCGTTTGCGCAGGAAGCGATATTGATCTGCAAACGCTCCGCATGGGCAAAGAGATGCCTGGGCCAGATGCCATAACCCAAGCGCCAACCGGTCATGGCCCAGGTCTTGCTCCAACCGTCCAGGATGATCGACCGATCCACCATTGATGGGTACTGCAGGATGCTGACATGCTCTTCGTTGTCGTAGAGCAACCGCGAATAGATCTCGTCGCACAAAATGGTCACATGGGGATGCTCCTCAAGGCCTTTGACCAAGGTGTCGAACTCGCTGCGGGGCACCACGCCTCCAGTGGGGTTGGCCGGTGTATTGATAATCAGCAGCCGCGTGTTTGGATTGATCTTGGCCAAGACGTCTTCGGCTTTGAAGCTAAAGCCGTTCTCTTCGCTCAACTCGATGGGCACACCCTTGGCTCCGGAGTAGTTGATCACCGATTCATAAATCGGGAAGCCTGGGTTGGGATACAAAATCTCCGCGCCCGGTTCCCCAAACATCATGATCGCGTAGTACATGGTGGGCTTGCCTCCCGGCGCGATCAGCACATTGGCGGGATCCACTTCCACCTTCCGGTGACGCAAGAAATCCGCGCAAACCGCTTCCCTCAGTTGTGGCAGGCCCGCCGCCGGGGTGTATTTGTGAAAGCCATCCCGCAGGGCCTTTTGGCCAGCCTCGACAATGTGCGCGGGGGTGTCGAAGTCGGGAGCGCCTATGTGCAGATGAATGATGCTCTTGCCCTGGGCTTCGAGGGCCTTTGCCCTGGCAAACACTTCGAAAGCGGTTTCGGTTCCCAGGAGAGAGCATCGTTGGGCGAGGGCCGTGCTGGGTCGGGTGGTTTCCATGGTCATGCGCCAGGATTGTCCACCTGCTGCCCGTGGGGTCAAGCCTCAAGCATGGCCGCGATCCCCCGGCCAGAACCGGCAGGCCCCAAAATCCACCGTCTGGGACCCCGGACCCGGGTTTGCACCCCAGAAACCAAGCGTCCATGGGTTAGGCTGGCGAAAAGAGGGCTTCGGGCTGTGCCCCCGGGCCTCGCCCCCACTAGTAGAGTCCCTATGACCCGCCCCCCCCTCCCTCAGTTCCTGGTTCCGGTCTGGTTCCAAGGCCGCCGCCAACTGCTGTCCCTGCCCTTGCTGGGCCTGCTTGCCTGCGGACCCAAGCCCGACCTGGTGGTCTACTGCGCCCTCGACCAGGTCTTCAGTGAAGAACTGGTCCGGGACTATGAAAAGCAGAGCGGGCTTGTGGTCGAAGCGCTTTATGACCAAGAACACCAGAAGACCGTGGGGCTGGTGGGTCAGTTGATCGCTGAAAGCGCACACCCGCGCTGCGATGTTTTCTGGAACAATGAAATCGTGCAGACCGTGCGCCTGGCGCGCCTGGGAATGCTGCAGCCCTATGACTCGCCTTCCGCCCAGGACATCCCCGCCACCTTCAGGGATCAGGATCATCTCTGGACCGGCTTCGCCGCCCGCGCGCGCATTGTGATCGTCAATACCGAGTTGGCGGATCCCGCAAGAATCCATGACATGCAGGACCTCTTCGATACCTATTGGCAGGGCAAGGTGGGAGTGGCGCGGCCCCTGACAGGTACCACGCTGACCCATGCAGCGGCCATGTACACCAGCCTGGGCCAGGAGCGCGCCGATGCCTTTTGGAAAAGGATCGCCTCGCACCAGCACGAAGATCCACCTCCCGTACATGTGGTGCGTTCCAACGGTCAATCCATGACCTTGGTGCGCAGCGGCGAATTGGCCGCAGCCTACACCGACACGGACGACTTCAATGTGGCACGCCTTTCCGGGGCTCCGGTCGTGGCGGTCTATCCCAATCAGGCGGCTGGACCCAATGGTGAAGAGCCCCTTGGCACCCTGCTGATTCCCAACACCATCGCGATCATGAAGGGTGCCCCCCATCTGAAAGAGGCCCGTGCATTTGTGGACTGGGTGCTTTCTGCGGAGATCGAAGAACGACTGGCCAAGGCCCGCTCGGCCCAGATCCCGGTGCGACCCAATGTTCCCCGGCCGGATCATGTCAAGAGCGACTTCAAGATCATGCAGGTGGACTACAACCAGGTGGGCGCGGAGCTGGCCGAGCACACCAAGTACCTCAAGGCCCTCTACCTCGACCGTTGAAGAGCAAGCGTTCAGACCCCCTCTTCGCCCTGGCGATAGGAGCCCTCATCCTGTTTGGCCTGGCGCCACTGATCGTCATGGGCTGGCGTTTGGTGAATGCTCCCGAGGCGCTGGGCGTTCTCAAGGACCCGCGGGTCATGAGCCTCTTGGGCCGCACCCTCGGTCTGGGTCTTTCTGCCGCAGCCTTGGCCGGACTGCTGGGCGCACCCTTTGGTTTTCTGGTGGCGCGCACCAAACTGCCTCTGGGCAAGTTGCTCGGGGCACTGGGACTCTTGCCTTTCATGATTCCGCCTCTGCTCCTGGCCACCACCTGGACCCAGGTCTGGAGCCTGCGCGGTGCGCCCATGACGGCCCTGTTGATAGGCCTTTCCACGACCCCCATCGTGGCGCTCTTCACCGCCAAGGCGGCAGGGCGCATCGACGCCAGACGGGAGGAAGCTGCCTTGCTCGCAGGGGGACGACCGGCCCTGTTCGCAATGGAATGGCCCCTGATTGCACCGGCTGTGATGGCAGGTTGTGCCTTTGCATTTCTGTTCGCGATCCACGACTTTGCCCTGCCGGACTATGTGTCGTCGGTGGGCCCAAAGTTCAATGTGTTCGCAGACGAGGTCTTCGCAGTCTGGCAGATCGATCAAAACGCCCCCGAAGCGGTGGCCACAGCTATACCTCTGGTGCTCTTGACCCTGGCAGCACTCTTGCCCGCGCTGGTGCTCATGCGGCGCGGATCCATGGCCACCATCGAGGGCAATTTTGAAGCACCCAGGCCCCTGGACCTGGGCGCGGGGCGCTGGCCAGCTTTCTTGTTCTGCCTGGGCTTCGTGCTGCTGGGAGCGGGCGTCCCCCTGGGGAGACTGTTCTGGGAGGCTGGGGGCGGTCCACAGGGTTGGAGCCAAGAGGCCCTTGGCAAGGCCTTTTCAATGGCCTTTGAACTGGGCCGGGATGACCTGCGCCACTCAATTGTCTTCGCTCTCAGCGCCGCCAGTCTGGCTGTGCCCCTGGCGCTGGTGCTCGGGCACCGGGCCGAACGGGGTGGGCGCACGGCGCGCTTTGGCTTGCCTCTCCTTGTGCTGCTGCCTCTGGCGGTGCCCGCGATTCTCTATGGCATCGGCACGGTCCTGCTCTGGAATCGGGGCGGGGCCTTTGAGTTGATCTATAGCAGTGGCGTACTGGTGGTGATGATGATCATCGGACGGTTTCTCTGCTTCCCCACCCTGATCTGCCAGTCGGGGGTGGCCGCCCTGAATCCTGAGTTGGAAGAAGCGGCCCAGCTGGCGGGGATCTCTCCCGTCAAGCGCCTGCTGAGGGTGGTAGCTCCCCCCCTTTGGCCCTCCCTTGCGGGGGCCTGGACCCTGATCTTCATCCTCGCCGTGCGCGAACTGGATGCTGCGGTGATCGTGCCCGCAGCCAAACAGACCGCCATGTACCGGGTCTTCAATGCGGTGCACTTTGGCCACTCAAACTATGTGGCCGCCCTTTCCCTGCTGGTGATTTTTGTTGTCATCCTGCCCGGCCTGTTGTGGGCCCTCTTTTCCAAACGCCGCATGGAGATCCTGCCGTGAGCGAAATGCAACCCGACGTCCAACTGGCCCTGCGCCTGTCTGGAGTCACAATCAACGTGGGTGGCGAGCCCCTGCTCGGTCCCCTGGAACTCTCCCTGGTGGTGGGTGATCACCTGCTGCTGGTGGGCCCTTCGGGCTCGGGCAAGACGACTCTCCTGCGTGCCATCGCAGGGCTCGGAAATGTGACCGGCGGCGTGATGCATGTGCTGGGGCAAAAGGTACATGCGGGTCCCAACAGTTTGATCAGCCCCCAGGATCGCGGGGTGGGCCTGCTCTTCCAGGGGGGAGCACTCTGGCCCCACATGACCGTGCGGCAGACCCTGGACTTTGTGCTCACCGCCTCCAAGGTGCCTCGCAAGGAGCGCAAGCAACGGCGGGAGAAACTGCTGGAATTGGTGGAACTGAAGGGTTTTGACAAACGCTCGGTACCGACGCTTTCAGGGGGT
>DUBE01000047.1:13591-16118 GCA_012960475.1 Planctomycetota bacterium
CCTGGACGAGCCTCTGGGACCTCTCGATCAGGACCTGCGCCGGGGACTGTTGAAAGCTCTGGACGCACTCAGCAAAGAACTGCGCTTGACCATCGTGCATGTAACCCATGATGAAAACGAAGCGCGTTCCCTGGCGAATGCGGTGGCTCGCCTGGACAAAGGCAAGCTGGAGGTCACACGCACGGATTCTCCGGGCAGTTTTTCGACCGACGATCAAGCCTCTCAGCCCAGCAGCGAGGGAGACAAGCAGGCATGAAGAAACTCCTCGGCCTGCTGGTGCTCGGACTCGCGGTCTGGTTCATGACCGAGTTGGTGCCCCCCCAACCCAACGCCACTCCATCCACTCCAGTCAAGTGGACCAGCTCCCAGCAGTGCAAAGAGTGCCATCAAGAGGTATTTGCCGAGTGGGAAGATTCCTGGCACGCAAAGTCCTGGATCGATGAGGATGTGATCGTCCAGAGCGACAACTTCAGCAACAAGGTCTGCATCGACTGCCACGCTCCGCGCGGTGTATTTGAGACAGGGGTCGGCAACCGCGTCCTGCCCCGCTCCTCGCGCCGCGCGGAGGGAGTGGACTGCCTGGCTTGCCACCTGCTGCCCAATGGCGGAGTAGCGGGCACCATCAATATGCCCTCCGCTCCATGCAAGCCCGAGGCCATCCTGGACTTGAGCCGCGTCTCCTTTTGCGCGGGCTGCCACGACCAACACAAGACCGTGACCCAGTGGCGAGAAACCCCCATGGCGGACACGGGCCCCGACTGCCTCGATTGTCACATGCCCTTCCGCGACGGAAACCCCAACCGGGGGCGCCACCATGGAATGGCGGGGGGACACGACATGACCCTGGTGCGTTCCGCGGTCACCCTGGAAGCGGAGCGCGAAGGGCCAGATATCCTCGTCACGGTGGAAAATATAATGGGCGCCCATGCCTTCCCCACGGATGAGCGCTCGCGGGCGGCGGACATCTTCTGGCGCCCTGCCCAAGAGGACGCGGCTGTTCGCGGGGGCTGGACCCACCTTCACCGGATCCGCGATCCCTACCGCATGGAAGTGGACATACCCAGCACACTCTTGCACGCCCTCGCCAGCCAGGATAAGACCGGAGTCTCCCCCCGCAGAACCCTGCGATTCACACCCGGGGGAGGCCCCATCGAAGTGGCTCTGTTCTACAAGCTTGCCCCCTATTACCGAGACCCCGATGGAACAGTCTGGAAGACCGAGGAAGTGACCGATCCCCTGATGGACTCTTCCCTTGTACATCGGGTTGTAGTTCCGTGAGAGCTGGGCTCAACCCTGGTCTGCTGAGCGGTCTTTTGGGTTTGCTCTTCCTGGCCGCTTGCGGACGGGGCGACAACTCCCCCGGGCCCGCAACCCCATCCCTCACTAGAGTGGTCGCGCAACGCCTGACGAACCTGACGGCGGCGGACATCGAAGTCCCGGCCCCAACGCCCGAGCGCATGGAGCTGACCCAGGAACTGCTGCAGACCCGAGTGCACGGGGGCGAGTTCAGAGACCTGGCGTTCAAGGATCTCGCCACCCTGGGCAAGGGCGCGGTCCTGCCTCTGGCCCAGTGGGCCCGGGATGGGAGCCTCGACAACGCCCTGCGCCAGGCCGCCGTTGAGTTGCTCGGGATTCTGGCGCAGGAACCCAGCGGCGCGGCGGCCAGCGAACGCCTGCTGGGCCTGACTACCACGGCCACAGAACCCTGGCTGCGGGCCCACGCGGCATGGCGTCTGGGGGCCTCCTACTCGGACCATGTGCTACCGCGCCTGGTCCTGCGCCTCAATTATGAATCCGACCCCGAGGCCTTCCTTTGGGTCGCGTCCAGTCTGGCCCGGGGGGGCTGCCTGGCGGGACTCGGTGGCCTGATGGACCTGGCCAGCCGCGGGGATGAACGGGCAACCAGAGCCCAGGCCGAGATCACTTGGATCGAGGAACAGCTTGGCGACTCCGCCGCGAGACTCCTGCAACGCTGGACCAGCTCTGAGGCCAGTGCCCTGCCACTGGCCGCCCCCAGCGAGGCCCAACTGTCCGAGATCTGGTCCCTGGTACAAGATCTCTCGGGCGACACCTTTGCCCTCAGGCCGGTGGACGACGCGCGCTACATCCTCAGCAATCTGGGCCCATGGTGCGCGCGTGAGCTGGCCGCCGCCCTGTGGGACACAGACCCCTATGTACGCCTGCACGTTGCCCAGGTACTCGAACGCATGGGCCCCCGGGCACGAGAGACCGAAATGTCCTTGGTGGTGGCTTTGACCGAGGTCCAGGTGGCCCCGGCGGTGGCGGAGGCCTTGGGTTCCGTGGGCAGCCCCCGCTCCCTTGAACCTCTCCTGGCAGCGAGCCAGGCGAACCAACCCCACGAACTGCGCGTAGCCGCCGTGCGCGGGCTGGGAGACCTCGGTCTGCCCGGGGCCCTGGATGCGATCCAGAAACTGTTCCGTGAACTCAATGATCCCAGCCAGTCGCACGTTCAGGACCTGCGCCTGGCCAGCGCCAAGGCCCTTGTGCAACTGGGCAGCGGCGACGA
>DUBE01000047.1:16164-17550 GCA_012960475.1 Planctomycetota bacterium
GCAATGCAGAGCAAGCCCTCGAACTCTGGCTCGCAAACGGCGCCAGCACCAGCCGTCTCGGCTTCGAAGCCGCCTTGATACTCTGGCAAGCCCAATCGGATCCACCGGGCTCAATCCCCAGCACCGAACGAGCACGCTCCCGCCGCACAACACGAGGCCAGCAACTGTCCCAGGTTCTTGATTCCCTGATCGCGCCCTAGGAACCGAACTTCCAAGTTCAATCCCCCAGAAACAGGATCCCGCAGGTGGTCAAGAACCACAGGATCCCATTCAGGGCGAATGCAGCATCGCCACCGAGGAGCACCTTGGAGGGGCTGCCTCCCCCGCCGCGAGTCTGCACCAGTAAAAGGTAGCGGAAGATCCCAAAGACCACAAAGGGCACCGTATAGATCAAGCCCGACCCGAGCCGCTCTACCGTGCCCGCATCCATGGTGTACATGGCATAGGTCAGCACAGAGCAAGCGGCCAGGATTGCAGTGCTCTGGTTGAGGAAACCGATCGAATACTCCCGCAGATTGCGGCGGTGACTGCTGCTGTCATCCCCAAGCAGTTCCAGTTCCGCGTGGCGCTTGCAGAGGGCCAGGAACAAAGCCAGGAAAAATGTGCAGATCACCAGCCACTCGGAGATCGGCCGGCCCACCGCATAGGCACCAGCCACCACCCGCAGCAAGAATCCTGCGGCGATGCAGAACACATCCACCAGCACGATGTGCTTCAGGCGCAGGGAGTACAAGAGGTTCAGCAACGCGTAGCCCAAAACCACAAACAGCACCGAGCCCTCTTCGGTTCCCGCCTGGGAAGCGAGCCACGCAGATGAGCCGATGCAAATCAACGAGAGCACAAGGGCCTTTGACACAGACAACGCACCCGAGGCGATCGGACGCTTGCACTTTTCGGGATGTTTGCGATCGGATTCGGCGTCAAGCACATCGTTGATGATGTAGATCGAACTGGAGGCCAGGCAAAAAGCCGCCACCGCCAGAGCCACCCGCGTGATCTCCGCCGTGTGGGACAGGGGGTCGCCCCCCAACTCTCCCAGGGTGAACAGCAACGCCGCTCCCACAAAGACATTCTTGACCCACTGGTGAGGGCGCAGGGTGGCGATCAGAGGAGGCAGGGTCATGAACCGGTTCTGGAGAACCTGCTAGTCGAGGGTCAGGGCCCGCAGTTCCTCCCGGCGAGCATCGGGGCCGACAATCACATACTCCTGTTCCTCATCCGCACGACCCTCTTCCCGTTCGTCGACTATGTCGATACCCCGCACCGATCCGTCCCCGTACAGCGCATTGGTCTTGATGCGGTGGTTCCCCTCCATCCCCCCTAAATCGTTGTCATCGGCTACCAGCACGAGCTTGCCGGATGCGGGGAACTTGCGCAGGGGATATT
>DUBE01000048.1:0-3283 GCA_012960475.1 Planctomycetota bacterium
TCGTTAATCGTTAACGATCAACGAAATTCGTCACTGAATTCGTTAACGGGATTCATTCCGCCGAACGAATTAACGAATTTCGTTCGGCCCGAACGAAATTCGTTCGTGCCGAACGAATTGGGGTCTCGCACGCCCCAGGCCATGTCGTCGCTCGGCTTGCGGTTTTCTCCGACGCCTTCTAGCCAGTGATATCCACTGACGAAGCACCCGCCCGGCCACCGAACGACGGAGAGCTTCAGCTCTTTCATCGCCTCGATGACGTCTTTGCGGAAGCCGTTCTCGTCCGACAGAGGTGAACCTGGATCGAAGAGTCCGCCGTAGACCTGGTGGTGAAAATGCTCGATGAACCCGCCGAAGATCATCGGGGAATACGTCCTCGGCTCGGCGTCGGTATCGATCGTCACGGTCACCCCGGTCGATTCCTCGGGGTCGACCGGCTCGACGGCGACATCGTCGTACCAGGCCTGTCCGGTCGATCTTCCCCAGCCACCGAAGAGGCAGTTGATCTCGAGCCTCGAGGGGGACTCTCCGGTCCTGAAGAGCGTCGATACCCGAGTCCAGTCGCGCGTCCCACGCAGGGCCGGAGTTCTCACGCTCTGCATGTTTTGGATGTTGAGCAGAGCCCCGGTGGCGCCCTGCACGTCCTTCGTCCGGATCCACCCGGAGAGACGGTAGAGCGTATTCGGTTTGCAGGAGATGCTGGCCGTCCAAGCCGCGTCGGCCCCGTCCGGACTACCAGAACGGATCGTCACGCACTGGCCGGTCCTGCCCGCCGGATCGACGTCCCATCGGGCGTTCTCCTCGGAATCCAGCCAGGCCCGAGACTCCCATCCGGCGGGCACGTTCTGCGTCACTCTCTCGAACGATGCGTTGGGAAGCAGGTTGTCCGCCCCCGCGGGAACCCGGGCCGGCGTCGTTTGCGACGCGATGACGAGCATCGCCGAGATAGAGACGGCGATTGCATCTACCACGGAGTTCATTCCTGTTCCTTTCCGAGTTCAGAGGATCGGGGGGATAAGGGGTTCAAAGGGTCTCCGCACGGCGGGGTAGGCCTAGGCCGAGACAGATCCTAACTGCTCTCCCCCTTAGGGAGGTGGTTTGGGCCTTGGCAGGCCCGCCTTGGGGAAGCGTGGTTCAGAGTTCTCCGCAACCCGGCGGTGATCGCTATGCTCTCTGGCATCCCCAGGTCCAGAGCCGACCGCACGCTCTTCCCTACCAGGTCCAATGCTCCGACCCGCCTCCGTCTGCGTCGCCGCCCTCCTCCTTTCGCTGACCGCGTCGGGCCAGATTTACATTCCCGACAGCAACGGCGGGTCAGGCGGATGCAACGTCGTTCCCTTTGGCTACACCGCGACGTCCTCGACCTGGGCGAATCAGAAGTATCAAGTCATGGTTATGCAGATCTTGTTAGCGATTGCATGGCCAATTTCTGCCTCTGAAGAAACAGTGAAACCAGATTCACGTTTCCTTGAGTCGGGCAGCCTGATCCCCAAGAAAAACTATTGTGACCAGCCGTATGTGGTTATTACGAAGGATGGCAACTGGCTTTGTGTTTTGACGACCGGAGAAGGGCACGAGGGCTCAGGCGGTCAGCACATTGTTGCGACGATCAGCAAAGACCAGGGGAAGTCCTGGAGCGAACTGATCGACATCGAGCCGTCCAATGGGCCTGAAGCATCTTGGGTGGTACCACTGATCGTCCCCAGTGGTCGCGTGTACGCGATATACACCTACAACGGCGATGAGGTTTACACGCTGCCCGGCAGCACAAGAAATATCCGCGCGGACATGCTCGGTTGGTACTGCTTCAAGTATTCGGACGACATCGGCATGACTTGGTCCAAGCGCTACCGCATCCCGATCCGCAACACCGCCGCCGATCGCGCCAACCAATGGAAGGGCGAGGTCAACATCTTTTGGGGGATCGATAAGCCCAAGGTCAGCGATATGGGCGTGACTTTTGCCTTCACCAAATTGGGCCGGTATATGCTCGATAATGGTGAGGGCTGGATGATGCACAGCGACAACATCCTCACCGAAAAGGACCCCGAGAAGATCAACTGGACGATGCTACCTGAGGGCGAGCACGGGCTGCGAATGCCGCAGTTCGGATCGGTCCAGGAAGAACACAACCACGTCATCATCGGACCGAACCAGATGTACCTGGTCTATCGTACGACGACCGGCTACCCGTGCCACAGCTACAGTGTCGATGGCGGGAAGACTTGGACCGATCCGGTACACATGACCTATTCGCCCGATGGAAGGCGGATCAAAAACCCACGCGCCTGCCCAAAGCTTTTCAAGTGCGAGAACGGCAAGTACTTGTTCTGGTTTCACAACCACAGCAACACATCATTCTTTTATCGCAACCCGGCGTGGGTCTGCGGAGGCGTCATGCGTGACGGCAAGATGCATTGGTCCGAGCCGGAGATCCTGCTTTACCATTCTGAAGTGCCCGGCGATGATCTGCGGTACCGAGGATCGCCGGTCAAGCTTCGGGGGATGAGTTACCCCGACCTGATCGAGCAGGACGGCAGGTACTGGATCACCGAGACGAAGAAGACCGTCGCTCGCGTCCACGAGATCGACCCGGCCCTATTTGAGGGTATGTGGGCGCAGCTTGAGGGCAAGGGCGAAGTGACGAAGAAGGGGCTTGTACTGGATCTGCAGGGAAGTGCTGTCCGCGCCGAAGAAGCGGTGATGCCCAAACTGGCGGACCTTGCGAAGAACGGAGGCTTCACAATCGATCTGAAGATCAAGTTCGCAGACAACGGCAATAAGAGCCAGATCGTTTTGGATTCACGCAATGCTCAAGGCCGTGGTATCTCGGTCGGTGTCGATAAGGGCGGTGCGCTGAATGTGTACTTCTCCGACGGCAAGCACACCGGCCGCTGGGCGACAGACGCGGGCCTGCTCAAGCCCGGCCAGATTCATCACGTCACTGCAATCATCGACGGTGGCCCGAACATCATCACGTTCATCGTTGACGGCAAGCTCTGTGACGGCGGCAAGCAGCGTATCCGCGGCTGGGGCCGATTTGATCCGAAGGTCAGCGACATCAATGGTTCGGAGAAGCTGCGCCTCTCGCCCGCTTTCGATGGCAATGTACTGGGCCTGCGAATCTATGATCGATACCTGCGCACCTCTGAGGCGATAGCAAATTATCAGGCTGATCAGTAGGTCGGATTGGATTTATCGAGTTCGCAACTTCGGGGATAAGGGGTTCAAAGGGTCTCCGCACGGCGAGGTAGGCCTAGGCCGAGACAGATCCTAACTGCTC
>DUBE01000048.1:3500-16110 GCA_012960475.1 Planctomycetota bacterium
AAGTGGGCGAGGATCCTCGCGATCACGCTGGCTTCGGTGATGGCGGCAATCCACGTGAGGCGAGCGCTGCCCTTTCACCTCTGATCGAACCCTTGGAGTTGACCGATGCAGACGCCAGCAATCTGGTGGCGTTCCTGAAGGCCCTGGCGTCGCGTTAGGGCCTGCCATGGGCCCCAGAGCCAGCCCTCCTCAGTCCATACGCTTGGACAGCTCTTGGTCCAAGCAATCCAGGAACTGCTGGGTGGTGAGCCACTTGGCCCCCTTGCCCACCAAGAGCGCCAGGTCCTTGGTCATGGAACCCGCCTGGACCGTATCGATGCAGACCGCCTCCAAGGTCTCGGCGAAGTTCACTACCTCGGGGGTAGCGTCCATGCGACCGCGATGGGCAAGTCCACGTGTCCAGGCAAATATCGAGGCGATCGGGTTGGTGGAGGTCTCTTTGCCTTGCTGGTACTGGCGGTAGTGACGGGTCACCGTTCCGTGGGCAGCTTCGGCTTCGACAGTCTTGCCGTCGGGGGTCATCAGCACGCTGGTCATCAAGCCCAACGAACCAAAACCCTGGGCCACCGTGTCGGATTGCACATCCCCGTCGTAGTTCTTGCAGGCCCACACAAAGCCCCCTTCCCACTTCATGGCCGCAGCCACCATGTCGTCGATCAAGCGGTGCTCATAGGTCACCCCGAGATCTTCGAAGGCTTGAGCGAATTCCGCTTGGTAGACCTCTTCGAAGAGATCCTTGAAGCGACCGTCGTAGGCTTTCAGGATCGTGTTCTTGGTGGAGAGGTACACCGGCCACTTGCGGTTGAGACCGAAGTTCAGACAGGCCCGGGCAAAATCGCGAATCGAGTCATCCAGGTTGTACATGCCCATGGCCACCCCTGATGTGGGAAAGTCAAAGACCTCGTACTCCTTCGCGGCCCCACCACCAGCAGGCTCAAAGCGCATGGTCAGCTTGCCGGGTTCATCCACGCGAAAGTCCGTGGCCCGATACTGGTCGCCAAAAGCGTGACGGCCGATGACGATCGGCTTGATCCAACCCGGAACAAGACGCGGCACATTGGTGCACAGGATCGGCTCACGGAAGACCGTGCCCCCCAGGATGTTGCGGATCGTGCCGTTGGGACTGCGCCACATCTGCTTGAGGCCAAACTCTTCGACCCGCGCCTCGTCCGGAGTGATGGTGGCACACTTGACGCCTACCCCGTGCTTCTTGATGGCCTCGGCGGCCTGCACTGTGACAAGGTCCTCGGTGCGGTCACGCTCTTCGATGCCCAGGTCGTAGTACAACAGATCCACGTCCAGATAGGGCTGGATCAGGCGCTCTTTGATGAAGGCCCAGATGACGCGTGTCATCTCGTCGCCGTCAAGTTCAACAATCGGGTTCTTGACCTGGATTTTTGACATGCAATAGTTCTCTACTCCCACATCGGGGGGCTGAAATACGGTGGCTTTGAAAGCCCGTTGTGGAAGGCTCCTGCTGTGTGCCGTCCCCCGGAGCGACCATGCGGTGGTTGATCAGGGCCCCCATCTTACCCGCTCAAGTCGACTTTGGGGCCTTTGCTTTGCTTCAAGAGCTTCAGCTATCAGGATTCGCCGAGGAAGACCTGACCCTCCTTTTGCCACCAATCCAGCCACTTGGCCACGCGCTGCGACCGATCGGCTGGACTTCCCAGAGGATCAAAGCGCATGCCACGCTTCGTAATTCTGCGCAGGGCAACCACCGCGGCCTCACGCACGACAGTGGCCGGATCGTTCAAGGCCTCGATCAAGTCCGGCACTGCAATGCGCGCGTCCAGATCGCTCAGGGTGCGGCAAGCTGCCATGCGCACGAAGACATCGCTGTCCTTGACCATGGGTATCAGGTACGGAATCACGGTGGCATCCTGCGAGGACCCAAGAGTATAGACCGCATCCAAACGAAGTCCTGGATTGTCACTGCTGAGATCCCCCAGGACTTCGGCCCAGACTGGAGCGGTTGATCTCCCTGGACTGCCGCCAACCACCGGGATTGGGGCAAGGGAGAGTGCCCGTAGGGTCCCCTCAACCGCAATCAACTGATCCTCCTGGGCGCGCATGCGCTCCCCAAGGGCGGCCAGAGCCGTGCCCTCTCGCGCCTGCTGCGCACCTTGTTCCGCAGACAACTGGATGAATTGTGCTCGGAAGCCATCCAAAGTAGCGGCGATGCCAGCCGCACGCTCTCGCAGGACACTGATCTGTTCAGTCAACTGCAAGAGTGCGGCTTGATCCAACTCCCGCTGGGCCTGCAGCTGGGCCACCAGTCCGTCAAGTTGCGCGTTGAGGACTTTATCAAGACGCTCCAGAGCTTCCCGCTGATCCTGGCTCCCGTTCTGCAGGTCCCGTTGGACCGCCTTGAACCCCTTGCCGCTTTCCCCTTCGAGCAGATCCAGGCGACTTGACAAGCTGACCCCAAGGGCAACAGCCATCACCAGAGCAATCAGCGCAAGCCAGCCTGCGCCTCCCGATCGCGCGGGGGTCACGGTAGTGACAGCGGGAGCCGCTGTAGTGACTGGAGTCTCGGACGGGGTCTCCACGGCAGTCGGCCCCGCTGCTGCTACCGGAGGCGAACTTGGAGTACTGATCTGCACCCCCATGGCCCGTTCGCAAGTTGCACAGATCAAGCGTCCGCCGCGCCTCTGGGCTCGCCCCGCAATCAGGTCCGGGGCAGGGACAGACTCGTTGCAGATGTCACAGAATTCCAGTTCGATACTCATTTGCTCTGCTCTTGGATCCAAACAGGAGTCTTCTCCAGCCTATATTGTCCAGCAAGGAGTGTTCCAGGGCCTAGGAAGCCCCCAGATCCATCGTCCGAGGATCGCCACGACAGCACCCCATCCTAGGGATTGCCATGCCTGAAAATACGAAAAGGGACCTCCGCAAGGCCCCGAGGGTCCTAAAAACGGGGTTGCGGGGCGTCAGCCCTGCTGATTTGCGTCCCCGCTGCGGGCCTCACTCCAGGTCCGCCAGCCCTCGATAGCTTCCTCGCGAGCCTGCTTGTCTCCCTGGGGCTCAAAACCGAACTTCATGTGTGTGGTTTCGCGCAGGGCCTGAACGCACATGCCACGCACCAAGGGGCGCTCAGCGGCGAGTCCCTCGATCAAGACGGAGATGTGATTCCAATCCCCCAGCACCATGTGGCAGCGGGCCCGCTCCAGACGCAAGAGCCCGGCTTCGGGTCCTGGAAAAGGAATTGAATCGAGCACGGGCAAGAGACGCGCATCGCGGGTTGAAGCCAAGGCAGCCAGTGCCAGGGAAGCCGCCTCGGCTCCACCCTCGGCAACGGTCTTCAAGAGCAGCGGATAGGCCACTTCGCCCTGGTTCGCAAACCAGGCCACAAGATCATATTTTTCCTGGGGCGAATGCAAGTAGGGCAAACGCGCGCCTTGATCCCTCAGTCTGCGCGCCAGGTCTGCGCTGGGACGCAACCAGTCCTCCTGATAGGGATGATCAGGAACATCCGACATGGAGGCACGTGGAGCCTTTAGTCCGGGAGAAGTCACACTCGAAACACAACCTCCAAGGCAGATGGTCCAAGGAAGGAAGAAAGCGAGAAGTCGGTTGGTCTTGAGCATGCTGATCATTGGGTCTCCCGAGGAGGCTTTCGACCAGGGACAGGAGTCCGCTTGAATCTGGACCAGGATTCCAGGTCAGGCCCGCGACTGGGCCCATCCGGCCAGGGTCCAACAGGCCAGGGCCAGGACAAGCAGAAGCGCGGCAAGGGGATGCGAGACACCCTGGGGGGTGGATTGACTGCCCTGGGCGGAGGCCAGCCGTGGCCAGGCAGGAGGCATCAGATCCGGGGGCAGGGGACTCGCAACCCAGGCCTGGGCCACCTCGTGCCCCTCCCGGTCGAGCACCCGAGCGCACAACATTGTCGCCCCACTTCGTTGCGCCGGTTCGGGCCAGGGCACCAGGAGGGGACCCAGGGGATCCCCGACCCGGGGAACCAGGGGGGATTCCCCCAGGATCTTCCCAGCAGGCCGGCGGCCGAGGGAATCGGGGACCTGGGCGAGTTGCCAACGCACATGCAAGGGACGAACCAGCGCCGCCAGATCCCCCACCAGCCGCAAGCCCTGGGCTGCAGGCAGGAGCCTCACTCTTGGAGGGTCTGCTTCGCGCGCCAGACTCCAGAGCAGATCCGGGAGCAGGGGATGCCCACTCCACTGCGGTGCGGTAGGTCCCCAGGGAGTCGTGGCCAGCACCAGGACCTGACCCTGGCCAACATCTTTGGATGCCAACAGGGGTTCACCCGACGGTGCGCGTAACAGAATCTGAGCACCAGGAGTTGCCTGGGCCCGCCAGGCCGCGACGATTCCCGGTGCGGACTGCGAGCCCCAACGGTCAAAGAAACTCTGCAACGCCCGCAAGCTGTTCTGGTCGGGGCTTGCCTGTGGGTTCAATTCCGAATCGATGCGAGTGGATTCAAAGGGTCCTATCTGACGTTCCGCATGCACCACCTTCTGCAAGAGATCGTCAAGGCCCACAAGGTCCTGGGCCACATGCAGTTCTTCCCCCTCACGCAACAAGCGCCTGAGAGCCACTTCATTTGCCCGCCGAAGACCGCCTTCCACGGCGATCACCGCCAGATCGGCGCGCACATCACCCAGGTCATCCCGCAACTCGAGGCTGGGGTGCCCCCCCTGGCTGGAGTGACCGTCGCTGATCAGGATGCAGAGAGAACGCCTGCTGGTCCCAGCCCGCTGCTTGACCAACTCGGTCAGGGCATAGGCCACATCGGTGGCGCCACCGGGCAAATGGGCTGAAAGCAAGTCGTCCAAAGCCTTCCCCAAGTCTGACTCGCGGCCAGGAGCAACCGACAAGAGGGGCTCCATCAAGCGCGTGGTGAACACATGCAAGACCAGGCCATCACTTTGCAGGAGGCTCTGGGCCAGACGTACCACCGCCCGTTGGACCCGCTGCCAGGGCAAACCCACCATGGACCCCGAACCATCCACCACCAAGACCACATCGCGCGGCCCACGGTCGTCCTCTGAGGGGATCAGGGGCAGTACACGGCTCGGCCCGCTGGCATTCGGCTGACTCCCAACGCCCGCCATGACCCCCCCCTCACCCATCAACAGATGAACACCCCCGCGCTCGAGAAATGCGGCGAGGGAGTGGGGCTCCAGGCAGCCAGGGGGCAGGTTTGCCGTGACCAGCAGCGCTGCCGAGGCCAACTGGAAATCAAGCGAGGGAAGTTCTGTCGGTTGGGCGTGAAAGCCCTGCCGCTCCAAGGCCCGAACCCATGCGGGATCGAAGGACTCAGCGCCGGATGGCCCCACCAGGAGAGCCAGCAGACCCTCTCCCACCACGCCACTCAGAAGCCCGTGGTCATCTTCTCCGATCAGGTCCCCGCTGGCATGACAACGCACTTCAATCTTGAAGGGCCCCGGAGGCAGGGCAGCCAGAGTGGTGACGACGGTTTGCCCGAAGGCCTGCGGGGCCGCCCCACGACCTGCTCCACGAAGCCAACCATCCCGGGGTATGGCAACTTCAATCACTTCCCTGCCCCGGGTGCTCTCTACATTCAAGATCAAGCGCGCATCGATAGCAGTCCCTGTCAAAGGACCCGTGCCAGCCAGGCTGAAGCGCAACTCCAGGTCACGGCCCTCGGGCACACGGACAGGTCCTGCCACCTGCGTCAGCTGCAAATTGATACGAGCCGCACCCTGCGGCTTGCGCAACCGAAAATCATGCCCCGCAGCGAGCAGCTTGGCCAAGAGTGGACGGGGATCGTTCCCGGTGGCCCAGCCATCCCCCAACAACACCACCTCGCCCCGGGCTCGGCCTTCCTGCTGCAGGAGATCAAGCGCCAGAGCCAATGCGGCGGCCAGGGAAGTCTCCTGATCCCGTCCTCGGGACAAATCGAAAGCCAAAGGCTCCCGGCCCGGATGCAAGAGGCGCTCTGAAAGGCTCTCGGGATCCCCCGCCGGAACCAACAGTTCTGTGTCGCGGGCAAACTTGAGCACGGCCACCTCCAGGCCCAAGGCCTGGGCGCTGGTGGCCTCATCCCACAGGTCGGTCAGCACACTGCGGCCATGGTCCGAATATCCACGGGCCACGGACATGGAAGCGTCCAAAAGCAGCACCCTGAGGCCAGGCCGGGTGGGCTTCTCAGGGCCTGATCCAAAACTGAGCAAAAGCCCGAGAAACGCAGCCAGAACCCCCATCAGGGTCAAAGAGCGAGTTCGCCGCCCGAGCACCGGCAAGCTCACTGGCCTTCCTGGGCAGGTGCCGCGACGGACTCCTCGCTAGGCCCTTCAGCCGCCGCAATTCCCATTCGAGTCGTGCTCGCAATCCACCCGCCACCGATCAGGCGATCCTGCCAGTAGAAAGCGGCACCTTGACCGGGAGAGACGGACATCTGGGGTTCCAGAAAGTCAACCTGGGCCCGCTCACCCTCCCGTCGCAGCACAGCCCTGGCGGGGGTGCAATGGTAGCGATGCTGCACCAGACATTCGATCTCCAGCTCGGGCTCGATGCCGATCCAATTGAGATCCTCCACCACCATGGAAGTGGCCTTGCACTCCTCCCGATCACCGATGATCACCAACCCCTCTGCGGGCACGAGCTCCAGCACATAGAGCGGCCGCCCAGAGGCAATCCGCAGTCCCCGTCGTTGACCAATGGTGAAGTGCTCCGTGCCCTCGTGGGTGCCCAGTTGTTTGCCCTGGCTGTCCACGATCAGCCCCGGATGCAGGGGCGTACCGCGCTGCTCCAAGAGCTCGCGGTAGTTGTTGGAGGGCACAAAGCAGACCTCCTGGCTGTCAGCCTTTTGGGAAGTGCGCAAACCCGCATGTCTGGCCATTTCACGCACCTTTGGTTTTTTCAGATCCCCCAAAGGAAACAGAGTGCGAGCAAGTTGTGCTTCCGGCACACTGAACAACTGGTAGGACTGGTCCTTGTGGGTGTCCACCCCCCTGTATAGATGCACGCGTCCGTCCAGCACCTCAAGGCGCGCATAGTGGCCAGTGGCCACAGCCACAGCGTCCAGATCCTCTGCAAAATCGAGGAGCCGCCCCATCTTCAGATCCCGATTGCAAATAGCGCAGGGATTCGGAGTGCGACCACGCTGATACTCACTCACAAAGTGATCGATCAGACCCCCAAATTCCCCAGACAGATCCACCGCCTGGAAGGGCAGCCCCAGAAAGGCTGACACCATGCGAGCATCTCGCGCGTCTGTGAGGGAGCAGCAGCTCTTCTTGTGAGCCTCAGCCGGATCGAGCTTGACCCCGTTGCGCATGAACAGACCCAGAACCTCGAAGCCGGACTCGCGCAGGATCCAGGCCGCCACGGAGCTGTCTACTCCACCGCTCATGGCAGCGACCACGCGGGATCCTCGGGGCAGGTGGGGTGCGCTGAACATGGGGCTTGAAGGAGACTGGTATTGGACGGAAATCGTCTCTGCCATTGTGCCGCCTGAGGGCCCCGATGGGCAGCCTCGAAGCCCCCATACCCCAAGGGAGATCCATGGGTGAGAACACACCCCACCCGCGCATCTGGCTGCTACGGGCCTCGCTTTTCTTGAACTCCCGAGTCATGTACCTTGGCAGGTGGGTCCCCAAGCACTCTATCCTCTCGGGCCTCAATCCAAAGGGTGCGCCATTCCCCGTGACCAAGAGCGGTGCGGACCCCCTCCACTCAACCTACGAACTACACAACGACCGCCATGAGCAACCTCCTGCCCCTCCTGACCTTCGCAGCCCAAGAAGGAGCAACCACAACCGGCACCGTAGCCCCATCGGAAGGCACGGATGCGCCGTCTGGAGAGGATTCGGGCCTGCCCGGCTGGTTCCCCTTCCTGCTGATCGGCGGCTTGTTCTACCTGATCCTGATTCGGCCCCAGGCCAAAGAACAGAAACGGCGCAAGGCAGTACTCGATGCCCTCAAGAAGGGCGACGAGGTGATGACCAACGCGGGTATATACGGCAAGGTAGTGGTGGCCAGCGGAGATGTGGTCACCTTGCAGGTGGCCGATGGTGTGCGCATGCGCTTCAGTCGGGCGGCGATCAGTGGAGTGATCGGTCCCAAGGACGAGGACGACGAGGGCGCTGCGCCCCAAAAGGGCGCCCCAGAACAAGGAAAGAAAGAGAAGGACTGATCTTGGCCGCCCAAAGGGGCATACAACTGCGCGCCCGAGGGTGGCTGCTCAGGATCGCCCCGGGCCTCGTCCTGACCATCGCGGCGCGCCAGGATTCCCGGGCGGATGCTCTGCTCGGCAGGGCCGGCGAAGCCTTCGCCGCACGCTACCTGCGCCGACGGGGAGCCCGCATCCTGGGCCAGCGGGTGCGCACCCCCGAGGCTGAACTGGATCTGGTGGCCCAAGCCGGAGACCAGTTGCTGGTGATCGAGGTCAAGACCGGCCGCAGCCGGGGCCTTGCGTCCCTACCAGAAGATCTTGTGCCGATTGCAGGTCAGGGCCCGGGTCGCCGGCTGAGCCCTGAACAGATCCAGCGCCTGCATGAAGGCGCCCGCTGGCTTGGCCGTCGCTCGCGCGGGCGCAGCACGGTGGAGGTGCTTCTGGCAGAGATCTTCGCCGACCCCAAGGGCTTCAAACACCGCTGCGTCTTACGACCTGTTCCTGCTTCGAACCTACCCTAGTTCGCTGACGGCTCGATGTCCCATCATCATTGCGGTTTTCGCATCCGCACCGGGGGCGGAGTCGGCATTGGCAATGGCAATCCGGCCAAATGGTTGTCGACCGATTCGTGTTGTATTCCCCGGGCCGCCGGTCGTGTAACCGTGGGCCCAGCGGTTGACGGAAATACTCGCAACGTCTCGGTCGAAATCAAACAGATCACCGGGGAGCATGCCGCTGAGATGGCTCCTGATTTCCTGTTCATAGTCCCTGAACTGCAGCGCCAACATCCTGTAACGCGCTTCACGAAACTGCTCAAGTCTTGGCGCGCCAACGGTTCCTCCATAGGGACAGCTGATCATCTGAATGACACATGGATCGTCGGGGGTCTTGGTGTACTCATAGCCGCCCATGGTCACCGGAAAATCCATCAGCACGGCCTGATGCATATTGCCAGGTGACATGGCCAGACCAATCCCCAGCTCTTTCATGGCTCTCCAGCTCTTGAGGCCGACAGTCGTGTATTGCAGGGGGCTCTTCACCTGAACCCTCAACGCCGCTGCCTGCTGGGCGGGAAGACCCGCAACGATGTGCGGAATCATCACGTTGTAGCAGGCCATCACGACGCCCTTGGCGTTCACCTGATACGACTTGTTGTCGTGGATGTAGCTCACGAAAACGTCACCGGAGCTCTTGGGGTCACCAGCATGCTCTACATGGACCACCGTACTATTCAGCCTGATGCGAACGGCATGGCTGGATCTGTCCAACTCAGCGTAGTTGAACCTGGCCAGGACAAGCTCTTCAGCGTTGCCCCCCTCGGCTACGTCAGGGATCAACTTCTTCACCAACGCACGCGCAACACCGGCATTGCCATCCGGAAAATGATGAATGTAGGGATTGTCTTCGTCATAGACGGCCACCGGCGCAAATCCCAGGGCGCCGCAGCTCTTGGCTTCGGCGATGCTCATCAGGTCCGTTCCCGTGCTTGCCCAGTCCAGTCCGGAATGCCTCGCCATTCTCAGCACACCCGGGTCATCCACCCCCAGCGTGTCCTTCAGATAATCGAAGTAGGAATGAGTATCGAGATAGTTCTTTAGCTCCCCCTTCGGGACCTTCAGCGTATGCAGCCCGCCCTTCAATACTGTCAGTAGCTGCTGCTTGCCTCTTCCACTCAAGGGCGCTTGTCTTGCAGCCTCTTCGTTGGACAGCCTGGCGCCCTGAAGGCCTTCGACATAGTTCGGATAGTTGCAATAGGGATGCTGGACTACTTTGTCTTCGCCAAACACTGTCTTGTTGAAGTAGGTAACCGATCCAAGACCATGCTTCTTGAAGAAGCCGCTGTCGTAGGCCGTCTTGAAGCGCTTCAGGTCGACCCCTATGTCTTCCAGAAGATCCAGCACGACCCCATCTGCATGGTTCGGTTCGACCAGCGTCTGTGAACCGCCATAGGTTATGCGGGTGTCGCCATCAATCGTATGTTCATTGCGTTTGGCATGGCCCCCGAAATCGTCATGGTTGTCGAGGATGAGCACCTTCGCGTCCTTGCCATGCTTCTGCTGATAGAAGTATGCGGCCGCCAGTCCACTCAGGCCTCCGCCAACCACAACCAGGTCATAGGTTTCCCGCAGTTTGGTGGTGGGCCCCCAATCCGAACGCCCGGCCCATGCGCGGCTATGTGCGTGATCGTTTGATCCCGGGTGACTTCCCCTGAGTCCGGTGCGCGCGGGTGGATAGTACGATGGTTCCAGGGCGGCCATGGGGGCCTGGCCGATTGCGTCAAACGACAGCATGGAGGTCCCCGCCCCCATCAGCGTGCCGTTGACAAAGTCTCGTCTTGTTATCTCCCTCATCAGTTCTTGCCCAAAATCCTACCAACCTCCAACCTCAGGGAAGAACTTCGCGTTGATGGGACTCCTGTTGGGTTAGGTGGGGGCTGGTTGGAGAGAGTCCTACTTGACCTTCTTCTTGTTCTCTTCGTTGCCCCTCAAGAGCTCGGCTTTCTCTCAACTCTGAGAAGGACCCAGCCACCAAACTCGGAACAGGATCCAACCACCAAGAAGTCCACTCGCACTTGCAATGACCAAGAGCTCCACACCCACATATCCCCTCATAGTGTCAAACCTTTCCGCACTCCAAGTATTGACGTTCGACATGAGGATGGCAGCAGCTAGATATTGAACTGCATAAAGGAATGCGCCAATCGCGATAAAGGTCAATCCGGATGTACGATGAAACATTTGACTGCTCCTGGTCTATGCCAATTGCTGGCGGGTTGTTGAAGTTTCAGAAAGGGTAGTGCGGCTTTAGCCGTCATTGAATCTAGCTCGATTTGGATGGCTGGTTCATGCAGCTTCGTGGACTGATCATTTGTCTGCTCTTTTCTTTTTGCTCACGCTCCCCCTTCAGCTCTCCGCCTGAGTTCTTGTTGGTTGAACCGAATCCTACCAACCTCCAACCCCAGCGGAGGATTTGGCGTTGTTGAGACTCTTTCAGAGCTACGCGGGAGCTAGTTGGAGGGACTCCAAGCAGTCCTTGGTCCAAGCACCTCCATCAATTGAAATAATCCCCCACATGAGGGCACCAGCTCTCAACCGTTCCTTGTCAGTTGCTATTCCTCCTGACAGAGTTGTCAGGAGGGAAATTAGGATGACCGCCCAGATCCTTCTGAGCCCCAAGCTCACCTCATTGGAGAAACTGGAGCAACCGATGAACAGCAACGAAGTAAATCGAACGGCCCCGAAACTGGTTACCTACCTGGCCATCCTGGGTTGCCTGGGCACTGGCCTCGCATGATGGATACCCTGCGTGCTTCACGGCGAGTGCCTCGGGCTCATCGCTTCGAGTTTTTCCTTTGGGATCCTGGTCCATTGTTCATTCCGCTGAGTCCGCGCCTCCTTTAGCAACGAGGAAAGTCCGTAGCCGCTTGTAGCTTCGAGCTTGAAGCTACTCTGCCCGAAACGTGCCTCGAGGTTGGCCAGGAGGGATGTTGGGTTCACCAGCGGGCGCGCACCCAGCCGGGGTGTACGCCTAAGCGGGGCAGGAATGGGATCTTCAGCGACGGTGGCCAGAAGCTGACGCCGGCGGTGAGCCCGATCATGTGTAGCTCAAGGCCCTGGTAAAGCCCGATAGCCGCGCCAAGGAAGGTCGCGTCGACCTCGACACCTAGGCCGTCGTCGGTCCGGCCCAACCGAAGACCCTCGACCCAGTCCTTGCCCACCGAATTGTGATCCAGCTCCGCGCCCATCCCGGGAACAGCGCGCAGGAGATTTGCGACGAACGTATTGGAGTTGGGGCCAGGCCAGGACTCGTAGTCCAAGCGCCACGGGTGATAGGGATAGGGGGTGCTGTAAGTTCTCGCCCAGTACTTCCTCCTGGCCTGCTCGGATGGGTCGGGCGAGAGCTCTTCGTTCGCGTCGATCTCGTCGCGAGTGGCTTCCAACAGCAATGGAATCAGGCGAGCAGCCTCGTCACCGTGCCATGAGGCCAGCACTCGCACGGGCGTGGACCAGCGCTCGTTCGCGAGCGCGAGATCATCCCCTATCGTCTTGATCTGGACGCCGCTATTGATCTCGAGCAGGGTCCAGTTCCCGCTCCCAGACTCGCGTAGCTCAATCCATGCGTGGTGGGCGAAGGCTGCGTAGAATGGGACCACCGTGTTTGAGATGTTGACCGTCTTGAGAACGACGGCGGGTTCGCCCCTGAAATCGAGATCAGAGGGTCTAGGCGAGATGCAGCTTGCGGCGCCGAGGCATCCCGCAAGGAGCCAGGGGTAGAGGTGCAACCGAGCCTGGACACCACAGGAGTTAAGGGTGAAGACCTTCATCTGCTTTCCGTGCAACTATCCTACCCACCTCACCCCCTCGCGGAGAATCTCGCGTTGATGGGACTCCTGGTGAGGCGGCTACACCTAGTTGAAGGGACTCCAAGCAGTCCTTGGTCCAAGCACCCCCATCAATTAAAATATCCCCTTACATGAGGGCACTAGCTCTCAACCGTTCCTTGTCAGTT
>DUBE01000049.1:0-8187 GCA_012960475.1 Planctomycetota bacterium
CCGTCTCGAACTCTTGTTGGTGGAAGCTACGCTTTGGATCACGGTCAATGGCTCCCAGATTACCGAGCCCGTTGAGCTGACTTTTGGATTGGCCAGTGGTCGGGGTCGACCTAGGTTGCTAGGCCCACTCACAATTGAGGGCGCCGGAGAGGTAACTCTCGCGAACCTCTTCGTGCGGCCAGCCGATGTAGTGCGGGCCGCAGCAAGAAACTAGTCTGCACGCCACTGGGCCACCCCCGAACCTCCCATGAATCCCGCTGACCCCTCCATGACTCCTGCCGGACAGCTAGACCTATCCCCCTGGAGCTCCTATCCCACCGGGACAGACGATGCCTGGCGTCAGCGCTACCAGTCATTGGTAAAAAAAACAGAGAGCTTCGAGCCACCGGCCTCTCCCGCACTCTCTGTCATCGTGGTCGCCTGGAACTCGCCGGATCTTGTGCTGGAGGCCCTAGATCACATTTTGGTGGCTGCACAACGCTCAGAGGGTCCAATCGAAATCATTCTCGTGGACAACGGCGGCCTTGAATCGGCCCTGCCTGGTATCCGCGCTCGAGTGCACACCCTGATCCGAATGGTGGGGAATGTTCGACTCTGCCGCGCTCGCAATTATGCAGCCGCCTGCGCAAGCGCGCCTCTGATCGTCTTCTTGGATGACGACGGGCTGATCCAAGAGGACCACCTATTGAACGTCCGCCGCTGGTTCGACAGCCTTGAAACCTCCGCAATCCACGGACGCGTTGTTTTCAAAAACCACCGCTACTTCACCACTCTCGCTCAACACTATGACCTGGGAGATGAGTCCTTAGAAGATTGCCTGATGACCGAAGGCAACATGGCTATCCGGCGAGAAACCTTCATCAGGGCGGGAGGGTTCAACGAAACTCTCGCTGGCAACGAGGGGCTTGATCTAACGTTTCGCATCAAACAGCAAGACCCTGACTCCCGTGTACTCTATGTACCGGATGTTGTCCTGCGTCACGACTTCATCGACAGTTGGGCCAAATTCCGGCGCAAGTTCAGCCACTACACAGGCATCGATCAACAGGTTACCGCGCTAGATCCAGGCCTAGGCCCTTTTCTCGATGCCTACCGAAAAGTCCGCCCCCGCCCAAGGCGTCTATCCGGCATGGATCGGCTAGCCCAGTGGCTCTTAACCAAGATTAAGAAACGCCTCCAGCGCAGAGCCCGACGGGCAGTCAGGCAAACATGACCGTGAGCGGCCAAGACGTCACGGTCCTGATTCCCACCCGCGATCGGCGCGAGCTGGTACTGAACGCTATCAAGACTGTTCTAGCTCAAACGGTTGCCCCATCCGAGATCCTGGTTGTAGACGACGGATCAAACGATGGGACAGCTGAAGCTATTGCCGCATTAACTCCAACGGCAACGCAGATCCGGGTTATTCCTGGTCCCGCCAAGGGCGTGGGGCCAGCCCGCAACCACGGTCTCAAAGCCTGCAAAACTCCCCTCGTTTGCTTCTTGGATTCAGACGATGAGCTAAAGCCGGAAGCACTCGAGATCGCCCTCAATGCATGGAAGGCATCCGACACCATGCTCATTTTTTCTGCCGAGCAGTTTCCCGAGGACCCTCGGCTACTCACCAAGAAGACACCGCAAGATCAGTTTTCCCTTTCGGGCCTTCTCGGGGATGACAGCGACTTCAACCCCCCATGGGGCCTTGCCCGCGTCGACCACCTTCAAGCAATCGGGGCGTTCACAGACGAACTCCCCTGCGCCGTGGACTACGACCTCCTCCTTCGCCTCTGCGCGGAAGACCGAACTGTCCGATGTCTACGAACCCCCGTCTACCGCTACCGCCGTGACCCCAACTCCGAGACTGTTTCCAGCAACCAAATACGCAACTACTTGGCGCGACTGCATGCCCTCTCACGGCTGAAAGATAACTACCCCGAGGTGGTCCGATCCCATCAGGTCTGCTTCAATCAGATTCGCGTCCGCTTCCTGCTCCGGTTTTGCGCCGCCCAGCAGGCTTCGCGCCGCCCCCTAAGCCCTGTAGAAAAGAGCAACCTAAGAACGCGGGCACGCGAGGCCCTACGCCTGCAGCCCCTCCGCCTCCGTGTTGCTATCAACTACCTGAAGTGTATGTTGACCCCATGACTGAGGTGTACGAGGCAAGCACAATGAAACCATTTCGGCTCCGGGATGTCTTTGACCGCTACCAAGGCCGTCCTTTTGTGTTCGTGGTGCCCGGCGGAAACTACGGGGACCATCTCATCTGGCACGGGGCAGAAAAGCTAGCCCGGTCACATGGACTTGTCTTCCGCTCATGCTCCTCGGACGAAGCCCTCCATAGCCGTTTTGACCCCGAAGAAGCGGTCTACATCCACGGCGGCGGCGGGTTTGTTCCTTGGTGGTCAGGCGATGGCATTAAGGTACTTCAACACCTGTGCGAAAGTCACCCCGGCCCAGTCATCTATGGACCCTGTACAGTCGACCCCACTGATATGAAATTCCTTCGCCAATGCCTCGCGCCAGTTCCCAAGAGCCCGGCGGAAGAGGTGGTGATTCTGGCACGCGAGCGTCCCAGTTTTGAGGCGCTCCAAGAAGTTCTAGGCACCAAGCACGTGGGCCTTGATCACGATACGGCTCTTTACCTTGAAGCCAGCGATTTTCCGCACATCGCCCAACTGATGAAGTCTAGAGGCGACTACGACTTTATCGCTGCGCGAGTTGATGCAGAGGGCGTAGGTGATTGCCTTCTGATTTCATTGGATCCAGTGAAGATCGCGCGCTCCTTTGATCATTGGCTCGCGATGCACGCTTGCGCCCGTTCAATTGTCACCAATCGACTCCACTCTTCAATTGTCGGGAGCATTTTTGGGGTGCCCACGACTCTCAGCTCAAACAGTTACCACAAGGCACGCAGCGTATGGGAGTATTCCCTCCAGGAACGAGATGTTCTGTGGGCTGACAGCATCCGCAGTTCTACGACCCCCTCTTCCTTGTTAACGGGGCTTGTCGGCCTCGTTGCCCCCAAGCTCAAGGACAGCATTACCCGCCGCCATATTTGGCAGATTCAACCGGAGCAGCTTGGATTGAACTAGGCGCTTGGTTCGAATGGAATAGAGGGCTTTTGGGCTGCAGCCGTGAAAATAGAGAGGTGGTACCAATCAGGCCACTCTGCCAAGGCTGACCTAATTTGGGCGTTACGCTGTAGTTCCAGCCTCATTTCCACGATCCCCTTAGGGGCCTTTCGAATCGCCCGCCACACACTTGCTCGTGGCTTTTTTTTCTTGTCGGCGTTCGGCCTCAAGACCCTTGGGGCCAGCACCGCCCCACTTAGTCCTTGCGCCTCCAGGGCATGTCGCACAATGGAAGGGGTGAAGTACCAGCGGTGATCCGCCGCATAAGCCCACCAGGTCCCTCCCGCCTGCACCCTCTCCAGGCTCTGATAATTCCCTGTTTCGACTATCAACCATCCACCGGGAGCGACGTGCCTTGCCGCTTGCTCCAGGACATCACAAGGAGAATCTAGGTGCTCAATCACATCCCAGAGAGTCACCACATCGAATTCTTCCCCATCGTCCAAGTCCTGCAAAGTGGCCATCCGGAGAATTGGGTTCCCTTCAGATTCGCGGGGCATGGCCGGGTCAATTCCGATACTCCTCCACCCGGCCTCGGCGGCAACCGCTGCGAACGCACCATCACCAGAACCGACATCTAAGATCGTTTCTCCTTTGGGGTGCAGGTCCTTGACATACTCTATCTGGTGTTGCGCAACGGCCTTCCTGCGCTCATCCTTGTAGTATTCGTTCTCCTGGTCCGATGTATAACGCTGACTGGCATGAGCCACACTTTTCAGAAAGTCGCTCTGGGCTGGCCATTGCCAAGCAAATACGCAGTTCCGACATTCGCGCAGGGGTATGGGGTCTCCGCCCTTCTTATCGGAAGGCTTCACAATGAGGTGGTTCAGCTCTCCACTTCCGCATGCCGGACAGCTCACGCCATCGAGCTTCAGGGTAAAACTACCAAGCATGCACCAAGCTTACCCTGACTCTCCCTTGCGCACAATCAGCCGACAAGGGGGGCTCACCTTAATTGCCAATCACTGGGCTCTGGGGATCGCAAGAATCGAGCCCTACCACACACCGAACGCGTCTTGATTGTCGCTCTTGCTCAATCCGCGCCTCAACCTCTTCGGAAAAAGGGGTCTCGCCGTGAAACCGATGGTAGACCACCGCCCGATTAAGAAGGGCTACAAACTTGAAGCCTGCGCGCCCGAGTCGCAGGTCAAGATCTCGGTCCTGTCGGCGGAAATTCCACTCCATGTCGTATCCGTTGATCGCTTCGAACGCCGTGCGAGAGACCCCAAAATTAACGCCCATCAACCTCCGCGGACGGCGGTGAATTGCTCGGGTAAGACAAGCAGGCAGCCGCATTCCAAGGAAAAAGCGCTTGGTGTCCCCGCTCAGGGCACTGTAAAGCACTGGCCCCACAATGGATTCTAACTTGCCTTCCGCAACCATGTGGACATCCACTCGAGGCGATAGGGTTGGCCCGAGCTTGACTCTTCTTCCGCATCGAACCTCGCCGCCCGAAGCTGCCTGGAGGTGATCTGCCACCCACCGGGAATGGGGAATCGAATCCCCATCAATGAAGAGAAGTTCTTTTGCGGTCGTCGCGGCGACCGCCTTGTTGCTAATGGCCGCCTTGCGATTTCCCTCGTCGGGATGCCATAAGTGGTGGACCGGACACGGCAGACGCTCTTGCCACTGATTCACCAGAGTGCGGGTCTCTTCGCCCGAACCGTCGTCGGCTATGGCAATCTCGTCAGGCATAACCGTCTGCCGAGCCAAGCCTTCAAGGCACAATTCAAGACCATGGGGATCCTGATAGGTCGCCACAATGACCGCAGCCCCCACGCCTACAACCCCACCATCTGAGCAAAGCGCCCCATGGACTGCCGCTGCTTACGGTGGGCGCGAAAGTTGCGCGAGCCGCGGGGCAAGGCGAGGCGAATGGTATAGAATGCAATATTAAAGCACTGCGCGGCCAACTTGAGCGCCCAGCGAACGGGGTCTTGGGGCGGCCTCATCAGGATGGACGCTCGGCCGTATCCGATGTGCCAGGAACACAAGTATTTGATGTTCATGCGAGCCGCATCCAGGTGATGATTGACCCTTGGACCAGGCAGGTATTGAATGTTTACACCTGTATCCCAAAGCCGCTGAAAAAAGTCGGTCTCCTCGCCTGGAATGCGTTTCTTGCCCCAGCCAAGGTCTTCCCGGAATCCACCGAGGGCTGTTGCAAGGCTCTTGCGAACCGCCATGTTGCCGCCACGGGGATGTCCGACGCCCCGCCTGGGCTGGTAAGCGAGCACCTCATTACCGTGATTGTAGGTTCCCGTTGTGGTTCCACCGTCCGCCATCACGCCATCCTTATACCAGGCGGGCGTTGACTCTGGAAAGACAGGCGTAATCGGGCCCCCCGCTGCGGCGAGAGCATCCTCGGCAAACGCATCCTCCCAAGCCTCAACCCAGCCCTCATGAAAGGTGATGTCGTCATCCACAAAGATCAAGACCTCCCCTTGGGCATGATGAAGCCCGGTGTTCCGCGCGATTGCAAGGCCAAGGCGCTCTTCGCGAATCACCTCAAGAGGCCAACCGAAGTCTTCTCGACGGGCCTTAACCTCATCGCTCGTCCCATCGTTCGAGGCGTTATCCACCACGAGCACATCCCAAGGAACCTGGGCCATTGCCAGGCGTAACGCCAGACTATCCAAGCAACACCCGAGATCCGCTCGCCGGTCCTTGGTGCAAATGACCACTGTAAAGCTCAAGTCTGTCATGATCTTGAAAGACTACTGTACTTTCAGCAACGCCCCAAGTGGGCCCAAGGCCAACTCGAAGTCCGTTCTTCCTGAGCGAGAACCCTGCCAATTGGCGGCAGCATTCTGTCCACCCCGAAATGCACCTCGGCATCCTCTATACCTAGGAACCCTTGGACGCTATTCTCTCCCTTGGTCCTCTAGCTCATTCGTGACGGCTGTCACCAACCGTGCCGGATTCTATGCCCATGAACGCGTCTGTTATCATCTGCACCTACAATGCCCCGCGCGAACTGGAATTCGGACTGGCGGGCCTTGCGCGCCAAAGCGTGACCCCACTTGAGATCATCATCGCCGATGACGGATCCACTGATGAGACCAAGGCGGTTATCAACCGCTGGCGTGAGCGACTCAACTGCTCCCTGATCCATGTTTGGCAATCGGACAAGGGATATCGCAAAGCACGGATCGTCAACGAAGCTGTGCGAACGTCCAGCGGAGAACAGATCCTCTTTCTCGATGGAGATTCCTTCCCCCACCGCCGATGGGTCGAAGACCACACAGTCACCTACGGGGCGAACCTGATTCAGATCGGCCGCCGAGTCAAATTGGGGCCAAAGCTCTCGCCCACGATTACCCTTGAGGATGTGAAAGCCGGGCGCTTCAGTGGACTCAACTTAATGGCCCTGGGAAGCGCACTGCGCAAGGACACCCTTTACTTTGGTCTCGGTATCCGTCTGCCGCGCCCATTGACCAAGCTCCTACACCCTCAGCCCCGACGACTGATGGGAGTCAACTACTCCATGCCACGCGAGGCCTTCGTGGCTGTCAACGGCTACGACGAAGCTTGGACCTTTTATGGTCACGAGGACTTCGACATCGAGCAGAGGCTAAAGCGCGCGGGCTATACCTTTCAGTCAATACTCAATCGGGGCATTGTCTACCATGTTCATCATCCGGAGCGCTCGCAATCCGAAGAAGGAAGTCGCCTGGTAGCCAAAGCTGTCAACGGCACTCACATACGGTGCAAACAGGGCATCGAAGGCGAAGCAGCATTCGACCCTGCGCACTAGGCCAAGGATATAGAAACCCTACGCCTGATGCTTGGCAGTCACCGAACGTTTAGCCACTAGCGGCAGACCAACATCAGTGCGTTGGACATTGTTGTGCACACAAGTGAAACACTTGTGGAAGCTGGCACGCTGCTGCTCTTGACATTGAGTCGGGCTCACTTTGTGAGCGAAGAGCACTACTCTCCCATCGGTGCGGGTAGGACAGACTCTGATCATTGCTTCGTTGGGGGCCATGGGGCGAAGAGGCCTGGGACCTCAGAGTAGATCGGCCGGGGGAGGGGGGATATGTCCCAGGACCTGTGCGATTTGTTCTGAAAATCGGCTGGAGACTTCCAGGTCCACTTCGAACTGCCACTCCGGATGAGTTAGGAGGGTATGCTTGAAATCAGGCTGACTGGCCGTAGCCCCCCCCAAGAAGCCCTGTTCTTGAGCTTGCTCCCCCCCATCAAGACCCCTGGAACAGCGATGCCCTTCTCTCAGAGCCCTCCACGAGGCACCCTCCCAGAAAACCCCATGGAGGTCCATGCCAGCCGTGAGGTGTACTTCAAGCGTCTCAGAGCGGACCCCTACGGCTTCAACAATCCGGCCTATGACTGGCAACAGGATACTCGCTTCGCCCTGGTAGTGGCCGGATTCTACAGCCTGGTCCTGGCGGTCACCTTTGGTGATGATTCAGGCCTCTGTATTGCCCGCTTTCAACCCGGCCACCTTGCCCTATTTCGGCGCGGCACTATGTCTGCTGCTACTAGGCAAGACACTCTTTGCCTGGATGGTTCTACGCTGGTCGATCAAGATCAACTATGTGCGCAAACTCGGCCTGCGTCCCTGGAAGAAGATGATCGCCTTTGTAGTCCCCCTCTTGATCACGCAGGGCCAGAGCGTGGTCACCGACTGGATTGTGCTCTTTTCTATTCAGGGCCTAAGCGGCTTGTTGACCGAATCCTATGTTATGAGGCGCCGAGTCAAGCTCTTCGCCTATGCCTATGTCAGTTGGGATCGCATCGAAGATCGTCCCTACTCCATGCGCTATGACCAGATCGAAGACATTCTACGCTTCGCGATCTACTTGCCTTTCATGATCCTATTCGGCAAGAACTCGGCGATTGTCTTGATTCCAAACCTGGTCAATCAATTCGCAGATGGTTTGGCGGAACCGATAGGCCTGCGCTTTGGCAAGCACCAATATCGCACGCGCGCAGTGTGGTACAACGGAAAGTTCTGGGCGGGAAACTTTGTACGCTCGCTCGAAGGTAGCGCAACAGTGTTGATAGTGACCTTCTTGATCCTGCTGTTCTATGCGTCCTATTTCACACCCTTCCAATA
>DUBE01000049.1:8206-15975 GCA_012960475.1 Planctomycetota bacterium
TGGCTGTAATCCCTTTGGCGATGATGGTGGTCGAAGCCATCAGCCCGCATACAGGTGATGGCCCGATGATCGCCCTCACGGGGTGCTCGCTGCTTCTGTGGATTCAGCACCTTTGATGCGTTCGGGCTCGGCGCTACTCAGCTCTCTGTTGCTGGCACGATGTCCGTCTGCAATGTCGGCTCCATGGCGCGGATGTCCGAAACGGGCAGGCCGAGCTCCTTGCGAATAATGTTGACCCCCTGGGCAATGGCAGTGGCCTTGAAGAAAGCCACATCCCGATTGCAGCCCTGACGCCCGAAGCCGCAGTCGCTGGAGACAATCAGCTGCTCTGGAGCAATGTACTTCAGTGCATGACGAATACGGTCAGCAATGGTCTCAGGGCTGTCCACCTGCAAATGCCGATGACTGACAACGCCCACACAGACCTTCTTAGGAAGTTTGCCCCGGCCTTCACCGAAGAGTTCGATTTCTCGGAAGCCACGATCGGTCATCTCTACTGTCCATACATCTCCTTTGCACTCGTTCATGTAGAGATCAAAGGATTCGGCGTAGCTGTCATTGTCGATCACACGCTGCATGGCGGGATTGCCCCAACAGGTGTGAATCCAGAGCTCGATGTCGTCCAGTCCTTCGACTTCCCGATTGAAGGCTTTGAGCATGAACTGCACCTCATCACTGTCCTTGCCGTAGGTATTGGCCCAGAAGTGCAAGGTTGGCTCTTCGATCTGGATACAACGGCAGCCGGCATCTCTTAGCGCCAGCAATTCAGTGTTCATGGCCACCGCCATGTCCCAAATGACCTCACGGTTGTCTTTGTAGTGGGGTGTGTGAATGTCGAGGAATAGGCCCATAACCTGAGAACAGCAGGTACCAAAACGCACAGGTTTCTCAGACTTGGCCTGTGCCATGCGCCAGATCTTGTCGTAGCCGAGGGAGCGATGCTCGATCTTGTCCACCACATGCGGCCAACGCCAGCCAGTATAGATCTCGTTCAATAGGGTGCCAGGAGGATAGCGTAGCCAAGGAGAGCGCGTCTCCTCAGACTGCAGGTAGTCACCCTCAAACCCCGACCACCTCTGCAGGGGATAGTGATGCCAGGATCTTCCTGCCATGTCGTCGTCACAATGCAGATCCCCGTGAGTCAGAATGTCCAAACCCGCCCGGTCTTCGTCGCTGATAACTGTAGCCAGCGCATCCTGGAACTTCTCCCGAAAGCTCGTATTCATCATGCTGGTGTCCAGCGACCGTCCATACATGCTGTCATCAAACCAGCGGGGGCGAGGCCAGGAACCGGTAACCGTTGCCGGCAGTATCAAGTCTTTGGTGATGGTCAGCATGGATAGAGTGTAGCCCGTGTTCTGGTGGCCGGAAAGACTGACCTCCTAGGCCGATCGCGACAAGACGCGGCGCAAGACCGACAAAGCTTGAGCGGCCGCCTCGGGGCCGCGGTGAGAATCCCTGGAGAGTTCCACTGCGGCAACCCCCTTGAAAGAAACCTCCAGCAGGGCTGAAAGAACACCGGACAGATCAAGGTCGCCCTCTCCAAAAGGCAGGTGCTGGTGGCTACCGACCGGACAATCATCAAGGTGCACGTGCACCAGATCATCAGCAAGAGCCCGGATGACATCGCCTTCGGGTCGGTCTCCGGTCACCACCAGGTGCCCCACGTCCAAGGTCAGCCCCAGGTCCTGAGCCTCGGAACCCATGGCTGCCATCAATGCTCCATAGCCCAGAGGCCCCTCGATGAACATGCCGGGCTCTGGTTCAAAGGCAATCGTGATGCCACGGGGCCGAGCATACTCCAGGATCTCCCGTAAACCGCTTGCCAATCGATCAAGCAGAGCACCTGAATTGCTCGGCGAAGAAAAAGTTGCGCCCTCGCTCTCGGTTCCAGACCAAAGAGAAACCAGCGGTGCACCCAATTCAACGGCCAAATCAATACAGCGACGATAGTAGTCCACTCGGCGCGCTCGACCACTCGCATTGCCGTTCATCAAGTTGGGGCTATGCTTAGCCATCGGGTCCAATAGGAAGCGCGCACCGGTTTCCAATGTCAGATCCAGGCCCAGGTCATCGGCTTGCCGATGCAGACTCGACGCCTCGTCCTGACGCAAGCGATAGGGGTCCAGCTGGCCCACGTCCGGTGTGACCGCCACGGCCTCGTAGCCAATATTCGCCAAGAGGGTCAGGGCTTCATCGAGGCGATGGTGAGCCAATCCGTTGGTGTTGTAGCCTAGCCGAAACATGACGATCAATCTTCATCCCGGGTCTCGGGCGGCTCAGGCCCAGGACCTTCAAGGGCCTCCATCTCGGGCGATCTGTGCCCCGCTTCATCATGGCCTTCCTGTGCTCGGCGCTCTTCTTCGGAAGGGCCTTCGCTTGAAGGGTCCTCAAGCTGCGGTTGCGACGGATCAGAAGAAGGTTCTCCGTCAAGATTTTCACGCTCCGCGATGGTGTAGTCGGGCACGCTAGGAGCAGGCACGGCCGGCTCAGGCTGATCAAGTGTGGTGACCTCCTTGAGTTCCCGAGCCTCCCGCTCCAAATCCCACCGCACTCGGCGTAATTCGTCCTCAATGCCCGCATCACGCCACATCTGAGTCACCGCCCGACGCAACTTCATAACCTGAGCCACGCCACGCATGGTCACTTCAGGCAGGCTACGACCAAAGACAAGCACCGCTCCGGCAGCGATGACCACCAACTCTACAAGGTCCAGATTTCCGAAGATGGCTAGCACGGTTCCAGTCTAACCCCCGCCCCGCTCCCGACGGAGAGACAAGATACTGACATGGGAACGGGCCCAGCCAATCAAGGGCGCCAGATTGACCTTTACGCCAGAACCCTCGCCTTCGCGATGAGAAAAGCCGAGTTCAAAAACAAAATCATGGCCGATGCGTCGCAAGAGAAGCTCCGTACGCAGGGACCCTCCTCCGAAGACTGACTCTTGGGCCAAGGCGTCAATTTCCCACTTGCTGTCTATTGAGATACGTCCACGATAGGTGATCGCCTCATAGAGGGATGTCTGATCTACCTGTAAAGCACGGTCGTGACTCAGCTGAAACTCAAACCACTCCACAGGCTTGATCGCAAATGTCGACTTGGAGTAAGCGGTTTGACCTTGATCTAATAAGTAACGGCCGTCATGGCGAAACCCTATAGGCATGCCAAAGGCCGTTGTTCCTAGAGCTCCCAGAAATTGCCCCGAGTCAGCACCGGCCAAATTTTGAGGGGAGCCGTGCAAACGCTCCAGACCAAACTGAAAGTCGGCATCGTCGTTCGAGGCCGGGCGAGTCCAACGGAAGTGCAACCCAACCTGAGAACGGCTTCCCCCGATCGGTTGATCAAGCTCGTCAAATAGCACGACCTCTTCTGGGCGTTCATCAGTCCAGAGTTCTTCACGGTGACTGACAAAAGGCGCGACGGATGTCGCGCTAGAATTGGAGATGCGTGCCCAGGACCCTCCGAGTTCCAATCCAGCGAACGCCCCTGAGCGACCGATCGAATTCCCGGCGTCCACGGACCGATCCCAAGATGTAGCCTGCAAAGCCAGGGTCGGAATCGCTTGCATCCCGCTCTTGCCCAAGGACATTGGCAGCGCAAGACCATGACGGGTGTCAATTCGTGTGACCCGCCGGTCACCAAGGCCATCAGGGGCCCCATCTAACCCCAGAAAAGGGGGCTCGTACTGCAGGTCTCCCTCACGCCGATGCAAAGAAGCGGCGTCCACACTGGCGCTGTAAAGCAACGAGTGATTGAAGAGACGGCTGACTTCGGCCGCGCCACGGTAAAAAGCAAGAGATGGGCTCTCCAGAACAGCGGTACGAAAGCTGTTTCCCTGTGCAGAAACCTGAGCACTGAAGTAATGCCCGTCACGGGCCTTGCGCCAGTGAACGTATGTGTCGCGCTCTTCGTAGGCGAGGTATTCGCGCTCATAGAATTCCGCCTGCACGCCTGGATCCGTTTGGTAGTTTGCTACCACATCAACCCACTGACGGTCATCAAAAGGGTATCGGCCACGGACATTCAACCACAGCCGGGTGTCACCGCCACTCCTGTCATCAACTCTCAAGACTCCACGATCTTCGCCCTCGTCATAGATTCCGCGCGCCCAAAGGTTCAACCAATAGACTTCGTCCTCACGGGAACCGGTTCGATTGTCGCGAAGAAGCAAGCCCAGGCCCAGGAGTGGGCCTCGGGACCCGAGCCAGGCACCTTCGTACTTCCATTTTCCGCCGCCTTCCACCCCGCCAAATCCAAGAAACCCGGCCAGGTTCTGACCTACGGAGCCAATGTCGGTAGTTCCTGCAGTGCCCAAGGCGGTACCAAACCGCGCCGTACTGGAAAGAAAGATATTTTGGATCGTGCGCACCCGACCTTCGTCATCTTCAATTCCCTCGAAACCACCGGCCTCATCAAGAACCACGCTGCCGATTCCGGGCAGTGGCAGACTAAACCCACCCGGAAACATGAGCCGGTTCCCACGCACTCCAAATTTCCAACGGCCATCGGGCCGCGGTTCGAGACGCAAGTCCGAAGTCTGAATCACATAGTGAGGAACTTCATGACTGCAAGCGGTCAATGTTGCGTCTGAAGCCACCAGACCGCCGTTGGGCAAACTGTCCAGACGCGCGGAAAATGCCCTCAGACGCTGCTTTTGACCGCGCATTTCAATTTCAAATCCAAGTTCACTTTCCTTGAGCCAACCCCGACGGTTCTCAAGGTCAAGGTAGACCTCCTCAGCCCGCGCCAGCCGTATGCCGTCACGTTCTAATTCAATGCTCCCCTGCAGGTGAAAGGCCCGCACATAGGAAGCAAGTTCTCCACGCGCCAAACGCTGGAAAGTGTTGTTGACCAATTTGGTTTCATGGAGGTCGTTTAGATCCTGTACTGGAGCAAGATCCTCATACTCCAACTCAAGTGGAGTCCCCCAAAGGCGCTCATGAACCATCGTCCTCCACTGGGAAGGGTGCAGCCAGATCGCCATGTGTTCTGCCCTGGAAGTCTCAACGAAGTCCACATGCACCAAGCTGCTCATGGTTTGCATCAACCCTCCGCCCCGTCGGACAGCCATCGCCCCGCCGAAAGCCAAACTCCATCCAGGGCCCTGTCGAATTATGCCCTCCTGTGCATCGATCAAGTAGTCGGCCAGATCAAAGGTCACCTCGGTGGTCTCCAAACTGTTTTCTCCGGAACGCAAGAGGAGTGGACTGCCTCGCAAGGTCATTCTCTCGTGGTTTACAGATAACTCGTCAGCTTCCAACCGAGCAAGTCCCCCATAAACCGCGCGTACATTTCCAACGGCTTCAATGAACTGAATGTCCACAGGGCTAAGCTCAAGCCCATCTGGGGGCAGGCTGTAGCCACTGGATATGCGGTCCGCCGAGAGGCTGAGGGGGTTGCCGTCGAAATCGGCAGATTCCATATACACCTCCCCCTCCAATTCCAGCCCTGTTCTGGTCAACCAAAACGAGTTCGCCGCAAAATCAGAGTTCTTGCGCACTTGAGCATCATCTTTCGGTGCACCTGGAGACACGGGAAGAAGAGCCCCCTCAAGACTACCATGCACCCCGTACAGCCAAACTTCATCTTGATCGACGGTCATCGAAGTCCCGTACACAGTGAATGGCATCTCCGTGCCCGGTATCAGGCCACTGGTGGTTATCTCGCGCCCCGGAAGAGCATCAATTGAAATGCTCTGATCAGGAACAAGATTCAAGACATCAGCCAAGACCTTGACTGTGTTGGCCTGAACAATGGTGGCCTGGACATCTTCTCGCACTTGTACCCGCGTCACCTCCATCAGCGATGTGCCGTCAACCTGAACCGTCTCCTCTCCATCCACCTCAAGCACACCCGCAGCCAAACTGATTTTGAGGGCCTCCTGACCCCAAACCGCTTCGGAAACCGACTCCGCGAGCCAATGAAAGGTATCGGCCTGTCTGTCAATCCTGGTGTGCTTACATCGAAAGCCCAAAGCGGCTCCATCCAAGGAAAGACCTGCGCGCACGCCCTCCCAGGCTTCAGCGTGGATGTCGGAAACAACAATGCGTTCAGCCTCTAATTCAGCCGCTTGGAGTCCCACACCATTCCAAACAAGGCTGGCTTTCTGACCGGATTTGCCCTGAAGCTCAATTTCGTCTCCTCTTGACCTCATCCATCCGGCACTCCCGACCCCTTCAGGCGCAAGCCAGCGCACATTTCCCCGGGCTATGAAAGTACGCAAGTCAGAAGACAATTCGATCAATTCGTCACAGTTGAGCTGACGTTTAGGGCCCTCCAAAGCCACAACCTCTACCTCCAGGGCATGCGGCACACGAACATCGGGGCCCTGGACCTGGACATCAGCCCCTCCCATTGCTGTGAATGAAGCCGATGATCCGTCAGAGAGCTTCGTAATCATCTGCAACCGTTCGGTGGTGTGCAAGTGGATCCCAATAACATCATCACCGGCAATCAACATGCTCGCATTGCTGGTAGAGAGCTCCAAACCTTCCCTATTCATGAAAACTGCGCCGAGCAGATCCAGTGCCGCATGGCCCTGATCAGAAGCCATCTTTCCCCGAAAACCACCATCGGCTTCAATCCGCACCCCGCCCGGGCCCTCGAAATAGGCATGACCATCCAGACCAAAACGCAGTCCATCTCGGTTGTCAATCGCCCACATAGGCCCCTTGCCACGCATGTTGACTAGCGTCGTCTCGTTTTCTGGGTCGTTTCCTCCAAACTCAACCCAGGGGTCATTTTCCACCTCAAACCGCAAACTTCCATCGGACTGAAACACTACCAGGGCATCAATTCCGCCAAAACGGTCAAGCCCACGGGTCGCCACCACCGGACCGCGAATCCGAATACGGTCCACCTCTACACCCTCATCCCCGACTCGCGTTTCCACATGCAGGTACTCAGCGTCCAATTGAAGCTCTTCGGCTTGAACGATCACTAGGACCGAGGGGCCATCCGCAGTGATCTCAAATCGTTCTCCACGTTCACCGCTTTGCTGTTCAAGGATCAGCGGCGTGCCCAATGCGGTTGAAAGCACCCCTCGTTGGGCGCCTTCCCGCAAGAGATCAAAGGTGCCCCCCATGGGGAACTCCAAACGGCCCCGACGTGTATCAAAGATCAAGCCGCGCCCCTCCGCAGAAAGACCCTGACCCACAACCTTGACCTGATGGATGCTCTCCGTGATGTACACCTGCTCATCCAACTCCGCAACAACTTCCGGAGAGGTGACCACCATGGGAGCTTGGGGCAAATCGCGCAGCTGACGCAGAGTCACCCCATGCAACTGAATACGAGAACTGTCCCCCAACTGTGGACCACCCAGGCCAGCGCCAAGATCTAGCACCAGGTCTGCGGATTCGGATTCAACCCGCCGCAGTAGATCGGTCGATCCTCGCACGTACTCCAGAACGGTAAGGCCCGTGGCCAAATATGGGCGCACCATTCCTTCACCCTTGGGCTGCAGATCCTCCGCCTCAAATTGCCGTAGAACGAGACCCGTTTCAGGGTCAAAGAACTCCATCTTCGTGTACCCGGACACCTCAACCGTCTGCGTTCCAGCCAAGGCCTCATCGAGGGGAGATTCATCGCCGCCCAATGTCTGGCCCGTTGGCTCTCGTGTCGAGCGGTCAAGCAACACCAAGAGCAGCAGCCCACTACTGAAGAGCAAGAGAAAGAGAACTGCCCGTCTCATTTCCTGGCGCGAGACACCAGACCCTCCCAGCAGCCCCGTGCCCGGAGCAACTCTTCAGCCACTTCTCGCAGGGCAC
>DUBE01000050.1 GCA_012960475.1 Planctomycetota bacterium
TGTCAATAGGTTTGAGTTCTTCATACCTCACCCTGGTCCCTATCCAGCTGGGCGGACAAGAAAGAGCGAAAAGTATTTTTGGCGGATTCCTCGTTCGGATCTGGCTTCAGGTTTCAGCCGAGAACCCGGAATCTTCTGGGTGCGATCACGGACGCGGATGCCCAGTCAGAGTGCAAGAACCCAATCGAATCGCCATCGTTCTCCCCGGCCCAGCGGTCCTGGGATTCTTGGCATCAGGAGAGGGGGTCGGTGCTTCGAGGGCTGGAGATCGGGATCATGAGCGCAATCTGAATGGCACCAACTCGCCTGGGCTTGGCCCCGCTCTGGCCTAGGCCGCCACGAAGGGCCACATGAGCGGGATCATGAAGGCCGCGACGGCGCTCAGCAGAATCGCAAGAGGGGTTCCTACACGCAGGAAGTCCCGGTACTTGTAGTTTCCCGGTCCCATGATCATCGCGTTGGCCTGGTGGGCCACCGGGGATAGGAAGGCCAGGCTGGCACCGGTGACCACTGCCATCAGGAAGGGCCGTGCCTCCAGCCCCGCGATTTCTGCACATTGCAAGGCCAGGGGGGTCATGATGATGGCGGTCGAGGTGTGGTTGAGCACTTGGGTCAAGAGCACTGTGCTAGCCAGCAGCAGGATCAGCAGGACATGGGGCGTCAGGCTGCCATCCTGCAGCAGGCTCGCAATCGTGCCTGCTATGCCATCGGTCTGCTCCGGAGTGAGGACTTCCTGCTGGAAGGCGCGTCCCAGGGCCAACATGCCGCCCACCAGGGCCAAGACGCTCCAATCCACCGAGCGATATGCATCGTCTGCGCGGACGGCTTTTGTGCCAATCAAAGTCAAGACTCCGAGCAGGGCCAGGGCGCCGAGGGAGATTGCATGGGAGAGGGCCGCCACCAGCAGGATGGCAGCCAGGGTGCCGACGGTGATCCAGCCCTTGCTTCCGAAGCGCGGAGCGGCGATCTCCGAGAGCATGATCACATCCCGTTCTTCCCCCGCCCGCTCGATGTCTGGCATGTGACCTTGCAACAGCAGTGTGTCGCCCATCTCCAGCTCTACTTCGTTCAGGCGGGCGAGCTGTACGCCGCTGGTCTTGGAAATTGCCACCACATTGAGGCCGCTGCGCGTGCGGAACTCGGCGGTCTTGAGGCTGCTGCCCACCAGGGACGAGCCCGCAGGGATCAGGGCCTCCACAAGCAGTACATCGTCCGAGACCAGGCGTGTCCCCTGGGCTTCAACCTCGGGCTTCTGCCGCAGGGGCAGCTCTTCCGAAAGGGCCAGGATGTCTTCCGGGCTGCCCTGCAGGATCAGGGTGTCGTCCGCGCGGATGCGGTTGTAGGGACCGGGAGCGAGGATCGGGCTCTCCCCGTGAGCTCGTACAAGACCCAGAACCGTGACCCCGTGCTTGCGCAGGACTTCTACATCGGCCACCGAACGGTTGATCAGACTGCTGCTGGGCTCCACCAGGATCTCGGTCACAAAGCGCGGCACCTGATAGCGTTCGCTCAAGGACTGGCCCACGGGAGAGCGGGGCAGCAGTTTGCGTCCAGGACCAACCAGATAGAGGCTGCCGACTCCTAGCAGGATCAAACCCAAAAGGCTGAAGTCGAACATGCCAAAGGGCTCGACCCCAGCATCCCGCAGACTTTGGTTGACCACCAGGTTGGTGGAGGTGGCGATCACGGTCACCAGACCACCGAGCAGGCTGCCAAATGCCATGGGCATCAGAATGCGTGAGAGGCTGATGCGCTTGCGGCGGCTGACTCCGTTGCAGACGGGAATCATGGTGGCTACCACGGCCGTGTTGGAGAGGACTGCTGAGAGCAGGCCGGACAACACGGTGATGCGTGCAACCAACCCTCGTTCGCCCGAGTGGGTGCCCCGCAGGAAGGCGCGACTCAACAATTTCGCCACACCGCAACGACTGAAGGCGTGGCTGAACACGAACATGCAGGCGATCAGGATCACCGCTTCCGAGGCGAAGCCCGCGAAGGCCTGCTCGGCATCGAGAACGCCAGTCAGGACCAGGGCGCAGGCCACGCCCAAGGCCACAAGGTCGTAGCGTGCAAGATCGCAAACGAAGACCACCAGGGTCAGCACCAGCAGGGCGAGCACAATCGAAGTGGGGTCCAGCAGGAACATGGTGTCCAAGGCTAGCTTTCTTGATTCTCCCAGGAGCATTGGAAAAGTGCGAACCCGCAGGAATCAAGGGGTAGGGAGGCGTTGTCGACCTGGAAAATGGGGCTCCTGGGCCTTGAGTTTAGGGTCCGAGGGTTCGACTGCGGCGTGAGGTGTGCTAGAACCTCATGCGGGGTTTCATCTTTCCCCGGCGGCCTTTCCTCTTCAGCACGTGCAGTCAGTACCCCCCGATCCCCAAGACCTGGCTACCCGCACGGGCTCCTGGCTCCAGGGCAACGGCCCCGAGGCAGATGTTGTGATTTCAAGTCGCGTGCGACTGGCCCGCAACCTGAGCGGGCTGCCTTTCCGCTCCACCTTGTCCAGCGAGCGCGCCATCGAGGTGCCGAATCGGCTCAAGGGGGAGTTGTTGGATCTGGCCCTTGAGGGGGAGACCACATGGGTTTCTCTGGCCGACACAGATGAGACTTTGCGGCGCGTCCTGTTTGAGCGCAGTTTGGCCACCCGTGAATTGGT
>DUBE01000051.1 GCA_012960475.1 Planctomycetota bacterium
TTGCACTAAGTTGTTAGTAGCTACTGTAGTGGATTGATCGTTTCTGTTGGGAAGATATCCATACGTCCACAACTATATATAGTCAGTGTCTTATGCTAACCGGTTTCGAGCTCCGTGAATCTTCGCGGGCTCAAGTCGGGGGATTAAGCGAACGCGTGGTTTTCCCGCGGGGCTCCTCTTCCACAAGAGCAGTGGCTTGGTACTGTTGTTAAGAGATTGATCACCTCTAACTCTGTATTCATGCGGTCAACACCAAGTGGAGAAAATAGCACGAAAGGACACGAATCGGTCCCTACACACCAACCCAAAATCCCGCGCTACTGTGCGCCGTTGGATGTGCTCCTTCCCCTACCCTGCCTGGACTTTCTCGGTTCCCTTACCTCTACTACTCCTACTACGGCTACGGGACCCGCGACTCATAGTACTAGCAGGGGTAGCCCCCCGGACGTGAGGAGGGGCACGGAGGGCCTGGAGACACACCCGCGAACGGCCGCGGGTTATGAGCCCAATGTGGTGGGGCCAGACCCGAGGGACCCCTCGGTACCTGAGCCCATATGTAAGGACCAAAGTCCTGAAGCGTTTTCTCTTCAAGGAAATCCGGTTGTGAGCATGGAACGCGCGAAAGTCCCCTCGCATAAAGATTTTCCTCACGTCCATAGTAGTTCGATCAAGACGACTTTCTGGTTACCCCTGGAATCACCTAGGTTGCTTAAAGGGGCCGCGTTACACTGCGGTCGGCTAGTAACCGAGTCAGGTACTACAGGATCGACGGCCCAGGAGACCCAAACGACGAACTTCATGGCGTTTGACCCTACCCGTGTAAGCTTTGGCGACAGCATTGTGAGCGGTCACGTGCAAAGCGCCGAAGCAGAATCAGTCGATCACTCCGCTAGTTCACGAGACGGTACGGACTCAGTGTTCTATTCCGACCTGGACTCCTCTAACGAGATGCGGTGTGAAAATGACCATGGATGGGTGAAGGATTTGCTCATGCTCCTCAAGAAGGCAGAGGCGACGTGCTCTCAGCACGGTATCTCGCTATTGATGCTTTTCAATGAGACGACGGACTTTTCACTGTTCAAACGAGAGCGGGAGTTAGTTCGCAGGCTGCGAGAGCTGATGGCCAAAGCAGCAGCAGTTGGGAAGGTTGGTTCCGACGTGGATGCCTTCTTCCGCTCTGCAGGGAGTGACATGACGAGTTCTCCCATTGGGTCTCGAATGGACGAGGCAACTTTTGGCGCTCACCAGCAAGGGTCCACTTGCTCATTACTAGACGAGACGAGACATTGTGACAGTACTCGACTAGGGCCTCTCGGACCCCAACAGGGCGACCAACCACGCAAGGACTTCCGGCCCACGACTGTGCGGCGGCTGATCGAAGACGAAGCTTTTGTCGAGATCAACGTCATGAAGACTGTGGACGCGCGGAAGGGCCAACGACGGGCGAAAGGACGAGCTGCGGCTACACAGCCGAACCCAGCTATCGTTCGCCCAACCTCGGAGATAAGCCAGTTGCCAGACAGGGTACAGGGCATGATCCGGGAAGTGGCTAGACTGCGGCTCGAACGGACGAACCTGAGTAGAGCAAAGGACTTGCCAAGCATCGAGGATGGTGCAACAGACGCTACGCCTGAGATTGCGGCACTCATCGACTCGGGTGCACAAAAGATGGCTCGGCAGCGACTGCTCGGCGACAAGGACGTGCAGATTGCGAAGGTCAAAGGTGTGTCAGGGAAATCCGAGGACGCCGGAAAGATTATCCATGATGGGAAGGCTGGCGAGTTGCCAGAGTATCTCCTTGGGAATCAGCCGATTGTATCTACATCTGAGGTTCAACGACATGCAAAGCGGTATGCGCTATTCCTGGGCAATAAGGGAGGACTGTTCCACCTTGACAAGGCGGCCTGTGAACATTTGTACCGAGAAGCGCGCAAGCGTAGCACGCCCGGGAAGAAGCCTATGCTCTTCGCCGGATCGCGACCAGAGATCTCGAGTACTGACTACGCTTCTCTCAGAGCTGAGATGGGCATGGCGGAGGTGGCGGAGGAAACCGTGCGCCGCCACCTGATCGCCTACAACGATGTGTTGCCCTATCGCGATGTGCTGGAAGTCGGTGGCGAATTGTCGTACCGCCTGCGCGGCGAGGAGCATGCCTGGACTCCGGAAACCGTTGCCTTGCTGCAGCATGCGGTCCGCGCCGGCGACCGGGGCAAGTATCAGGCCTTTTCCCGGCGCATGAACGAACAAGATGTCAAGTTGAAGAACCTGCGCGGCCTGTTCGAATTCAAGTTCGCCGATGAACCGATCCCCCTGGACGAGGTGGAAGGGATCGCGGAAATTTTCAAGCGCTTCGCCACTGGTGCCATGTCCTTTGGCTCCATCAGTTGGGAGGCGCATACCAACCTTGCCATCGCCATGAACCGCATCGGCGGCCTGTCGAACAGCGGCGAGGGCGGGGAGGAGGCGGAACGTTACCGCCCTCTGAAGAACGGCGACAGCATGCGTTCGGGCATCAAACAGGTCGCCTCGGGGCGCTTTGGCGTGACGGCGGAGTATCTGGTCAACGCCTCCATGCTGCAAATCAAGATGGCCCAGGGCGCCAAGCCCGGCGAAGGCGGCCAACTG
>DUBE01000052.1 GCA_012960475.1 Planctomycetota bacterium
ACTCCGCTCCCATCCATGGGGAACACAAAAGCGCAATCTGCGTCCTTGGGATGCACCACTACGCCGAAGCCAATGTCTCCAATATTCTTGGGCATGTTGTCCCCCACACGGTCCCATTTCCCCTCTTCGCGATCCATGGCATAGATCCCGCAGTGGTTTTGCTGCCAGAGGCGATCAGGATCAGTGCGTGCCATGCACATACAGTGGGGATCGTGTCCATAGTCAGGATCCCCAGGGATGAAGTCAATCAAGCAGCCCTGGTTGAGGGGCTTCCAGGAGCGACCGGTATCCAGGCTCTCAAACACGCCACCCCCACTCATACCCACATAAAGATGCCGCGCGTCACGGGGATCCACCAGGATCGAGTGCAGCTTGGGACCATCCGGAGTACCGTCCTTTTCGCCACCGGTCCAAAGGTCCAGATCCGGGTTACTGTTGAGACCCTTGACCGGCTTCCAGGTGCGGCCTCCGTCCCTGGAACGAAAGAGCCCCTGGGGACTGGTGCCCGCGTACCAGCTGTCCTTTTCATCGTGGTGCCCCGGAGTCAACCAAAAGGTGTGATTCACCGTGCGTTGCACCAGACCTTCAGGCGCTGGAGCGAAGGCCGGAGGCTTGGAGGCCTCCTTCCAGTTCTTGCCCCCGTCTTCACTGCGGAAGATCGTGGGGCCCAGATGCCCGGTGCGTGCAGCGCAGAGCAGGTAGTTCTTGCGCCGAGGATCCTCCACTATGTGGTGAATTACGTTTCCAAGAAACCAGGTGCTCGCCACCTTCCAGGTCTTGCGCGCAGCGTCGCTCTTGATGCGGAAGGCCCCCTTGCGAGTACCGATGAGCAGCTGGACGGTTCCCTTGCGGGTAGGCGGCGTGCGGTATTTCTGCTTGGATTGGGTCATGGCAGGATCTTAGCGGGGCGCCACGCCCCAACCAGCGTCCGATTTCTATCAGAGCCAAGCGCTCCAGCCTTTTGGACTCACAAACGCCCCAAGCGCTGCGCCGCCTCTTCAATGGAGTCCATAGGCAGGGCAAAGCACAAGCGCACAAGTTGATCCCCCTCGGATCCCTGATAAAAAGCCGAGCCGGGCACCGAGGCCACTCCTGTTCGCTCCAGCAACTCCACCGCCGCAGCCAGGGAACTGGATTGCCCCAGACGGGAAACATCTGCCAGCACATAGTAAGCGCCCTCGGGCCGAATCGCTGGCAAGCCAACCCTGTCAAGGGCATCGCACAAGACAGCACGTCGGGCGGTGTATTGCTCCCGTTGCTCAATGAAGAAGGAAGCGGGCAACTGAAAGCCCGCCACGACCCCATGTTGGAGCGGCGTGGGAGCGCAGATGTAGAACAGGTCGTGAACCAGGGTGATGGCAGAAGAAAGTTCCGCTGGTGCCACCGCATAACCCAGGCGCCAACCTGTGATGGCAAAAGTCTTCGAGAGCCCCATCAAGGTCACCGTGCGTTTCCCCAGCTCGCCCACCGTGGCCGGACTGATGTGTTCCCGACCGTCGTAGCGGATCTCCTCATAGATCTCATCGGTAATCACCAGAAGATCGAATTCCGCAGCGACACGGTCAAGGGCTTCCAGTTCCGATCGCCTCAGCATGCGCCCGCTTGGATTGCCTGGGGTGCAGACGACCACCGCCCGGGTCTTGGGAGTGATTGCCGCCCTGAGAGCCTCTTCGTCCAGCACAAAGTCAGGCGCGGTCAGACCCAGGAACTCTGGCTGCAGCCCCGCGACCTTGGCAGCAGCCAGGTGATAGCCGTAGTAGGGCTCGAAGAGCAAAATGCCATCGCCTGGATCAAGCAGTCCATGGATGGTTGCAGCGAAGGCCGCCGCCGTGCCCGCGGTCACGGTGATCTGCGTAACGGGATCCGCCTCGATCCCGTTGGAAGCTCGTAACTTGCCTGCAATCAAGCTACGCAGTTCGGTCAGCCCCTCGGGGTAGGAATAGGCATTGTAGTCAGCCTCGATCGCCCGGCAGGCTGCCGCGAGCACTTGCGGAGGAGTGGGCATCTGGCAGAGACCCTGGCCCAGGTTGATGCCCCCGTGCTCATGACACAGACGCGTCATTGTGCGAATCGGGGACTGGTCCAGGCCCACCAGTCGTGAGGATCTGGTCTGCATGGCGGGGACACTAACTCAACAGGCCCCCTGTCGCCAGGGGCCGTAGCGCTACACCAGAAGGTGCGTTCTTGGGCAGACGGGAATCCAAGTAGCCCCTTCTGGGAGCCCGTAGGGCTATCCTGCAGATCATGTTTCTGCACGGATCAAGAACCCAAGGGGCGCCTTCCTGGATTCGAATGGCCCTGTGTCTCGTTCTCACGCTTGTCCCCCCAACAGTTTGCGGGGCGGCTTTCGGGCAGCAGCCCAATCGAGCTGAAGCCTCTCAGTCCCTGGCCCTCTTCGAATTGGTCCTGCCCAAAGCGCGCAGCTTTGTCTTCCATGGCTGCCTGCCCTTGGACATCTCTGGGCTCCGCCTGGGCTCTGATGGTCGCACCGCCTTCGCAGTACGGCTCCTGGGAAGCAATTTGGATCCCATTCCAGCCCAGGTGGAAGTGGTCACGCGGGACGCCAAGGGCAAGCCCTTGGTGATCGAACTCCTGGCCCCCTTTACCATGCCCAAGGGCCTGCCCCCGGGACGTCGCTCTGAGTTTCTTGTCCTTTACGGTGACTTTCCCCTGCCCACGGAGCTCGCACTCGAAGCGCACGTTCAAGCCATGCTCAAGGCTCCTGGCGGCGGCCCCAAACTGATCGGCTGGGACGCCATGGGCAACCGCTTTGAAGCAGACCTCTTGGGGCTCAGCACTCATCCAGGCCTGGGCGGGCGCAGCAGCAACCGCAAGGGCTATGCGGCTCGGGGTTGGCGCACCGCTGCAGTCATGGCCCCCGTGGAAGGCCAGCCGAAGATCGCCCCAGCCCTCCCCCACCTCTTCGGAGTGCACGCCTACTGGACATTTCTGGCGAAAGACAACCGCGTAAGTCTAGATTTGCGAATCCACAATGGCCTCGACCATGGAACAAACCCAGGGCATGAACTGGAAAGTCCCCTGGGCATCGCCTACTTCCAGGCGCTGGAACTAGATCTGCCCGCCAACTGGAACGCCACGCCTCTGGTACGCGACCCGTGGTTCGGCCCCGAACGGGAACATGAGCAGCGAGTGCGAGTGCCCATCGTTCGACGTCAAGAGAATGGTCGCTGCCACGTGATGCCACCCCAGAGTCAGTTCTTGCGACGCCTCAGCCTGCACCACCGGGCAGTGGTCATTTCTGAAGGCAGTCACCCACTCATCACCACCCTGGGCTTTTGCCGACCAGCGGCAGGACTCTGGAGCTGGTTCACCAATGATCTGCGCGCCTACTTCCCGCAATGCTCCACCCTGCCCACTCTGCGGCGCTATCAGTCCCGTTCGGGTCCGGCTAGCGGACCTGCTGCAATTCGAGCGAATCTTGAGGCCGGCCGCGATCACCTGCGGGAAGCCCTGACGAGCGGAAAGGGAGACGGACACCTGGTGGGCAAGTGCATGGGCTGGTCCCAGCCCTGGTTCTACGCCTACGCAGGGGCTGCAGGGGGCGCAGACATCACTTTTGTGGAAGGCCATCTGACCGCGGCAGGAGCCTCGAGCGCCGGATATGAGCGTCTGATCCTGCTCCACCGCATGAACACGGCACGTCACCCCCGCGCCCTCTGGAACCGCAAGGCAGAACCCCTGGGCCCCGAAGCCTGGCTCGACAGGGAGGGCCGCGTGGCGGTCTTCTTCCGCACCCACGCACGCATGTGCCCCCCCATGCACAAGCTGCCTGCCATGGGAGGTCCTGCCCCGCATGACTCCGTAAAAGTCGTACACGCGCGAGATCTGCGTCCTGACTATGACCAGGGCACGCCCCATGAGAGCGGGGGCAACTTGGGCACGGGAGATGCGTCCATCTGGAATTGGATGGCCCATGACGGCGAACACCTGATCCGCTACACAAAAAACCCCAAGGCCCTGGTCTGGCTTGGAAATGACCCCTTGGCCAAGGACGACCTGCACCTGACCGCCAAGCTCTTCCAGCTGATGGTACACCAGCAACCTCTGGCCCCTGACATTTGGGCAGGAGGAGAGAGCCTGGGAGAACTCCACGCCCGGGCCAAGGCCCACCCGGGGGAAGGCTTGCCCATCACCCGCGCCTACGCCTGGGGCGTGGACACTCTGATTGCCTCCTACGCCCTTGGGACTCCTGCCAAGCGACGCAGCCTGCGCCCCTGGCTTACGATGTTTGCCGAGACCCTGACCATGGCGGGCCTGCCCAACGGCCTTGTCTCCCGCCGGCGCCACGAGACGATCCTGAATGGAAACTTTGACGGCTGCCAGACCTTTGAAGTGCTCTTCCTGCAAAACACTCGCCGCAGCCTGATCGAGTCGGTATTTCCAAACCGAAACAAGGGCCCCGGCCCCCCCCTGCGGAAACAGTATCTGACGATTGCCAAGACTCTCCTCAGCCCACCCGTGTGGGCCAGCACAGGCAACGGACAGTCCTCCTTGCGCGGGCCCTGGGGCAAGTGGGCCCTGGCACCCCTGGATCCGGAAACAGGCCCGCCCTATAGCGATCAGACCCGCTGGGGCAGGGGCTACCTTCCAGAGGGAGGCAGCGGGGGTGGGATCGAGCGCACCTATTCATGGGACACCTTGGCCTACTGCATGCTTCTGGCCCCCAATCGGCGCGACCCCAAAGGCAAGCGGGAGGAGCTCACCCGGGAGTATGTACTGGGACGGGCTCTGCGCTTGGGATCTGGAGCGAAGAACCGCAATGGCATTGAAAATCAACTGCTCAAGCGTGTGGCGAGCGCCTCGGGAGACCATGGAGGAAATTATGTGGCCTTCCTGGCCTTCCTGGAGGGAATCCGCAGGCGCTAGAGAGGAACCTGCGTAAAGAGCATGTTCGGGACCCAGTCCTGGCGCTGCCCGCGCCCCAATGCAGGACAACTGCGCAGGATTGCGAACAGGCAAACCTACCGCCAGCGGGAACAAATTCCCTGCCAAGCTCCATGCTGGCAACCCTGACCAGGCCTGCCAAATACCTACCTGGGAGCCTCGGGAGCACCGCGCCGACCCCAGGAAGGCTACTGAGAGCTTCTGGGGAGGCCTCGAAACGAATGCTAGATGGGGATGGGAGCCTCTTTCTAAAACTACCTCTCGGAACCAGAGTCCTAGGAAACCGGGGCGGAACAGCTCCCTAGCAGGGGGCAATGCCCTGGAACCTTTCCGCTGGGCACTTCGTCCAACAGAGACCGATTGCAGCAAAGTAGGGTACGATTTAGCGAGAATCCAATCTTGTCCCAATACCTGAGCAAGCACACCTGCCCGTTCCGAACCATGACCTTCCAGCCCCTCATTATAGCCTGTACTGCCCTGGCCCTCGGTATTGGTTCTTCCTACGCCCAGGGTGTCCAGCCCCGCATGGGCGACCAGGTCCCGGGCCTCAATCCAATCCAGAGGGACCTCTTTGAAGCGGGCAAGGTCCTCTTTGCGCAAAACCTCGATCCCCTCGATGGTCTCGGTCCGATCATGAACGACGTGTCCTGCGGCGCCTGCCACAACATTCCCGCAGTAGGCGGTTGGGGCACCAGTGCAGTCACACGCTTCGGCAAGGCAGCCGTCGGGGGCAACCCCTTCGACCCACTGGCCGCCCTGGGGGGCACCCTGCTCCAATCCCAGACCATTGATCCGCCATGCGCTGAGTTCGTACCTCCCGAAGCCGACGTGACCGCCCTGCGCCTGACACCCATCTGCTTTGGTGCCGGCCTGCTGGAGGCGATTCCTGAAGCCGCTATCCAACAGAATGAACTCAACCAGCCCGGCCTTGGCCTGAGCGGGGTACGACGCATGTTCGCGCCCATCGAAGGTGGCGCAGCCAGGGCCTCACGCTTTGGTTGGAAAGGCGGCCCCTCCACGGTACTTAGCTTCTCCATCGACGCATCCCTCATGGAGATGGGCCTGACCAGCGTTTTCCTGCCCAACGAACAAGCCCCCAACGGCGACCAGGCCCTGCTCGCAACCTGCGACGCGGTTGCCGATCCCGAAGACGGACCCGATGTTGCAGGCTTTACATTCATCGACCGCATCACACATTTCCAAGCCATGCTGGCAGCGCCGCCCCAGACCCCGCGCAACGGAATGGCGGGACAGGCGATCTTTGGCGCAGTAGGCTGTGCGGATTGCCACCGGCCCCATTACCTGACCGGCCCCCACGCAATCGGAGCCCTGTCGGGCCGACACATCCGGCCCTTCAGCGACTTCTTGATCCACGACATGGGTACCGGCGGCGACGGCATTGTGGACGGTCCGGTTTCCGAGACCCAGCACATGACCCGGGCCCTGTGGGGACTGAACATGCGCACCTCCCTGATGCACGACGGCAGCGCCAGCGGTGGCACCTTTGCCCAGAACATCGACATGGCAATTGGCATGCACGACGGTGAGGCCGCTGCCTCCCGCATCGCCTATCTAGCCCTCTCAGCAGCAGATCAGACCGCCCTCGCCAAGTTCCTGCGCAGCCTGGGGCAAGCAGAGTTCGATCTGGCCGATGACGATCACGATGTGGATGAACGGCCCCTTCCCCGCCACAGCCCACGGGCCTGACGATGTGGGCGCCCTTTGTGACCTTGACCAGGACGGAGACTTCGACCTGGTTGAGTTCGGAGCATTTCAACGCACCTTTACGGGACAGTGATTCCAATGTTCTCAAGCCCATCCAACAGCCACTCCTGCTACCAGGCAAAAGCCGTGAAGCACATCCTTTCCATTTCTCTCTGCGTGCTGGCTGCCAGCACTGCCAACGCATCTGACCTCGACCTGCGGGTAACTTCCGGCGGTACAAACGTCATCTGGGTACAGACCGGCCAAAGCGTAACCTACGAAGTCAGAGGAGAGCTGACCGACAACCTGAACCAGGGTCTGGCTTTCTTCGCCTTTGACCTGGAATATGATGGCGGAGACTTACCCCAAGGCCAGGCACCCGGATCAGCCAACATGCTGAACTTTGCCACGCCCCTGGGCTTGAACAACCCGGCGGGCTTTGGTGGCACCGTGAACAACGGCGACCTGATCCAGATCGGTGGAGCCCAAAACACGATCAACCAGTCCTTCGCCGCGGCCCCCACCGGTCTGGTGATGACTGGCATCGCTGCCCAGGGTGCTCCCGAGTTGCTGGTCATTGGCACCTTGACAACACCCATGACGACCGGAACCTACTTCCTGTCGCCCACGAACCTGAACGCCAATGTGATCGATGCAAGCGCGACGGGGACACCCTTCTGGACAGTATCCGCAGCGGGCGCCGGCACTGTGCAAGGCCTCGTGCTACACGTCTCCGACTGCGCACCCGCAAGCAACTACTGCGTGGGCAAGACCAACAGTACTGGCTGCATCGCAACCCTGAGCGCCACGGGCGCCGCGACCTTGACCGGACCGAACAACTTTGCGATCCACGCCAGCGATGTAGTCAACAAGCGCTTCGGTCTGATGTTCTGGGGAACCGGAACCAGCAACCTGCCCTGGCTGGGCGGCACCCTCTGCGTGGCCCCCCGCCTGCATCGTCTGGGCGTGCGCTTCAGCGGCGGAGCTGGCCCCGCTGGAACCAACTGCAACGGCCAAATCAACCAATTCTTCTCCCAGACCCTGATGAACAATCAAGGCCTGCTGGCGGGCGACGTGGTCTCAATCCAGTGCTGGTACCGCGACCCAGGACACCCGGACGGAACCGGAGTGGCCATGACCGATGCCCTCAGCTTTACGATTTGCCCCTAGCGGCGTTGACTCAACCCTCCCCGCGCAGCGGGGGAGGACTATGCCCCGAAACAGAATCAAATCCCCCCTCTGGCTGCCCGAAGTGCCCTGTTACGCAACCTGCCCAAGGTTAAGGCTGGCGCTGACGTGTCCCAGGAGTTCTATTAGTGTCTTGAGATGATCGAGAGCCCTCACTCCTGACCTCCTTGAGCGCCCAGGATACCCACCAATTCCACCGATTCATGTGCCCTGGAAGAAACCCCAACCAGGGCCCCTCAAAACCACTCAACAAACACCATGAACATGTTCCAAGCGACCCGCACACTCTTGATCGCTGCCGCCCTTGCCGGCGCTGCCCAAGCCCAGAACAACATCAACTGGGTTGAATTTCACCAGGACGACAGCCTGCTCTCCGGCTCTAGCAGCACTCTGCTCAACGACACCCAGGAGAAGGACTACGCTTGGGGTGATCTGGACGGGGACGGCTGGATTGACTTGGTAATCGTGCGCAAGCAGCCCTACACCACCAGTGGGCCCTACCCCAATGTGCTCTTGATGAATGAAAGCGGAGTGCTGACCGACCGCACAGCCCAGTACGCCTCCAGTTCAGACGTTGCAGGAGATAACGGCTTCCTGACCCCCACCAACGACCGCGACGTGGTCATCGTCGATGTGGACCTCGATGGCTGGGATGACGTGGTCACCAGTGCCGCCATCGGCACCAGTTCCCCCAAGCACATCTCCCACCCACGGGTCTACATCAACCGCGGCAACGACGGCGCCGGCAACTGGCTGGGCCTGCGTTTCGAGAACGCACGCATCCCGGACTTCGGCACCTTCCCGAACTTCTGCGGTGTGGGTTTTGGGGATGTTACCGGTGACGGCTACCCGGACCTCTACTTCGTTCACTACCAGCAGGCTGCGGATGTGGACCTCGACGACCGCCTCTTGATCAACAACGGCAACGGGTTCTTCAGCGATGAGTCCTCCTCCCGCATGACGAATACCATGCTCGATTCCAGCTTCGGTGTCTCGGCGGTGATCGCCGACCTGAATGGCGACGGCGTAATGGATGTCATCAAGGACACGGCTCTCGGCTCCACCGGAGCTACCGGGCCCAAACTGATGATCTCCTACAACAATCCCAGCAACGAAGGGTTCTTCAACATCTATGACGAGCCCTATTTTGGTGCACCCTACCACGCAAATGTTGGTGACCTGAACAACGATGGCAAGCTCGACATCGTGCTTTCTGATGACGGTGCGGACCGCTACCTGATCAACCAGGGCAACGACTCCTTTGGACGGGTGAATTGGAGCTCGGCCTTCTCCTTCAACTCCGATGACGGATTCGGATCCAACAACATCATGGCCGACCTGGACATGGATGGCTGGAACGACATCTTGATCTGCGATGTGGACGTGGACATCCCCAGTTGCAGCCGTCGCCTGCACATCTTCCACAACCGCGGCGGCCCTGTGGGAGGGAACGTCAGCATGCACGAAGAGTCCGGCTCAGGCTTCACGGGCATACGCGGGCTGACCAGCTCCCAGATGTCCGGCACCCACGATGTGGCAATTTTCGACATCGACCGGGACGGAGACAATGATCTGGTGATCGGTCGCTGCAACGGCACCGACCTGTGGATCAACGACACCTTCACCGGTGGCCCGGGCCCCATCGGCACGAACTACTGCACGGCAGTGAACAACTCGGTCGGCCTTGCGGGTCTTGCTTCGGGCTTCGGCTCTCTGATTGCTTCCAACAATGATGTGAGCTTGACCGCCTCCAACCTGCCCAACAGCCAGTTCGGCTACTTTGTCTGCTCGGCAACCCAGGGGCTGATCGTCAACCCCGGCGGCTCAAGCGGCAACCTCTGCCTGTCAGGGTCCATGGGACGCTTCATCAATCAGGTCAAGAATTCCGGTTCGACGGGCTCATTCACCATTACGGTGGACACCAACGGCCTTCCGGCTCCCTTGAACACGGCTATCCTTCCGGGCAGCACCTGGAACTTCGTGTCCTGGTACAGGGATGTGGTGCTGGGAACGACTACCAGCAACTTCACCAACGGACTTTCGATCACCTTCCAGTAAGGCCCCGGCCCGCAAGGGTTTGAATCAAGCGGGTCGACCCTTGTGCGGGGTCGGCCCGCTGATTTTTGGAAGAGCCTGGCAAGGCCCTTTTGGTATAGCTACCCCGTGGAGTCGAACAAGCAAGCCCTTCCCTTTGGACACAGCGCAGGCCTCTTGGGCTTGGGTATCCTGGCGGTCTCAACCGGGGCGCTGTTTGTTCGTCTGGCGGACTGTCCGCCTCTGACCAAGGCAGCCTGGCGCACAGGGTTGGCGGCCCTGGTCCTGGCACCGCTTGCCTGGCGCGAGACCAGCGCCCGGATTCAGACGCCCTTTCCCTGGAAACCCTGCCTGCTTGCGGGAGCCCTGCTGGCGCTGCACTTCGCAGCCTGGATCACATCCCTGGAGACCCTCTCCGTGGCCAGCAGCGTCTTTCTGGTCAACACCACGCCCCTGTTCGTACTGCTTCTGAGTCCCACGATCAGCGGAGAGGCCAGAAACCCAAGAATGCTGCTGGGAATCCTGCTGGGCTTTGGAGGGGCCGCTCTGCTACCCATTTCCACGGGCCTTGAGGGTGGCAATCCTCTGGGTGCCATCCTGGCGATCTTGGGAGCCGCGTTCTGGGCGGGCTACGCCCTGGTGGGCAAGCGACTGGCAACACGCCTGCCCCTGTTGAAGTATCTGGCACTGACCTATGGCGCAGCTGCGATTGTCCTGATCCTCCTGGCGGGAGTCAACGGCGACTCGCTGCTGCCCCCTGATCAGGAGACCCTCTTGGCTCTGATCGCCTTGGCCCTCATACCCCAGCTGCTCGGACACTCTCTTTTGAATCATTCAATCCGGCGTCTCCCCACGGGAGTGGTGGCCCTCGCGTTCCTTTTGGAACCAGTGTTCGCGACTTTGCTCGCGGCCATCTTCCTCATGGAGTTGCCCCCAACCATGGTCTATTGGGCAGCGCCGCTGATCTTGGGGGGGATTGCCATCAGCACGCGGCGAGAGCGGTCGTTACCCTGAGCCCATGCAAAGTGTGTACATAGCCATGTGGTCTGGACCGCGCAACATCTCAACGGCGTTGATGCGATCCTTTGACAGCCGCTCTGATGCGGTGGTTGTGGATGAACCGTTCTATGGGCACTACCTGCGTGAGAGCGGAAAGGCTCATCCCATGGCGCAGGAAATCATGTCTTCCATGGACTGCGACCAGGACAACATATGCAGGCGTCTCCGAGAGACGCTGCCGCAAGGCAAAAGCCTGAGCTATCAGAAACACATGGCCCATCACCTCCTGCCCAGCATGGACCGAGCATGGATGCAGGGCATGCGCCATGCCTTCTTGATCCGCGAACCGCGCGCCATGCTGGCTTCTCTGAGTGCCAAGCTGGAAGTAGTGCAACTGGAAGACACGGGCCTGCCTCAGCAGGTGCAACTCTTCCAAGAACTGCGGCAAGGCGCCGACGCCGTCCCCCCGGTGGTGGACTCCAGCGACCTGCTTGCTGATCCCGGGCCCATGCTTCTGAGCCTCTGCCGCGGATTGCAGATTCCATTCTCCGACCAGATGTTGGCGTGGGAGCCCGGCGCTCGCAGCACGGATGGCGTTTGGGGTTGCCATTGGTACGGCAACACCAACCGCTCCACGGGGTTCTCACTTGCCCCGCGCCAAGCCTCGGTCTCCCTTCCAACGGAATTGGAATCTCTGGCTGGGGAATGCCAGGACCTCTACAGCCAACTCGCCGAACATCGCCTGCTTCCCAACTGAGGCCAAACGAGACAACCAGCAACACAAACATGAAACAGTCATTCAACCCCCTCAATCAAGACCTGCTCGTCAACATCGGCGGTGAGTTGCTGCCACGATCCGAAGCCAAGGTCAGCGTCTTCGATTCTCTCGTCCAAGGCGGCGATGGCTGCTGGGAAGGCCTGCGCCTGTATCAGGGCCGCATCTTCAAACTCACGGAACATCTGGAGCGCCTGCGTCACTCGGCCCTGGCCATGGGCTTCAAAACAATCCCCCCGGCAGCACAGATCCGACAGGAGATCAGGCGCACCCTTGAAGCCAACCAGATGACAGATGGAGTGCACATTCGGCTGACCCTCTCGCGCGGGGAGAAGATCACCTCAGGCATGGACCCCAGGCTCAACCAGGCGGGGCCCCTCTTGATCGTCCTGGCGGAACACAAGACTCCGGTCTACTCCAAGACCGGCCTGACACTGATGACCTCTTCCCTGCGTCGCTTCCCCCCTGATTGCCTCGATCCAAAAATTCACCACAACAATCTGCTCCAGTCGATTCTGGCCAAGATGGAAGCCAACGCTGCTGGGGCCGATGATGCGATCCTGCTGGATATGTCAGGTTTTGTTGCCGAAACCAACGCCACAAACCTCTTTCTGGTGGCAAATGGCCAGGTGAACACGCCACGCACGGTGGCCTGCCCCGAAGGAGTCACCCGGGCCACGGTGCTTGAGCTTTGCCGCGCAGCCAAAATACCCTGCCATGAGCGGGACATCTCCCTGGCAGAATTTCACCGGGCAGACGAAGTCTTCTGCACGGGCACCATGGGCGAGATTGCCGCGGTGACCACCATCGATGGACGCACCATCTGCCAGGGCGAAGTCGGCCCTCTGACGAGGCAGGTGGCCGAACTCTATGCCCAATGTACGAGCCAGCAGGGCGAGACAATCCTCAGCTAAGCACTTCGCCCATCAACCCTGTCAACAATTCACTGAAGCGCGCGGGATCCGTGGGCACGCCACCCTCGCGAATCAGGGCCTGACCCAGCAGCAACTCACCGGCGTCATGTACGCGCGGGCTCGCAGCGTCCGCAATATGCAGTTTCTCCAAGGCCCGCACAAGAACGTGGTCCGGGTTGATCTCAAGCACCCGCTGGCTAGGGGGCAACTCATGCCCTGCACGGCGCAACATTCGCTCCATATGGCCGGAATAGGCGCCCTCGTCCCCCACCAACACAGCGGGAGAATCCTTCAGACGTGAACTGAAACGCACCTTGGAAACCTGATCACCGATTGCACTGCGCAGGGCCGCCAAGAAGTCCTTCTTGTCCTCGTCCCGGGCTTCGCGTTCCTTACGCGTATCCTCGTCGTCGAGGCCCGCATCTCCGCGATCGATGGCCTTGAGGGGTGTCTCCTCGAAGGTCGTCAGACGCTGCAGCATCCACTCGTCAACGGGGTCGGTGAGCAGAACCACTTCACGGTCGGCAGCTGTTTGAGCTTCCAGGTGAGCGGAAGCCAAGGCGGTCTTGCGGTCTGGGGCCACCAGCACGCCAATTGAGTCCGCATCGTCTCCCAAGTCGGCTTTGACCTCCGCCAGAGTGCGCCAGCCCTCGTCCTTGCTGGTGTGAAACAGGCACAACTTGGAGATACGGTTGTTGTCGTCGTCCCCGCCCCAGATTCCCTCCTTGAGCACGACGCCAAAAGCCTCCCAGAACTGCTCGTAGCGCTTGCGGTCTTCCTGCAACAGATTGGCCAGGGTGTCGAGCAACTTGCGCACCAGGTGGCGCTGAATCTGACGCACCCGGCCGTCGGTCTGGATCGCCTCGCGGCTGACGTTGAGGGGCAGGTCGCTGGATTCCACCACCCCCACCACAAACCGCAGCCAGGAGGGCAGCAACTCCTCGCACTCTTCCTGGATGCGCACCCGCCGCACATAGAGGGAGATGCGCGCCTTGGCCCGGGCGGGATCCGAGAGATCAAATGGCGCCTGCTCGGGAATGAACACCAACGCGCTGTATTCAAGGGTGCCCTCGGTCTTCAGGTGCAGGGTTTCCAGAGGCTTGCCCCAACCCGCCAGATGCTCGTAGAACTGTTCATATTCCGCGCTGGTGATCTCATCCTTGGAACGAGTCCAAAGGGGCTGTTGGGAGTTGAGGGTGTCAAGAACCAGTTCGGGTTCACCGGGTTCCTCGCCCTCTTCGGGCGGCGGGGCCGGCTTTTCCACCTCCAGTTGGATCGGGTACTCCACGAAATCGGACCAGCGGCGTACCAGGTCACGCAAGACCCAGGGTTGCAAGAAGCGACGAGGATCGTCCATTTCATCGTCGGCCTTCTTATCCGCGCTCTCCTCAGTCCCAACCTCGGCCTCTTTCAATTGCAGAGCTACCACGGTTCCCCGGGGCAGATCCGCGACCTCTTCCAGCGTGTACTCACCGCCGCCGGAACTTGCCCAACGCCAGCCGGTTTCCTCGTCGGCGCTGCGAGTCTCCACAACCACCTCATCAGCCACCATGAAAACGCTATAGAAGCCCACGCCAAACCGTCCGATTAATTCGGGCAGGTCATCGGAGCCATGCTCTTTCATGGCGTCCAGGAACTTGCGCGTACCAGAGCTCGCGATCGTGCCCAGGTTCTGGACCAACTCGTCCCTGGTCATGCCGATGCCGTTGTCGCAAACGCGTAGCACCCCTTGGCTCTCATCGGGATCCAGGAAGATGCCCAGCTCACCTCCGTCCCCCATCAGATCCCCATTCGTCAGGGCTGCGTGGCGCAGGCGGTCCAGGGCATCGCTGGCGTTGGATATCAGCTCCCTCAGAAAAACATCCTTGTGGGAGTAGAGCGAGTGGATCACGAGGTCGAGGACTTCCTTGACTTCGGCTTCAAAATAGTGCGTCTGGGCGGCTGTGGTCATGTCTGAATCGGGTGAAGGGGCCCCTGGGGGTGCCTCTCAAGTCGGGAATCGGCCGACCATTCTGACGCGCAGATCCCAGGGCGCAAGGGGTTCTGCCCCAAGCATTCAAAAGCGGGCTATGATTGAAATGGGACTGCCCCCGCCTGGGTGCCCCAAACCGCATGAGAGTCCAGTCCAAGCGCCTCAAATCCATACCTGCCCTGATGCTGGTGGCTGGCCTGGGCGCCCTCTGCCTCCCCGAGAGAGGCCAGACCTACAACCTGTCGGGGGATGTGCTGGACCTGACCCAGCGACACTACCGCATTCTGAACGGTTTCCTGGACCCCGAAGCCAATGACAATCTGGTCCCCGATCCTGACTTTCCAGGCTCCCTGGGCGCAGAGTTGGCGATTCGCAAGGCCGTGGCTGAGTGGGGTTCCGGCCCCCATGGCACCGGCGGCAGTGACCCCACTCAGGACCAGATCGGATCGGGGGGCGCGAACTTCGACGCCTTCTATTCGGGTCGGGCCGGCGTTCCCGGGGGTACCAACGGCAACATCTTCTCGGTGATCAATGTGCTCAGTTCGATCTTGGCCTTCACAGAGATTCCCTCATCCGATGGCTGGCGTATCCGTTTCTTCGAGGACCCGAAGGACTGGAATGATGGCCCGGACGGAATCCTCTCCGGGGTCGACCCGATGGATATTCAGGGCATCGCATGTCATGAGTACGGGCATGCCCTCGGCTTGCAGCACAGCGCTGAAGTTGAAGCTACCATGCACGGCAATGTACCCAGCGATCTGGCTATCAGCCACCGCTCATTGCACGCAGATGATGTGCTCGGCGTGCAGGCAATCTACGGCCAGAAGAGCACAACCAAACCAACCATCACTGGTGTCAGCTGGCAGGGCAATCTGGTTACCCTGGAGGGCACCGGCTTCCATCCCACTGCCAACGAGATCTGGTTCACCCAGGCTCAAGCCCCTGCCCATCGACATGTGTTGCGCAAGGGAGGCATCCCCTCCAGTCTGCAGGGCACGCGCATCACCCTCTTGCCCCCCAGCAACGCGGGCGCCGGTGATGTGGTGGTTCGCCTGCCTGGGCTTTCAGCCCAGGATCTCTCCAACGCCTTCCCTTATGACCCGGGAGTCGACTTCGGCTGGACGCCACCAGAACACTATGGTGCGGGAGGAACAACCAGCGCGGGCGTCTTCCAACTGCAATGGCAGAGCCTGCCCGCCGCCTCTGCGGGAACCTTCCGCGTTTCTTTTGACGGAGTAGCACCCGGAGCAGCGGTGATCCTCTTCCGCGGCGACGCCCCCGCCAACTTGAATTCGCCCCTGGGCAACCTGCTGGTTGCCGGCCCCCTGGAACGCGCCCTCTGGACAGTCAGCGACAGCAACGGCGAAGGCATCATGCAGGTGCCTATCGCGAGCGCAGGCCCGGGTCTGCTGCAATACTATCAGGCCTGGGTCCTGGACCCGGCCGTGAGCGCGGGCGCCGCCCTAAGCAACGGTCTGGTGGTCGAGATCCTGCCCTAGAAACCGAACAGACGTCAGCAGGCCGGACAGCGCCCGACCTCGCAATGGGCAGTCACTTGTCCTGAAGCACGCGCTGACTGAGCGTCAGCCGTCCGCGCATGGCCATTTCCTGATTGAAGCGGGCACCGGTCTCCAGGATTTCGGTCAGGTTCATGGAAACCGTCTCGGTGCAGTTCAACTCAAGGGACAGGGGCCGTCCTGTCTTGGGATCCGCAAGCAACTTGCCGCGTCCACTGAGGCCCAAGGAGAGCGAAGCGCGCTCGAAATTCGAGCCCTGCTCGCGCTCCCGTGGCAGCAGCGTCTGGTTGAGGCGCTCGGTTACGTCCGAAATCCACTGAGCATTGAGAATCAAGGCAAAGACCAGCTGGGTTGCCCCCTCCGCATCGGTTTGCAGCCCAAGGGGTCGCACACTGAGTTCACCCGTACTGCGACCGCCAAAGGCCATCTCCAAACCACCACCAACTCCATTGACCAGGGTCCGAGAAAGACGCCGTCCAATCCGCTCGGTGCCCGGGGAAAACCCCAGGCTTCCGCCCGGGGCAATCAAACCCTGCAGATCCGCGGCAGGAATCTTCCAGGCACCGTTACGACCGATCTCGCGGGGGGCAATCCAGGTAAGCCAAGGATCCGCGTTCATGCTGAGCAACAGGTCCTCCGCCTCCTCTCGGGCATCGTAATAGCGTCCGTAATCTTGCTCCTCTGGTATCCAGGTCATTTGCACGCTGGCTCCCACCAATGGAGACTTGCCCGTGGCCCGCACAATATTGTCGGTCTCCGGAGGCGCCAGCGAGCCCCGGCTTTCAAGAGCAATGAACCTACGCTGCAGAGTCATGGGCACCAATCCCTGGGCGGGCCCAGCCAGGTCATCGAAGACGAAGCGCTGCTCCGAGGTGAAACGGGCCCCGCCGGGCAGGTCAACCGGTTCGCCCTCGTCCAATTGCTGACGAAACCCCTCCAGGGACAGATCATGCTGGGCCACATAGACCCGGCGTATCAGGACCCCTTTCTGGGGAACAAGATCCAGGGCAACTTCCCCCTGAGATGCGTCTTGAGCAGTCAGGAGCAGCGGCCAGACCATGAGAAGCTTGGTTCTCATCAAAGCACCTTCTTCCCCTTTTCGTAGAGACCACACCTGTTCTCATCCAGGTTTCCCGTGCGGTCCCAGACAGCCCAACGTCCCTCGCGCAGGCCATCTTTGAGCACACCCCGCCCACGTCGCGCACCATCAGGCCAGAACTCCTCGTAATCACCAGCCTGCACCCCGTTGACCATAGGGCCACGCGCCGCAGGCTTGCCGTTGGAGTGGAAACTGGTCCACTCCCCGTGCTGGACCCCGTTGACATAGGGTCCGCTGGCCAGGAGGCTACCCGTCTCGGCGAAGAGCTTCCAAGGGCCTTCCTCCTTCCCATTCAAGTAGCTGCCCTTGCGCTGGAGGCTGCCGGTCTCATGCCAGTTGCTCCACTCGCCCATGCGACGGCCCTCTTCATAGGCTCCCTCTTCTGACTTGGTGCCGTTGGGGTGGTAGGCCACATAGGCTCCGTGGGTCACGCCCGCCCGAAAGGTGTGACGCACCGAGAGCTGACCATCCTTGTTCCAGCGCAGAAATACCCCAACCCGCTGACCCTTCAGCCAACTGCCTTCCACCTGTTTCTTGCCACTTGAGTGGTAGACCACCCAGGCTCCATTGCGCTTCCCGTCTACGAACTCTCCTTGGGAACGCGGCTTGCCATTTGGGCGCCAGAAGGTCCAAGTTCCCACGCGTTGGTAATCTTTGAAGGTCCCTTCGTAGGCCTTTTTTCCATTCTCATGCCAGCCCTTCCAGAGCCCCATGCGACGCCCATGGACGATGCGTCCTTCCCGGGCCTTGTTCCCCGAGGGGTGCAAGATGGTAATCACCTCGCCCTCAACTGGGGCGGCTTGCTGGTGAAGGACCGGAGCCGGAGCCCAAGACAGAAGTAGGGGCAAGATAAGGGACGGAAAGTGCATGGTCGGGGGCAGACAAGCAGCCTACGGGGGAACGGGCCAGAGGTTGGTGTTCGACTCCAGGAGGGCTCTCGCTTGGCCCATTCTGCCGGGAAACTCTGGCCTCTGGCAGCCTTGCCCCAAAAGAAAACAGGCCCTGCTGGATCCGTATGGATCCCGCAGGGCCTATTGAAAGAGCCTGACGAACCTCTCTCGGGCCAAGCCCGAATCGGGGTCTCCCCTTCCGACTACAAATGGATGTACACGGCTCGTCAAGCCTGCCCCTGGGACGGGTGCCCGGCCGCCTGGGTTCCATGCGGTGCACGAGAATCTCCCTCCGGGAGGGCTACGATGAGCATCTTGTCCCCAATCCACCAGGGCCGGCGCACAGGAACCACTCCCAGCACCTCAAATCCCCCCTGGCGCACCTCATCCAGGGCCTGGGCCCGCCCAGGCCAGATTCTAGGGCCTGTTTTTCCCGCCAGCCGGGCCAGGACCCGCCTCAGGCGCCGCCCCAGGCCCCGTGGGGTCTGGCCGTGGCGATAGTCCACGATCAGCCCCCCACGGGTCACCCGGGCTGCCTCAGTCAGGAATGCCACCCGAGCCTCGCGAGACCGCACCAGATGCAGGAACCGGATACAGACCAGGACGTCCACGGTTCCGTCCCCCAGGGGCATGTGGGCCAGATCCCCCGCCACCAGAGGCCTGCTCCAGCCCTTGACCTGAGCCTGGCGCAACATGGCATGAGAGCCGTCCAAGCCAAGAACCAGTGAGCCAGGAGCAGCCCGCCTCTCCCAGAACCTCCCCATTCGACCGGTTCCCGAGGGAGCGTCCAGAATGCACTGGGGGGAGCGCCCAAGAGCCGCGCACAGCAGCTTGAGGGCCCGCCCGAGGGCCCTTTGCTTGCGCAGATCCCGATGTACACCGCGCGGGGCAGCCCAGCGCCGGTCATAGGAGCGTGCGTTCTCTGGGTCCAGATAGTCCTCCAGACGCCCCTCCTGCCTGGAGTCAGCCATCAGAACAGTTCCCCCGCAGGCCTGCTGGAGGGCCCTTCAAGGTCAACCCCCCGAGCGGCAAGCAACTTGCCCAAAGCGTCTGCCGTGGCAGGTCCATGGCCGGCAAAGTGGTTGTTGGCGAAGACAAAGGTCTCCCTGACCCGGGCACACATGGGCACCAGCCAATCTGCCCAGCGCTCCAGCCGCTGCTGGCGATCCACCACCAGGGCATCGAAGGTGGAGGTCAAGGCATTGGTCACCTTGCGGTCTCCGATCAGACGCACATAGATGCGATCGCTTGTCAAGAGGTCCAGATCCGGAGGAAGGGAATCGGGATGGGGCATGTAGGGCAGGTCCGCCAGAACCAAGGTCACTCGCGCCTGGCGCAGGACCTCTAGCAGAGGTTCGCAGATCCATTGACGATTGCGCACCTCCACCCCGTAGGCCTTATCTGCGGGCAGCTGGGCGAGAAAGGGCTGCAAGCGCTCGAGAAACCGATCCAATCCGGCAAAAGCACTCTTGTTGAAGTAGGGGAACTGCAGGATCAGGGGACCCGCGCGCTCCCCGAGTGTCTCCATGGCTGCCAAGAAGGCCCGGCAGTCGGAAGCCCCATGCTGCGGATGCAGCACCTTCTCACCGTCAGGATCGGGGCCCTGACCAGCGTGCACGATCGAGCGCGGAAACTTGGCACAAAGACGAAAACCGGGAGGGGTCCGGCGTTCCCATCCCAGCACCATGCGCTCGGAGGGCACACGGTAGTAGGTCACATCCGCCTCCACCGCGGGAAAGCGCGTGGCGTAGTGTCCCAGGAACTTTCCTGCGGGCAGACCATTGGGATAGAAACTCCCCAACCAACCCTTCTCGGACCAACTCGAAGTGCCCAGTCTCACGATTCCCATGAAGCGCTTCCCCCGTGCGTCCCACTGGGTCTCAGATCGAGAGCAAAAAGGGGCCTGCTGAGAATCCCAGCAAGGATGGTCCAATGAGACGCATGATGCCCTCCAGAGCCCCTCAAGCAGCCCAGATCACAGGTTTCAGCTTGCATACCTCCAGTCTAAGGAGCACCCCAGGGCTCACCTCAGCGGGTTTTCTTGAGTTCTACGCAAGAACTGCCCCTCGGAGTCTCGAAGTGAAGGGTGTCCCCCATTGGGAAACCATACCACTATGAACCATACCATTCTTGTTATTCACGATGACCCCGCAGCCCTTGCACGCATTGGTGCACGCCTTGAGCGGGGTGGTCACGATGTTCGCAGGGCGCGCAGCGCCGCAGAAGCCCGCCGAGTCATCCTTGAAGAAGACCCCGGCGTTATCCTGACCCCTGTCATGCTCTCCGATCTGCCCGCAGAGCGCCCCGCCGAACACTTCCGCTCCCTGCGCAAGGACATTGGCGTGGTCCTGCTGACCCAGGGTGCTGAGGTGGACGAAGCCGCCTCGATGCTCGATCGCAGCGCGGACGACTTTGTCATTTGCCCCATGGAAGAGGCCCGACTGGTGTCCGCCGTGGACCACGTCCTGGAGCGCCAGGAGTTGCAGACACGGCTCGATGAGGGCCAGTCCACAGCCCCGACCAACGCCCAGAGCACGACCTTCGTGCAGCCCGGAGAGATCCGTCAATTTGCTCACTATGAGCGCGAAATCCTGCTGCATGCCCTCTACACCACGGGCTGGAATGTCAAGGAAACCGCCACGCGCCTGAAAATCGGCCGGGCAACACTCTATCGCAAGATCGAGCGCTACGACCTGCGGACCCAGCGTCACCGCCACGCTGGCTGAGCCTCTCGCTCAAAAAAGCCCTCCCAATGGAAACGGGGGCACCCCTTGGGGTGCCCCCGTTTCTCGTGCCGGGACTGCTGGCTCAAGCGGTAGACTGACCGCCCCAAAGGCCTCCTGGCGGCCCAGACGGAACCAACACCCCCCCGGGGGCGCCGTATGCCCAAGACGATCCCATGAACATCCCCAGCCTCCTCTTCACATTGAGCCTCGGCCTGTCGGCGGTCGCTCCAACGATCGCCTCCCAGACCGACAGCCCTTTCCTGCCCATCAAGAGTCAAGACGCATTCGTACGCGCCGCGGCGGAGGACCTGCCAGTCTTGATCTGGTTCAGCGACCCCGAACTGCCCATGTGCCGCCGCATGCAGCGCATCTTCCACGAGGAACACCTCTTCAATTGGATCAAGAAGAACACGATCTGCATCCAGGTGCACCCCATGGAGGAAGCCAAGCTGGCCGCCCGCTACGGCGCACAAGCCCCTCCCTGCACCCTGCTGATAGGCAGCAACCGAACATTGATCGAACGCCTCGATGGAGCTGTGAATGCAGACAAATTCCTGGGCACCTTTGAACTTGCCCTGACCGGCCTGCGTGCCGCAGCCCTGCCGGAGGGAGAAGCCGCCAAAGACCCCTATGCCTGGTTGGCCTGGGCCAATCATCTCTTCACCCTGGGGAACAAACCAGAAGAATGCCTGGAAGCCTATATGTGGGTCCTCGACAATGCGGACAAGACCCACCCGGGTTTACGCGCCCGCAGCTTGGAGTTCCTTCTCAAGCGCGTCGCGTACCTCAAGCTTGGTACGGACCTTGCGACTCCGCGCCTGCTGCAACGCAGGGCAGACCTGCAGCGGAGTATCCTCGCAGGAGAGGCAACGCAAGATGAGATTTTCGAACTCACCCGCTTCAACTTCTGGCTGCGTCAAGAGGTTGCCACCACGCAGTTCTTCGCTCAACTCTCAAATGACTCCCCGGCCCAACGCGCCATACGACAGACCTTGATCCTGCTCGACTTGGAGCAAATTGTGGCCTGGCGTCATTATGCTGCCGTGCGCGAATTGGTCCCCGATCCAAAACTGGAGATCCTCAAGCGGCTGGCCGCCCTGAAGGCCAGCCAGGAGGACCTGGAAGCCTCGCCGCCGCTCCTGACCTACGGCCTGACAGACACTCGCAGCCGCGTTGTGGCGGATGCCGCCCACCACTATGAGGTGCTGCTCGCGAGCGGCCTGGGTGCCCAAGCCAGCCAGCTCCTGGAAGCAGTCGCCAGCCGAATCAATACGGGCCGCGTCTATGTGGCCTTCATGACCAAGAGCAACCGTCTTGAACTCTATGTCCTCTCCACCAGCACAGGCGAAGCCGGCCTGGAAGTACTGGGTCCCAAGGGACAGCGAATGGTGCGCACAGCCCTGATGAGGACCGAAAATCTCGCCAAGGGGCCCGCCGAGCCACCCGAGAAATCCGACCAAGACGGCGGTCGCTGATCGGCTGATCGATGAACAAGCACACCAGCAGCAGCGGCACGCAAGCTGGTGCCTCTGGAGAGCACCTGGAGCAGGCCCTATTGCTGGAGCGTCATCCCCAGGACTTGTTGAATGGGGACCCAAATCACCCATGAAGAGCCCCAAGGACGACAAGCACACCGTCCAGGGATTCGGGCGCAAGTTCGCAGGGATCTTGGCTGCTGGCTTGATCCTGCGTTTCGTGCTCTTGGGTCTGGCCGTGCCAGTCGAACTCCAGTCGGACGAAGCGAACTATGTGTATCTGGCCCTGGGCCTTGAGCGCTTCGGGCTCTTTTTCGATTGCTATCGCTTCCTTTGGCCGCCGCTCTACCCGGGGTTCCTGCGACTCTGCTTCCTCCTGGCAGACGAGCAGGGTCTGCTCCTGGCGCGCGGCCTCCAGGTTCTCAGCACGCTCGCGATCGGCTGGAGCACCATGAGCATCGCGCGGCGCCTGTTCAACGATTCAGTCGCACTGGTAAGCGGCCTGCTTTGGATCGTGCACCTGCCCTTGGCTGCCTTCTCCCATCTGCTCTGGAGCGAGTCCCTTTTCCTGGCCCTCTGGGGTCCCGCCCTGGCCCTGCTGATCGCCGCCAGCCTGGAGCCCAACCATCCAGCCCGAGGGCGCCGACTCTTGGGCTATGCCCTCTTGGCGGGAATCGGCGTGCACCTCAAGGAGTCCAGCCTCTACTTGACCCCGCTTCTGCTCCTGCCCCTGGTCTGGACCCTTCGACGACAAGGGACCCGTACCCTGGAGATCCTACGGATCATCAGCCAGCCCCTGCTGCTGCTGGCCCTGATCCTGCTGCCCTGGAGCCTGCGCAATCTAGAGACCTACGGACGGCTCACTGTAGCCTCGACCCTGGGAGAAAACGTCTACAACGGACTCAACTCCAGCCACCGGAACTTTGACTTGATTCCGGTCAACACGGCCCTGCAGCGGAACAATCAGCCAATTCTGCAGGTGCGTGCGCCCCTACGCAGCAGCAACGAGAACCTGAGTCCCTGGGCGCGGGCGGAAGAAGTGCTCAATCTGCCTGAGCGCCTGGATGAAAATCGTCGCCGAGGCCTGGCCTTCACCCGCGACCATCCTGGCTGGTTCCTGCGCGGGCGCCTGCAGAAGATCAGCGATCTGGTTGCCCCTGTGAGTTTCATGACCCGACACCTGGCTCTGGGTCACTACCCAACGAGCCTGACGCGCTGGCGCACCATGCTGGTGATCTGGGCCGCGGGGGCTTCAGCATTGACTCTGCTGCTGGGCCTGATTGGCCTGGCCAGTCGTCTGCCCGCCGGTCCCGCAGCGGGGATCTTCGCCCTGCAGGGCGGGTACTATCTGGCCACCGGCTCCCTGGTAGCCATGTCGCGCTTCCGCCTGCCCTTGGTCCCGTTGCTGCTGATCGGCTGCGCTAGCCTGATTTGCATGGGGCTCCGCCCCCTGCCCCGACCCAGACTGATGCTGGCAGCTTGCAGCAGCCTGATCCTGGTCGCCCTCTGGATCATTGGCTGGCCCACGACATGGGGCCTGCTCAGAGCCGCCTCCAAGGGCCTGGAGGTTATCGGGTGAGAGCCTGGCGCGGACACCTTGTTCTCCTGTTGTTGATGGCAGGCCTGCTAGCCCTGCACCTGGCGGGTCACCGCAGCGACACCCAATTGCGCGCAGAACTAGCGCACCTGCTCCATCCAGCAGAGCAGTCCTCTCGCGGGCCTAAGGCCAGTCGGGACACCCTGGAGGCCCTGCACATTCTGCTCAACCGCCCCCTGGGCTTTTCGAGAGCAGAAGGACAGCAACTCAGCGCGACCCTGCTGGCTGAAGATGATCCCCTCCTGCGCGAGTTTGCCCTGAGCATTGACCTTTGCCGCCTATCCCGGCACACGGCCCTGAACGTCCCCGATACCCAGGAACAGCATGTGCTGGGGCGCACCCCCCCGCCCATGGATGCGCCTTGGTGGCTTGAGTATGTGACCTATCGGCGCAAGGTCGGCGGCAAGCAGGTGGGCGGCCGCAGGCGCCTCGACAACCTGGAGTTGCTCTGGTACCGACGAGCCCTGCGAGGCGAGAGCCCGCCCCCCGAAGAACTCTCAAAGCGCCTGTTGAGAGCAGCGCGCGAAGCTCGCGTTGGCCCCATCCCGCGAGGACAATGAAGCAGGCCCTAGGCAGACCCTCATGACCATGCAATACCTCACGCCATCCCTTCGAGCACAGCGCGCGCTGACCCTGCTCGTCCTGTCACTGATCAGCGCTTGCAGCAATCCGGACCAGCGCCCCAATGTGCTGCTGATCACCCTGGACACAACCCGGGCGGATCACCTGAGCGTCTACGGTGGTCAAGCCAAAGTCCCCGCCCTGGAGCGCATTGCGGATGAGGGTGCGCGCTTTGATCGTTGCATCTCCACTGCTGGCATCACCCCGATGTCCCACGCGGCAATTCTCACGGGCCTCAACAACTACAACCACGGTCTGCGGGTCTTTCACTCGGACAAAGCAGGCTTCCGTCTGGCCGACGAAATCACCACCCTGCCGGAACAACTCAAGGCCAACGGCTACCAGACCGCAGCCACGGTCAGCTCCTACCCGGTCAGCGAGTTCTACCGCTTGAACCAAGGCTTCGACATGTTCAGCACCGGCGGAGTTGCCGCTGGTGAACTGGACCTGAGCCACCAGCAAAAGCACCAGACCAGCTTCGATCAAGAGGGCCTGACCAACACCCAAAGGAGGGGAGACCTGACCGTCAACGAGGCCCTCGACTGGTTGGACGGAGCCGCTGGCAAGCCCTGGATGCTGTGGCTGCATATGTTCGATGCACACGACACCAGCGTGGTGCCGCCCCAAGCGTTCAGCGCCAAACATGGCATTGAATATCCCGCCCCTGGCACACCGATCAAGGGCGACCTCGGGCATCAGTGGCGGAACCGCATGTACGACCCCGAGCTTGAGTGGATGGACCTGCAGATCCAGCGCATCATCGACCAGCTTGAGAAGCAAGGCGATTGGGAGAACACCATCGTGCTGGTCACCGCCGACCACGGCCAGGGCCTGATCGATGGCCTCAAGCGCCACGGCTGGGCCAAGCATCGCCTGCTGTACGACTGGTCGATTCATGTGCCCCTGCTCATACGGGCCCCGGGCATGGCAGCGGGTCAACGCATAGGGGCCCAAGTGCGCACAATCGACCTGGTGCCCACCGTACTGGAACTGCTCGATCTCGGCAGTAGCACGAAACTCGACGGCAGCAGCCTGCTGCCCCTCTGGAGAGGGGAAAGCGAGCCACAGCGCCGCGTGGCCTATGCCGACGCGTTGAACCTGTTGGATGACCACAGCCCCAAAGAGAAAAACCTGCCCCCCCATCAGTTCGACAACCTCTTCGCCGCCAGCGACGGACCCTGGAAGTACGTCTGGCACCAGACCCAGCCGGAGCACTCCGAACTCTACCACCTGGCCCAGGATCCGCTGGAATCCGAAAACCTCTACCGGCCAGACCACCCCGAAGCCCAACGACTGCACGCCTGGCTCATGGAGCGCAAACCCGATAGGGTTCAGGCCATGGGCGAATCGGTAGATGGTCCCAACGCCTCCACCCTGAGAGCCATGGGGTACGGTGGCGACGATGAGCATGAAGACAATCCCGACGAAGACCCGCCGCCGGAAAAGCAACAACGAGAGTCCAACAGCTAAAATGAACAACTCGCGCGCCTTCATGGGCCCTGGGTCTTGCCTGATCCTGTTGGGATTGCTGCTGTGTGCCTGCACTCCCGAGCCGCCCGACCCCCAACCCAGCCAACAGGGCCAGGCATCCACCGCGGCGACCCACGGGCTCGGTTACGCCGGTCGGGGCCTGGTGATCGTCAATCCGGAACGCTCGGATCGGCCCTACTACCACCGTCTGGGGCCGATCAGCTACGGACAGCGGCGAGAGCACACTTTCACGTTCAAGAACAAGGACTCAGAAGCGATCACCATCCAGGCGATCCAACCCGCTTGCGCCTGCGTGCGCCCCCTCTCCTTCCGTGTGACCGCCCCAGAGGCCGTAGAGGGTGCGCTCTCCAGGGCAGGTTCCATCCTGACCATCCCTGCAGGAGCCACGGCCGATCTGACTCTACGAGTGGACACGGAACTAGTGGCCAGCGCCCAGCAGAACAGGGACAAGCTGGTCATCACTCGCATGCGCTGCACGTCGACAGCCACGCCATTCTTGATGCTTGAGCTTTCCTTCAAGGTCGACCGCCTGTTTTCTCTGGGACGCGAGTCGCTCGCCCTCGGAAACATTCCAGCCAATGGAGGTGGCGGCAGCGAGGTCAATATCCTGACCGGCATTCCCGGTTCTGCGGCCCGAGTGCTTGCAATTCTCTCGACACCAAAGAGGGTACGCGCGACTCTGGAATCCATCGCTGGCGCGGGAGAGTTGCACTGGCAACTGACCGCCGAGTTGGACCCCCCCCTGCAGCTTGGGCCCATCGATGGCGAACTCGTACTGAGCACCACCGACCGAGATGGGCTGGGCGATCAGGGCCGACTGACGATTCCCTTCCACGGAACAGTTGTTCCGGATGTGACCATCAGTCCACATACCTTGAGCTTCTCCGCGGTGCCCCAGGGGAATGAGCAACAACTGGAAGCGGTGCTGCGCTCCCTGCTGCCGGGACAGCGGCTCAAGGTGCACTCTTCCGTCCTACGGGGGCCAAGCGCCAAACACCTGACCTGCATCCTTGCAGCCGTGGATCCTGACGACCGGGGCCAGAGCCCCTACTGGAGGATCATCTTGACCCTGGGGGACACCCACCCGGCAGGGCGCATTGATGCGGCCCTCGAAGTACAGACCAACGATCCGAACTATCCGAGCTTCAGCCGGCCATTGACTGGCCTCGTGCGAGCCCGCTAGGAGCACATTGCGCCTCAGGAGTCCGTGGGCGCAACCGGCAGCAGACGCGTGAAGCGTTTCTTGCCCACTTGAATCAGAACCGGCTCGTTGGGCTCAGGCATCTCACAGCGCGGGTCCTTTTGCACCTCGGCATTCCAGCGCACACCCCCTTGATCCACGGCCCGGCGGCCTTCGCTGGTGGTCTGGACCAGGCCCACATCCTTGAGCAGATTGGCCAGGGCGCGGGTACTGCCAAAAGCCGGATCCCAATGAACCTCTGGAATGTCAGCGGGTAATTGCTTGTCCCGCACTTCACTATTGAAGGCTTCAGCCGCAGCGGCTGCAGCTTCGGCCCCATGGAAGCACGTGGAAATCTCAGCCGCCAGACGCGCCTTGGCCAATCGGGGGTGCCCCTGCAACAACTCTGCGATCTGCTCTTCAGGCAAGCGGGTCAATTGCAGGAACCAGGTCCCCATGGACTCGTCGTCCAAGCGCATCAAATCAAAGGTCATCTCGCGTGCGCTGGCTGTCAACCCCACGGCGTTGCCATAGGACTTGCTCATCTTGCGCCCGTCGAGCCCGTTCACCAGAGGCGTAGTAACGATCACCTGGGGCCGTTGGGAATCCTGCTCCTGCAAGCGACGACCCACCAACAGGTTGAACAATTGGTCTGTCCCGCCGAGCTCCACATCCGCGCGCACTTCCACCGAATCCCAGCCCTGCATCAAGGGATAGAGGAATTCATTGATACCCACCGGTTCGCCGGCGTCCAAGCGCTTCTGAAAGGTGTCCCGTTCGATCATCTGGGCCACGGTCATACGCGTGGTCAACTGCAGGATGCCCTCAAAGCCCATACCATCAAACCAACTCGCGTTGCGCACGATCTCGGTGCGCTCCAAATCCAAGACCAACGCCGCCTGACTGGTGTAGGTCTCGAGATTGGCAGCAACCTGCTCACGGGTCAGTACGGGCCGCAGCTTGGAACGGCCACTGGGGTCCCCGACCATTGCGGTGGCATCCCCCACGATCAGCACGATCCGGTGACCCAAGGCCTGCAAGTCGCGCAGCTTGAAGAGCGGAATCGCGTGGCCCAGGTGCAAATCAGGTGAGCTGGGATCCATGCCGAACTTGATGCGCATGGGCTGATCATCGGCCAGGGCCTGGCGCACGCGCTTTTCCAGTTCGCGCTCATCGATCAGTTCCACTGCACCGCGTCGGAAGGCGGTCAGATGGTCTTCAAGGGTTCCCTTGAGTTGTCTGCTGCTAGCCATAGAGTCCCTCTTGTCGCATCACGAACCCGGCAAGTCCAGCACGGAAGGGGCCCCGGGGTGAGAAGTCCTGTTTTTTTGTTCCACTGCCCATAGGCGCCACTCCCGGGGATCCGACCCGGGGCACACCCCGCGGGTGATCCAGCGCAAGACGGGGGCGATGCGAGCGGTGATTTCCAGGTCAGTGGCGCGCTCGATCAAGACTAGGATTTCCGCCTCTGCAGCACCATATGCAGCGGGATCCAAGCGCACCACGCGCTCGATCAACCCGTGAATTCCGATATCCGAGTCGAGCACTGCTGGCACCAGGTCCTTGGGTTGCAGGGCCTGGGTAGGCAGAAAGCCCGCCAACTCTACGTACGGGGCGGACTCAACCCCAATGCCCCCGACAGCAAACCGGTCCTCCCCGTCGCGCACCTTGGGGGCAATCAGCTTGAGACTGACCGCAATCCGCCCGGCCAGGCTCTCACCTGCCATGCTGATGGGCCAGGGGCCCAAGGAGACTTCGGTCCCTTCGCCACTCTTCGCCCGCCACTCGGGCTGAGTGGGCAGAGCAACTCTTCGGGTCACGCTGACCATCTCGCCAGTGGCCTCGATGAAGGACCGGTCCACGGTCAATTGAACCGCACCGGACACAAAAACCAGATCCCGAGGCCAGCGATTCTGAATCAACAGCAACAATTCGAGCTCGCGCGCCTCGGAATTGCGCCGGAACTCCAACCGAAAACTACAGGCGCTGACCCTTGAGCGACCCTCGAGTACACGAGCGCATCCCTCCACGAACGCCCTCGCGCCACTTAGATCCTGCAGGCCCCTGGCCTGATCATGGCCCAAACGAGCGCGCAGGCGGCGCACCATATTCCAGGCTGTGGTGTCGAGCTTTTCCGCAAGGGCCGAACTCAGAGCTTCTAGATTGCCCTGGTAACGGGGCGGAACAGGGCCGGGACCGAACTCCTGCCGGGACAGTTCCTTGTCCTGGAGGGCGGCGCAGGCACAAGAGCCAAGACAAACACCAACTGTCAGGGTGACCGTGACGAAAGCGACCGCGAACCTACCGACAACACGACCATGAGATTGATCCGCGGGCTGGCCGCGCAGGGGGTGCTGGGACAGGTGGTTCATGGAGTGTGCCTGAATAGCCGTAGCAATAAGGCGGGGGCCGACTGCCTCAAACGGGCCGTCGTCCCCCCCTGAATCCGCTCTCCAAGGAGAGCCTACGTCTACCGTGCCCGATGGTCACTAGCAGAGGCTGCTGGCAAGAAGGGCCTCAGGCCTCCTGCTTGCCCTCTTCGGCATCAGGATCTTCGCTACTGACTGGCTCACCTGCAGGCGCTTCAGCATCGGCAGACGTTTCAGCTTCAGCGGGTGCTTCAGCTTCGGCAGGTGCTTCAGCTTCGGCAGGTGCTTCAGCTTCGGCAGGTGCTTCAGCTTCGGCAGGTGCTTCAGCTTCGGCGGGTGCTTCAGTTTCGGCGGGTGCTTCAGCTTCGGCGGGTGCTTCAGCTTCGGCGGGTGCTTCAGTTTCGGCGGGTGCTTCAGTTTCGGCGGGTGCTTCAGTTTCGGCAGAAGCGTCTGCTTCTTCCGGAGCCCCGGGCTCAACTCCTTCCTGAGCCTTCTGAGCTTCCACCTTCTCAGCCCGAGCAGCATCCTTGACAGCTTTCTCCGCCGCCGCAGCGCGCAAGGCCTCATTCTCCGGGAAGTCATCGTGCACCATGGTCAAACCAATCCGGCGGTCTTCAATGTCCACGCGAATCACTCGCACTTCCACCTTCAACCCGGACTGGACCACTTCTTCTGCACGCAGGGCACGGTCTTCAGTTATTTCCGAGATGTGCAGCAACCCTTCGAGATGATCGTCCAACTTGACGAATGCACCAAAGGTGGTGATCTTCGATACAAATCCGGTCAACAAATCGCCAACGTGGTAGTTGTTCGGGATCTCCTCCAACCAGGGGTCGGCCAAGAGCTGCTTCCGCCCCAGGGCGATACGCTTTTTCTCCTTGTCGACCGCAAGAACAACGCACTGCAGGGTGTCGCCCTTCTTGACCAACTCTGAGGGGTGCGCGACCTTCTTGGTCCAGCTCATGTCGGACACGTGCAAGAGGCCATCGATGCCCTCTTCAATCTCCACGAACGCGCCGTAGGAGGTCAAGTTGCGCACGCGGCCCTCGATCACAGTACCCACGGGGTAGTGATCATCGACCATGTCCCAAGGGTTGCTCTCCGCCTGCTTCATGCCCAGAGAAACTTCCATCTTCTCGTTGTCGATTTCCAACACAACGACTTCAACTTCATCGCCAACCGAAACCAGTTCGCTGGGGTGGTTGACGCGTTTGGTCCAGGACATTTCAGAAATGTGCACCAGGCCCTCGATACCTTCTTCGAGTTTGACGAAGGCTCCATAGGACATCATGTTGACTACGCTGCCCTTGAGGGTCTTGCCCTTGGGATAACGATCTTCAATACCATCCCAGGGAGAAGCGGTCTTCTGCTTGAGACCCAGGGCGATTCGCTCCCGATCGAAATCCACCTTGAGCACGACGACTTCAAGTTCCTGGTCCATCTTGACCATCTCGCTGGGATGATTCACACGGCCCCAGGACATGTCCGTGATGTGCAGAAGGCCGTCAATACCACCCAGGTCCACGAACACACCAAACTCGGCGATATTCTTGACCACACCGGTGCGCACCTGGCCCTCCTTGATGTCGACCAGGAGATCCTGCTTCAGCTTGGCCCGCTCGTCTTCCATCAGCTTGCGCCTGGAGACAACAATGTTCATGCGCTCCATATCCACTTTGATGATCACTGCCCGCACGGGCTCATCAATCAGATCGCCAACCTCGATGGTGCGGCGCAGCGCAACCTGACTTGCGGGCAGAAAGACGTTGACGCCCTCCACATCCACGAGCAGGCCGCCCTTGATCTTGCGCTGGACAATGCCCTGCACTATGTCTCCTTCGCCGTACTTCTGGCTGACATCTTCCCAAGCACGCAGACGATCTGCGCGGCGCTTGGAAATAACCGCCATGTCGTTGTCGTCCAGGCCCTCGTAGTAGACCTCAAAGACCTGACCCACTTCCGGCCGCTCCTCACCAAATTCGCTGAGGGGGATCTGGCCTTCGGACTTGCTGCCGATGTCCATTATGACCATGCTCGAACGCTCATCCACCGAATCGACCTTGGCATTCACGATCTGGCCGGTCTTCACATCAGCGATATTTTCACTGAGTGCGGTGTTGAGTTCATCGGCTGTCAAGCCAGCGAGCGAGGAATCGAGACGTCGCTCGATTTCATCCTGGTCCAGTTCGTATTGCCGGACCCGGCGGGAAACAATTGCCATGTTTGAGTTGTCTTGGGACCTGGGGTGGGTTGTCGGAAATGGAGGCTTGGAACACACGACGCCGGGAACTTGAAGGACTCGGGGGAAACGCTCACCCTCCGGCCAAGCACTCCACATTCGTGTTTGGTCGCCCAGAAAGGCCGCCGGAGGACCCAAGCAAGGGCCGACGACCGGACATCTGGAGGGACCCGGCAGGAATCAGGGCGGCTAGCATACCGCCTGTCGACGGGGGGGTCAATCCTCGAGCAGTTCACCAACCTCAGGGTGAACTGGTTTCACCGCCGAGGAAACACCGTCCACCGCAGGCGGCGAGAGCGGCTGCTCTCCAGAGGGGTCCCCCACCGGAGCCTGACCCCCTGCTCGCTCAATCCGGGCAAGTTCCGCCACAGTATCTTCCAAGTACGAAAGCAAGTCTGCCCCCGCAGGATCTACGGGACCTCTAAAACGCACATGAATGCGCCTACGCCGGGGCCAACGGCGATGCCTGGGCCAGGCGTCATAGGCCCCTTCCACTCCGCAAGGAATGATCGGCACTCCAGCCATCCTGGCGCTCAGCACCGCGCCACCCTTGAAAGCCTGCAAGCGCCCGTCCAAGCAGCGCGTGCCTTCGGGAAAGATGACCACCAGATTGCCTGCCTTGAGTTCATCCACAATCTGGCGCAAGGCAGCCCTGTCACTGGTCCCCGGCTCCACAAGAATTGCCTCAGTACCCTGCAAGAGACGATCCATGAAACGACTCGCGGTCAAACTGCGACGGGCGACAAAAGCCGTGTGGCGCGGCCCAGCAGCCTGGGCCACCGCCGGAATGTCGAGCAGGGATCCATGGTTGGCCACGATCAGAGCCCCCCCGTGATCGGGAACATGCTCATGCCCCTCCACTCGAACCGGCCACAGAAGCAGACTCCAAATGCGAATCGCAAGCATCACGGCGCGATAGAAAACAGTGCGCCGGGTACGGGTCTGGGCAGTCATAAAAAGGACCAAAAAAGGCCAGGAGACTCAAGGCAGGGGAGGAGGCTTTCCCAAAACATAGACAAGCCGAGCCTAGAGCGCTCCCAGGATACTCGCCACAACCTGCTCCAGGGTCAGGTCATCGCTGTTCAATTCCAAGGCCCCCGCTGCAGGACGCAGGGGAGCGATCGAGCGCTCACGATCCCGACGGTCTCGCTCCCGGAGTTCCTGTTCGTACTCTGAAGCACGCTCGGGATGGCCCTCCTGCTCTGCCCTGCGCATGGCCCGAACGCCTGGCGAAGCCATGAGGAAGACCTTCAAGGGGGCCTCGGGAAAGACAACCGTACCGATGTCGCGACCCTCGGCCACGCAACCGTGATGCCGGCCCAGTATCCGCTGGCGAGCCACCATTGCATGCCGCACGGGACCGTGCTGGGCAACCCGCGAAGCCAGTTCCCCCACCTCTTCGCCGCCCACATCCCAGATCTCCCCGCCAACCAGGAGGGCACCGGAAGAATCGAAATCCAACTCCAAGCCCGCCGCCACCTCCCCCGCGGCCAGGGGATCATCAAGATCCACGCTGGCGCGCTGACAAGCGAGAGCCACAGCCCGATACATGGCGCCCGAATTGAGGAAAGGCACTCCCAGGTGCTGGGCCAGAAGTTCAGCCACTGAACTCTTGCCGCTGGCGGCAGGACCATCGATAGCCACGATCAAGGGCATGGATGGGGAAGAGTCGGCAGTCATCAGAAGCAGTGGATTCCTAGGAAATTGAGGCCCGCGCCTGAGCCAGCAACTCAAGCAGACGATCCACATCGGCCTGATCGTGATAAAGGGAGAAACCCAAACGCAAACGGTCACGGCGCACATCGGTCTGCACGCCGAGAGAATCAAGCCCTTGTTTCAACTGCCCGGCCTTGGCCTCTTTGAAGCAGAGGAAGTGTCCACGATCGGGAACCTCCGGCCCTGGGAACAGACTGGCGCGGGACATCGGCCCGGACTCGGGCAGAGCCTCGATAACACGGTTCTGCAATGCCCCGACCCAAGCGTGCAAGGCTTTTGGATCCAGTCCTTCCTTGTCGAGCAAACCAAGGGCGGCGTCCAATCGCATCAGCCCTGTGGGGTCAAGAGTTGCTCCTGCAAAACGCGAACCGTCCGCGCCGTAGGCCAACTTGCCCTCAACATCAAAAGACGCAAGGCTCCCAAAACTCGCAAGCCAGCCTGTCTGCACCGGTCTTGGGCAGATACCAGGAGGACAAGCCAAGAAGCAGGCCCCCTCCCCGGCCATGGCGTACTTGTAGCCCCCGGCGGTCACAAAGGCCCGCTTCGCCACACGCGAGTAGTCCATGGGAAGGGCGTTGAAGCCGTGGTAGGCATCGATCAGCACCAGGGTCTGGGGATCTGGCACGGCCGCCACCAGTGCGTCCACATCGTCCACGATCCAACCTGAATTGAAGAAGACCTTGCTGAACATCACCAGATCATGACCCCCACGACCAATCGCCTCGACCATGCGCTCCGAAAAAGTAGCCAAGGGCTCGGCGGGTACCTGTTCAATCAAGGCAACCCCATTCTCCTGCCAGCTGCTGAACTGGCGCAAGGCCGCATAGAACTCAGCGTCGCTGGTTAGAATGCGCCAGGGCCGATCCCGGGGCAGTGTCGAACAAAGTCGAACAAGGAACTCGTGGGTGTTGGCTCCAAAAACCAAGCCGCTAGGATCGGGCCAGCCGAGGCGCCGGGCCACCCGCTCGGAGAGTCGGGGCAGCAACTCTCCGAAGAGCTTGTCCCATTTGCGATCGAGCAGGCGCGCTGCCAACAAGGCCGCTTCCCCATGGGCCTCGATCACCCGATCGGGCCACATATGGTGGCTGTGAGCCGCAAAGTGCAGCCGCTCTCCCTGCAAAGCCAGAGTGGTTTTGAAGAGGGCCTTGTGGGTCATGGACGTGCGGGGGACATCAGGTCTCGATGGCAAAGGCTCTGGGGGCCAGCGCCGGTTCCCAGGCGCAGAGTATCCCTCAGGCCTCCCCAACCGTCCAGCACCAACCAGCGCAGAGATGTGGAATCCAGGCTACGGTCCGAGAATTCATGGGCGTGGCCCACCACCAACAGTTGGGCAGGAGCGAGGGGATCGACAGCGCTTGCCGCCGCTACAGCCGCCTGGGTCTGCATGGCCTTGCGCGGGGCAGGCTTGCGGGCCACCGCTTTCCGACTGGCAGCCCTCAAGTGGCCCACCAGCAGGAGCAGCAGCGCCCGCGGCAGCCAGCGCACCAACCAATGCACGGCCCTGCTATGCAGCACCCGTCGTAAACGCAGATAGCCCAAGTCGCTGGTGCAGAGGGTGTCCCCGTGGAGGATCAGGACTCGGGCTCCGTCGAGGGCCCCGCGCCACCCTCCCGGATGCAGACCAGCGCCAATCGCCAGGGCGAACTCCTCGTCGAGCAAGAAGTCCCGGTTGCCCGGAATCACATCCACCGCAACACCCCGTTGGGTGAGCTGCAACAAGGCCCGGGAAACCTCCCGGGCACCACCCAGGTGCGCAGTCTTGGGTCCAAACCAGGCCTCAAAGAGATCACCCAGAATCACGAGCCGCGGCACCTTCAAGGCCGCGCAAAAAGCGCTGAACTCATCAACTTCAGGGCCACCCGAGGGATCGAGATGCAGGTCCCCAATCACCAGGGTGCCGTCCTCGCGGGTAGGCCACCTAGTGCTCAAGTGGAGCCCTCCCTTTCCTCGTCAGAAGCGTCCGCATCCACACTACGCCCGTCAAGTTCATGCTCGCGCAGTTTCTCCCAAAGCACCTTGCGCGAAATCCCCAGCAGCTCCGCGCACTGAGTGCGGTGACCGCTGGTCATTTCAAGGGCCCTCGCCAGATGGGCACCTTCCGCCTGCTTGAGCACGGCGCGCAGGGGCTGGATTTCCTCGGGAACTTCCGTGGCACCGCGCCAACGGGGATCAGCGGGCAGGAGATCTTCTGCACGCAAGACCCGGTTCTTACCCGCCAAGGCGATCCCCCTCTGAATCGCATTCTCCAACTCACGCACATTTCCCGGCCAGGGATAGCGTTCCAGCATGGCCATGCTGGAGCGGCCCACCGTCCACTCTCCCGCCCCTCCATGCCGTTGCACGAGATGCTGCACCAACAGGGGCACATCCCCAACGCGCTCGCGCAGGGGAGGCAGGAGCACGGGCACCACATGCACCCGCCAATAAAGATCTTCCCTGAAAGTTCCCGCGCGTACCATCTCGCGCAGATCGACTTTGGTTGCCACCACCACCCGGATGTCCACTTCAATAGAACGCTCGCCCCCCACCCGTTCAAAAGAGCGCTCCTGCAGTACCCGCAACAGTTTGACCTGGGTGGGCAGGGGCATGTCATCGATGTCGTCCAGGAACAAGGTGCCCCCGTGCGCCAGTTCAAAGCGACCCTTGCGCTCCCGACGCGCATCGGTGAAAGCGCCCTTCTCGTGACCAAACAACTCGGCTTCAAGCAGACCCTCGGGCAGCGCAGCGCAGGAGAGAGGAATAAAGGGGCCGGCCGTGCGATGACTCTCATCATGGACCGCCTGAGCGATGCGCTCCTTGCCCGTGCCGCTCTCCCCTTGGATCAGAACCGTGGCTTCCGAGCTGGCCACCTGGCGGACGCGCTCAAAGACCCCCTGCATGACCTCGGACTGGCCCACGATGCCCTCAAAACCACGGGCCCTTGAGAGTTCTTCCCGCAGGCGTGTGTTTTCCAGCTCAAGGTCCGAGAGGCGCGCCAGGCCGGCCAGGCGCTGGATGATGGTCTCGTTGCGGAAGGGTTTTTGGACATAGTCCACAGCTCCCAGGCGCATGGCCGCCACGGCGTCATCCACGGTGGCATAGCCCGTCATCAAAATCACCGGACGCTCGGGTCTGAGTTCCACCGATCGTTCCAGAATCGCCACTCCACCCGAACCCGGCAAGCGCACATCAGTGACAACCACTTCTGGGTCGCTGTCTTCCAACGCTTTGAGAGCCGAATCTGTATCGGTGGCGCCCAAGACCTCGTGGCCGGCCTCTTCAAGGGCATCGCGCAGAGTCACAAAAATCGTGACCTCATCGTCCACCAGGAGAACGCGCACCCTGGATCAGCCTCCGATCACACCGGTCTCTCCGCGATTTCCGCCCGCGGCCTGGGCTACCTGCAGGCCATTCTCAGCGGCTTCTAGCAAGGCGTCAAAAAACAATACGTCATCCCCACCTCTCGTCGAACCGATACCTGCCGAGAGAGAGACATCCATCTTGCGCCCCTCGCTCTCGAACTCCAGCTGCCGGGCGGCGGTCAAGAGGCGCTCAACCATACGCTGGGCACCCTCTAGTGAAGTATGGGGCACAACTACCAGCAAGCGGTCATCAGCCAGGCGTCCCAGGAAATCGCTTGCCCGGGTCTCGCGCTTGAGTATCTCGATGACCTCCTCGATCACCGCCTCCTTGGAGTCATAACCGTAGAGATCCCGCAACTGGTTCAGACGGTCCACACCCACCATCAGACAACTGAGAGGGTAGCCGTAGCGCTGTGCACGATGAAATTCTACGCGAATCAGATGCTGAATCTGAGCCAGGGTGAACAGGCTGCGATCCTGAGACTGTTGAGAGGAGTCACTCATAGGCAGCGGCACATGTTAGCCCCTCGCCCCCCAAAAGAAGCACCCTGCGACGCACAATTGCAGTAGTTCCTTGGTGAACTGCCCCAATCCGGGACCGCTGCGGCGCCACGCCTCGGGGACTGATCGATCCTGAGACTGAGAGAGGGCGGTAGCTGCCAGGAAGGGGCTTGCCCCCCAATCACCACTCCCGAGACCACGATTCCGACTTCGACCCTCACCCAGCGCCTCCCAAGAGTCCGCTGATTTTCTTGAGAAGGTCATCAATCGTCCCGTCCAGGCTCCATTGCCAGCGCGCCCTGCCAAGGACCAACAAGGTTCCAATCAGCAGGGAGTAGACCAGCACGGCCACCAAGTTGGCCACCAGGAAGGCTGACCCACCGCGCGCCGCCCCGCGCACCTTTCGTGAAGCTCCGCGAACGCCCCGCTGAAACGAGGCCATGAGCAAGTCACGCTGAATGCGACCGCTACGCTCACAGAGGGCCTTGGACTCCAAGTCCACCCCCACGAGAACATCTCTGGCACAGGCATCCGCATCCCACTCTCCGCGCAGCACCGCAGCCTGCCAACGCTTGATCGCCGCCCGGTCCCCGCTGCCCATCTCGGCTGCGATGCCCGCCAGAATCCGGCGGGCCACGGGCAGGTCCTGCAGTTTGAGCTGGCGTAGACTTGGATCTGGCGCGCGAGCCGACGCAGGAGCCTTGGGAGCATCTCCCTGCCGTTTCGAGGTCTCCACTTGCGCTTCTGCCACTGCAGGAGTCTCAAGTGCCTGCTCAGCCTCTGGTGGATGGACCACGATCAGCATGCCCTGCCACTGGATCGTATCCCCGTCTTCAAGTACGCACTCCACAACAGCCCTGCCATTGACCAGGGGGGTGGTCCGGGACCCCGCCAGCACCAGCCGGGCGGGATCAGCCCAAAGGTGCAATTCATCCCCCTCAGCGTCCTTGGCCAGCACTTCACAGCCCTCGCCCCCCACCCGCACCCGGTCGATCCAGGGAATCCTGCCGAGGCTGCCCCCACCCTTGATGTCAATCGAGCCTTCCATGGCTCCCAGCATGCCAAGCGCCGTCCACGGATGCACTTGCTGCTTGCCCGCAGATCTCAAGGTCACGGGTGGGTGATCCTGCCGCGTGACTCGAAAAGGCAAGAACACTAACCTGTCCAGCGTGCAACACCTCCTCACCATCATCCTCGCCCTGCCCGGCCTGCAGGATCGGCCCCTCCCCTCCTACGCCCTGCTCCCGGCCCCCCAGGCTCTGGCAACCAAGGAAGCCCAAGGCCCTGCCCTGCCCCCGGACGGACTGCCCCTTTGGAGCCCGCGCCAGGACCCGCTGCCCCTGCCAAACCGCCCAGCCATGCCCATAGAGGACTGGCGTCGCTGGATCGAAGAGCACGCCGCCAGCACCCACCGCGGTTTGCGTCTGCGCAGCACCGGCCAGGGCGTCTTGGTTCAGGGACCACCAGATGAAGTCGCCTCCCTGAGAGAGTTTGGCCAACAAGTACAGCAATTGATCGAGGCCTTGCAGATCGAGATTCAGGTCACGGTGCAAGTGGGGCAGGATGACCCCGCGCGACAATTTGGGTGGCTCCCATCCGGTGGGCACCTGGCCCTGGGAGAAGTTCAACAACGGGGCTTCGTAGGGAGCTGGCGCTCGGAGATCGCCGCCGACAGCGCGGTAGCGGAACCAGAACTCTGGACTGCACAGACCGGCTGGGCTCTGTTTCTGCATGCTTCCCGCCAGCCCCAGGGTGCGGGGCTCCTGCTGGCTGGCTCATTCCGTCTCAACACCCAGACCGGGCACGGCTCGTTTGACCCAGAGACGCCTGACCTGGGCCTGATCGAACAGCCTCAGATCCAGCAAACCCGCTTGGACTTCGCCCGCATGCTTGAAACAGGGCAGAGTCTGGAGCTGCAAGCAACCCGAGGTGGCCAGGAGATCCGGGTCACCATCGAGGCCAGTTCACCTGCGGAGCTGCCGCGACCCGCCGCTTGGACCGTAATCGAGACCGCAGGTCTGTGGCCCGAGTTGCCCTGGCTACAAGAGGACAATCAACACAGCCCCTGGCCACCATCTTCCATCGCCGCGATCCTGGCAAGTTCAGGACTTGAGGGCTCGCCCTTGTGGGCCGGCAACCTGCTCTTGATCCCCCCGGGGTCCGAGGAACTGGCCGCCCAGGCCCTGCGATTGATCGATGCCCTCAGCGCTGCACCTTCCAACAGTCTGCTGAGTGCCAGCATGGGGCAGGATGCGGCCCTGATCCCATGCGTCAGGGGCCTGCCCTTTGGAGTCCGAATGACCCAGGTGACCACCGCCATGACCGGCTACCGCACTGATCTCGCCACGGACGCATGGATCGCCGAGCCCCAGGTGCAGACCCTGGTCAACGGCAGCCGCATCATGGGCATCCTGGGATCCGGCAACAGCACCCTCACCTGGCACCAACAGGCAATGACAGAGCGGGGTCGGATCCAAGCCCCTGAATTGGCCTATCTGGGTAGCCTGGAGTGGATTGCGGAGGGCACCCGCTCGGGAGAACTGCACCTCGATCACCAAGGGAGCGAGGTGCAAGTGGCTGCCTCAGTCCCCCATGCACAACTTCAGGCACAAATTCGAGACGATGAAACACGCTGATGAATAGAGCGCGCCCCTGCACTATATGCAGGGGAGTAAACTAGAACCAGTAGCCCATCAACAGCCACTACTAGACTTGAGACTCGGACTCCACCAAAGCGCACGCCTTCAGCAACGTCTTCTGCAATCACCGCAGATGATCCAGGCCATGCAGATCCTGCAGCTGCCCCTGCTGGATCTGGAGGCGCGCATTGAACAGGAACTCACGGAAAACCCCTTCCTGGAGCGCGAAGAGAACAAGGACCGGGATGCTGGATCTGCTGAGAGCAACGGTGCACAGACAGAGGCACCCCAGACCGGGGCCGAGAAAGAACTCGAACAGCTACGCGAGAACTTCGAGCGCATGGAGCGTGAATACGGAGATGGCCGGTCCGAACCTCGCCGGGTGGCCGACGATGGAGAACGCCGCTTCGACGCGATCCAGAATGTAGCCGGAGAGCCCGCCTCCTTGCACGAGGTCTTGATCGAACAAGTTGGCCTGCTGGAAACCAGCGAACGACGGCGCAAGATCCTGGAGTACATCGTCTGGTCACTTGACCATCACGGCTATCTGACGGGAACCCGCGCAGGGTTGATCGAAGAGATCAACTCCCAACTCAGTCGGCCACTGGACACCAGCGAGGGTCAGCCTTCCAATCAGAATGACCAAGGGGAGCACGGAGACGAAGGGACCCAAGAGAACACGGACGAGCAGGACAACAGCCAAGCGGCGCTCCTTGACCCTTCCCAGGACGAGTTCCTGGTCAGCCTGGCCCAGTTGCGCAGAGCCACTCATCCGGCCCTGGCTGCGGAAGACTTGCGCGAATGCCTGCTGCTTCAGCTCGATGCCCACGGTGAATGGGAGGGCCTGCTGCGCCTGATCATCGACAAGCACCTCTCCGATGTAGAGGCCAACCGCCTGCCGCGCATCGCCAAGGCCACCGGAGCCTCCATCGAAGAGGTCAAGCTGGTCCTGGAAGACCTGCGCCACATGGACCCCGCACCCGGCGCGGTCTACGGAGGAACCACAGCCGATGTGATCGTGCCGGAGGTGGTCGTGCTCGAAGAAAACGGCGAATGGGTCGTGCGTCTGGACCGGGAGCGTCAACCGCGACTGACCCTCTCACGGGCCTATGAACAAACCCTCAAGGATCTGCCCAAGGGCGACCCCGCCCGTGAGTGGATTCGCAAGCGCCGAGAGAACGCCCAATGGTTCCTGGAGGCCCTGCGCCAGCGCAAGTCCACCCTGCGACGGATTGCCGAGACGGTCTTCGAGCATCAGAGCGCCTTTCTGGAAAAGGGAGTGGAGAGTCTGGTGCCCTTACGGATGCAGGATGTGGCGGACATCATCAAAGTGCACATATCCACGGTATCGCGCGGAGTATCGGGCAAGTTCGCCGAAACCCCCCACGGGATCTTCCCGATCAAGTTCTTCTTCGCCGGGGGCGCCACCAGGGACACGGGCGAGGAGACCAGCCAAAAAGCGATTCAGGAGCGCTTGCGGGCATTGATCCAGAACGAGGACGCCCAAAAACCCTACTCAGACGAGCAGCTGGCGGGCCTGCTCTCCGAAAAGGAGGGCCTGACCCTGGCGCGCCGAACGGTCACCAAGTACCGCAAGGCTCTGGACATTCCCTCTTCCACTCAACGACGCCAGTATTGAGGGCGCCGATGTTTGGAACAGGTGCAGCCTGCTTCCTGTTGGCAAATCGCTACCATGGGCTCCTTCCTCGGGGCTGAGCCCCTCTCCCCCTCCTGGCAAACCAGATGACCCTCAAAGCAACCGAACTCCGCAAGGGCATGGTTCTGGAAAAGGACAATGACCTTCTCCTGATCACCGACTACAGCCATGCCACCCCCGGCAACTTGCGAGCCGTTATTCAAGTCAAGACCCGCAGCCTCACAACAGGGTCCAACAAGGCTTTCCGACCCGCGGCGGGCGATCAATTCGAACAGGCCTACCTCAAGAAGACACCCTCCCAGTACCTCTACCAGGAAGCCAACGGAGATTATGTCTTCAATGACCAAGAGACCTACGAACAGTTCATGATCCCCAAGGATCAGATAGTGGACAAGATGTGGATGATCAAAGAAAGTGAACTGATCGACGTGACCTTTCACGAGGAGAATCCTATCTCCATCGAATTACCAACCACGGTCACCCTGGAAATCACCTGGGCCGAGATGGCGGTCAAGGGCAACACAGCCACGAATGTGAAGAAGGAAGCCAAGGTGGAAACCGGCAAGATGATCAAGGTTCCCCTGCACATCAAGGAAGGGGAGCGCGTCGTGATCAGTACGGAAACCGGCGAGTTCCAAAAGCGCGCCCAGGATTGACTTTCCCCACACCAGGCACGAGCGAGTAGACCCTGCGCCCCACGGATCAGAAAGGTACCCGTGCGAGCCCCCCCCTTTCTTCGAGGGGGAACAGACGATAGACCTCCAGGGTCATGTTGCGGCCCAGGGGCAGATTCTCAAACACCTGCACGCACTCCGCCTGCTGGACCAGGATGCGCTCCAGGACGGAACGCCACCGGTCGGGCCACTTGAGCAAGAAGTCCCGACGAAGAATCAACCAGCAGGGCCTGTCCGAACGGGCCGCATCAACCAGGCGCATGGGTTGAGTGCGATCTGCCCAGGCGTGGGCCACGGGGTACCGCGCGTCGGTCCAACCAGGCTGGGTGTACAAGTCTCCGAGGCCCGCCTGCATGGAGAGCACTAGGTCCTCGGGACCACGCTGGGCTTGCACATAGGCAAACGCCTCGCGCCAACGGGGTCGACTGCCATGCCAAGGCCCCACCTCGAAGCCCGAGAGCAGCAGCAGGGGCAGGACCAGGACCCCCCCATAGATCCAACCACCGCGCTCGCCCAGGGGCCAGACCGCGAGCAACAGGGCCCAGGGCAGGAGGCAAAATGCATACTGAGCGGTGCTCTGCCCAAACCAGCCAACACCTGCTACCGCTAGGGCACCCAGCAAGGTCGCCAGAGCGAAGAGACAGACCAGCCCTTGCCCTTCCTGCCGCGCGCGCCAGGTTCCCCACAGTGCGCAGAGTCCCAAGATCGGGGTCAGGGCAAAGCCCGCCGCCAGGGCAAAGTGTTTCAAACCCGAAAGACCTTTGATTTCTGCCTTCTGCGCCAGGTAGACCATCAGGTCTCCAGCAAACAACAGCCCTCCCAGTAGCAGAATCACTGGCGCTGCCCATAAACACATGCGGCGCACTCGAGGCGCAGGATCCACTCCAAACGCCGGCCCCAACACGAGTGCCACAACCAGCGCCAGGGGTGCCACCAACATGGAGAGTTGCAGACTCCCCGCAAGGCCCATGATGACCAGACCCAAGGCGGCTCCCCGCGGTGCGTCGCATACAAGGGCACGCAGCATCAACGCGTTGCCCAGCAAGATGACCAACAAGCCCGGTGCATAGGGCCGTGCATTTGTGGCCCAATAAAGAGCCCAGGGACTCAGTGCCAGCAGCAAGCTGGCCCATGAGCTACGCCGCTCCCCAGCCAAGGGCAAGAGGCTGAAATAGCACAGAGGTATGCTGAGCAGGGCGCAGATAGCGGAGAGCAAGCGCAGGCCGCGTTCATCGATCAAACCGCCCCAGGAATCCACGCAGACCCGAATCAACCCGTAGAACAAGGGGTTGTGGTTCACCCCCCGGGGGTGCCAGGCATCGCTCACCGTCAGGGCTTCATCAAACCACAGGGAGGCATTGCCGCCCCGCCAAAGCCCCCAGGCCAGGGCACCCAGGGCCACCAGCAGCAGCCCCCCGGCGGGCCTCCAGGCCCAAGCCTGAGTCTTGTTGAGCGGTTCCATGAAAAGTCCTATGGACAGCATGCCGGTCGCGGCCGATAAATACCATCGGCCCATTCAACCCCGGGCTTGCGACCTGCCCCGCCCAACCAGCAGAATCCAGCCATGTTCCGACTCCTGCCCCTGTTGATCCTCCTGAGTGCCTGCGCCAGCACACACAGGCCTTTGCGCCTGGCCAGTTTCCCCTCAGGTGCCCACATCTACATCGACGGACGCGACACTGGTTTCGTGACTCCGATTACGCTTGATCTGCAGGACAAGGCCCAATCCCAGCTGGAGCTGGTTCTGCCAGGTTACAAGACTGCCAAACGCACTTTGAACCTGCACGAAGGGCGCGAGGTGGTACCCTATTCGGACTCCACGGTTTTCTATCTGACCTGGCGGCTCCCCTTCTTCCTGGCCACCGATGCCTTCTGGGGCCCGATTCAGAGATACACCGTGGAACAGCCAGGACGGGTCTACGTGCGGCTCGACAGATCTTGAGTGCAGCCTTGTCCCCGGCGGTCTTTCTTGATCGGGACGGCACGCTGATCAAGGAGGTCGACTATCTGAGCGACCCCGATCGGGTGGAGTTGATTCCCGGAGCTGGCGAGGCCTTGAAGGCCCTGAGCGCGTCAGGCTTTCGCCTGGTGCTGGTAACGAACCAAAGCGGCGTGGCTCGCGGACTCTTCAATGTTGAGACGCTCGACAGCATTCACGAACGGCTGACCGAGCTACTGCACGAAGCCGGCGCCAGCCTCGACGGAATCTACACCTGCAATCATCACCCGGACTTTGGACCACCCTGCTCTTGTCGTAAACCAGAACCAGGACTGTTGCTGCAGGCCGCTGAAGACCTGCAGCTGGACCTCAAGTGCAGTTGGATGATCGGAGACGCGGCCCGGGACCTGGAAGCAGGTCGCCGAGCCGGAGCCGAATCCCTGCTGGTGCGCACGGGCAAGGGGCACATCCTGGAGCAGACTTGGCGCCGCATGGGTCACAACACCGATTGTGTCATCGAAAGCCTCGCCGCGGCACCCAGCGCAATCGAAAGTGCCCTAAGGCAACGGCGATCTTGACCTTGGGTAAGAGTCCTTGGTGACGCCAGGACTCAGGGCAAGAAACGTGAAGCCATACTGCCCATGTGCACCGCAAGTCCCGCGGGCAATTGGGTCCAAAGCCTGCGCAGGGGAGCGGTCTTGGGATTCGATGGATTCAACGACGGCAAGGCCCGGTCCTTCACCAGAAAGTAGGCGTAGGGCAGATCGCGGGCCTCAAAACCCTGTCGACGCTTGAAATCCGCGGCGCCACTGTCCTTGCGACTGCGCCCGAAATCAAAGACCAAGAGCCCACGCTCCACAGCCCACTCCTGTAGTGCGCAGTACATAAAAGAAGATACCTTGTATTCCCGATCAGCCCCTGGAAGAGATCCGGAATAGTAGGCGTGCAGTTCGCCAGCATAGATGAAGCTCATGACCGCAGAAAGGATCAACGAACCCTGACGCACAACATGGATCTTCACAGCGGGCCCCAAGTCTTCCAGCAGTCGTGCAAACCAACCAGCGGGAAGGGCAGGCGAGCCAAGAGCCTGCTTGTTGGCCTGAAACAGGCGCACGAGGTCAGGCAGATACCAGTGGCCCTGATCAAGGACCAGGCCCAGCTTTTCACGCGCCCGACGCACATCCGCGCGAGCCTTTTTAGGGATCGTACCGAGCACCTCATCCGCTTGCTCAGGGAGGCGATGGCGAAAACCGCAGTAGAGGTCGCTCACCTCAATTGAACTCGCGACCGATTGCGTACCTTGGATCCCCTCCTCAGGAGCCTGACGGCAGCGCAGCTCCAGGCGCCTCAAACCCTGCTTTTCCGCTTGGGCCTGGGCCCTATCCTGCAGGGCGCGAGCGGCCCCTGTGTGAACCTCCAGCCCACCGCCATAGACACCGTAGGGCACGGAGATCAAGGCCCTACCACCACTGAAGCCACGGCAAAGCGAGAGAGGCAACAAGCCCGCCAGGGTCTCACCGTCGAACGCCAACAGATCCTGTTGGGGATGCCCGAACTGATGCGAAACAGCCCGCCCCCAATGGGGCCGGTGAAAAACCGTGCCCCCTGGATGGGCCAGCACGAAGGCGTCAATGGCCTCAAAGTCCGCGGGCACGGCTGTACGAATCTCGAAACGACTTCGAGTCATCCGTCCCACACGCCCTCAATACGATACTCACGAATGTTGCGCGCCTGAGTGAAGATCACGATCTCCCCCACCAGGCCAAAGCCAATGATCTGGACACCCAGCACAAAGAGCAGCACGCCCAGCAAGAAAGTTGCACTGCCAAACAAAGGCCGACTGGGGTCCAGCCAACTAGCAATCCCGACCCACCCAGCGATCAGGCCTCCTGCTCCCATGCACGCACCACCAAGGGCACCAAAGAACCGCAGAGGCTTGTGGGTGAAGCGGGTCAAAAAGACAACCCCAAGGACATCGAGGATGCGCCGTGCATAGGTCATGGGGCCGAAGATTCCGCTTACCCCGCGCTCCTCAAGGTGACGCACATCGACCTCCACCACGCGAAAGCCCTGGCGGAAAGCAATTACCGGCAGATAGCGGTAAAGGGTTCCGTAGATAGTCAACTGCTCAAGCACCGTACGCTTGAATGCCCGCAGTGAACAATTCAGGTCGTGGAAACGAGCCCCTGTGAGAGCCCGCAACAGACCGTTGAAGGCCGCTGACTGCACTCGGTTGAGGATGGAGTCCACGCGTCCGGTACGCTTGGCTGTGACCACATCGGCCCCCTCCTGCAGCCGGGTGATCATTTCAGCTACTCCGTGGGGATCGGACTGCACGTATTCCGGTGCGGTCAGGATGATCGCTCCACGGGCATGCTCAAAGGCGCTTGCCAGGCATACAGCTTCCCCAAATGCCCGGTGAAACCCAATCGTGCGCACCTGCTGATCACTCTCCACCTGCATGGCCAAGGCATCATTCCACTCGGAACCCTTGCGCCCATCAAAAACCAGGATCGCCTCCCACTTGAGATCCAAGCGTTCTAGTTGTGCCCCGAGGGACTCCACTACCTTGCGCACCTCCGCATCGGAGCTGCTGACAGGAACGACGACAGTCACATCGGGCACGGTGGACTCAGGAGCAGGTTGCTGAATTTCGTCCTTCATACGGTTCCCTCCTCCACCAAGGGCGCCAAAGTACCTCGTCCGAACACGTTGCTCGCTCGCACAACCAACTCAGCAAGTAATCCGAACAACAGAAAATCAACTATGGTCATTACAAACAACGACATGATCAACAGCGCAGCCTGGCCCCATTGATTTGAGAATGAGACCCGTTCATCGCTCCAGGCAATCATAGTCACGAACATCAGGGTCGCCAACACGAAGGGAACAGTACAGAGGGCAAAGTAGATCAGCGGACTACGCACGAAGGAACCCACCAATTGCACAGACAAGAGATCGCTCAGCACCCGGGCGGCTCGGCCGATGCCGTACTTGCTGGTACCATGAATTCGAGGTCGGTGGTTGACCACCAACTCACCGATGCGCGCTCCGGAACCCATTGCCAGGGCTGGAAGGAAACGATGCTGCTCCGCGTAAATCGGCATGCGTTCCACCAATGTGCGCCGAAACGCCTTGAGCGTGCAGCCCGTATCGTGAATTCCGGATCCGCTGACTCTGCGAATCAACAGGTTGGCAAGAATCGAAGGTGCCCGACGCAGCATCATCCCGTCCTGCCGGTCGCGGCGCCAGCCGACTACCAAGTCAAAGCCCTGTTCCAATTCGCTCACAAGGTGTGGCACATCTGCTGGGTCGTTTTGCAGATCCGCATCGAGGGTCACCACGATCTCTCCCCGACTCAATTCGAAGCCGGCCGCCATTGCTGAGGTCTGGCCGAAGTTGCGACGAAAGAAAATCAGCCTCACATGTTCTGGATCAGCAGCGTGCAACTGACGCAGTACCTGACGCGAGCCATCGGTACTGAAATCGTCAACATAGATCACTTCCCACGAACAGCCCATGGCGCCCACATGGGTCAGTATCTCGCCGTGCAACAGGGGCAGATTCTCGACCTCATCGAGCACTGGCACGACAATTGAGATCTTGTGAGAGGGAATCTCGGAATGGGACTGATCGGGAACGGGGTCCATGGGCAGAGAATCCTAGCGGGGAAGGGTGGCTTGCCCTCCCCTGCTCCATCGACCGTCTTACCCCCTGCCCCTGACTGGGACAGGCAGAACCGATTCACCCGGGGAACTGACCGTCTTTGGGTCTTCCCATGGCAGGCCCGGTCCCTGGGAGTTATTCTTAAACAACGTATGTCTCCTCAAAACCCAGATGAGGGCCCCTCAAGGGGTAGCCTGATCCTCGGCCCTGGGCCGCGGTTGGTCGGCCTGGAGCCTCTTCTCAGGGCTCTGGGGGCTGAATCTGTGGTCCAGGTGACGGATCTGGGGCAGTTGCTGAAGGGCGATTTGTCGGGACAACGAGTGCTGATCGACCTGACAACCCTGGCCAGCGAAGACGGAGGCATTCTGCGGCGAGTGCTGCGGGACAACCCCAACTGCAGGTTGGAGTTGATCGGTGGCGACCCCACCAGGGCCATCGTCCAGAGTCTGACTCTGCAAGGCCGCGGGGGTTGGAGCTCCTGGCCATTGGACACCGACCGATTGACGCTCTGGGCTCGCGGCCACCATTTTCCCGCGCTCGCAGGTTCAGGCCCTGAGGTTTCGCAGCCCCCAGTGCAATTCAAGCCAACCCCACCTGCCGCAGGGAAGGAGGCTTTGCTAAGACCGCAGACGGATCCGGAGATTCGGGCCATCGAACGAATCCTGGGAGGCTTGCCCCAAGAAGATGGTTCCGAACCCCTGACGCCCTTCGACACCCAATCAAAGCCCAAGGACGCCGCCCATGAGCGAGGCGGAGAGGAATCTGAAACGACGGGCTCCGCTGGCTTCGGTGATCAGGAAGACTCTGCGTTCGGTGCTGGCTTGGGCACGGATCCACAAGAGTCGAAAACCCGCCAGAGCAAATCGCCGCCCCTACCAACCGCTCACATCCCCCACTGGTATCGCGATCAGGTAGCCGACCTGGCTGACATTGCCCAGCGTCTGGACCTGGGTTTGCGCCGCACCCTCGAGGCCAGCGAAGGAGTCGAGAGTGAAAGCGCCCTACGAGGACTATCAGATGACATCTTGCGCCTTGGACAATTCACTCGCACGATTGGCTACCTGGCGGCACCTCCGGGCCCCGATGGATCCAGCGTAGATCTGTCAGCCCTGGCTCAGGACTTCCTATCCAGTCTGGCACACGAAGAAGACGGAGGCCCACGCTACCTGTTCCGCGCAGCCCCGGATGCTGTGGTACGAGCGGAAAAAAGCCTGCTGGTGCTGGCCATTGATGCAATCCTGGCGGTTGCCTCCCTGGCCGCCGGAAACAAGGGGGAGGTCAAGGTAGGAGTCTCCACTGAAGGCCAGCAGGCACTCCTGGAAGTCTCTTTCCCTCCCGGCCCCCTTGCCCAGCTGGAAGCCGACCGCTGGCTGGAACCCTACGCCCTGCACCGGCTCCTGCCGGGGGTGGGGCCCAATGCAATCCCCGCCGCCGCTGCCATCCTGGCTGGCCAGGGAGGCGACCTCTCCCTGTCCGCCGCTGGCAACGAACGTTGTTTCCGCCTGGAACTGCCCCTGGCCTGAGGGGCTCAGGAGCCGGACACCCCCGCCCCCTGGGTCCCGGTTCCAAAAATGGGACACCCCGTCCGAATTGCTGGACAGCTTGCATTCAGCCCGACCCTGGCCCATTCCGATGGCAAGGAATGACCACCCCCCGAAAATCCGCTCCTCGAAACTGCAGGAAGCCTGGGACAACTGTGGGCACACCTCCCATGGCACAAGCAAACCCTGTCGTTTCTGACCCTAAAAAGGAAGATGCAATTGGACTGGGGTCGCCCGATGAGGATCAGGAATTCGAACCGATCCCGATTGCCTGGGCAACTCCCCTGCTGACACTGCTGCGCCAGGACCCCCTGCCAGCCCTCAAAGATGCCCTGGCGATCCCAGAACGTCTCCTGATCCTGCGCGCACTGAATCTGTCCCAGGGCAATAAGACCGCCACGGCCGAAATGCTTGGTCTCTCCCGCTCCACCCTCTACCAGAAGATGGGCAAGTACAGCCTGATCGCAGAAGAATCCCGCTCCCAAGGAGCGTAGGCTAGGTTCTGATTCACAACCAACGCACACCATGAAGTGGACTTCCATATTGGGCCTTGTGCTCGCCTTCGGCTCCCTGGGTCTTGTCGCCCGGGCGGTCTTCTCCCCCAATGACGTGGACCCTCTGCAGGTGCTGGCCCGCCTTGAGGCCGCCGTCGAGGGCGAAATCCTCGAATCTGAACCTCTGCTACGGCTGGCGGAACACGCACTTCGCCATCCCTCCATAGCGAGTTCCCCGCAATTGGAAGCGCGCCTCTTGGTGGCCCAGGCCGACCTCTATCGAAACCTGGGATCCTGGCACGAAGCCCGTCTTTGCCTGGAACGCGTCAGCATTGCAATGAATCAGGCCAGCCCTGCGGTGCAACTGCGCCTGGCGCACATCTTAAAGATGGAAAACAAGCCCGCCGAGGCCTGGCAGCTCTGCATGGAGATTCTCACCCACAGCCCGAAGCACGGGGCAGCATGGGCTCTGCGGGGTTCCATCGAACACGATCAGGCCCAATACGAACTTGCGGAAGGGCAGCGCAACCTGAGCCTTGCCCTGGCGGGCAGGGATGCCAACGAAGCTGCCAGCATGGCCCGCGAAGTCGCCATGCGTTCCTTGGACGATCCAGCCCGCCTGCGACTCGTCAATCAATTACGCTCGAAATTCGAAGTTGCACGCGAGGGGGTCCTGGGGGTCGCGGCCCTGGCGAGCCTGAACGAGGCTTCGGGCTACTTCGAAGGGGCGCGCACTTCTTATTCCAATGCAGTGGAAGTTCTGTCGGAAGCGTCCGACAAGGACGCCTTGCGCTCGGGACAGCGCGCACTCGGAGGCCTGCTAACCCTGTTGTGGGGAGCACGGCAGGACCTGGCCACGGCAGAACTCGGCTCAATCGCGGCGCCTTTGCTCACTGGCCAGGACAGCAACGCCGCCATTTTGGCGAGCTTGAATGCGCTGGAGCATTTGGGCCAACTGGACCGAGCAATGGACCTGCTCAAGTCCATCGACCTGCGAGCCGCTGACTCCTCAATCCCCCTTGTGCAGCGAGCCACTGAACTGGCCTGGAGTGCTCGTGATCATCGAGTGCTTTCCCAGCTGTCCAGTGTGCTGCGGGAACGAGGAACTCCGATCCAACGCAAGCAAGGCTCCTGGTTCGCGGCCATGAGCCTCTTCGATCGCCCCACGACTAGCCAAGTAGAGCGCATCGACCTCATCCGCCGCGGTCTCCGCAGCATGGAAAGCTACCTGGAGGGCAATCGTGTGCCCCCTATGCTCAACGCCACGCCAATCCTGCTCCTGGCCGCTGCAAAAGGTTATGGAGAACTGGAACAGCCGGCGGACGAGATGAGGCTCCTCGCCGAAGCCACGCAACTGGCACCCGATCTGGATGGAGAAGCCTGGGTTCGCCTGGCGGAACTGCAACAGGCCGCCCCCGGCGCGGGCTACCGCATTCCCGGCGAAAGCCTGACCCGCGGCATGGCCCTGCTCCCAGCGCGCGCCCTGGAACTGGTCCCCGCCTGGGAAGAGCTAGGCGCCGCTTCCCTGAAGTCAGAGAACCGCTCCATGCACACAATGCGTCGTGCCTTGACCGAGACCGGTTCCGCCCTGCGCGAGTACAGCCCTGCGGCCCGATACCTGCTGGCCCTCTCCTACTTCGAGGCGGAGGACTATTCCACAAGTCAATCCCTGGCACGCCGACTGAGACTGGACTACCCGGGCCTGCTGCCTGCCCTCGATCTGGAGGTAGAGGGCTTTCTGGCCAGAGGCGCCATTGCCCAAGCAGGGCTCCTGTTGATGGAGCGCCTGGAACAAACCGGTCCCGATGCGAAGTTCCGGAGCTTTCTTGCCCGAGTGGGAAACCGAAACCTGTCCGACGCGCAATACCGTCGCCTGACCCAGTTGGACCCTGAAGGGGAAGGCCGACTGGCAATAGCCGAGCAGTATTTGATCCAAGACCAACCACTCGAAGCTCTGGCTGCCCTGGGAGTGCTGTCCAACCGTGCGGAAGAAACCGCCCAGCACCACCTGCTTCGGGCAGAGACCATGATTCGCCTGGGACGCCCGCAAGCAGCGACCCAACCCGCCGCCCTGGCAGCTGCAGATCCACAGACCAGCGGCGCAGGCTGGCTGCTGCTGATCCAATCACGACTCAGGGGCAACCCCGCTCGACTGTCAAAGACAGTGGGGCAGTTCCTGGAGTTGACCCTGGACGAAGAAAGCGAGATGCCTTTCCTGGACATCATCGACACCCTCCTGGGGGCGTCACGCGCACTCGAAGCCCAACGCATCGCCCGAGCCCTGGACGAGTTGAACGCACATCGTAGTGAAGCTCTACTGCAGCGCCTCGCCATCTGCGACGCCCTACTCGGCAACGATCAGGAACTCGCCGAGACCTTGGACCGCTGGGAAGCCTTCCGCGATGACGGAGCAGTGGAGTGGACGCGTTTGGTGCTCGCCATAGACCGAGGAGAATGGAGTCAGCTGCCAGGTCTGGCAATGGAAGTGCGCAGCACGGAGAGGTTCACACCGGATCCCTGGCAGGAGGTGTTCCTGGCGGTCTGCGAAGAGCAACTCACTCTGGCTCTTGGCATGGCTGAGACAGGTCAGCAGGAGAATCCCCTCGACCCCAATTGGAGCCTGACCCTTGGCTTGTTGCAGGACCTGGAGAACCTGCCCATCGATTTCCCCGCTCACCTGGGCGAAAGCGCAGTGCATGAACTCTACCGCGTGCTACATCCCACCGACCACGTACGCCTCGACCCCCGTCGAATGCTCGGTCTCCTGGCCGCAGCCCAGTTGGAGGGCTGGGGCTTGTGGGCCCTACCGCGCATAGCCAACCTCAGCACCCAGCCGAGCCTCTGGGCGCTGATGCTGGCGGAGCGAGCGCAACAGTCCCTAGGGCAAGAGGAGCGCGCCGAACAAGTGCGCACGTCCGTCACAAAAGGGCATCCAACCTTCTCCCCCGCCTGGGTTCGCCGCGAACGCGAGGCGGCCAGGAAAGCCGGGGGCGACCCCTGGGCCGAGCAGGTCCTCGCACTGAGGCTGGAACGACGCAAGCTCGCCGGCCGTCAGGACCTGCAGGACGAAGCCCGCAACACCCTGGACTCGGCCCTGCTGGCCTGGGATCTGGGACAACCCGCACGGGCCCAGGTGCTGCTCTCCAAGCACCTCAAAGACAACCCCGATGAGCACCTGATGCGCTGGGTCCTGGCCCGCATCCATGCCTCCAAGGGCAGATACATGCAGGCGTTGGGAGAAATGTATCGGGTCTGGCGAGAGCTCTATCCTGTACTGCCCAACCCAGAGGATGCCCCACGCAGCACGAACACCAGAATCAAGTTCCATCCACCAGGCACTGCACGCACCAGGGAATTGCTGGGGCTGATCAACTCTGCAACGGGCAGAGGACAGGGTCAATTGCGCCCGCAAGATGCCACCTCTCTGCTGCGCAGTCTTGAAGAGGCGATCCCCCACGACCCGTTGATTCTGCTGGCGCGTACCAGGGCGGAGTCCGGCCTCGACACACCCAACACCTCTCTGGCTACAGCACGAGCAGTGGGCGCTTTGGACCTGCTGCACGAGCGTCTGAATCTGATAGGCCTCGACCCCCGGGGAGAGTTGTCCATCGAAGATGTGTGCTCGGGTGCCGCCGAGGCCTGGGGGTCCTGGCTCCTGGAGATCTCCCCTGAGCTGGCCAACGAGTTCTTGGAGCGAGAACTGCTACGCGCGCCGGGGCGTAGTGATCTCTGGCGCCTGAACGCCCAGGCCCTGATTGCTCTCGACCAAAGAAGCGCTGCGACGTTGCAACTCGAAGGCCTCTGCCGGGCATCCCACGCACCCGAAGCGCAACTGCTCATGGCCTCTCTGCAAGCCCGCTCAGGAACGTCCCCCAGCGAAGTCGCGGCCACCCTGGCTCCTGCGCGCGAGCACTTCAACAAGAGCCAAACCGCTCTGGCAGACTTCTCTGAAGCCTGGACCAATCTGCAGCATGGTCGGCCTTTGGGCCCCAACCTGGCGGTCCTTGGACGGCTCTGGAGAGAACGCAAAACCTCTGCTGGGAATCTGGACACGGACACCCTGGGTCTGATCTATCTCTCCGCCCTCGTACACCGTAACAATGAGAGGGACATCAAAGTCCTGGGGCAACTTTCTGCATCACTTCTGCGCAACCCGAGAAACCAGAGCTACCTGCCGCCGACAATTCGAGCCATGAGCGGCCTGAGTGCGGCCCTGCAAGCGCAGCAGGGAGCAGATTAGGACAGCATCGGCAAGCTATAGAAAACCAGCTTGTTTCAGCACGTTTTCCATGCTGTCACAAGGAAAGCGCTTGAGGAACAGATCCAGGCGATCGAGTGTGCGCCCCAAGCCCACTCGGTGACGAAAACGCTTCCCTGCGGAAACATCCACCCGAGGTTGCTCGGGATCGAACTCCCAGGGATGCAGGTAAGTCGCAGTGGCTCGCCCGCGGCGTTCAAGGCCGCCAATCATGGCGCGTTGCAAGGGTCCCGGCAGCAGCCGAAAATAACCCCCACCCCCTACCGGCCAGTTACGCCCGAACAAGGGATAAGTGGAAACGGGAAACTCGACGATTGTGCCCTTGTTAAGTTCCACATGGCTGATACCTGGCTCAAAACCAGGCACCCCATAGGTGGGGTGGCGAATCGGATGCACGCTGGAGTCATAGCTGTAACCGCATTCCAAGAGCACGTCAAAGGCCCACCACGTAGCGCGGGTCAAGGTGAAGGTACTGGCACGAAAACCTCGCGGCTTTGGCGCTCCGGCGGCAGCAAGAGCCTCCTCGGTGCGCAGCAGGTCAGCCCTGAGCCCCTCGGGCCCCAGCTCGGCCAGGAAGCGATGGTCATAGCCATGGCTGGCCACCTCATGGCCCCCGTCCAAACAGCGCCTTACAAGGCCGGGATGACGCTCAGCGATCCAGCCCAGAAAGAACATGGTGGCCCGACTCTCGCGACGTTCCAGCATGGCCAAAATGCGGTCCATGGCGAGTTCCACCCGGCTCTCCAACCGGTCCCACTCAGCGCGCGGACAAACCTCAGCATGATTGGCAACTTGGAACCACTCCTCCACATCGAAGGACATGGAGTGCAAGGGCTGGATTGCACTCATGACAGCTCTCCCAGGGCACGCTCCACCCGGCGCACATTGCCCTTCCAGGTCAGGTCCTGATCCAAAATCGACTGGCGCGCCGCGGCCCCAAGATCAGCGCGTAGCTCAGAGTCAGCCACGAGCCGCTGGCAGGCTGTCAGAAAGGCCGCGCCATCCCCGGGAGGGAATAGCAACGCTTCCCGCTCATGCTGCAGGACCTCTCGCAGGTTGGGCTGATCAGGAGCAATCACCGGCAGGCCTGCAGCCATGTACTCGTGCAGCTTGAGCGGACTGGCGTAGGGATTGATCGCTGGCACAAGGCCCAGGTCAAAGGCCGACAAGAGCCCCGGAATCGACCGGTGCAAACGGGGACCGGCCAAGTGAACCCGCTCAGAGACTCCCGAATCTGTCGCCTGGGCTGCCAGCCCTTCCAAAGCAGGACCGCCGCCGATGATCACGAGATGAGCATCCTTGAGCCCCCCCTGCGCAAGGGCATCAATCACCAGATCCAAACGGTGCCACTCGCGCACCCAGCCGACGAAGCCCAGCACGGGGCCAGACACGTTCTGCAGGCCCAAGTCTTCGCGCGCGGCTTCCCGATCAGGATTATCGTACAGATCAAGATGCACCCCATTGGGCGTCACTACCACCCGATCAGGATCGACCCCCAACTCGATCAGGTTCTCTCCCAAGACCTGGGTCACCACCAGCACCCGATCGGCCCCGCAAAACACCTCCCGCTCCACCCTCTGCCCCCAACGCGGAAAGCAGAGCCCGCGGGTACGACTGAGTTCCAGAACCATGGGTGAGTTGACTTCCAGCAGGAGCGGCACGCCGAGACTTCTCGCAGCCCAGAGGCCTGCCCGATTGCCAAAGGCATAGCGCTCATAGATTCCAGCGGGTTGGAACTCCCGGCCAGCTCGAACGAGCCGACCCCTGGCTGGAAATGAGTAGAGGTGTTCGGCAATTTCACGGGCAAAATTCGGCAGCCCCAACAGCGAGCGCAGCCCACCGGAAGGCTTGCCCTGGTGGAGGGCCTCTTGGGCCTTTGGAGCCTCGCTGCGCGACACCAAGGCCACCTCCCGCACCTCGTGACCCTCTTCCTCGAGAGCCTGAATCATGGAACGGATGTGCACAGCCTGACCATCCTCAGCCTGGGTGCGGTGGTGATAGATCAGCTTCATAGGGCGATCTCCTCACAATCATGCCGTCGACGCCAGGCCTCGAAGACCAGCAGGGTCCAGAGCACAAGCCCATGGTCACGGTGCCCTTCCAGATGCTCCTTTACCAGAGTCTGCACTCTGCCAAGATCGAACCAATCAGGGGGCAAGCCTGCAAGGTGCTCGGTCAAATGACTGGCCAACGGGCCTCGAAGCCAGGCGCAAACAGGAATGTCAAAGCCACGCTTGACCCCCGCGATCACCCTTGCATCGAGGCGTGCCTCAAGGGCCCTACGCAAAGCCAACTTGCCGACTCCCCCCTTGATCTTTTCTTCCAACGGCAGAGGCGCGAAGCGCTCCACCATGCGGTGGTCCAGGAAGGGCACGCGCACCTCCAAACCCACGGCCATGGAGGCCCGGTCAACCTTGACCAACAGCTGCTCCGCTAGAGTAGTGCGCAGATCTGCAAACTGTGTGCGGTAGAGCGGACCGCTCGCAGCGGGCTGGTTGTAGTGGCCGGCCCAGCTGGCGTAGGGGTCGGCCTGAGCCAGTTCCTCACCCAGGCGCGGATTCAAGAGTGACAAGGCAGCAGGCAGGGACGCATTGATCGCGCTATCCCAGGCAGCCCTGGCAGGGCTCATGCCCAGATGAGTCAAGAAGGTTTTGCCCCGCAACCAGGCGGGAGGACTCTCAAGCGATGGGTGCAACTTCCCTGCACAGCCCGCCAGGACTCCTAGAGGCCCCAGACGTCTACGCAGGCGCTGCTCCATCGCCTCGTGGATATAGCGCCGGTAGCCGCCGAAGACCTCATCCCCCCCATCCCCAGAAAGAGCCACGGTCACATGCTCGCGGGCCATGCGGCAGACCATCCATGTGGGCAGATTGCTAGGGTCCGCGTGCGGCTCGTCGAAGTGCCAGGGCAAGTGATCCACAACCGCCTCAGGGTCAGGCTCCTGAATGGCCACATGGTGCTGGGCACCCATGCGATTTGCACTGATACGCGCCAACTCAGCCTCATCAAATTCTCCTTCGCGGAAGGAAATCGTGCAAAGTTCCGGTGGCTTTCCTCCAGCCCGCCCCATGGCATCTGCCACCCCGGCGGAGTCCACCCCACCGGAAAGAAAGCCCCCCAGGGGAACATCACTCACCAGACGCTGGGAAACTGCACGGTCGAGGTACTCAAGCACCTCCCCCTCTTGTGCCGGTGGGCTGGGCCCGTTGAGGGGAGCTGTCCACCAGGACTTCAATTGCGGCGCATCTCTCCTTGACCACTCCAGGAAATACCCCGGCTCCAAGCGCTCAATGCCAGCCCAGGCAGACTTAGGGCCTCCTACAAAACCGCGCATGAGGTACTCGACAAGTGCTGCCCCCCGCAGTGCGCGCGGAAACTGATCCGAGGCGAGCAAGGCCTTGGGCTCCGATGCAAACCAAAGGCGGTCACGATGCCGCGCCCAAAAGAGCGGCTTGATGCCCAGGCGATCCCGGGCCAGGGTCACCCGCGGCACCAGGGGATCCCGCATGTCCACGATGCAAAGGGCGAACATCCCCTCAAGACGTTCAAAGCAGGCACTACCCATCTTGGCAAACAGGTGCAGTACAACTTCCATGTCACTGCCCGTTTCGAAGCAACAGCCTTCCCCCTTCAACTCTGCCGCCAACTCGCGATAGTTGTAGATCTCTCCGTTCCCAACCAGCACAAAGTCACCTTCTGGCAGCACCAAGGGCTGATGTCCGTGGACGGGATCGATGATCGACAGGCGGCGAAATCCAAGACCTACTCCGCGCTTTCGAAAGAACCCTTCATCATCTGGGCCGCGATGCACCAAGGTGCGCGTCATTCGCGTCAATTCCCCGGCATCCACCTCCCTATGTGGATCGTCGTGGACAAAACCGGTAAAGCCACACAAGGGGTCAAGTCCCCTCGGCCAGAGGAGTCGTACGGAAGCCCTTTTGCTTCCGGGAGCCAGCACCAAAACCGCTACGCTTGCTTGCCACCAGTGGGCCGCCGCTACCGCCGCGCATTGGATAGCGCACAGCATCGGTCATCTCCTCGAAGGCCACTCGCCCAAACACGAGAACCATGGCGTGCAGGTGGTACCCCAAATCAAAGTGTGCTCGGTTGAGGAACACACTTCCAATCAGGAATGTAGCCAGTACCGCTTCAAAGAGAGTGCAGTAGGATAGGATCCAGCTGGCGAAATAACGCCGCGAAGCCTCCTTGCGCACACGATGTATATCGAAGAACGAGGCCACGAACAGCAGCATGTAGCCCAACAAAGCCGGAGTTCCACACTCCGCCCAGATCTGCAGGTAACTGTTGTGCGCCACCAGGGTGCCGTGACCATCTAGCTGGGAAGGGGTCGGGTTTGGCTCAAAATCCAGATAACTGGTTTGGAAGCGACCGAAACCCACACCAAAGAAGGGCCGCTCCTCCACCATGCGCATGGCCACCTGCCAGGCTCGGATGCGTCCCATGGCGGAGCCGTCCTCCTGGTAGGTCGCAATCGTGCTCATGCGCTCCTGAAACTCAGAAGGCGAAAGCACCACGATGGCACCCACAGCGACCACGCCAAAAAGCAACCCCATCATGCGATTGCGTGTGCGCCAGACAAGGGCCGACAGCGCAACCATCAGGGCCAGGAAGGCGCCACGGGAACGGGTCAAGATTACCGTGAACATTGTCAGCGGGACCATCATCTTGAGGCCCCGGATCAAGCGCGGGTTTCGCTCGCTGGTGGCCAGGTGAATCAGCATGGGCACGGTCATGGCCATCACCAGGGCAAAGTCGTTGTTGTCCTCGATCATGCCACCCGGGCCACGGATAATGTGCACCCCCCCCCCGGTCACGAACCCATGCAGACCATCTTTGACCCCATAGAAGGCAAAGCTCATGGTGATCACCCAGACCAGAATGCGCAGCTGTTCGCGGGTGCGCACCACGGCCGTGGTGAAAAGCGCAATGAAGATGATCTTGCCGTATTCAACAAATCCAGCCGCATCCACCGGGGCTTCCCCGTAGGCAAAAAAGTGCCCCAGACCCACCCAAACCAGCAAGAACAACAGCAGCCCCGTACGCATGCTGCGCACCGGTGGGTACTTATCCCGGGCCGCTACCCAACCAGCGATCATCACAAGCGCCACAAGGAAGGACCAGCGCTGAAAACGCGCAAAGCCCCATGTCAGGTCCTGGATGCGCATATAGGCAAGGACCGAAAAAACCAGCAGCCCCACAAAGGGGCGCCGGAAGCAGAGAGGAAGAACCCCTAGCACAAAGAGTGTAACTAGGATGTCGCGCACGGAACTAGCTCTGATCCTCCGGCTTAGGGATGAGTAAGCGGAACGAACAGGAGACCAGCAGCGCCGATCGCTGGAGCCCTCTGGTACGCAGGTTCATGGGATGAGTCTGGGCCGCTCGATCCAATCAGATCAAGCTGACCCTCACTTGAAGGCACCCCGGAATGCCTCGATAAAATCCCGTACTTCTGGGGACAAGAGATCTTGCCTGAAGGCGAATGCCCAAGTGATGTAGGCAAAAGTCACTACAAAGCCGGTGGTGAATCCACCCACCGCAAGCCGTCGAGCCGTGGTTCGTCGCGCCTGCTTGCGGGTCACGATTACGTTGACCGTGGCCAGGACTGGCACCGCCATCACGCGAGCCAGATCCCCTGCCGAGCGGAAGGTGGACTTGGAGTATTCACCGGAAATCGCGAGAGCCAGCCCCAGGGCCAGACCAGCCAAGACGGAAAAGGCGCCAATCAGCCAAGGGTTGGGTTCAGTGGGAGAGGTGGGCAGGTTGGGGGCATCTTGAACCTCGAATGGGTTGCCCATGGGGCCGTCCAACTGAGCCAATTCCTGACGTACACTCTCCAGCTGGGTCTCAGTGCCCTTCAGGACGGAGTACTTACGGGACTGCTCGGCGCCAAGCTCTCCGAGTTGAACATAAGCGTCTTGCAGTTCCTGAACTTCGATATTCATGGCTGCCACCTTGTCATCCTGAGCGGTGAGCCGCTGGCCCAGAAGGGCAAGTTGGTCTTCGGCAGCCTCAACCTGTGCACTGGCCCTGACCTTGCCCTCGTTGGGCACCATGACCTGCTCGATGAATGACGCGGTCTGAGCCGCCACCAAAGCGTCTCGTTCGTGCCGCAGCCGTCCAATTTCAGCTTGTGCCAGGCGATACTTGCGGTGCGCGGGCAGCCAGCCCCTGGCCTCCAGGGTGCTCTCCAGTTGGGCAATCTCCCCGTCAACGACTTTAACCCTGTCCGCAGTGTCGTCGGCCAGAACCTTGGTGGTGTAGGGAACTTCGTCTTCCATGCGGTCCCGAGCAACGACCAGGCGGTCGCGCACGATCAGGGCATTGGCGTAATTCTCCTCGATTTCAAGCAGTTCCTCTTTCTCTGTTTCAAGTGCGGTGAATTGGGGAGCCAAACGCTGCTTGACCCGGTCCCCGTCCGGCAAGGCCGGCGGAATACCATGCAACTGACGCAGCTCGGAGATCTGCCGGCCGATGCTCTTGAGCACCTCTTGGGTCTGTGCCCACGACTCCTTCAGGTCGTCATGAGCTTGACGGGTTTGATTGTGTCGACGCTCAAGCACCTCGGTGCGCCAGCGATTCATCAGGTTCTCCAGAAAGTCCCGGGCCCGAGTGGCCTCAACATGAGCGAACTCCGCACGCACAAGCTGCTGCCCGGCGTAGCGGTCCATGGGAGGCGTCTCAACATCCAGATTATCGAGCGTGCTTGCCACATACTCCGTCTCATCTTGGGCGATAAGCACCATGTAGTCGTCCCAGGCGAGCTCCTTGAGCACCGCCCGAACCCGAGCTGGTGAACGGATTGTGTGCTCGGCGACCCGGCCTTCACTAGTGCCTTCGCCGCCTCCGTCTCCTTCCACATCACGCAGCATGACACGCGTGCTCGACACATACTTCTTAGGGATCACGATGGCGACGCTAATCCCGATCGTTGCGATCAGAGTCGCAGGAAGAACGATCACCCAGAGTCGCCGCTTGATGACTCCAAAAAACTCGTCGAACTGACTTCTGGCTTCTACTTCTACTGCCATTGGATTTCTCTAGAAAATTCCCCCGCCGCCTGCACCGGTACCGCCGCGGGAGGAGAATGAAGAATCAAATAACCCATAACGACTGCCCCAGAAGAAAGCACTACTCACCTCGCGGATCACCTCAGTGAAGGGGAAGATCAGCGCTTTGACGAGGTATGCAACCTGGGCCAGCATTGTGGGCGGGACAAAAATAATGTCCCGCTCTTGCACATGGACATTGAACGTCGAGTCTCCGTCAAAGAGCTCGTTGATGTTGACCGTGATCTTGAGAGGGTCAACGGGGTCTGGACGGATCAGCATGACGCGACCCAAATTGGAAGAGTTTGGCCGTGGCTCCGCTCCCATCACCGCTTCAAAAATCGTCAGATCCCCCTCAAAGACCTGCTCACCTTCCTTGTAGACCTCGCCAAAGACAAAGTACTTCTTGCCTTGAGTCTTGATCTGCACCTCAAGCATTGTCTCTTCGTAGAAACTGCTGTAGCGCTCAGTCAAATAGGCACGCAAGTCGCTACGCGTGTAGCCCGCCACATGCACCACGCCCAAGTCAGGCAGCAGCACCGTACCATCGATATCAACCTTTTGAGTGCTCGACAACTCATCGGGCCGAATCACGTCGACGAAGGCGATGGTATCGCCGATTGTGACGTAGTTCTCTTCCTCAGCATTCCCCGTATAGCGGTTGCCGAACCCGTCGCGATTGAGGTATTGCAAGAGACGCTTGTCCGGAGCGCTGCTGACATTGCAAGCGCTCAGAACGACCATCAAGGTCAAGGCCACGAGGGTCCAGACCCCCCACAACCCCGACCGGCCCGGGAGTCGGTTGCCAGGGGTGAGATTCTTGTAGCTTTGGGAGGAAGGTTGCAGCATGGGCTTGAGGGGCGCCAAAGGCGGTGGAACACGGGAAGGCAGCCCTCTAGAGCCACCCCCCTCGTAGTGTGGATCGGCAGGAACAGGCCAGGAATTGACCTCACAGTAGGCTCCCCCGGGGGCCGATTCAGCCCCCAGAGCCAGAACCATACTGTTGAACGTAGTAGTCCCGATAGGCGCCAGTCCTAAGTCCTTGCAGCCACTCGACTTGCGACTCATACCAGTCAAGGGTCGCGGGCAGGGCACGCTCAAAAGTCCAGCGCGGACGCCATCCCAAAGTTGCATCGATCTTGGAGGCGTCAATGGCATAGCGCCGGTCATGACCAGGCCGGTCGGTGACATAGGTGATCAGAGACTCGGGCTTGCCCAGGGCACTCAGGATGGTCTTGACGATCTCGATGTTGGGATACTCGTTGTGCCCGCCGATGTTATAGACCTGCCCCACCTCGCCCCTCTCCAGCACTGCAAGGATCGCCTCGCAGTGGTCCTGCACGTAGAGCCAGTCCCGCACCTGCATGCCATCCCCATAGACCGGCAATGGCTTGTCCTCTCGGGCGTTGGCGATCATCAGGGGGATCAGCTTCTCGGGGAACTGCCAGGGACCGTAGTTATTGGAGCAGCGCGTAGTCAGGACCGGAAAGTCGTGGGTCTGGAAGGCTGCCCGCACGAGCAGATCGCTGGCAGCTTTGGATGCGCTGTAGGGCGAGTTGGGTGCCAAGGGTGTCTCTTCAGTAAAGAACCCTTCGCTACCGAGTGACCCATAGACCTCATCCGTGGACACATGTAAGAAGCGCTCCACACCGCGTGCCCGACAGGTGTCAAGCAACACCTGGGTACCCAGCACATTCGCCTGCACGAAGGGCAGGCCTGAGAGAATCGATCGGTCCACGTGGCTCTCCGCCGCCATGTGCACCACATGGATAGGCAGATCTCCACAGATGTCGAGGGCTCGCTCAACATCCTCGGCATTGCAAATGTCCCCGTGGACAAAACGGTGCTGCTCTGAGCCCTCCACAGCCGCCAGATTCTGCAGGTTGCCCGCGTAGGTCAGGGCGTCCAGGTTGACGCAGAGCCAATCCGGCCGTTGCTCGGCCAGCATGTGAACGAAGTTCGAACCGATGAAGCCGGCACCGCCGGTCAGGAGGATTGCGCGGGTCATGGTCAGGTTCAGGATCCAAGAAAGGTCTTCAGGGCGTCGCGCCAGTGGGCCATAGGCGCGCCCCGCAGGGCGGTCAAGCGCTCACAATCGAGCACACTGTAGGGGGGCCGGTGAGCTGGCCGTGGAAACTCTTCGCTGGAGCAGGGCTGTACCTCGCGGTCATCGATGCCCGCGAACTCTACTGTGGCACAGGCAAAGTCATACCAACTGCCCTCCCCTTCGCAGGTTGCATGCCAGATGCCCTCGCTGCCCTTGAGCAACACATCCCAAAGAGCAGGGGCCAGTTCCAGGGTCGAGGTGGGCGAGCCGAATTGGTCCGAGACCACCCGTACCTTGTCCCGCTCCTCCAGAAGCCCCAGGATGGTGCCCGGGAAATGCTTGCCACGGGGCCCATACAACCACTGGGTGCGCACAACGCGAGTTCCCTCAGGGTGTGCCTCAAAGGCCTTTTGCTCCCCTGAGAGCTTGGTTCGCCCGTAGACCGAAAGCGGATTGGTCGGGTGACGCGGCTCGTAGGGCACGGAGGCCTCCCCATCGAAGACGAAGTCGGTGGAGACAATCACCACGGGAATCCCCGCCTGCGCTGTAGCCCTGGCCAGGACGCCGCAAGCCATACCATTGATACGCTCGGCGAGCTCCGGCTCCTCTTCCGCCTTGTCCACCGCAGTGTAGGCCGCCGCGTGAATCACGCCGCTGAAAGGGCCTCGCTCTCGGAACAGTTGGGACACCTGATCGGGATCGGTCAAGTCCACCCCCAAAGCCTCAACGCCGGGAGCTTCGCGCAGGTCCGTGCCGAGGGTTTCGACACCGTCGGGAACCGCGAGCAGCAACTGGCTACCCAGCATGCCCGCTGCGCCTGTGATCAAGACCTTGTTTTCTTTGCTCTCGCTCATGGGTTGTAGTCAGAACAGTCCGACTCTTCAGTCCATGTGGTTGGCGCCGGTCTCGGCCACCATATTCGAAGCCTGATGCAAGGACTGGAAGGTCCCCGCATCGGTCCACCAGCCCTCAAGAATATCAGCCGTCAAACTGCCATCCTTGATGTACCAGTTGTTCACATCAGTGATCTCGAACTCGCCCCGGGCGGAGGGCTCAAGTGAATTGATAATGTCGAAGACTCGCGCGTCGTACATGTATATGCCAATCACCGCCAGGTTGGAAATTGGATCGCTGGGCTTTTCGATGATCTCTACAACACGCCCATCCTTCATGGTGGCCACGCCGAAGCGTTCGGGGTCGTGAACCTCCTTGAGCAAGACCTTGCCGCCGCTGCCCTGGGCCTCGAAGGCTTCCACGGCTGCCTTGATATTTCCCTCAATCAGGTTGTCCCCCAGGACCACTGTCAGCGGGGCTCCAGCCGCCCAGTGCTCGCACAAGCCAAGGGCCTCGGCAATGCCTCCCTCGCCCTCCTGGTAGGTGTAATTGAGATGCTTGAGCCCAAACTCCTTGCCATTCCCCAGCAAGGAGAGGAAGTCTCCAGACTTGCGTCCGCCAGTCACGATCATGATGTCCGTGATCCCGGCGTTGACCAGAGTCTGAATCGGGTAGTAGATCATCGGCCGATCAAAAACCGGCAGCAGGTGCTTGTTAGTGATCTTGGTCAGGGGAAAAAGCCTCGTACCGAGGCCTCCGGCCAAAATGACGCCTTTCATTGTTCTTTGGTTCGTTGGGAGGGTTGAGGGAGGTGCTGGTGGGCTTTGGGGGCAGCAAGTTACTCGATCGCGACGCTCAGGGGGCGATTCTGTCCCTCATGGACGCCCTCGATACCACTGGACAAAGCGCTCAAGGCCCTCTGCCACGGGCACCTGGGGGTCATAGGCCAGAATCTTCCTCGCCTGGGATATATCCGCGTAGGTCACCGGAACGTCCCCGGGCTGGTTGGGCAGACGCTCAAGGACTGGCTCCTTTCCGCAGGCCGCGCCGATCTGGACCACCAGATCCTCAAGGCTGGTGGTTTGGGATTCTCCCAGGTTGAAGATCTGGAATGCCCCGCAGCGATCAATGGCCTGGACCACGCCTCCGACAATGTCGCTCACATAGGTGTAGTCCCGACGGCTGCTGCCATCACCGAAGAAGGGGATCGGGTGACCCTCGTGAACGCAACGGACAAAACGATGAATCGCCATCTCAGGCCGTTGACGTGGGCCATAGACCGTGAAGAAGCGCAGACAGGTGGTAGGAATCTGATAGAGGTGATGGAAGGTCCAGCAGAGCAGCTCCCCCGCGCGCTTGGTTGCCGCATAGGGCGAGACCGGCCTGGACACATCATCCTCCTCGTGGAAAGGCACTTTCAGGTTGCCCCCGTAGACACTTGAGGAAGAAGCGAACACAAAGCGCGTCTTGGGGCGCTGCTGCAGCGCCTCCAGTATCAAGGTCGTCCCCCGCACATTGACGTCCTGATAGAGCGAGGGAGCATCCAAGCTCGGGCGCACTCCAGCCATTGCGGCCAAGTGCACCACTCCGTCGAATCCATCCTGGACGATCAAGCGTTGCACCAGTTCAGCATCGCGGATATCCCCTTCAATTATCTCGCCACCAGCACTCAAGACCAGGTCGGCATTCTCGCGCTTGATCTTGGGGTCATAGAAGTCATTGAAATTGTCGAGCACCACTACCCGGTCCCCACGCTTGAGCAGCGCCTCGGTCAGATGGGAGCCAATGAAGCCAGCGCCTCCGGTAACCAAGAAACGACCACTCATTCGACTGTCACGCTCTTGGCGAGATTGCGAGGCTTGTCTATGTCGCAGCCACGCTGATCTGCGATGTAGTAGGAGAACAACTGCAAGGGAATCACATTCAGCAGGGGCGACAGGATCTCAAGCGTCGGGGGCACGGAGCACACATCCCGCGCCAAGTCGTGTGTGGCCTGATCTGAACCCACGCTGAACACCACTCCACCGCGAGCCTGCACCTGCTCCACGTTGGACCGCATCTTGTCCGCCAGGGGTGAAGGAGCGTTCACGCTTACGATAGTCATGCCTGGATCGATCAAAGCGATCGGGCCGTGCTTCATTTCACCAGCCGCGTAGCCCTCAGCGTGCACATAGGAGATTTCCTTCAACTTCAGGGCGCCTTCAAGGGCGATGGGAAAGTTGATTCCACGACCAATAAACAAGAAGCCCTTGGCGGCCGCATGATTGCGCGCCACCGAGCGCATGTGCTCGCACTTCTCACGGGTCAAGAGCTGCTCCATCTGGAAGCGCAGGCTGCGCAGGCCGTGCAGGACCTCTCGCGCGCGCTCCGCGCTGAGCGCGCCATTTGCACGCCCGAGACGGATCGCAAGCAGGATGCCCGCCGCCACCTGGGCAGTGAAAGCCTTGGTGCTGGCCACGCCAATCTCCGGACCCGCGTGGGTCATGATCACATGGTCCGCTTCGCGCACCTGACTGGCCCCTTGAACGTTGCAGATCGCCAACACCCGGGCGCCCAGTTCGCGGCACAGCCGCGTAGCCGCCAGAGTGTCGGCGGTTTCGCCGGACTGGGTCAAGGCCAGGGCAAGGGTGTCTTCCACCAAGACCGGATTGCGGTAGCGGAATTCGCTTGCGAACTCCACATCAACGGGCACCCGGGCCAACTCCTCAATTGCATAGCGCGTAACCCAACCAGCATGCAGTGCGGTGCCACAGGCCACAACCTGCACGCGCTGGACCGAACGCAGTGCTTCGTCCTCAAGGCCTGGCAATACTACATCCCCAGCCTGTTCATCCATGCGATCGAAGACCGTGCGCGCCAACACATCGGGCTGCTCATGAATCTCCTTGAGCATATGATGGGGCCAAGGCCCCTTGTTGGCTTCGGTGGGGTCCCAATCAATCTCCTTGGGGGCACGTTCCACAGGATTCCCGTCTGCGTCAAACAACTCGAAGCCGTCTGCCGTCAAGACGCCGATGTCCCCGTCCTCCAGAAAAACCACATCACTGGAGTGGGGCAATAGGGCTAACAGATCAGAACCCAGATAGGTTCCCCCCGGGCCCTGTGCCACCACGAGCGGGGGTCCTTGTCGTGCGCAGATGATCGCCGGACCAGACTCTGTACTCAGCAGGAAGGCCACCGCGTAGTAGCCATCCACCTGCGCGAGAGCAGCCCGTAGGGCCGCCCGGGCATCACCATCTGCCGCTGCAAATTCAACAGCAAAGAGATGGGCCAGAACCTCACTGTCGGTCTGGGAGGCAAACTCGACCCCCTTTTCCAGCAGTTGCACACGCAAGTCCTGGTGGTTCTCAATGATCCCGTTGTGGACCATGGCCAGTTGGCCGCCGCCAGCCAGGTGCGGGTGCGCATTGGCATCACTGGGCGGACCATGGGTCGCCCAACGGGTGTGCCCAATACCCGCGCTGCCAGCAGCGAAGGAGCTAGCGGCCAGGGCTGCTTCCAGGTTGGCCAAGCGCCCTTGCTTCTTGCAAAGCAAGACCTCCTCGCCCGTATGAACCGCAACACCAGCACTGTCATAGCCGCGATACTCCAGAACCCGCAAACCCTCAATCAGAGCCGAAAGTACAGGTTCACTCCGACGGACAGCTCCAACAATGCCACACATGGCGCGCGCTAGGCAGTCCCCACACGCTCTTGAAAAAAGGACAGGGTACGGGCAAGCCCGCTGGCCAGATCGATCTGGGGCTCCCATCCGAGCAATTTCCGCGCCTTTGTAATGTCTGGTTGACGCACCTTGGGGTCATCCTCGGGCAGGTCTGAATAAACCAACTTGGACTTGGAACCAGTTAGTTCTATCACCCGCTCGGCAAACTCCTTGATCGTAATTTCAGATGGGTTGCCGATGTTCACGGGCAAACTCTCGTCGGACCAGAGCAAGCGCACGATGCCCTCCACCAGATCATCCACATAGCAGAAAGATCGGGTCTGGGAGCCATCCCCAAAAACCGTCACATCTTGCCCCCGCAGGGCCTGGGACATGAACGCAGGCAGTGCGCGGCCATCATTGAGACGCATGCGCGGTCCATAGGTGTTGAAGATGCGCACGATGCGAGTCTCCACCTGATGAAAGCGGTGGTAGGCCATGGTCATGGCCTCGGCAAAACGCTTGGCCTCGTCGTAGACCCCGCGAGGCCCCACAGGATTGACGTTGCCCCAATATTCCTCGGACTGGGGATGCACAAGCGGATCTCCATAGCACTCCGATGTTGAAGCAATCAGCAAGCGAGCACCCTTGGCCTTGGCCAACCCAAGCACCTTGTGCGTGCCCAACGAGCCAACCTTGAGGGTCTGGATCGGCAGTTCCAGATAATCGATCGGGCTGGCGGGCGAAGCGAAGTGCATGATCACGTCCAACCTCCCCGACACATGGATGAACTCGGTCACATCCTGGTGAATGAAGTGAAAGTTCTTGGTGGGCATCAACGACTCGATGTTGGCCAGATCACCGGTCACGAGGTTGTCCATGCAAAGGACCTCGTGGCCCTCCCCGACAAAGCGTTCACAGAGGTGGCTGCCAAGGAATCCGGCGCCTCCTGTGACGAGTATGCGTTTCATAGCTTGGGGCCCGTTCGAAGAGCCAATGGAATGGTAGAAATCAAGGCAGCCAGGGTATTCAGTCGGCCTTGACAGCAGCGGCCTCGGTAGTGACCGAGGACCTCACATTAGCCAGGTCGGACAAGCGCACATGTTGATCATTGCTCAAATGCAATCGCACTCCCAGGGCGCTTAACTGCTGACCTCTGAGCATGTCCGCGCTGACCACCCCTGCGGGATCTCGGTTTGTCACCACTCCAGGACCAACCACCAAAGGCACTGGCCCCACCTTGCCCGCAAGCACATGATCCGGGTCATTGACGTCAGGCGCGGACCCCGTACCCAGCAGGGGCAGATGCAACACATCACCAGGGGTCAGCACAATGCGCTCATCCGCAAAGGCCAGGATCGCTTCGCTGCTGCCCCGATGACGCAGTTCGAGAATCTCGGCAGCGATCAGCTCCAAATAAAATGGCCCTCCATCACCCAGCAGGTGTGAACCACCGGGCAGTCGCACCACTTCACCAGCACTCATGGCCACCGTGGCGCGCTCAATCTGCAGGAAAGAAACCATGGGCTCTCCCCGAGAGGGCGAGCCCAGCACCAGCACACCATTGCCGTGCATGCTAGCACGAGAACCCTGAGGAAAGACCAACTCGGCTCGACCGCCAGCATCGGTGAAGACCGCCGCCCCCGCATGGATGCGTGCTTGACGGTCATAGAAATGCAGACTGTGGACCGAGGTCTGACCAGCCCGCTTCACATGGACAGTGTCTGCGTGGCGCACCAGCAGAGCCTCCTCGGGACCTTCCAAGAGCAGATCCGTGAAACCCGGCGGAAGCGTGTCGGGACCACCCATAGGACTGGGATAGCGCTGGGCGTTGCAACCAGTCGCAACCATGAGAACGAGCAGGGATGTGGTTTTGATCATGATCCTTCCTTGTGAGTCGCGAACCAACGCTCAACGAATCCAGTGTCGTGAGCGCCCGCGCGGAATTCGGCATTGTCCAGAATTTCCTTGAGCAAGGGAATAGTGGTAGCCACCCCGTCGATCACAAACTCGTCGAGGGCACGCAACATAGTACGAATAGCCCCATCACGAGTGGGACGATGAACCAGCAATTTGCCGATCATCGAGTCGTAGTGAGGTGGAATACGGTAGCCCCCGTAGCAGTGACTGTCCACGCGCACGCCCGGCCCTCCAGGGGGCACAAAAGCGCGCAATAGCCCTGGAGAGGGCCGAAAGTCCATGGCCGGGTCCTCCGCATTGATACGGCACTCAATGCAGTGGCCGCGCTGCACCACGTCCCTTTGCCGGAATCCAAGGGGCAGGCCAGCAGCGGCCCGAATCTGCTCAACAATCAAGTCCAATCCGGTCACCATCTCGGTCACAGTGTGCTCCACCTGGATGCGCGCGTTGACCTCAATGAAGTAGAAGTTCTGCTTGGAGTCAACCAAGAACTCCACCGTGCCCGCGGTGGTGTAGTTGGCAGCCTTGGCCATGCGCACGGCGGCTTCGCCCATCTTGGCCCGCAACTTAGGGGGGAGGTTTACGCTGGGGGATTCTTCGATCAGTTTCTGATGACGGCGCTGGACCGAGCAATCGCGCTCACCCAGATGCACCACATTGCCGTCACAATCCGCCAATATCTGAACCTCAACATGGCGCGGGCGCTCGACGAACTTCTCGATGTAGACGTCCCCATCGCCAAAGGCCGCCTGAGCTTCGGCAGAAGCCGCCCGCAATCCAGTCTTGAGGCTGGGCTCATTGCTGGCCACGCGCAGACCTCGGCCGCCGCCTCCGGAGGTGGCCTTGATCATCACCGGATAGCCGATCTCCTGGGCCACCCGAATCGCCTGGGCTTCATCGGCAACCAATCCGTCGGATCCGGGAACCACGGGCACCTTGGCTTCCATAGCAATCGCGCGCGCCCGAGCCTTGTCCCCCACCGCGCTGATCACCTCTGGTTCTGGACCTATGAAGCCGATCTTGCAGGAACGGCAGACCTCGGCGAAGTGGGCGTTCTCCGCCAAAAAACCATACCCAGGATGAATCGCATCCACATCAGCGATCTCCGCCGCAGAGATGATCGATGGCACATCCAGGTAAGATTCAGCCGCGGACGCGCCGCCAATGCAGATCGTCTCGTCGGCCTGGCGCAGGTACAATGCATCCGCATCGGCGCTGGAATAGACCGCAACGGTCTCCACTCCCAATTCACGGCAGGCGCGAATCACCCGCTGGGCGATCTCCCCCCGGTTCGCAATCAATATACGTCGAAACATCAGCGCGGGCGCACGAGGAAAAGAGGCTGGCCGAATTCCACCGGCTCGCCGTTCTCCACGAGCAGTTCAACTATCGACCCGCGGCATTCAGCACGGATCTCGTTCATGACTTTCATGGCCTCGACGATGCAGACCACTGTGTCCTCTTCGAGTACATCCCCCACCGAGGAGAAAGGGTCTGTTTCGGGAGATGGCGCCCGATAGAAGGTGCCCACCATGGGACTGGTTATCTCGATCAGCCCCTCACCACGCGCCTCGCCTGCTTCTGCCGCAGGTGCCTCGGCCCCGGAGTCCACTACTGGCGCGAGGCCCGGCATGGGTCCTGGCGCGTGAGCACTGCCCGGCACCATCACCACCTGGGGACCGGAGCCCGCCTCGGGACCACGGCGCAGATGCACCTTCATGCGAGCTTGCTCGTCTTCGATTTCGAGCTCAGTCACCTCTCCGCGCTCCATGAGGCGGATCAGGTTTCGAATCAACTTGAGGTCCATAGGTGCTGCAGGGGGTTCGGGGGGGGGGTCTTCCACGGGCACAGGATACTCCCCAGGGCACCGGGAACCCAGGGGCCGCCCCGGGGAGTCCCCAGACTATTCCGCCGGGGACAAGTCCCTCACTCCTCCCGACGCCAGGTACCGGACTTGCCGCCGCTCTTGGCCAGTAGCTCCACTTTCCTGATGCTGATGCCCTTGGAGAGAGCCTTGGTCATGTCATAGAGGGTCAAGGCCGCCACGCTGGCCCCGGTCATTGCCTCCATTTCGACTCCCGTGCGCCCCCAGGTGATCGCCGTGCAGCGCACCTCCAGGCTGTTTTCATCCACCTTCTCGATGTCCACATCAACCCCATCGAGGCCCAGGGGATGGCAGAGCGGGATCAAGAGGCCGGCCCGCTTGGCGGCCCCCACCCCTGCGATGCGCGCCACTTCCAGCACCGGTCCCTTGGGCCCCCCCTCCTGCAAGATGCCCTCCAGAAGCCCTAACGGGAACTCCACGATAGCTCGCGCAGTGGCCTCCCTCTGGGTTTCTTGCTTACCAGAGACATCGACCATGCGTGCCCGGGGGCCGCTTTCGAGGTCGGCCACATGAGAAAGGGATGGAGCGGGGGTCTGCTGGTTGTCCTGGGACATGGAATCGAAGGGTGGGGGCGCGCTTGAGAAGGGGCAGCTGGCCAAGCTCAAGAGGCCAGCACCCTAGGGGGAATTATGGACCAGATTGGGCCCAAGCAGGGGGCAAACCACATCCGGTGCAAGGGCTTGCTCTTCCGGGGCGCGAGCCAGGCGTCCCGGGACGCTCCCGGGGGGCAATATTCAAGGATAGGTTTCGGTAACAGCACCTGCGATGATGGTCTGGGAGCCGTAGATTAGGAGTACCTTGGGCCAAGCCTCCCGCCAGAGGACAATACCTGCCGATATCCAAGGGGGGTGCCACCTGCTGCGCATCCCCCCGAGCTTCTAGCCTCAGCCTTCATGAACCGAGTCATCTACGCCCTCCTGGTCTGCCCACTTGCCACCCTCGGCGGAGCGCATCACGCTCTCCCACAGGATGATTTTGCGACCCTGCTGGCCAAGAAGGCCCAGGCTGCCCAGGATCTGCCGGTAGCGGAACTATTTCGCGAAGCACGGCAGGTAGGACGCATTCTGGGGGACGAGGCGGGAGCAGCCTTTGACCGAGAGGTGGAGCGCCTGCTGCAGGTTGAGGACAACAAACCGCGCACGACCCTTTTCCTGGTGGCCACGCGCTTGAGCGGAGACGAGCCCGACCTGGAAATGCTGGCTGGATCCTTGAGCACCGTGCTCAAGGCTCCCGATGCCCAAGCGGCCCGGGCCGCCGCCGAACTCGCCTCCGGCGCAGGTTTTGACCGTGGCCCATTGGAAACCCGCCGCAGTCTGGCCGAGGCCTTGACAACCGTGGCTGTGAATGGAGAGCAAGCCCCCGCCACCCGGGTTTCTGCTGCGGTGGCAGCTCACGGCATTGGCCTGGGCGACCAGCTGGCCCGCCCACGTCGGGTGCTGTTTGAGTTTCTGGAATCGAGCGACCCCACCCTCTCGGGACGCGGCGCTCTGGGCCTGGCCGAGCTGGGCGCAATGGAAGATGTGCAAGGTGTTGTACCCGTACTTGAACGCCTCGCCACCGAACCAGGGCCAGATGGCCTGCTGGCGCGCTCATACCTCAAGCAACTGCAAATCCGCCGCTTCAAGGACACGGAGTTGCGACGAGCGCGTGAGCACAGCGCAGAACTCTTGCTGCAGGGGAACCAGGGAGACCCGGACCTGCAACGAATCGGCAACCTGATCGAGCTGGTCCGTCGCTTTCACATCGAAGGGGATTCGGTGGAACGAGAGGAATTGGTTGAAGCCGCCATGCAAGGCTTGTTGAGGCGCATGGACCCGCACTCGTCCTTCTTCAACTCTGCCGCCTGGCAAAAGTTTGAACAGGACATCGAAGCGGAATACGGGGGCATCGGTGCCTATGTGAATGTGGACCGTGAAGACGGTCTCTTCACCATCACCAAGCCGATCTACTCCGGACCGGCATACAAGGCAGGCCTCTACACCGATGACAAGATCGTCAAGGTGGACGGCTGGCCCACCCTGGGTGAGGAAAGCACCGAGGTGATCAAGCGCCTCAAGGGACGGCCCAACACCGACGTAAAGCTCTACATCTGGCGCCGGGGTATGGACTCGGAACTGATCGATCGTCCCACCGAAGAAATGGCGGTCACCATCAAACGCGGGGTGATCACTATCCCTCCGGTGCACTTTGTCATGCTCCCAGGTGGCATTGGTTTAATCGAGCTATCCACATTCAGCCGCGTGGCCAGCACCGAGATGGCAACCGCTTTGCACAACCTGATGGAACAGGACCTGCGTGGAATCATTCTGGATCTACGCAACAACACCGGCGGACTCCTTGACGAGGCGCGCAATGTGGCAGATCTCTTCCTGCCCGCGGGCAAGGTGGTGGTTTCCACCGAATCTCGCGTACGCTCGGGCCGCTCCTACCGCACCCGCCAGGCGGCCCTGGTGCCCGCGGACATGCCAGTGGTGGTTTTGATCAACCGCTTCAGCGCTTCTGCTTCGGAGATCGTAGCCGGTGCACTGCAAGACCACGGACGAGCCCCATTGATCGGCCAACGGTCCTACGGCAAGGGTTCAGTGCAGAACCTGATATCTCTTCCGGGAGAAGAAGACGATGGTTACGCCGATGAGAACCGCAACGGCCGCCGGGATGCCTGGGAGCCAATCACCAACGACCAGGATGGGGACGGGGAATTTGACTATGCCCCGCGGGTCAAGCTGACCATTGAGAAGTACCTCTTGCCCAGCGGACGCTCGATTCACCGCTCCTTGGAGGAAGATGGCAGCATCAAGAGCCCCGGAGGTGTGCAGCCGGACCAGGAGGTCTCCCCCACGCGCTACTCTGGCTGGCGCCTGAAGGAAATGCGCCGCATCCAAGGCACGCGCAAGCTGCGCCTGTGGGCCCAGGAAAACGCAGCGGCCCAGGCCGAGTCCTTCTCCCGTCTGGCTGACTCCGATATGGGAGACTGGCATCAATGGACTGGCTTCGACGAACTCTATTCATCTCTCAAGACAAACTTGGGCCGCGAAGATGTGCGGCTTCTGCTGCGCGCTGAGGTGCGCCGCCTGGTGGAAGACACCCGCGGCAGTGCCTTTCCCATGGGCGACTTTCAAGAGGACCTCCAGCTTCAAGCGGCAATCAAGGAGATCTATACCCAGAAGGATCTGGATTGGAATTCAGTGGCAGAATTCCAGACGACCTTTGATTCGGCCGAAGACGCCCTGGATGGACCTCCTGTAGCCGCCATGGATGCAGTTCTCTTGGACGAAGCCCTGGCGCTCCTGGGTAGAGCTGAGTCAGCAGATCGCAGCCTCTCCGCAAAGGAACTCAAACAGTTGCGCGAGTTGCTGGGACGGGCGGAAGGCACCGAAAAGTAGCCCCAATCATGCACTCCCACGGGCTTCAGTCCCGCTGCACAACCAAGAGCCGACCTCAAGGGGTCGGCTCTTCTTCTTTCTCCTCTGCGTTGGCCAGTGGGACATCATCCGCAGCCGCGAACTGCTCCATGGCAGGCACCACCAACTCGCGAACCAGGATCAAGCCTGATGCCGCCAGGGGCAAGGCCAAGAGGAGGCCAAACATGCCCATGGTTGCACCGCCGATAAAGACCGCCACAAAAACAAACAGCGGATGCAAGCCGAGTGAATCCCCCAGAATACGGGGCACCAGGAAGTAGCCCTCCAGCACTTCAGCGATGGCGAATACCGCGCTGATCAAGCCAAAGGTCACGAGAAACTCAGCCCCGGGCGAAGTCAGGGCCACCAGGAAGGTGAACGCGTAACCAAGAAAAGCCCCCACAAAAGGAATCAAGGCTGCGAAGCCGGAGGCCATGCCCAGAAAAACCGCGTAGGGGGCCCCCACCAGCCACAAGCCCACTGTCAACAGCACCCCCTTCATCAAGCAAACGGTCAAGCGCCCGCGAAAGAAGACAGTCAGCACTTCTCCGATGCGCTGGGCGATGCGCGTAACGCGTTCCTGTTCTGGTGCAGGCACATACTTGCGCACCCCTGCGTGAATGCGGTCCAACTCAAACAACAGATACCAGGCGTAGATCGGCAAGAGCACCAGCATGGAAACCAAGCCCACCGCGGATCCAAACCAGTGACTCAAGACCCCGGCCCCCTGGGCGGCCACATCCCCCTCGCGACCGGCACCGAATTCAAGCCACAGTTGCTGAGCAAGCAACGCCAGGGTCGAGCCTTCCCCGAGCCCGACCACCCGCGTGCTTCCATCCGCATCGTCAAACAGCCAGTCCAACCAGGCCGAGCCGCGATGGGCCTCGATAAAACTGCCTAGACGGGCATCCAGCGTGGGAATCAGGCCCAACTCCGGATCCAGCACGCGCTCCGCCAACAGGCTGCCCTGACTCCAGGCGACCAACCCCATCAGGACAGAAAAGACCGCAAACATGAAATAGATGGTGTTGACCGCCCGCAATCGGCTCCAGCCACGACCCTCCAGTTTGAGCACCAGGGGTTGGGCGATGTAGGCCAGCACATAGCCCGCTACCAGGGGATTCAGAATGTCTCGCACCTGCCAGGCCGCCAAGACCGCCAACAGGGTCAATGCCGCCAGGGCCGTGTTGCGCCTTTGGGGAGACAGTCGATCCAGCATCAGCCCCTTTGTCCTCCCCTGCCGAACAGATCCTCTTCCAGGGGCAACTTTGGTTCCCAAGCCAGTTGAAGTCCCTCCTCAAAATCAAAGACCCTCTCGAAGTCCTCAAGCGAGTCGCTCTCCTGTCGCGAGAAAAGCTTGCATTCAATCAGGACAAAGACAATCTCGCCCCAATCCCGGGTGGTCTTCAAACCCCAGGAGTTCCAAACCTCTTTTGCCAGGGGGCCATAAATGTCCAAGGCCAGCAAACGCAAGGCCTCCACCAACTCTTGACCGCTAACATGTCGATCAGGGACTTCCGCTTCCGAGCGCCCGGTCATCTTCACCGCCTGATCGAGACCTGACAGCAAGAAATGATAGGCCTCCACGGCAAAGCGTCCATCTTCTTTGGCTGCGCGGCGAATCGTGTCCATGGTCAGAAGAGAGTTGAGTTGCTCATGCCCGCTGGCGTTCCAGCAGCAGACTGTTGGTGAAATCAAGAATACGCTCCAATACGCCCCCAGGATTGAGATTGAGGTCCACGTCCCGGCGTCCCTCAAGCCAGACCTCAAGCCGCCGGGCCCTGGCCGCATCACTTGGGCAGGGGCAATCCTGCAGCCTCGCCCCATGCATGACATCTTCCCGTGCGAGCCCAGCCGCCAAACGCTCCTGATCGCGCAACACCTCAAGGCCCAGCTCCAACAGAAACCGCACCCTGTTACGCTCCTCTGCCTTGGGAGTACGCCCCTTGAAATCACCGGGCAATTCCAACAACTCGGCAGCCAAGGAGGGCGCCTGAATCGGTTCGCGGAACGCCCGCATCAGGAGCGACAAGCACTCCCCGGCACCGCGCCGCCAGAGCTTGAGCAGCCGACCGGGGGAACCCGCCGCCAGCCGCAGCCATTCCGGATCCGCCGCACACTCGGGCGCCTCCCGGGCTAGGGCCTGACTGACTTCCGCCGTGGTCAAGCTCGAAACGGTGTGCTGCACCAAGCGGCTGCGCACCGTGTCAAGCAGGGCCTCGGGCCGCGAGGTCTCAAGTGCCAGCAGCACCTGCTCCCCGGGCTCCTCCAATGTCTTCAGGAGAGCATTCTGGGTCTCCTCGTTCATGCGATCCGCATCGCGGATCAATACCACGCGCCAACCAGCTTCCCCCGCCACCAGACGTAGGAAGGTCTCGATTGATTCCCCCGCCCAGGCATTTTGAGGTCGCACCTCCCGTCGAGCCACAAAGTGAATGGTCAACTCCTCGAAGCCATGACTCAAGGCATCCACACGCAACAGATCCGGATGGGAGCCCGCTGCTACTCGACGACAGGCGGGGCACTTCCGGCAAGGTTCCCCCGGTCCATGCTGACACAAGAGCCCCTCTGCCAGGCGCTCAAGGGTCAGGAACTTGCCCACCCCGGAAGGCCCGGTCAGGAGCAGCGCATGACCAAGGCGACCGGCTTCAGCCGCAGCCCAAAGACCATGCAAGAGAGCCCCATGGCCCATGATTTCGGGAACCTGTATGTCAGAGGACACCACGCACCACCTCGGCAACTCGCGCCGCCACCTGGTCTTCGTCTCCGTCCGCGTCAATGACAACAGAGGTCTTGAAACACACCTCTGCATAACGTTTCATCCCCAACGCGACCTGATCCTGAAAGTCCACCCCGCGGTCTTCAATACGATCCGTTGACACCCCGCGCCGTTCCGCCGCAAGCTGCACGGGCAGATCCAAGATCAAAGTCAGATCCGGCTCGGGCGATCCGGCCCAGCCATGGAGTAACTCAAGCACTTGCTCCTCGGGCAGACCCCAGGCAAACGCCTGGTAGGCAAAAGTCGAAGGATGAAAGCGCTCGCAGACCACGCTGGTCCCCGCCTCCAAGCAGGGCCCGATTCGTTTCTCCAACAACTGGCGCCTGGCTGCGCAAAACAAGAGCGCCTCCACTCCCGGGGACAAATCCGAATCACGATCGAGCAGCAAGTCCCGCAGAAGTTCTCCCTCCGTGGTGCCCCCTGGTTCGCGCACGTGCTCCACCTGGCGTCCCAGTCCTGAGAGGTGTGCCACGAGCCGCAGGGCCTGGGTGGACTTGCCACAGCCGTCCACCCCGTCCAGGACAATCAATCGTGCAGGGCCGGCGCTGGACTGTTCAGGAGGGAGATTCACAAGGGCCAGGATAGGGTTCCCGACGTCCCAATTGAACCCCTGCCTGGGTTTCCAGGCAGGGCGCGGTGCTCAGCGTTCCTGATTTCCTCCCCCATACCCCAGGGCATCGAGGCGGACCTCTTCTTCGGCACTCAGTTCGGCGCCCAGACGCTTGCCCATGCTCACCCGCTCGACCCAGCCCTTCACATCCCGCTCCAGGCGAGCGGCTTGCGCCGAGTTCTCGCTGGCGAGATCATGCAAAAAAGCCGGATCCTGATCAGGGGCGAAGAGCATGCTTTGACCCACGGTGAGTTCGCGACCGGGACCCAGTTGATTGGAATCTGCCAGGGTGTGGATGAAATGCAGGTTGGTCTCACAGCAGCCCGCTTGCAAGAGAGCGCTGTGCACAAAACGCACCCGGCGGGAAGCGTTCAGCTTGCCCGCAGCGGCTCGCAGAAGATCATCCCCAGGTAATCCTGCGGGCATTTCGAGGCCCAGCCAGTGACTGAAGGTCGGAGCCAGATCCAGGCTCGAGACGCGCTGTTCAACGACTCCCCGGGGACCTCCCGGCAGCGACAAGATCATGGGCACCCGTAACACAGCGGGGTAGCAGAACAAGTGGTTGAACCACACATCCTGTTCCCCGAGGGCCTCCCCGTGATCGCTGAGTACGGCCAGAGCATAGGCCTTGGGTCCGCGGGATCGATCGAGGTCCTCAACCAGCGAACCAAACAGGTTGTCGGTGTATTCCACCCCCGCGCGATAGAGGTGCTGGGCGTAGGCCTGATTGGTCACGCCCTCCAAGAATCCCCCGGGCTTGGTGTACATGCTGCGACCAATAGTAGGTGGGTCGACTTCTCGCGCGGGGGGAGGGTGCTCTGCTTCGTAGGCAGCCAAGAATTCAGCGGGCGGACCATAGGGGGTGTGGGGATCGAAGAGGTGCACCCAAAGGAACAGAGGCGCCTGTGAGGATTCCCTCCCAAGCCACTCCTCAACCACTTCCAAGGTCATGGCCCCGTCCACCACCGCCCCCCGGCGCACCCGGTGGAACAGATCAAAGCCCCTGCCCAAGCCCGAATAGGCAGGCTCCAGGTGGTGCACGCTGACTGCAGCAGCGGTGCGATAGCCCTTCTCGGCAAAGCTCTGAGCCATGGTCCGGATGGTGGGATCGAGGCGCGAGCGGTTGTCCAGCAAGCCATGGCGAGGCACGCTGAGGCCCGTCAGGATCGAAGCGTGACTGGGAAGAGTCGAGTTGCAAGCACTCCAGGCGTTGCTGAAGAGCAACCCGCTCGCAGCCAGAGCGTCGAGATTTGGGGTGGCGGCGCTTCCACCCAGGCAACCCAGCGCATCCCAACGCAGGGTGTCCAGAGTCACCAGGATCACATCCGGGCGACCATCCTTCAGGCGCGGACCCAGCACATGGGGCGCGCCCCACCAGAGGCCGGGGTGCTCCTGATCTACGTCTCCCCCACTGACAAGCGCAGCGCTACAACGGAGTTCCACATCCTGGCCCTGATAGTCCACAAGATCCGCCTCCAGCCGCAGCCAGCCTTGAGTCTTTCGTGACCGAAGAATCTGAGCCAGGGGCACAAACTCCTCCGCTGCACGCACCGCCACCTGAAAACTCCAATCCCCGGCAGCACCCAAGCGCGCATCC
>DUBE01000053.1:0-1422 GCA_012960475.1 Planctomycetota bacterium
CAGCGGCTTCAGTTTTCCAAGGGTCTCCCAGTCGAGTAGGCTCCGGACATGAACCCCCAGGAGATCACGAAATTTGTTGACCGCGTATGGGATCAAGAGATCATTCCCAGCCTGATCGAGTACATCCGCATCCCCAACAAATCACCGGACTTCGATGCGGATTGGAAGGCCAACGGCCACATGGATCGTGCCGCCCAGTGGATTGGTGATTGGTGCCGCGGGCGGTCGATTCGTGGCCTTGAGGTGGAGTTGATTGAACTCGAAGGGCGCACACCCTTGATCTTCATGGAGATCCCCGGCGATCCCGACTCCACCCTCTTGATGTACGGCCATCTCGACAAACAACCTGAAATGGAGGGCTGGCGGGAAGGCCACGGTCCCTGGGAGCCCTCGCTTGAAGGGGACAAGCTCTACGGCCGAGGCGGCGCGGATGATGGCTACTCGGCCTACGCCTCCCTGACGGCGATCGAGGCACTGCAGGCCCAGGGGATTCCTCATCCGCGCATCGTGATCCTGATCGAGGGCTGCGAGGAGAGCGGGAGCTACGACCTGCCCCACTACATAGACCATCTCGGAGAGCGCATCGGTGAGCCGGACCTCGTGGTCTGTCTGGACAGCGGCGCCGGGGACTATGAGCGGCTCTGGCTGACCACGTCCCTGCGCGGATATGCCATGGGAGTCCTCAGCGTCGAGACCTTGACCGAAGGGGTGCACTCAGGGAACGCGGGGGGCATCGTGCCAGAAACCTTCCGCATTGTTCGCAACTTGATCGAACGGCTGGAGGACTCCGCTACGGGTCAGGTACGAATCGATGCTCTGCATGTGGAAATCCCAGCAGAGCGGGCCGCACAAGCGCAGCTCGTGGCAGATGCCCTGGGCAACAATGTGCATGAGTGTTTTCCCCTCACGGAGGGAACGAGCCCCATGGGGACCAACCTGGCCGAGCTGGTCTTGAACCGCACCTGGCGACCCGTACTCGCGGTCACGGGTGCTGGTGGCTTACCCCCGCTTCCTCTAGCGGGTAACGTCCTTCGCCCCCGCACCCGGGTGAAGATCTCCCTGCGCATCCCCCCCACTTGCGACCCTGAAGCTGCGGTTGCCGCCGTGAAGGAGACCCTGGAAAAAGACCCCCCCCACGGTGCAAAGGTGAGTTTTGGGAATACGGGCTGCGCGGCTGGCTGGAACGCACCCGAACTGGCGGATTGGTTGGCCGAGGCCGTGGACGAATCGTCCCGGACCTTCTTTGACCGCGGTGCGGTCCTGATGGGTGAAGGAGGAACGATCCCTTTCATGGGCCTGCTCGGCGAGAAATTCCCCCGCGCCCAGTTCGTGATCACGGGGGTCCTGGGCCCCGCCAGCAACGCGCACGGCCCCAATGAGTTCCTGCACATACCCATGGGCAAGAAGATCACGGCCTGCGTG